>NZ_JBQTGK010000001.1:0-865230 GCF_052400665.1 Marinifilum sp. RC60d5
CCGACCAAGTCTGGAAACTTTTGTTGATAGAACTCCTGGCTCGTTTATCGAAGAAAAAAACTATTCTCTGGTTTGGCTTTACAGAAAATCAGAACCTGAACAGGGAGAACTAAGAGCTAATGAATTAAAAGATGAACTTACAACAATGATTGCCAACCATAACCTTGAAATTCTTGAAGGGAATAAGGTAATTGAAGTTAAAAGTGGTGGAATTAACAAAGGAATGGCGGCAATTCAATTTCTTCAGAATCAAAATTTTGATTTTATTCTTGCTCTTGGTGATGACTGGACCGATGAATATATGTTTAGAGAATTACCTGAAAATGCAAATACGATTAAGGTAGGATTAAAACATACTGCCGCAAAATACAAGGTTGATTCGGTAAAAACTGTTCGCAGTTTCCTTACTGATTTAATTGAAAAATAAATACATTAAACACACAACGAAGGCGGCTTTTTAGTCGCCTTTGTTATTGGTATTTAATACAATTTACCTCTCCCCGATATAATTTTTCAGTAATTTTTGCCTTTGGATCAAATGAAAATCACTATTTTCGCACGAACCAAGATTTTTCAAAAATGTTACACAAAAAGTTCGATTTTCTGATAATCGGAAGTGGACTAGCAGGATTATATTCGGCTTATACCGCCGCACAGTACGGATCGGTAGCGATTTTAACTAAATCAAAAATAGATGTTAGCAACTCTTTTTATGCCCAGGGCGGAATTGCTGCAGTAACCGATTCTGATGATTTTCCCCAATACCATTTGGAAGATACCTTAACAGCAGGGCGAGGCCTTTGCGACTATACTCCCGTTGATATTCTGGTAAACGAAGGCCCTAAAAGAATTCAGGAATTAATTGATATGGGCATGCAATTTGATACCGAAAATGGAGAACTTTCATTGGGTTTAGAAGGAGGACATCATCGACGTAGAGTTTTACATGCAGGTGGAGATTCCACGGGCCGAGAAGTAATTCAATTTTTGATTAAAAAGGTTTTAGAAACAAAAAATATAGAAGTTTTCGAAAACCAAATGGTGTACAAATTGTTAGTTAACAATGGAAACTGTTTCGGAGCACAAAGTTACGATCCTAAAAACAACTCTAATCTTCATATCAGCAGTCGCTCAACGATATTAACACTTGGAGGAAGCTCAGCAATTTATCAGCGAACTACTAATCCAGAAACAACTGTAGGCGATGGAATTGCTCTGGGATACAGAGCAGGAACCGAAATTGAGGATATGGAATTTATACAATTTCACCCCAGCTCTTTTTACTCTAAAAAAGGATATACTTTTTTAATTAGTGAAGCTGTACGTGGCGAAGGAGCCTATTTATTAAATTCTAAAGGGGAAAGATTTATGACTAAAATTCACCCTTTAGCAGAATTAGCTCCCAGAGACATTGTTGCCCGATCAATTTTCGATCAAATGCAAATGCAAAAAGAAGACTATGTTAGGCTTAGCCTAAAACATCTCGATGCTGATAAAATTAAATCTCGCTTCCCTTCTATTTACGAAAATTGCAAAAAATCAGGAGCCGATTTATGTTCTGAAATTCCTATTGCTCCCGCAGCTCATTATACTGTAGGCGGAATTAAAACCGGAATAAATGGAAATACAAACATCTCAAATTTATATGCTTGTGGCGAACTGGCATCTACAGGAGTAATGGGAGCCAACAGATTGGCATCAAACTCATTACTTGAATGTTTGGTGTTTGGAAAAAGAGCAGTTCAACATGCTATCAAAAATAAGGTAACATCAAACCTCTCATTAAACAATAAAACAAAATTAGGCTGTAATCCTAAACTCGAAAATTTATTTCTAAAATATATAAATTCTCTGTCAATAGAAATGAATACCAAGGCAGGAATCGTAAGAAAGGAAGATAAATTACAGGAACTACTAGGCTTAATAGAAAAAATAAACAAAACTTTTCCTTACGAGGAAAATGAATATTTTAGCTTTCGGATGCAGAATCTAATTATTGTCTGCAAATTAATATGCAAAGCAGCTTTAGCTCGTAAAGAAAGCCGAGGCGGACATTATAGAGAGGACTTTCAATCTGAAAATGAAGACTTTCTTACTCACTCAATACAACAAATTAACAAAGAACTTACTTTTGTTCCTGTAGAACAGAAATCTTAAGAATAATTAATTAAGCCAACATGGAAGAAACCGGATTAAATATTCAGGAATTAGAATATATAATTGAACATGCTTTTCGTGAAGATATTCAGGATGGAGATATCACTACTAATAATTTGGTACCAGAAACAACAACCGCAAAGGCAAGAATGACCGCCAAAGCAGATGGAGTTATTGCTGGCTTACCTATTGCAAAACTTGTATTTAAAAAATTAGATCCGAATATAGAATGGACTCCAAATTTTAAAGATGGAGATTTCATTAAAAAAGGAGATGTTATTGTTGAGATAAGTGGCACATTTAGAGCCTTACTTAGTGGAGAAAGACTAGCATTAAACCTAATGCAAAGAATGTCGGGGATAGCAACCGAAACAGCGAAATACGTAGCCGAAGTTAAAAATACTAAAGTTAAAATTTTAGATACCCGTAAAACTGTTCCAGGCTTAAGAAGCCTTGATAAATATGCAGTTAAAGCCGGAGGTGGAACCAATCATCGAATTGGATTATACGATATGGTGATGATAAAAGATAACCATATAAAAATTGCCGGTAACATTACAACCGCAGTTGAACAAATCAGAAAATCGATCCCCAAAAATATTAAAGTGGAAGTTGAAACCACTAATTTAAATGAAGTAAGAGAAGCTGTAGCAGCTGGAGCTGATATTATAATGCTCGATAATATGAGTAATGAAATAATGGCACAGGCAGTTAAAATAATTAACAATACAGCCTTAAGCGAAGCATCCGGAAATATGAGCCTACCACGCTTAAAAGGAGTTGCTGAAACAGGAGTCGATTTTATCTCCATAGGAGCACTTACCCACTCTGTTGTTGCCTTGGACATTAGCCAGAATATTATTCTATAAATACAAACCTACTTTCCCAAATGGAAAATAAAGAAATAGTCAGACAAATTGAAATTCTGAAAAAAGAAAAAAATGCAATCGTTCTTGCACATTATTACACACATCCCGAAGTACAAGATGTAGCCGATTACATTGGAGATTCACTAGGTTTGGCACGAAAAGCCGGAGAAACAAAAGCCGATGTTATTGTTTTTTGTGGAGTACATTTTATGGCAGAAACAGCATCAATTATATCTCCAAATAAGAAAGTATTAATTCCTGCTAAAAATTGCGGATGTTCTCTTGCCGAAAGTATTACCAGCGAAGATATTCGAAAATGGAAAGCAAATAATCCCGATGGTGTTGTAGTATCCTATGTTAATACGACTGCCGAAGTAAAAGCAGAAACTGATTATTGCTGTACCTCTTCAAATGCAATTAAAGTAGTTGAACATCTAGGTAAAGATAAAAACATATTTTTTACTCCTGATAAAAACCTAGGTGGATATATTGTAAAAAAAACAGGAATTAACATGCACCTTTGGGATGGCGATTGCTGCGTACACGAAAAAATTAGCACAAAAATGGTTTTAGAAATGAACCAAAAATACCCCGAAGCAGATATTTTAATTCACCCTGAAAGTAATTGTGCCTGCGATGATAAAATTTTAAACCTTCCTAATGCCTACTTCTACTCCACTGCTGGCATTATAGAACATGCAGCCAAATCGAACAAAAAACAATTTATAATTGCTACAGAATTAGGTACGCTTCATCAATTAGAAAAGAAAAATCCGACAAAAGAATTTATAGTAATACATCCTAAAACAATTTGCGGATCGATGAAAAAAGTTAATCTGAAAGGAATATACGAAGCCCTTCTGAATGATAAGTATGAAGTAAAAGTTCCCGATAAAATAGCAAATAAAGCTATTCTTTCGATCCAACGAATGCTGAAAATAGGATAAATCATAAAAAAATCTTTCATAAAATATGAAAGATTTTTTTTGCGAAAATAGTAAGGATTACCTAATAAATATTTATCTCTTTTTTCTTTTAAGCAAAAAGAATAAAAACTATATTTGCACTTTAAATTAACAGATTACAACAAAATGAAATTGTATTTTTTAGAATAAAATATATTTCCTCCTATAGTAAGTATTCTAAATTTACATCTAAACAACCATTAACTTATTAGTCATAATTTTAAAGCATAAATAAATTATCATAATGCATCTCCCCCTAAAGCTAGTTTTATTACCCCTATTCATTAGTAAAATAGCACTGGCAACACCTACTCTAGATAAATTTAAAAAGCAAACTGTAGATAGTAAAGAAGAAATAGAATTATATTTGCAACTATCAAAACATTATCAATCTAACAATATTGATAGTGCTATAATTTTTGCAAATAAAGCCCTTGTGTTATCTATGGATAACAAGGATGATAATTTATTACTTAATTCATACTTTCAACTATTCCAAAATTACTCCTTAAATGGAGATAAGGCACAATCGAAACACTACCTCGATAAAGCTTACGTATATGCAGTAAAAACAAAAGATTCTGTAAATACTTCCAATATACTACTAAACTTAGCTGACTATTATTCAATTAAAGATCAGTACGATAGCGCTACTATTTATTATAATAAATGCTACTCACTTTCTAAAAAAATTAGCCTAACATTAAATCATGTTAATACTCTTATCGGACTTGGTGAAATTTCTTACGAAAGAGGCGAGTTGGATCAAGCTTTAAATAAATATCTGGAAGCATATAAATACTCTGAAAATCTGAAAAACGACAACGTAAAAATTAGCCTTCTTATTGACATGGGAAATATTTACGCTGATGATGCACAACTTGAAAAAGCTAAATCCTATTACAATCAGGCAAAAATTATTGCAGAACAACATAAACAAACAAAAGTTCTTTCTGCAATTTATAATAATTTGGCAACTATTTATCAGGAAGAAAAAAAGTATTTAAAAGCTCAAAATTATTTCGAAAAAAGTCTGGAAATAGAGAAAAATAATAAATATCAACCAGGTATAGCATTGGCTTTAAACAATATTGGTGAAAACTATTTTAGAATTGGCAATTATGAAAAAGCAATTAGCTCATTACATGAATCCTTATCTATAAACGAAAAGTTACACCAAAATATTTCTAAAATTTATAATCTGGGCACTTTATCTGAAATCTATTTAAAAACAGGTAATTACACACAAGCATATAAATATATTACTGAAGGAATTAAACTTAGCACAACTTATAAAACCAAAAAGAAAAAAAATGAGTTGTTGTTTCTATTAGCCAAATACTATCACAAAATTGGTGATAATGCAAAGGCTTATGCAACTATGACCAAACACGATGCATTAAAAGATAGTTTGCTAAGTGAATCTAAAACTCAGAAAATTGCTCAATTACAAGCACAATATGAATCAGAAAAACGAGAACAAGAGAATGAAATTCTACGTGTAAAGCATCAGTACGCACAAGAAAAACTAAAAAAAGAAAAAATAATTACCAATTTTTTTATCGTATTCTCAGTTATTGCTCTAGCATTATTAATTCTATCTTATTTTTTATATAAAGCAAAGACTCAAGCTAATCTTAGAATAAATAAGATAAATGGAATGCTTGAAGAATCAAATAAAAAAATGAAAATCTCCAATGCAACTAAAGATAAATTCTTTTCTATAATTGCACACGATTTACGATCTCCTTTTAATGCTATTTTAGGATTTTCAGGACTCGTTAAAGATGAAACCGAAAACTCTAAAGATATTGAAGCAATAAAAGATTATAATGATAATATTTATGAATCGTCGCATAACTTATATACACTTCTCGAAAACCTGCTACAATGGGCAAATAGTCAGCGAGGAAAATTAGAATTCTCTCCGGAACGCTTCAATTTGCATCAGTTAATTCAAGCTAATTTAAATTTGTTTAAATTAAAAGCTAACGATAAATCTATTGATTTGATTTCTGATGTCAAGCCAGAAACAATGGCTTATGGTGATGTAAACATGATAGATACTATCATTCGAAATTTAATTAACAATGCTCTGAAATTTACAAATATAAATGGCAGAATAGAACTACATACCTCTTTTGATAATGACTTTATATTGGTAAAAGTAAAAGATAATGGTATTGGTATAAGTAAAGAAAATCAAGCTAAATTATTCCGCCCGGATTGTAATTTTACCACCTATGGAACAGAAAATGAATCAGGAAGTGGATTAGGATTAATTCTTTGTAAAGAGTTTGCCAGAAAAAATAGTGGAGATATATGGGTTAAAAGCATACTAAATAAAGGCAGCGAATTTATTTTGAAGCTTAAATCAGTCTAAAAAATATTCTTCCTAAAAAAGGCAATTTCACATTGATAAATTGTCTTTTTTATTTTTATAAGATCTCGAATCATAACTTTACAGGGGAATTAATAACAAATGGAGTTAATTAGTATATATCTTATTGCATTAGGCTTATCAGTCGACTCTTTTGCTGCTTCGGTTTGCAGCGGATTAGCCATTAAAAATATTCGATTTCATCAGGCCGTAAAAATTGCATTTTTTTTAGCTCTATTTCAAGGAGGAATGCCAATAATAGGATGGTTTGCCGGCTGGGAATTAAAAGATTTAATAAAAGACTTTGACCATTGGATTGCATTTATATTACTTGCCGGCCTGGGAAGTAGAATGATATATGAAAGTTATAATAGTAAAGGATCTCAGCACAATTTCAATCCATTAAAAACATCCGTTCTACTGTGCATTTCTATAGCTACAAGTATCGATGCTTTAGTGGTAGGTTTTAGTATGGCAATAATTGCTGAACAAATATGGATTCCTGCAATTATTATAGGATCGGTTACTTTTATTGTTTCGATGACAGGCCTGCTTTTGGGCAAAAAAGTAGGATCAAGACTACGCCAAAAGTCAGAATTTTTTGGAGGTTTTGTATTAATCTGCATCGGATTAAAGATACTAATTGAACATTTATTTTTCACTACTTAAATTCGAAGTATTCTACCAATATCTTCTTTTTCACTATCAACTCGCCCTTACTAAGTACTACAAAAACACATACCTACATGTAGGTATTTTACATGCACTACTATAATTCTGTTCTTTGCAAACAACATACAGTTAAGATATTTTAATATTTTTGAAGTAATTGCAATTAATAAAAACCAAAAATGGAATACTTCAATCAATTTTTACGTGATTTTGTACAAATATTAAATGAAATGTCGCCCTATTTAATCTTGGGATTTTTCTTTGCAGGATTATTAAAAGTTGCTTTCCCACAGAAATTTATCGATAAGTATTTAGGTAAAAAAAATAGTAGATCGGTGCTCAATGCTTCTTTAATAGGAATTCCACTTCCTCTATGTTCGTGTGGAGTAATTCCTACAGGCATTTCCTTTTTTAAAAGCGGTGCAAGTAAAGGTTCGTCAGTTTCATTTTTAATTTCTACTCCGCAAACAGGTGTCGATTCCATCCTTGTTACTTATTCGCTTCTGGGATTACCCTTTGCAATTCTTCGCCCTATTATTGCCTTATTCACAGGATTTTTAGGCGGAATACTAACCAATAAAGTGGATGATGATGAATCAAACACTGTAAATACAAATAAAACTACTAATTTAAATGACTGCGACAATAATTGCAATTCAGATAGCAATACAATAGCGATTAAAAGATCTAAACTCTATATTCTTTTTAAATATGCATTTGTTGATTTTTTACAAGATATATCCAAATGGCTAATTATAGGTCTTTTACTTGCTGCTTTTATTTCTGTATTAATTCCCAACGACTTTTTCTCTGATTTTATCGGTAATGATTTTTTAGGAATGATCGTTATTTTAATTGCATCAATTCCATTATACATCTGTGCAACCTCATCGGTACCTGTTGCTGCAGTATTAATGATGAAAGGAATTTCGCCTGGTGCTGCTTTGGTTTTCTTAATGGCAGGCCCAGCAACAAATGCTGCTACCATAACAGTCTTAAATAAAGTACTTGGAAAAAAAACAATGTGGGCCTATTTAATTTCTATAATTACTGGCGCATTATTATTTGGTTTGCTTATTGATAATTTCCTACCTCGAGAATGGTTTACTCTAAGTGGCATTCATCATCATACTGCAGCACACGAAGGCCACTGGATAATACCAAAATACCTGCAATGGGCAAGTAGTATTTGCTTAAGTATACTCATTCTTAACGGATATCTGCAAAAATACCTTTCCCGTAAAAGAAATTTTAAAAACAATGATTCAGAAAAAACCCTTGAAACCTTAACTGTAACAGTTAATGGCATGAGCTGCAACCATTGTAAAAATAGTGTAGAAAAACACATAGGAGCATTAAAACAGATTAGTAATGCCGAAGTAAATTTAGAGCAAAAACGATTATTCCTAAAAGGAGAATCAATCGATATTTCTATCATTAAAAAAGAGCTTAAAAGCTTAGGCTTTGAATATGGCGGCACACTCAAAAATTAACATTTTGTAATCTCAAGATTACAGAAAATGACGTTGCAGTAGATAGAAACTACACCATTTTAGTTCCCAAAAAACGAATATCTCCAAATATTCTAAACTTAATAATTAAAATAAGTGCAAAATATAACCTGCTATTGAGCATGTTTGGCGTTTTTTACCCATTTTTAATATTTTTGGTAGAAACAATTTTACATCACACCTTCACAATACACACACACCTCTACTAAACAGACAATTACCATCATAAAACTGATGGTTATTTTCGATTAACGCATTCATACATCTTTATATTTAATTACTTGAAAACTTCGAATTTTTAATTACTTTTATGTGTTTTACAACACATTTGTGTTGTTCATTATCATTTTTAGTAAAACATTTCACTAACTAACAATAGAATTAATTGACTATAACCAAAGCTTTTTTAAGCTTACAACAAATAACCAAAAATGATCAAGAAAATTTCGAAAGTCCTCATTGCTAACCGGGGAGAAATTGCTCTGCGAGTGATGCGTTCGTGCAGAGAATTGGGAATTTTAACCGTTGCGATCTATTCTGATGCCGATAGAAAATCTATGCACGTTAGATATGCCAACCAAGCTCACCACATTGGACCTGCAGCTTCGTCTGAAAGCTATTTAAACATCGATAAAATTATCGAAGTAGCTAAACTTACAAAAGCTGATGCAATTCATCCTGGTTATGGATTTCTAAGCGAAAATGCTGAACTATCAAAAAGATGTCAGGAAGAAGGTATTATTTTTATTGGTCCCACACCCGAAGTAATTTCAACTATGGGAGATAAAATAACTGCACGAAAAACCATGATAAATGGAGGTGTACCCGTAGTACCCGGAACCAAAGATAATATGGATAATGATGAATCGGCGCTGAAAGCAATAAAAGAAATAGGTCTGCCAGTAATGATTAAAGCTACAGCAGGTGGCGGTGGAAAAGGCATGCGAATGGTAGACAAAGAAGAAGATATTCTTGAAAGTTTACGAGCCGCCAAATCTGAAGCAAAATCAGCTTTTGGTAATGATACGGTTTATGTCGAAAAATATATTACCTCTCCTCACCATATCGAATTTCAAATTCTGGGCGATCAACATGGTAATGTTATCCACCTATGCGAAAGAGAATGTTCAGTTCAACGAAGACACCAAAAAGTGGTAGAAGAAACCCCTTCACCATTAATGACACCCGAACTACGCGAACAAATGGGAAAACATGCTGTTGCTGCAGCAAAAGCCGTTAACTATCAAGGAGCAGGAACTATTGAGTTTTTAGTCGACAATGATCACAACTATTATTTTTTAGAGATGAATACCAGACTTCAGGTAGAACATCCAATTACAGAAAGAACAACCGGTTACGACCTTGTAAAAGAACAAATTCTAATAGCCGAAGGACATAAACTAAAGGTAAAACAAGAAGATGTTTTTCAATTTGGTCACGCAATCGAGTGCAGAATTTATGCAGAAGATACAGATAATAACTTTATGCCTTGTCCAGGCTTAATTACACACATTACCGAACCAATGGGCTTAGGAGTTAGAACAGATGGTTACGTGTACGAAGGGTACGAAATTCCAATTCATTACGACCCAATGATATCTAAACTAATTATTTGGGCTAGAACAAGAGACGAAGCCATTGAAAGAATGCGCCGTGCTTTGTACGAATATAAAATTACCGGAGTTAAAACATCAATTAAATTTCTGGAAAAAATAATGGATTGTAAAGACTTTAGGAATGGGAATTACGACACTCACTTTATTCAAAATAACGAAAAATTTTTATTGGCCGAAGACGAAGCAAAACAACAATTCGAAGATTTGGCAATTGTTGCAGCTTTCCTTGATTATCATCATAAGATAAAAAATGCACAAATAGATCAAACAAGTCACAAACAAAACAAGTGGAAAGAGTTTGGAAAACGAAGAGGCATGTATCGAAGTAGTGAAAATTAAATATTAACAATAAAAAAAGCGTTATGGCACTTGAAATAAAATTAGACGATAGAATTGCAAAAGTAGAGCTTCTTGCCGAAGATGAAAATTTTGTAAAGATAATGGTCGACAATAAAACATACGATTTGGATATGCAGCAGGTTGAAAAAGGTGTGTATTCTGTAATATATAAAGGACATTCCTTTAATGTTGAATTAATTGAAAACGAAACAAAAAAGAAATATAAAGTCAATACTTTTTACCACTCCTACGAGGCCGAAATTATAGATGCCGAAACTAAATATCAACAAGCCAGAAATGCAGGAAATTTAGAAACTGCAGAGAGTACAATAAGCTCTCCAATGCCAGGTAAGATTGTCAAAATACCAGTTAGTTTAGGCGATCAGGTTAAGAAAGGCGACACGGTAATAATTGTTTCTGCCATGAAAATGGAAAGTGAGTACAAAGCCATGAAAGATGGAAAAATACAAGAGATTTTCGTTAATGAAAATGATATTATTGATGGAAATCAACCATTGATATTCATCGACTAAGTGAATTATAAGTTACGATTTAATAATTATGAGACATTAATTATGAATTCCTAAATGAATCAGACTTTCATAATTTTTTCTCAGTTTATAATTGAAAAGAAATGTTGACATTAGAAGATAAAATCAAAAAATTTGAAGAATTAAATAAAGCAGCACAAACAGGTGGCGGACAAAGCAGAATAGACAAACATCATGCTGCAGGTAAAAAAACTGCTCGCGAAAGAATTAAAGACCTTTTAGATACTGAAACCTTTGTTGAAGTAGATAAAATGGTAACTCACCGTTCTACCGATTTTGGAATGGAAAAAAACAAAATAATGGGTGATGGTGTAGTTTGTGGATACGGAAAAATTGATGGTAGACTAGTATATGTATTCGCTCAGGATTTTACAGTTTTTGGTGGTTCCTTAAGTCGGGCTAATGCCGATAAAATTGTAAAAATAACAAAGCTGGCTATGAAAATGGGCGCTCCAATTATTGGACTAAACGATTCTGGTGGTGCCAGAATACAGGAAGGAGTGCAAAGCTTAGCTGGTTATGCCGATATATTTTATCAGAATGTAAGAGGATCTGGAGTTATTCCACAAATCTCGGCAATTATGGGGCCTTGTGCGGGCGGCGCAGTTTACTCTCCTGCCCTTACCGATTTTATAATGATGGTAAAAGATACCAGCTACATGTTTGTGACTGGCCCGGATGTTATTAAAACCGTAACTCACGAAGAGGTTACTAAAGAGGAACTGGGTGGAGCCATAACTCACAATTCGAAAAGTGGTGTAGCCCACTTTACCGCCGAAAACGACGAACAAGCAATGATGATGCTTCGGGAGTTAATTGGCTTTCTTCCTTCTAACAATATGGAAGATCCTCCAACTAAACCTTGCACCGATAATATTCATCGTGAAGATGAAAAACTGCAATCTATTGTTCCGGCCGATCCGAATAAACCTTACGATATAAAAGAAATAATAGAAACCGTAGTCGATGATCATAACTTTTTTGAGGTAATGCCACTATATGCTCCAAATATTACAATCGGTTTTGCCAGACTTGCAGGCAAGCCTGTGGGTATTGTTGCTAATAATCCTGCAAATATGGCTGGTGTTTTAGATATTAACAGTTCTACAAAGGCTGCTCGTTTTGTTAGATTTTGCGATGCCTTTAATATTCCATTAATAACTTTGGTTGATGTTCCTGGTTTCTTGCCTGGAACTGCTCAGGAATATGGTGGAATTATAAAACATGGAGCAAAATTACTTTATGCTTTTGCCGAAGCAACAGTCCCTAAAATTACTTTAATTACACGTAAAGCTTATGGTGGCGCTTATGATGTAATGGCTTCCAAACACATTGGTGCCGATATAAACTACTCATTCCCAACGGGAGAAATTGCTGTAATGGGAGCCGAAGGAGCCGTAAATATAATGCATAAAAATTTATCCGATTCTGAGCGTGCCGAAGCTATAGATGATTACCGGGAGAAATTTGCACATCCTTATAAAGCCGCAGAATTAGGGTATATCGATGAGGTAATTCTACCAAAAGAAAGTCGTTATAAATTGATTCAGGCATTGGAAATGTGCTCCAATAAAAGTGAACAAAATCCACCTAAAAAACATGGAAATATTCCATTGTAATATGTACAAATAAATCAATAGAAAAGCATGGCTGTAGAGTCATGCTTTTCCTATTTAAGCTCATCTTAAATAAGCCCCTGTACTATGCAAACCATTTAGATACACAATGCAAACAATTTCGATGTCAAAAATAACTGCATACATAAATATTTAACTGATTTGTAACATATTGTTAATCCATTAATCATCTGCTATTCGTAAATTTAGTTAACATTTTAACATTAAATCTATGACTATGAATGATCAAAATGAAAAATTACGAGATGTGTGCCTTGAAGCTTTAACCTGCTTAAATAAACCTGGCAATAAAGCTTACGATGAAGTAAAAGCGAAACTCGAATATGTTATTGCCAGCTATAATAACGATAAAAACCCTGTAGGATTATACGAAATTGGTAATATGGCCCTTAGTTCTTTAAAAGAAATTAGTGCCAACAAACCCCGAAAAGTAAAAAAAGTATTATTAAAAAACCTCGAAGATTGCTTAAAAGTTGAAACTCTTGCCTAAATGTTTCTCTTAAAAAAAGAGCTTGTTCCTAAGGAATGGGCTCTTCTTATGTCTACTAAATTTTATTTCTTTCTTTTCCGTCCCCTGCACCTCTAATTACAATATATAGCTGCAAATATTTGAGAACTTCGTATCTTTTTAGGTTAAAATAATATTTGTTACTGCATCTAATTCGGCTATATCCCCAATAAGAGCAAAACAATTTGCATCGTATAGAAGCAGAAATTTATGATATTAAAACAGTGATCTACAGTAATTCCAAACGATAAATATTTGTACTTTCATCGGTTATTTTAAATCTATTATCCATTCGATGCCCCACAACCCAAATAATTTTCCCGCCCGAACATAAAAGCCAGGTATTTTCTTTATCCTGAATTGAAAATTTTCGGTCTATAAAAAAATCTGATATTTTTTTACTCCCTTTCATTCCTAATGGACAAAAAACATCGCCCTCCTTCCATTTTCTTAATATCAGTGGAAACTTTAATTTATCAGCATCGAAACAGGCTATATTAGAATCTTTTGAAAACTGAAAAGAAGAAGTTCTGTCAACAAAAGTCATATTAACTTTTATAGGCACACTTATGTATTCGTCCAATTTCGACACTGAATACTCTTTCTTGTTAATCTCTTGTTTTTCGGTTAAAATTAGAAATTCTCTATCTCTAAGCAATTGATGTGTTGCAGAATAAAACAACTTACCCGATGTTGCATAAATAGAATCTACAATATTTTTTACATCGCGATGATGAAAACCATAAGAAGACAAAATCTCATGTAAATGTGAAATTGGACCTTTAATTTTCTTCAATTCGCAAATAGAAATTAATAAACTATTCTCTTTTTTAATCAGCAAATGCTGGTTATTCTTATCAATTAAATAATTATACATTTCCTCTACTTCGCGAAATCGAGCCACATTTTCGCTCATCGTATTGCGGATTGCCGGATTTATTTTTTCCAAAACTGGCATTACCTGATGACGAATTTTATTACGCACAAAATCGGTTTCCTTATTGGTCGAATCTTCGCGATAAGATAAATTATTTTCACTGGCATACTGTTCCAATTCTTTTCTGGTAAAAGGCAACAATGGACGAACAATTTTTCCCAGTTTAGATTTTATACCCGATAAACCATGAATACCTGTTCCTCGAACCAAATTAATAAGCACTGTTTCGGCTACATCATCGGCATGGTGTCCTACTGCAATATATTGATAAGAATTACTTTTACAAATTTTATCGAACCACTGATAACGCAATTCTCTTGCAGCCATTTCAATTGATAACTTTTTTTCGGCAGCGTATTCTTTTGTATAAAAGTCGATCGAAAAAAAAGGCATGCCGTAGTTTTTTGTAAGATTTTGCACAAAGTCAAAATCTCCATCCGATTCATTGCCTCGCAAATGAAAATTACAATGTGCAACACCACAATTAATTTCCATTTTTTTTAGCAAATGCAATAAAACAACAGAATCAATTCCGCCACTTACCGCTACCAAAATTTTATCATCCCGATAAAATAAATTTTCTTCTTCGACAAAACGGACCAATTTTCGAAACATGCCTTTTTAATTTTATGTAAATATATCTATAAAAATTAAAGCTTTAATATCAGCGTATTCTTATATATTACAAATTATTCTTTAAGTACTTTCATAATCGCTTTTGCCTTTAACAGGCATTCTTCATATTCTTTTTCAGGATTTGATTGCATGGTTATTGCGCCACCAACCATGAATGACAAATAATTCTTTTTCGCATTATATAGAATACTTCGGATTACCACATTAAAGTCGAAATTACCTTCGGGCGAAATGTACCCAACCGCTCCAGAAAATAACCCGCGCTTGCTAGACTCATACTTTTCTATCAGTTTCATAGCCCTAACTTTAGGAGCTCCTGTCATCGATCCCATGGGAAAACAATCACGTATCGCATCTACAAAATGAATATTCGCACGAAGCTCTGAAACCACAGTAGAAATCATCTGATGCACCTGTGGAAATGAATATATACCACACAATTCCTCAACCTTTACACTTCCTTTTGCTGCAGTTCTCGACAAATCGTTACGGACTAAATCTACAATCATAATATTTTCTGCTCTCTCTTTCGGATCCTCATATAATTGCTCTTTTATCAGCTTATCTTCAGCAGCATCGGCACCTCTTTTTGCAGTTCCTTTTATGGGTTGAGAAACTATTTTATTTCCCTCTTTCTTAATAAAACGCTCGGGACTGGCCGATAATAAAAATTGATCCCCTAATTTGTAAAAACAAGCATAAGGAGTTGGCGAAACCTTCATTAATTTTCGGTAAACCTGCTCTGGCTGCAAACTTGTATTATCAGCATAAAATTCCTGACAAAAATTAACTTCATAAATATCTCCTTTACGAATATGTTCTTTCAGCTTCTTTATGGATATAAGATACTCTTCTCTGCTAATTTTAAATTTAATATCATTTATCTTAACCAATTTAAGCTCAGGAATACTTAAGCTCTGAATATTTTGAATCAAAGCTAAAATTTCATATTCATTAAACTCCTCATCATAAAAATGAACAATTAATGTATTTCTATCTAAAATAAAAACCCAGCGAGGACGAAAAAAATTCATTTCAGGAAAATTTAATCCATCGTCATTCTTTGAATCGAGGCTTTCTATTTCATTTTTTAAATCGTAAGCCAGATAACCAAACCACCAATCTTTACTCTCTCTAACTGCTTTTTTTAAGCAGGTAAAACAATCCTTTTTAGGTTCAATAATTTCCATAGCATCAATACCAGCAAGCAGTTCGTAGGTATTGTATTCAACTTTTGAATTTGCTTTTTGGCTCGCATCATTACTATCCAGAATACTGGCATATTCGAACTTTTTGCTCCAAAACAACAATTGTTCTTTAAACTTCTGAGTATCGGGGATATGAAAAGTAAGCTTTTTTCGCATGCAGCAAATTTAAGTAAAAGATAAATAGAATTGCTTTTCGAATGCATCTTAGCATCTGTAAACCGTAAAAAACATTAACACAAAAACCCTTCCTGAATAAACAAGAAGGGTTTAAATATAAATCAGACTAATTTTAGCTACTACTTAGCCTTTGCATCCTCAAGGTGCTCAAGCCAGATTTCTCTGATTTCAGAATAATCTCCTAAACCTTTCATTATACAATTAACGGTATAACCATCAGCTTCTAATCTTTCTCTCCACGATTGCTCTTCTGGATCTGAACTTTCAGTTCTACCATTCATATCGTTATTTGCATGATCACCAGCAATAGACATAAGTGGGGTAATGGTTACCGACGAAGGTTTTGGTGAAATAGCATTTACTTTGGCTAAGATACCTCCAATAGAAGTTTTACCGGCCTCGAAACCAAGCCCTTCAACTGTTCCTACGAAGAAATTTTCATTTATTTTTTGCAATTCAGCCTCTAATTTAGGATACTGTCCATCGGCTTCGTGTGGTGTTCCGTGTCCCATAAACAATACAGGGCCTGCAGCAACTTCATTTGCAAATTTTGCAGCCATTACTTTTGCTACTGCTGCAATATCTTCATCGGTTTTTAACAAAGGAACACCAATTGAAAATTCCACACCCGCATTCTCTTTTTCAATTTTTTCTGTGGCTTCAAGTAATTCATCAAATTCCTCTCCTGGAATAACATGCAAAGATTGCACTGTAAACTTTGAATAACCATCCTCGATCATTAATTTCAATGCTTCTTCAGGAGTATTATTATCAATTACTTTTCCTGCTAAAGATTCTTCTCCATTACCTTTTCGTAATTTATTAATAATTAGATCGGAAGTAAATCCCCAACGAATTTCTTCTCCTGAAAATTTTTCTTTTGCAGCCTTATCCACATTGTCAAATGTAATTTGAGGATCAGGAAAAGAAGAACCAAAGGTAACAAGCAGTATTCCTTCTTTATCACCTAATTTTTTTTCGTCATCATTACTATCACTATCGCAAGCGGAAAATAACAAAGCGGATGCTCCAAGTACTAAAAAAGTTTTTTTTAAGAAGTTCATAATTTTAGAATTTAAATTAATATAGATTATTATTTATTTGATTTATTATCACGGTCTTCTTTTGTGAACTTAAAATTTAAGCCTATAAAAATAGTTCTGCCAGGATTAAGCGTTCCATAATGAGAACCGTAGGGTCTGTCATCTACATAATCAAAAATATTATCTACTCCACCATTTATGCTAAATTTACAGTTCTTAAACTTTTTAATGTTTAATGTTGTTGTCAGTTTCCATAACTGATAAGGATCAGCATAAGTTCTCTCCTCTTCTTCTTCCAAATAAAATTTATCCGATTTATAATTCCCACTTAGGTTCACATTTAACAAATAATTTGACCAATTTTTAAGCCATGTTAGTTTTAATGTTGCACTATGTTCCGATACCCCATTCAGTCTCACTTCCTGTGTTTTATTTCGGGCATCAACGTAACTATATCCGCCAGCAATCGTAAAATTTTTAAATAAAAACGCGTTAAAAGTCCAGTCTAATCCTATGTTTTGTGCGTTATTAATATTATAGCGAAACTTGGTTTCTTCAATTCCTCTTCTTTTGTAATCGTAAATTGTGGGTATAATTTTATAATCAATCATATCCTTTAATTTATTGATATAAAGGCTTAAACTGGTTCTGAATTTTTTATATTTAAATTCTGAAGAAATTGTATAATAATTAGATTTTTGAGGTTTTAAATCCTTATTCCCCAGATACAAACGATATACTCCCATGCGCTCACTCTCGTAGAAGTAATAAAGTTCTTTTAAAGTCGGACTTTTAAAGCCATTGGCATAAGATATTCGGTGGGTAAAATTTCCTATTTTGTACATAGCTGCAATTTTTGGAGTAGCTATTACACCAAACTGATCGTGATGAATAACACGCACACCACCTACAAAATTTATTTTTTTGGATAGTTTAAATTCATCCTGAAGATAAAATGATAAAGTATAAGCACTAGCATCATTATTTATTAAACGATACTTAGCCTCGAGATCGTCTCCTAAATATTCTAATCCGGAACTTATTGTATTCTCCTTACTCAAATGAAAAACCCCTTTTAACTGAAAAGTAAGATTTGTTTGATCTGAATTTTTAAATCGTTCGCCTGGATAGTACGTTTTTTTTACTACTCCATCTTCTGTTATATAACGCTCGCTGTATTTGTATGGATATTCGTTATAATACTTATAGTTACCAAAATCGAAACTAAAGTTGATAAAATCTTTATTCTTTAACTTATACCTAGCAGCAAGCGAAGCACTTTTATTATTGTAGTAATAGTTATGCATTCTTCCTTTAAACGGGAAATATAGCGTTTTTTCATACCATGAAGCATCGGTACTAAATTTCAAATTCTTATTAATATCGTACTTAAACGACTGACTTACTGTATACGATCGCTTTTTATTAACGGGCATATCATAAGTAGCAACCAAGTAGGGCAAGTCATGATTAGATTCCCATTTGGTATTTATTTTCATATTGTTTAACTGATATCCGTCGTTCTGTTTTCTTGAAAATGTTGTTTTACTCGACAAATTACCCTTATTGTAAGTAAAAGTATTTAACTGTTTCCATTCATTATTTGCACCAAATCGGCTACTGTTTGATATGCTGTATTTTCCTTTTGGGCGTTTGCTTATAATATTAATAACACCAGCAATTGCATCAGATCCATACAAGGTAGAAGAAGCTCCTTTTACAATTTCAATTTGCTCAATATCTTCCGAATTAATTCTGCTTAAATCTACTATTCCTCCTACGCTTCCTGTTAACCTTTTCCCATCTAGTAAAATTAAAACGTAGTCTTCTCCAAGTCCGTTAATTTTAATATCTGTACCCATTGAACTAGGCATAAAATCAACCGAAGATGACAAACTGGAAATGATTTCTTCTACACTTCTACCCGAGATTTCCTGAATACTCTTTCCTGAAATAATCTCAGTTTGCACAGGTACATTATCAAGACGATAGCGTGTTCCTGTACCTGTTACAACAATTGGCGAAAGCAATTCAACTGAAGGCACAAGGCTCACGTTTACAATTTTATGGGAAGTTTTTATTTGTATTTTTTGCTGATAAGGTTTATAACCAATACAAGATATGCACAAATTATAAATACCAGGTTTTAAATGTTCAAAGGAATAAGAACCGTCGGTTTTAGTGTAAGATATTACAGAACTAGACAAATAAACATTTGCATATTCAATAGGCTTATGCGATTCGGAATTACTCACCTTACCCGCTAAACCAAACTCCTGTGCATATAACACACTTGTGCATAAACATAATTGCACCAAGGCAATAATAATTAATCGCATCATCGATAAAATCAAAAAACTGTTGATAATATATGTCTACAGTATTAATCCTATCCCGAGACTAATTACTGACAAAAAAAGCATTGCTTTGTAGGTCTTCTGACTTACTCCTGTTTAATCTGCCTTCCCATCGTATTTATGAACAGTGGCTTTGTAGTATTAAACATTATTGCGGAGCTTACAGCTGCGGGTACAGTTTCGGATTTTCACCGAATTCCCTTTATTGATAAGCATAGAAACTAATCAATCACAAAACTGACACAAAAGTATATAAACTTTTTAAAATTAAAACAGCTACGATAAAATAGTATACCTGTTAAACAACACCCCAAAATAAACGCCTTATTTACTGATAATGGGCATAATAGTATAAAATATCCATTTCAATAACTTTATAGATAGTCTTCCTATTATAAAATTATACTATTGACTAAATGCTTAAGTTGGTAGAATAAATACACGAATTACACAAGAATAAATACTAAATTATTGTTAATTATTACGCATTTTTTTACAAATAACTTACTGATAAAATACAGCTTAATTTATCCGGATAAAACAAAATAGTGCATAAAAAAAGACAACCTGCAGGCTGCCTTTATCATACTATATAATTTATTTTCTACAATTTTACAATTACTCGTCCGCGACTTTTTTTCTCCAACATCAAATCGATATAAGTATCCAATTCTTCCAAACTTGATTCTATAACCTGTTCTTTATTTTTATAAACATTCCAATCGGCTGCCAGTTTATCCCAAACTTTTTGTCTTAATTCCATTGGGCAATTCTGCGAATCGATACCAATTAAGCTAATTCCATTTAATATAAAAGGATAAACGGTCATTGCCAAGTCGCCGGACCCTACATTACCACAAGTCGTCACATTTCCTAATGGTTTACAAGCCTTTAGTAAAGTGTGTAAGGTATTGCCACCAATAACATCAATGGCACCAGCCCACAATGGTCTTAATAGAGGTCTTCCCGATTTATCATCAGTAATATCAGTAGAAATTCTGCTAATAGCTCCTAACTCCTGCAATACTGTCTCCCCCCCTGTTGACTCAAAAGTTGCTGCAATTACTTCAAAACCTATTGATGATAATATACTAATGGCAATACTGCCTACACCACCTAAAGCACCCGTAACCACAACAGATCCCATTTCGGGTTTTTGTCCGGCTGCCAACAAACGATACACCGATAATGCTGCCGTAAATCCGGCTGTTCCATATATCATTGCCTGCTTAAAATCTAACTCTTTGGGCATTGCCACTACCCAGGCTTCGGGCACACGAATATATTCTGCAAATCCGCCATCGGTATTCATACCTAAATCGTAGCTAGTTACAATAACTTTATCGCCAGCTTTAAATTTACCACTTGCCGATGATTCTACCACTCCGGCAGCATCAATTCCCGGGGTATGAGGATAATTTCGTGTTACTCCTTTATTGCCTGTAACTGAAAGTGCATCCTTAAAATTTAAAGAAGAATACTTCACTTTTACAATTACATCTCCAATCGGCAGATCGTCAATTTTCAACTTTTCAATTCGTCTTACAAACTTCCCCTCTTTCTCGTAAATTCGAAGTGCTTTAAATTCTTTATTCATATCAGTTGTATTTTTTATTCTTATCTTGCAACAAAAATAAGTCTATTTAATCTATTAATCAAGAACTTACATTTAAGGCAATTACTAACATTTTGTTCTGATTTACTGATTATCAGCAAATAAAAAAAATTAAAAAATTGGAAAAAGGATCTTGTCCCATCGATACATTTATTAATTACGTAAAAGGAAAACGTAAGGCTACGATTGTTTTACACCTAATGCAGGGAACTAAGCGCTATTCTGAACTGGTAAAACTTATCCCTGATGTTAGCGACAGAATGCTCAGCAAAAATCTAAAGGAATTGGAGGAATCGGGATTTATTGAAAGAAAAGTATACCCTGAGGTACCACCAAAAGTTGAATATAGTTTAAGTAAGTTGGGTAAAGAAATTCATCCTGTACTACTTGCTATGTACCGCGCAGGCAGAGTTCTGGAAAAAGAAATCGATTAAATAAAATACTAAAAAAGGCAACCAACAGGCTGCCTTTCCTTACAAATTGATAAGTACAATTATTTTTTTGAAATAAGTTCTACAATTTTCAGAATCACATCAACAGCTTTCTGCATCGATTTTACAGGAACATATTCGAATCGACCGTGAAAGTTATGCCCTCCTGCAAAAATATTTGGACAAGGTAAGCCCATATATGACAAACGACTTCCATCTGTTCCTCCTCGAATAGGAATCACCATTGGATCTACGTCAACCTGTTTCATTGCTTCCTCGGCAATATCAACAATATACTTAACAGGTTCAACTTTTTCGCGCATATTATAATACTGGTTTGTCATTTCTATGCTAGCTGTTCCCTCACCATACCTTTGATTAAAGTCTCCACATAAATCCTTTACAAACTTCTTGCGAGATTCATAATTGTCCATATCGAAATCACGAATAATATACTGTAAACTGGAACTTTCAACTCCACCTTCCATAGAAATAAGATGATAGAATCCCTGATAGTTTTCTGTTTTTTCAGGTACATCTTCTTTTGGCAATTTTGAAATATATTCGTTTGCAATAAGCATTGAATTAATCATTTTATCCTTAGCCATTCCTGGGTGAACGTTGCGCCCTTTAAAAGTAATTTTAGCAAAAGCAGCATTAAAATTCTCATACTGCAACTCTCCTATTTCGCCACCATCCAGGGTATAAGCAAAGTCTGCTCCAAACTTTTGTACATTAAAAAAATCGGCACCTTTCCCTATTTCCTCATCGGGAGTAAATCCAATGTGAACAGGTCCGTGTTTTATCTCAGGATGATTGGCCAAATACTCCACCGCAGTAATAATTTCGGCAACACCAGCTTTATCATCTGCGCCAAGCAATGTTGTTCCGTCGGTAGTTATTAATGTTTGCCCAACATATTGTTTTAAGTCTGGAAAATCTGCCACTTTCATTACAATATTCTCAGCCTTATTTAAAACAAGATCTTCGCCATTGTAATTCTCCACAAATTGAGGGTTTACATTTCTTCCCGAAAAATCAGGGCTTGTATCCATATGGGCAATAAAACCAACTGCAGGAACCTCATAATCTAAATTCGATGGAAGAATACCCATTAGGTATCCATTTTCATCTAAACTCACATTTTCGAGCCCGATCTCTTCCATCTCTTTAGCCAATTCTTTAGCCAATACCATTTGTCCAGGAGTACTGGGTGTTAAACCTGTTTCTGTATCCGATTCAGTATCAAATTGTACGTATCGTATAAACTTTTCTATTACTTTATTCATTCTTATATTTTTTGATATCATTTTAGATACGAGATAATAAAACTGTCAATATCTAAAAAAAGTAATTCTATTTCTGAAACACTGCAATATTAATAAATTGATTGTGCAAAAAAGAATCAATCTAAATGTTCATTAACAAATTTCTAAAGAATTTAAACATCATCCGATTTAAACTGAAACCCCAATCGTTTACCAGTTGGAATGCGAGAATTCTGAATTTTCTCAAAAATCTGAGCTACTGACATAATTTTAACATTATCGTAAGGGGGCACCAGTAAATCGAAATTTAAGGAATAATTAATAGCCGTTTCGACAATTCTTTTCAAACTTTCCTTATTTGCTTTCGAAGCCGATAAATCGGTTTGTAACAATCCCATTTGTCGTTTTCCTTCTACAATAAAATGTTTTTCTTTATTAATAAATATACGTGCCACCAAGTATCCCAAATCATCATAACGAGTATATTTAAACGAATCAGAAAGGAAATTATAAATATTAATAATTCCTGAGTAGGCATTATCTGGATTTGCTTTTACATAGGCCTGTTCCCATACATTATGATCGCGATTAAACTGAAAAACATTGGTATGCAAACTAAACACCAAAATATCTGAAGCTACCTGTATCTGAAACTCAAACTCTCCTTTGTCTTCATATTTCAATATCACATCCTTACTCGAATCCTGCAATTCATCATTGTATTCTGTTACCAGTTCATCTAACACTTCGCGCAAATCTTCAAAAATAAGTTTCGTGTTATGATATACCAGTTGCTTTAAAGTAGCTTTTTCCCTAATGGTATTTAGAATAGCAGCTTTTGTATTTAATATGTTCATTATATAGTTGTTTAAGGTGATGAGTAAATATACAAAAAAACAGTCACCGAAATTCCGATGACTGTTTTATTATAATTGTGTATATTTTTCCTGACTAGTAAGACTTGGCAAAAACAACTCTTCTTTTAGAAGGTTTTCCTGTAATCATACACACACCTTCTTCCTCTTCGGCATCGAAAGGAATACAACGAATAGTTGCTTTTGTTTCCGATTGAATTTTCTCTTCTGTTTCTGGAGTACCATCCCAATGTGCCAAAAAGAAGCCTGTTTTAGTTTCCAAAAGCTCTTTAAATTCATCGTAAGAATCAACTTTAGTTGTTTTTTCTGCTCTAAAATCTAAAGCTTTCTGGAAAATATTATTCTGAATCTCTTCTAATAATTTCTCTATTACTTCTTCAACACCATCAATAGGTAAAGTTTCTTTGCTTAAAGTATCGCGGCGAGCCAATTCAATGGTTCCGTTTTCTAAATCACGGTTTCCAATTGCCAAACGAACAGGTACACCTTTAAGTTCATACTCAGCAAATTTCCATCCTGGCTTACGATTATCACTGTCATCAAATTTAACAGAGATGCCCATTGTTTTCAATTTGGCAACAATAGGATCAATCGCTGCTGTAATTTTTGCTAATTCTTCCTCTTTACGATAAATTGGTACTATTACAACCTGTATTGGCGCTAATTTTGGAGGTAAAACCAAACCTTTATCATCGGAATGAGCCATAATTAATGCTCCCATCAAACGAGTTGAAACTCCCCATGAAGTTGCCCAAACATAATCTTCTTTACCCTCTTTATTGGCAAATTTCACATCGAAAGCTTTAGCAAAATTCTGTCCCAAAAAATGAGAAGTACCTGCCTGAAGAGCTTTACCATCCTGCATTAAAGCTTCAATACAATAAGTATCTAAAGCACCTGCAAAACGTTCCGATTCAGTTTTGTGTCCCTTTAATACCGGAACTCCCATGTATTGTTCAGCAAAATCACCATAAATATCTATCATTTGCTTGGTTTCAACCAATGCTTCTTCTTTAGTAGCATGAGCAGTATGTCCTTCCTGCCATAAAAATTCGGCTGTTCTTAAAAACAAACGAGTACGCATTTCCCAGCGCATAACATTTGCCCACTGATTACAAAGAATAGGAAGATCACGATAAGACTGAATCCAATTTTTATATGTATTCCATATAATAGTCTCAGAAGTTGGACGAATAATTAATTCTTCTTCCAATTTAGCTTCCGGATCAACAACAACACCTTTTCCGTTAGGATCATTTTTTAAACGGTAATGAGTTACTACTGCACATTCCTTCGCAAATCCCTCTACGTGATCTGCCTCCTTACTCAAAAATGATTTTGGTATTAATAGTGGAAAATATGCATTTTGATGACCAGTATCCTTGAACATTTTATCAAGTTGTGCCTGTATCTTTTCCCAAATGGCATAACCATAAGGTTTAATAATCATACATCCTCTTACTGCAGAATTCTCTGCTAAATCTGCTTTGATAACCAGATCGTTATACCATTGCGAATAATTTTCGCTTCTGCTCGTTAAAACTTTTGCCATTCGATATAGTTTTGGTATAGTATTTGCTACTTTTAGGCTGAATAAAATTCATTACAAAAGTATAAAATTATCTTAGATATTCATTAATTGGAGGACAAGCTATGAAAGCCTATTTCAAAATTCTATTAATTACAGCCCTGTTTGCAACAGGATGTTCGCCTTCGTATATGGGAGCTTCCCTTTATGAGGACGATATTTACTTTAATCCCAACGAAGCACCAATGATTGTACAAAAAGCAGAATCGCATAAGGTTATTGTAACGAAAAATGATCCCACTCCTGCTATCTCAACACAAACTCAATCAAAAACCAATCCAAAAATCAGTACCAAAACTACTGAGGATAGAAGTTTTGAGGAAATTCAGGAACAATACACAGCAATATTAGCAGATGATTCTGTTGGTAGTATCGATACTCTTATTTATGAAAATGAAGATTCAGGTTACTATCTTGGAGGATTTTCGGGTTCTGATTACGATCAGGAAGAAGCTGAAAGGCTTAGAGACATGTACCCACAAGGTTTTGGATACTACGATAATAGTGGCTACAATCTGGCAATGTGGCTTGCCGGAGATTCGGACTGGAACGTTTATGTTGATGGCGATAATGTTTGGTGGACTCCTAGCTGGACAAACTACAGACACTATAATTCGTACAGTTACTCTCCAATGAGATATGGAAACTACTATGCTTATAGCTATCCATACGGATACTCAAGCTGGGGTATTGGTTTTGGCCTAGACTCGTGGTATTGGGATATGAATTTTGGCTGGGGAGGTCATTACCCATATAATTACTCTTACTATCACAACCCTTATGGGCCTTATTATGGATATTATAGTCATCAAGGATACTACGGACATGGACACCATAACAGCGGTTATTACAGCAACAGATATTATGGACGAAGAACAACAACTGGATCGAACGTAGGTACTTCATCGTATTATACGAACCGCAGTGTTAATGGCTCTGCAACAAGAACCGTCAATGCAAGTAGAACTGCAAACGCAACAACTACCAGAAATGCAAATGAAGTTAATTCAAGACGTTCGACGACAAAATCTTCAACTGCTGACATTAGAAGAACAAGAGCTGCTTCACGCTACAGTTCAGCAACAAGAAGCTCATATAGAAGTGGAAATGATGTAAGAAATAATTCAACTCGAAGAACTGTTGATGGAACTAACTCTACCAGAAGTAGTGTAAATAGAACAAGTACATCTGCTAGAACCAGATATGGAACTCAAAACAGAAGTACCAATACTAGATCAAGCTACACAAATACAAGAAGAACTAGTTCTCCCAGTTACAACAAAACAAGAAGTGCAACAAGACCAAGCTATAATTCTTCGAACAGTTCAAGAAGCTCAAGAAGTTCTGGATTTTCTAAAGGATCAACTACAAGGTCTTCCTACTCTAAAGTCAGAAGCAGTTCTTCCAAGTCGAAACCTGTCTACCGTTCCAGATCTTCAAGTTCTAGTTCGCGATTCAAGAGTAGTTCTTCCAGATCAAGCGGAAGTTCATATAAACCTTCAGTTCGCAGCTCAAGATCATCAAGTAGCTCAGTAAGATCTTCAAGTAGCAGCTCAAGATCTTCGGGAAGTAGCAGTAGATCTTCAAGCGGATCAACTACAAGAAGAAGATAAGAAATAATAAAAAGGGAATAGCTCCTCCAATATTCCCTTTTTTAATTTAAAATTATAGACAATTACGGAACACTAATCTGAGATTATTACAGACAAAGTTCTCTACTACTATCATAAAAATCTAACAATATGAAACGAATATATATTTTCATCTCACTACTGCTTATTTCGGGAATTACATTTTCTCAAACTGCAGATGACGCATTGCTTTATTCAAAACAATACTATAACGGTACTGCCAGATCTACAGCAATGGGTGGAGCCTTTGGTGCTTTAGGTGGTGATTTTACCGCAATTGCAATTAATCCTGCTGGTGTTGCCGTTTATCAAAGTTCCGAATTTACATTTACCCCTGAGTTTAGTTTTAACGATACGAAAAGTTTCAACATGGATGCTAAAACTACACTGAATGATGACAAATATTCATTTGGTATTTCAAATGTTGGCTTTGTTTCTGCAAACAAACAAAGGCTAAACAGTGGCTCATTAAAGAATTTCAATTTTGCCATTGGATATAACAAATTGAATAATTTTAGAAAAACAGCAATGTCTAGCGCCCCGAGTGCTCCATCATCATTATTAGATGTAATGGTTGCCAATTCTAACGGAAAAAGTCCAAATTCTCTTAATTCATTTAGAGAATATATGGCTTATGAAACATATCTAATTGATGTAATTGAAGATACAGATAATGAATATGAAGCCATCACTGGTGAAACGTTGAATCAGGCACAAACTATTGATGAAAAAGGATACTCTAGTGAGCTTTTGCTTTCGTTAGGAGCTAACTTCGATCATAAATTCTACATTGGTGCTTCTTTAGGTATTCAATCTTTATATTACAAATCAAGGAAAATATTTTCTGAGGAGATTCAAGCTGGTAGCGATTCTGATTTTAATGATTACTCGTTTGAAGAATCTTTTAAATCAACAGGAGTTGGTGCAAATTTCAAATTAGGTATCATTTACAAACCAACTCAAACTGTTCGTTTAGGAGCTTCTATTCATACTCCAACTTTTTATTCTATAGATGAAGAATATCACAGCTCAATGGTTTCTCACTTTAATACTTCTGATGAAAATGGTTATTCAAATTATGCTATAAAATCTCCTGAAGGTGAATATGGATACAAATTTCGTACTCCAATGCGTGTTAATCTAAGTGGTGCACTTGTTGTAAACAAGAGACTGATTCTTAGCGTTGATTACGAAATGCTAGATTATTCGAAAGCTAAATTCTCTGATGGTGATGATGGTGATGACTTCAACGGAAGTGTAGATAATCCTGATACAAATGATATCATTAAAAGTGCATATCAAAACACAGGAAATCTAAGAGCAGGATTAGAATTTCGTGCCACTCCTACATTAAGTGTTCGTGCTGGATATGCAAAAATGGGAAATGCTTTTGATATTTCCGAACTTGATGATTCCTTTGATATTTACTCTGGTGGTTTTGGATTTAAGCAGAACAACTTCTTCTTTGATTTAGCATATAGTTATACAGATAGAGAAAGACAATTCTATTACTACTCTACTCCAGATATCGTTTCTGATAAAATTCAGGAAAACAACAAAAATCATCAATTAAGAATGACATTTGGGTTTAAGTTTTAATATTAAACAAATACATAACTACTACAATGTGAGGGTGGCTTTTTAGTCACCTTTTTTTTGTGCATAAAAAAAGCTGATACCTAAAAAGATATCAGCTTATTATATATGAATTTTGATTTTTTACAAAATCATTCCTGCTGCTACAGTTTCATTAGTACCTTCATCAATTAAGATAAAACTGCCAGTAATTCTGTTCTTTTTATATGAATCAACAAATAATGGTTTTGCCGATTTAAAAGAAATACAAGCAATATCGTTTAAGCCAACTTGTTTGTCGTCTGTAACCTCTTCTAAAGTATTTACATTTACTTTAAATTTAACATCACGAATCATGCAACGAGCTTCGTTAGAAGTATGCTTAATCGTATATTTTCCTCTAGGCATCATAGCCTTTTCGTTCATCCAACATACCATTGCCTCAATTTCCTGCTCTACTCTTGGAGGTTTCGCTGCCGATACAATCATATCGCCTCTCGAAGTATCAATATCTTCGCTTAAATTTAGGGTTACTGATTGAGGAGGAAAAGCCACGTCGACATCGCCGTCGAAAGTATAAATAGACTTTATGGTGGTTTCTATTCCTGAAGGTAATACTTTTACTTTATCGCCTGGATGAAAAACTCCACTAGCAACTCTACCAGCATATCCCCGGTAATCAT
Organism: Marinifilum sp. RC60d5; assembly: GCF_052400665.1. Lineage (NCBI taxonomy): Bacteria > Pseudomonadati > Bacteroidota > Bacteroidia > Marinilabiliales > Marinifilaceae > Marinifilum > Marinifilum sp. RC60d5. The sequence continues at coordinate 29,230 of NZ_JBQTGK010000001.1, forward strand.
GATATTCATCAGACTGAGGTCGGATAACATACTGCACTGGAAATCTTGCATCATCATGATTTCTATCATCAACAATTTCTATTGTCTCAAGCAAGTTCAAGAGAGTTTCTCCCTTGTACCAATCCATATTGGTAGATGGATCTACTACATTATCACCATATTTTGCAGAAATAGGAATAAAACGAACATCAGGGATGTTTAATTTCTCAGCTACCTTGATATAGTCTTCTTTTATTTTATTGTAGGTCTCTTCAGAATGATCCACCAAATCCATTTTATTGATACAAACAATAGTATGTGGAATTTGTAGTAGATTTGCAATATAGGAATGACGAAGAGTTTGTTCAATTACTCCATTACGTGCATCAACCAAAATCAATGCTGCATTTGCTGTTGATGCGCCGGTTACCATATTTCTGGTGTACTGAATATGTCCTGGAGTATCAGCAATAATAAACTTACGCTTAGGAGTTGCAAAATATCGGTAGGCTACGTCAATCGTAATTCCCTGTTCGCGTTCGGCTCTTAATCCGTCGGTTAGTAAGGCTAAATCTACTTCTTCGTCGCCTCTTTTTTGGCTACTAATTTCGATAGCTTCCATTTGATCTTCGAAAATGGCTTTACTATCATATAATAATCTTCCGATAAGAGTACTTTTACCATCGTCAACACTACCAGCAGTGGTGAATCGCAAAAGTTCCATATCTAAATATCCTAATGTTTTCTCTGACATTTTTTTTAGCTTTTTGCTATTAGCGGTTAGCCATTAGCTATAAGTTTTATTGTTTAGAAGTGGTAATTTTTCAACCCCTTATATATAAATTCCTTTAAGCTTTTAGCTTAAAAATATCCTTCTTTTTTTCGATCTTCCATTGCTGCCTCGGAGCGTTTATCGTCATGACGAGTACCACGTTCTGTAGTCCTAGTTGCAGCAACCTCTTCGATAATATCCTCAAGAGTATGTGCTTGTGATTCAACAGCACCAGTACAAGTAGCATCGCCAATTGTTCTAAAACGAACAATTCGTTTTTCTACCTTCTCGGTATCTCGCATCGGAATAAAATCTGACACTGACAATAAGTTTCCATGACGTACAAAAACTTCGCGTTCATGAGAGAAATAAATATTAGGAATTTTAATATTTTCAAGATAGATATATTGCCAAACATCCATCTCAGTCCAGTTTGAAATAGGAAAAACTCTAAAATGCTCTCCCATATTCTTTTTACCATTAAAAAGATTCCAAAGCTCTGGTCTCTGATTTTTAGGATCCCACTGACCGAACTCATCGCGGTGAGAGAAGAAACGTTCTTTAGCTCGAGCTTTCTCTTCGTCGCGGCGGCCACCACCCATTGCACAATCGACTTGCAATTCTTCAAGTCCGTCGAGTAAGGTTACCGTTTGTAATTTGTTTCGACTAGCATCAAAACCAGTTTCTTCGATCGCTTTTCCCTGGTCGATAGAATCCTGTACATAACGAACAATAATACGAGTTCCGGTTTCTTTCATCAACTCATCGCGAAATTGTATTGTTTCAGGAAAGTTATGGCCGGTATCTACATGCATTAATGCAAATGGCACTTTTGCAGGGGCAAAAGCTTTTCTTGCCAAATGAAACATTATAATGGAATCTTTTCCACCCGAAAATAACATCACAGGATTCTCAAATTGAGCTGCTACTTCGCGAATTACGAAAATGGATTCCGCTTCAAGTTCTCTTAAATGATTAATATTGTATTCCTTCATTCGAAAATAATTTATTTACTTCTCTACGGGCTATTTGCATTGTTTTAAGCCCAATTAATTGTTTATTCGCGCGTTAGCTGAGGTAAAATTGCATTTACAACTTTTTCTACCGATTCCTCTGCTGTCATATCAGAGGTTTTGATTTCTAAAAAAGGATTTTCCGGAGCTTCAAAAGGAGCATCTAAACCAGTAAAATTCTTTATTTCGCCATTGCGCGCTTTCTTATACAATCCTTTTACATCTCGTTCTTCGCATACTTTAAAAGATGCGTTCACATAAATTTCTAAAAAATCGTCTTCACCAATTATCTCTTTAGCGATTTTACGAATATTGATCGTAGGACTAACAAAACAGTTAATTGTAACAATACCACAATTTAAAAACAGCTTCGAAACTTCGGCTATTCTTCTGATATTTTCGCTGCGATCTTCTTCAGAAAAACCCAGGTTTTTATTTATTCCTGTACGAATATTATCTCCATCCAGAATTTGAGTGAGAATACCTCTTTTTTGAAGTTCTTTTTCGACACCAATTGCAATGGTTGTTTTTCCAGAACCAGAAAGTCCTGTCATCCAAATAACCCTTGATGATTGATTTAGAAACTTCTGTTTTTCGTCTCTACCTAATATCCTGTCGAATACAGGATGAATATTTGTTGCTTTTGTGGTCATCAACAATACTGTTTATATCTGTAAAACTTCTATTAAGTTTTAGAAAATTATGGGCAAATGTACATATTATCACTAGATTTTAAAAATCTATTCCTTTTATAAAGTTTAAGTTTTTGAGTAAAAAAAAATCCAAGTTTAAAAACCTGGATTTTAAGATTAGTATTTAAAATATTTTATTCGTCATCATTGGTCTTAAAACTCTTATTATATTGACTCATTGCTCTAAAGCTCATTCCCATACTCGAAAAACCACCATCGTGAAATAAGTTTTGCATGGTCACTTTTTTAGTTAAATCGGAGAACAGAGTGATACAAAAATTAGCGCATTCCTGAGCATCGGCATTTCCAAGAGGAGACATTCTCTCTGAAAAATCGATTAAGGAATCGAATCCTTTTACTCCACTACCTGCTGTTGTCATTGTAGGCGACTGAGAAATGGTATTTACACGCACACGTTTTTCGCGACCATAAATATATCCAAAACTACGAGCTATAGATTCTAACATGGCTTTTGCATCGGCCATATCGTTGTATTCATACATTGTTCTTTGCGCTGCTGCATACGATAATGCCACTACAGAACCCCATTCGTTAATGGCATCTAGTTTTTTTGCCGCTTGCAAAACTTTATGGAATGATGTTGCTGAAACATCTAAGGTTTTTTTAAGATATTCGTAATTTAAATCATCGTAAGGATTTCCTTTACGAACATTAGGAGACATACCAATTGAGTGCAATACGAAATCAACTTTTCCACCTAAAGCTTCCATCGATTTAGTAAAAAGCTCTTCAAGATCTTTCGGGTTAGTCGCATCGGCAGCAATTACCTGAGCATTGCATTTTTTTGCCAATTCGTCAATTGTTCCCATACGAATTGAAACAGGAGTATTGGTTAAGACAATTTCGGCACCTTCTTCAACAGCCAATTCTGCAACTTTCCATGCAATTGACATTTCGTTTAATGCTCCGAATATAATTCCCTTTTTTCCTTTTAATAAATTATATGACATAAGTTGAATTTTTCAATTTTTCAGGCTGTAAAGATAACCAATTAATTTCATAAGCATTCTAAACAAATCCGTTAATTAAGACTGAATAAATTCTTTAATTAATATTCAAAACGATTACTTAACTATCTAATAGCACTTTAGCATTTTCAAGTGCTGCCTTTGTTAGATCTGCTCCACTAAGCATTTTGGCTAGCTCTTCGAGTCTGCTTTGTTTATCGAGAAGCACAATATTTGAGTAAGTTTCGTGTTCATCGTCTGCCTTATAAACTTTGTAGTGATATTTTCCTTTTCCGGCGATCTGAGGCAGGTGAGTAATGCTTATTACTTGAATATTTTCAGCCATCTGGGTCATCATAGCACCCATTTTATCGGCTATTTCACCAGAAACTCCAGTATCTATTTCATCGAAAACAATAGAAGGCAAAGCTGTAGAGGATGAGATTAAATACTTGATACTCAGCATTAATCGAGACAACTCACCACCTGAAGCAACGCGTTGTACTTCTTCTAAATTTCCATTCTTATTGGCACTAAACAAAAAGCTAAGTTTATCGGCCCCTAAATACTGAAAATCTTCGCTATTTAAAATCTGAACTTTAAAATTTGCATTTGCTATACCCAATTGTACCAATTGATTTACAATTGTTTTTTCGATATTAGGAATCGCTTTTTTCCTAGTATTAGTAAGGCTTACAGCTGCTTTTTCTAATTTTATTTTTTGCTTTTCCAATTGATTCTTCAGATCTTCAATTAAATCATCACCCGATTCAATTTTACTCACTTTTGACTCTAATTCTGTACGAATCTTAATTAAATCGTTAACAGAATCGACTCTGTGCTTTTGTTGTAAAGAGTAAATCGCATCCAAACGTTGATTTAAATAATCTATTCTAGCGGCATCGAATTCTATATTTTCATTTGCCCGATCGATCTCCTGAGCAAGATCCTGAAGTTCGATATATGAACTCTCTAGTCTTTCAAAATAATCGTCAGCATCGGGAAATACAGTTTGAATTTGGCTCAAACAAGTTCGCGCATCTCTTAATTGTGAAATAACTGAAGAATCTCCTTCGTACAAATGCCCGAGAGTAGTAAATAGTCCGGATTTAATTTCTTCAGCATGACTAAGCGTTTCCAACTCATTCTCCATTTCTTTCTGCTCATTTTCGACCAGGTTAGCTTCGTTTAACTGCTCTAACTGAAACTGAAAATAATCCAAATCAGCCTTCTCTTTTTCAGCAATTTCAACCTGTTTTCTTAATTCCTGTTTAAGAATCTGAAACTTATTGTAATGTTTCTGATATTTTAACAGGATATCAGCATTTTTTGCATAAGTATCGACTATTCCAACCTGATATTCAAAGCTTCCTAAAATCAAATTCTGATTCTGACTATGAATATCAACCAAACGTAAGCCTAATTCTTTTAAGGTTTTTAAATTTACTGGCGAATCGTTAACAAAAGCGCGGGTTTTACCATTGGGTAATATTTCCCGACGCAACAAAGTCTCCTCTTCGTAGTCGAGTTCAAAATCAGCAAAAAAAGTTTCCAGTTTATATTTTGAAATGGAAAAAGAACATTCTATAATACATTTTTTATTCCTATCCTTTAGCACATGTCCTTCGGCTCTTTGCCCTAGCACTAAAGATAAAGCTCCAAGTAAAATCGACTTACCCGATCCGGTTTCTCCTGTTATTACAGAAAAACCATCACAAAAATCTATTTCCAATTGGTTTATCAATGCATAATTTTGAATGGATATTGACTGAAGCATAAAATTTAAAATGAAGAATTATTATCGATAAAAATTAAGAATCAAAAAATACACCTGAAAAGGCATTTTTTTATTGACCTATAATTTTATTGTACTTTTTAATATTAGCCGGATCGATTTCACTTAGGATATTGTAAACTCGTTTTTTTTCGTCGTTAAACGACTCGGTAAATATATTTACGATTTCATCTGCTTTAGCATCGAAAAAAATCTGTAAAATAAAAGCCCCAGGTTTAGCTCTGTATGCTTTTTGCAATAGTTTCATACTATCTGCAATTTCGGCTCTCGATTCTGTTAAATGATCAGACATGCGATCTAATCCCAACCTATGATAACGATACAAGCACTCACGAACCGGACTGTAGGAATTATTCAATAAATTCTCAATCAGCCAATATCTGTTATCTCTACTTTCATAGGCTTTCCATCCTGTAACATTAGAGTTTTGCATTTTATTAACAATAGCTTCTGCTTTTGAGTAATAAGGAGCTCCTCCGTCCATTGCAAAAGTATCATAATCAAGACCTAGAATCAGATTTGCATAAAATGCCAGTAATCCGGTTAGGTTAGTAGGAGTAACGGTTTCATTAAAATCAATAGACTGATACTCTACATATTTAAATTGAACATCGTCATCCTTAAAGTTTAGTAAGACCGTATTGTAAGATGAATTAAAAACCGGACGACTTGCCTGAACCTGCAAACTACCTTTAAATTCGTCTGCAGAAATTTGTTCGGTAAGATTAAATAAAAAAGTACATTCTATTCTCTCATCATAACTATAAACATGGTTAGTCCATCTTCTGGAGTTCATAAACTCATTCACTGCCGTCTGCATGGTTCTAAAAACCTGTTTATTGGTTCCTTGTATTTTCTGACTTACAATTTGAATATTACATCTTAACTCTTGAGAAAACGAAGGAAAAGACAACAAACAAGTCAGGAGAAGAATAAAAAGTTTACGCATAGTTATTTTTCAAAAGATTACTGCTAAAGTTATAAATTTAAACGAAACAGTCGAATTATTATTTCTCACAAAAATCAATTAATTCGTTTACAATATCTTTTGCGACCTCTGATTTTTGTTTCAGTTCAAATTCTTTTGGCGCAGCATTAGAGCTAATTATTGATATTTTATTGGTATCGTGCTGAAAACCTGCCCCTTTATCATTTAAAGAGTTTAATACAATAAAATCAAGATTCTTTTTTTTCAATTTTAAATTGGCATTAAACTCTTCATCGTTTGTTTCGAGAGCAAAACCAACTAAAAATTGACTAGCGGTTTTTAGTTTGCCTAAAGAAGCTGCAATATCTTTTGTAGGAGTTAATTCGATTGAATAATTCTCTTTGCCCCTTTTTACTTTTTTATCCACAGGATTTTGAGGTGTAAAATCGGCAACTGCTGCGGTCATAATTCCTCCATCGCATTTCGAAAAGTTTTGAATCGAAGCATCGTACATTTCTTTGGCAGTAACAACATCTACCTTTTCGATATTTGGATGATTTATTTTTAGAGCTGTGGGCCCACTTATTAAAACAACACTAGCTCCTTTATTGGCTAGCTCCTCGGCTATGGCATATCCCATTTTTCCAGATGAAAAATTACCTATAAACCTTACCGGATCAATTTTTTCGTAAGTAGGACCTGCAGTAATTAATATCTTTTTGTTAGTCAGCTTTTTTTTTTAGTCTCAAAAAAATCGACTAATTTCCTAACAATAACTTCTGGCTCTTCCATTCTACCTTTTCCATATAAACCACTTGCTAATTCTCCACTCGATGGTTCAATAAAAATATCGCCATAAGATCTTAGTATTTCCATATTACGAAGAGTTGCCGGATGCTTAAACATATCCAAATCCATGGCTGGAGTATGAATTACCGGGCATTTTGCCGATAGGTAAGTTGTTAAGAGCAGGTTATCACAAATTCCGTGAGCCATTTTGGCCATTGTATTTGCAGTAGTAGGAGCAATTAATAAAACATCGGCCCATAGTCCAAGGTCTACATGACTATTCCAGGCTCCATCATCATGTTTAAAAAAATCGCAAAGAACCGTATTTTTTGATAATGTTGCCATTGTTACTGGCGAAATAAATTCTTTCCCGTAAGGTGTCATTATCACTTTTACAGTTGCACCTTCTTTTACCAATAAACGAACCAGTGTGGCCGCTTTATATGCTGCAATACTTGCAGTAACTCCAAGTAGAATATTCTTACCTTTTAACATAAACTTTCATTAAAATAAAAAAGGTTCCCTAATAAGAAAGGGAACCTGCTAATTATCTAATAATTACTCCTCTGTTTTAGTCTCTTTCGCAGGATTTCTGTAATAGATATCTCCATTGATAAACTCCTCAACTGCTATTAAAGTTGGTTTAGGAAGTCTCTCGTAATATTTAGAGATTTCAATCTGCTCACGATTCTCAAAGACCTCTTCTAAGTTGTCTGTATAAGATGCAAATTCCTGCAACTTCTTATTCAGTTCACTTTTCAGCTCAACAGCAATTTGATTTGACCTTTTTGCCATAATCATAACAGATTCATATACATTACCCACATCTTCACTTAGTTCTGTCATGTTACGGGTAATAGTAGAACTTGCTGCATTTGTTTTTTTGTAATCCATACTGTCTAAGAATTAGATCTATTTTAATTATTCGTATTAAACTTACTTAAGTATGATTCTATTTCTTCAATCATCTTTTCAGCACGCTTTAGGTACTTACTTTCAGGGTACTCATCTACAAAAGAATAATACTCTTCTTTTGCATTGTTATATCGTTCACGTTGTTTAGACGGAATACTTTTACTTGCTAACTGAAACTTCGATTCAAAAAGCATAAACATTAAATTTTCTCGATACGAAGATCCTGGATAATCTTTCAGGCCATTTTGTAAGGCTACAATTGCTGAAGGATATTTTTCTCTATCGTAATAGTTACTTGCACTTAAATAAGATTTATAAACCAATTTATCCTGTAACTCATCAATATACTCATTACATTTTGGTATTCTAGTAGAATTCGGATATCTATTAATATATAATTGTAATGCATCGATGGCATTTGTTGTTGGGCTCTGATCCAGACGAGGCTTAGGCGACTCTAAATAATAGCAATATGCACTCATATACAAACTCTCTTCTGAATAGGGACTATCTGGAAATGTTTTCAGAAAATTTCTAAAATAATACCCTGCCGAAATGTAATCTCCTTGTCCGTAGGAACAGTAAGAAATATAATAACTAATTGTTTCAGCTTTACTTGTTCCTCTGTAAATAGGAAGTAAGTCCTCAAAAAGAGTTGCGGCTTTTACATATTGCTCAGCATTATAATACTCCACAGCTTTTTTATACTTAAGGGAATTATCTGTACTTTTTAGCAACTTTTGATAATCACTACAGCCCGTTAAAACAAAGGCAAAAAGCACAAACAGGAAAATTATTTTTCTCATAGGTTCAGCTACTATATTTTTTTGCATTTTGCAAAGATAAAGTTTTCATTCGAATTATTAAATACTTTCTGTTCATATTATACAATTCTTTAATATTTATTGGTTTAATTTTAAAAAAGATTACTTTTGCAAGCATTATAAGAATATAACTCAAAAAGCATAAATCGTGGATATTTTTGACAAAATAAAAACCCAAAAAGGGAATATCGGACAGTACGCAAAACAAGCTCATGGTTATTTTGCTTTTCCTAAGTTGGAAGGTGAAATTAACTCAAGAATGAAATTTCGCGGAAAAGAGGTTTTAACATGGAGTTTAAATAACTATATCGGATTAGCTAATCACCCGGAAGTTAGAAAAGTTGATGCTGAGGCATCTGAGAAATGGGGTTTAGCATATCCAATGGGAGCCCGCATGATGTCGGGACAAACAAGTCTTCATGAAGAATTGGAATCTCAACTAGCTGAATTTGTAGGAAAACCAGATGCTTTCCTTTTAAATTTTGGTTATCAGGGAATGGTATCAATTATTGATGCTATGGTTGGTCGTCATGATGTTATTGTATATGATTCAGAATCACATGCATGTATCATGGATGGTCTTAGACTTCATCCTGGTAAACGTTTTGTGTTCCCACACAACGATATGGATAACCTTAAGAAGGAATTAGGACGTGCTACCAAATGGGTTGAAAAAACTGGTGGTGGTATTCTTGTAATTACTGAAGGTGTATTCGGTATGGCTGGTGACCTTGGTAAATTGGATGAAATCTGTGCAATGAAAGATGATTTCAATTTCCGTTTATTGGTTGACGATGCTCATGGTTTTGGTGTAATGGGAAAAACCGGTGCTGGAACTGTTGAACATTTTGGTGTTGAAGATAAGGTAGATTTACATTTCAGTACATTTGCTAAAGCAATGGCAGGTATTGGTGCTTTTATCGCATGTAGCGAAGAAGTTGGTACTTATTTAAGATATACAATGAGATCTCAGATCTTTGCTAAATCGTTACCAATGCCAATGGTTGAAGGTGCTATTAAGCGACTTGACTTATTAAAAACAGAACCAGGATTACGTGAACAACTTTGGAGCGTTGCTCATTCTCTTCAAAACGGGTTAAAAGATGCTGGATTAAATATTGGTGTAACAGAATCGCCTGTAACTCCTGTTTATTTATCGGGTAGTGTTGCTGAAGGTACTCAGGTTACTATGGATTTAAGAGAAAATTACAATATCTTCTGTTCAATCGTAGTTTACCCTGTAATTCCTAAAGGTCAGTTGTTACTTCGTTTAATTCCTACAGCTACTCACTCTCTAGAAGATGTTGAATATACTGTAAATGCATTTCAGGAAGTATCCAAAAAACTAAAAGAAGGTAAATACAGCAACGAAAAATTTGCTGATATTTTCAATCAGTAATTTAAGCTGAAGATATATTTGAAACGGTATTCTATTGAATACCGTTTTTTTTATAAAAAAATCCCTGCTATAATTTAGCCGGGATATTTGTTTAGATCCTTACTATTCAAAATCTAAATAATCATCTCATTCGCTTTATTCTCTTTCAGCAAGGAATCTCTCTGCATCCATCGCTGCCATACATCCAGAGCCTGCTGAAGTAATCGCCTGGCGGTAATGAGGATCTTTTAAATCTCCCGAAGCAAATACTCCTGGAACATTTGTCTTTGTTGTATCGGGCTCGGTAAGTACATATCCCTGTTCATCGGTATTAACATATTTAGCAAACACCTTAGAATTAGGAGTATGACCAATTGCCACAAAGTATCCATCAATCTTTATATCTACTTCACTCTCATCAGTTTCACCCATTCTTTTAATCAGCTTTGCTCCCTCTACGACTCCATCGCCATACAATTCTTTGGTGTTGTGCTCGAATAAAACTTCAATATTTTCGGTTTTAAACACACGATCCTGCATTGCTTTCGAAGCACGCAAGTAATCTTTACGTACAATTAAATACACTTTATTACATAATCCTGCCAAATAAGTTGCTTCTTCGGCAGCGGTATCTCCACCACCTACAACTGCAACATCTTTACCGCGATAGAAAAATCCATCGCAAGTAGCACAAGCAGAAACTCCCGATCCCATATATTTAGCTTCGGTTGGAAAACCTAAATATTTAGCAGTAGCTCCTGTTGCCAAAATTACAGTTTGAGCTTCGATTTTTTTCTTACCATCAACAATTACTTTGTGCGGATAAGATGAAAAATCTACTTCTGTAACTACACCCCAACGACAATCAGTACCAAAACGTTCTGCCTGCTTTTTTAAGTCTGCCATCATATCAGGACCTGTAACCCCATCAGCATACCCTGGAAAATTATCAACTTCGGTAGTAGTTGTTAACTGTCCTCCAGGTTGTAAACCCTCAATCACCACCGGACTCAAGTTAGCTCTTGCAGCATAAATAGCTGCCGTATAACCTGCTGGCCCCGATCCAACAATTAAACATTTTACTTTTTCTACTTCACCTTCAGGAGATACCGGCGCACTATCCTTCAAATTCATTGACTTAAATTCCATATATCTTTAATAATTGTGTTTCTAAATAAGATTTTGATAAGCAAATCTACAAAATATCTAGATAACTACAAGTGTGTTTATTTATAGAATAAATAGATATTAACATCAATTAAGTCTAATTTGAAGGCAATATTGTTTTGACAATTTATATACATAAACTATATTTGTTGCCTACAAATCGGGGCGTAGCTCAGCCAGGTTTAGAGTACACGTCTGGGGGGCGTGGGGTCGGAAGTTCGAATCTTCTCGCCCCGACTAGTAAAACCAAGGCTTTCAGAAATGAAAGCCTTTTTATTTTTTAAGAAGTTGCAACATGGTTGCAACAATTTTCTCATTTTATCGCTTTAAAACGTACAGTTCAGAACTTATTTTTGGAGCAACAAAATGCAAGATGTTCTTTTTACAAAATAATATTGAATTCATTTTTTACAAAAAAAATAAAAAGCTGCCACGAAATTTTCGCGGCAGCTTACAGAAAAATTTTCTTTCAAAAAATTAGGTCAGCATGATCGTTTCGTGCAAATCAGAAGAAAACTCACTTCCATCTGCAGCTCCAAAATATGCATACACATGTAACATACCCAGTTCAAAAGGCAGAGTCACATCTGCTGTTTCGGCAGAACGCAAAGTTCCGGGATGCAATACCTGCACCTGATCATCTTTCAGAATCAATAAATGCAACTGATCATCAGCCTGGCCAATTCCATTTGCACTTTCATCGCTCCAGGAAACAGTAATGCCGGAACTCACTTCGGCATCATTCACGATACTCAAATTACCCGGCAGAGCCAAAGAACCTACCGAAGCTTTAAAATCTTCGAACTTAGTTAGCCCACCACTTTCATCGAAAGCAGCAAGATTGGTTTTCACAAACAAATTGTAACCGGTTATTTTCCCGGCTGACAGATTCCATACCGGACGAATCAAACTTGCCAATAGCGAGGAGGCCATTTTGACAACAGACTTAAAGCGACTGCGCTGCACCTGTTGTCTCTCGGTATTGGAGGTGTTAGGACCTGGAAGTGATTTAATGTAATTCACTCCTTTCCAACTGGAACCCACAATGGCTCCAACTTTTCCTGAGAATGGGCCCAGGATCCCTTGAGTGTATTTTCCCATGATGTTTAAAATTAGGGGTTAGTAATTAATAGTTATTTAACATAGAATTGAGACAGATACGGACTTAATTCCCAGCAGGTTCAGACCGTTTTTTTCGTCTCTCTTCTCGTCTTTTCCACCTGCGTTTGAGCAGTGCGATAATTACAGTAGAAATTGTTCCTCCTATAAGCGAAACAATAGCTTCCAAACTATCAATGGGCATTGATTGAGCGGCATCTACAACTTCGGGGTGCAATCCAAGCGATTCAGCCATTCCTATAGTGGAAAGAGTTCCTACTGCAAATGAGGTAATGTTCTTCATAATTAAAATTTTAGATTAAACTCTTTACTTCAACCTACGTAGTTAAATGAAAGAATGTTTTTATAACACTCTCATTTACTTCACTATACACTTATCTACTTTGAATTTATTTTTAAATATGGAAAACGAACAAATTTTATGGCTGCGATTAATCCGATCAGGCTATACCGCTCATGCAACACCAGGAAAATTATATGTCGATGGTGCTTTTTTTGGCTACACGCTGGAGGATACTGTCAGGGCCTGGGGAATTAAGGTTGCTGGTCACACAGCTATTCCGGCCTACATCTACAAAGTAAAGATTAACTACAGTCCTCATTTTAAAAGAAGAATGTCTTTGATTTACAATCAGGATGATGGTAGTATTAAAGCAATGGGCCTGATATTTTCGGGCGTTCGTTTTCATGGGGGAAACCGACACAGCGATACTTCGGGATGTATTCTCATTGCCAGGAACCGGATTTCGGAGGAGGTAATCCAGGGCAGTCTGGAAAAACAACTAACTGCACTGCTTGATCAGGCCATAAAATCAGGAAAAGAGGTGGTGCTGGAAATTATCAACAGCTAAGCCTCATCCACAGTTTTTCCTGCTTTCTGATAAACATCCAAACATCATCCGAAATGCGTGGACTTGTCAAGCTTTTTGGTGGATTTTTTATGCCCCTGAAAATTGTTTGGATCAAAAAATCCATCAAAACTTTGTATAAGCTTGACTTGCTGGTACCATTTGGACCTGCAGACGGGAAAAAACTGTTGATATTGGAACGGACAGAGGAAATATCTTTGTTTATCCGGGAGGAGGAAATGCCTGAAAGGAAAACCTTCGAAGGTGAAAAATAAAAAGGTCAAAGGAAAAAGGGATAAGTAAAAAGTGAAAATATGAATGATAGATATTACTGCGATCAATTGGGAATGAATTATAAACCTGCTATTCAATTTAGAAGTATGATCAGTGTAATTTATTTTTGTTTTTAATGCTTGCATTAAAAATGGGTGGTGGTGGGGTTTGTGGTGGTGATAGGTGCTGTGTCATAAGGGGTGCGAGCCGCCCGCGAGTGGAAGGGTGTGACTGGCAAGTAAAACAGGTTGAAAACCTGTGATTGCCTGCCAGCAGTTTTTGGCGGTTTTTTTGAAGCGGTGTTGGGTGTAACCGGGTGAAGGATGGAGTTTGTGGTGTATCTGGATTTTACGCCTAAATTGACTTTGCACAGATATTTGATTTTGTGCTGATAATCCTTGACCCGGGTGCGTAGCGGAAGGGATTTACCCTGGTAGAAAATTTTGCCTGTAAATACACTTTACTTATTACTTCTCTCTCCTTTCCGATTTTAAACCGAGACGATCTATCTGCAGGATGCAAAATTTTACCAGGGGAAAGTACTGAGCGTGGCCGCTCAAAAAAGATGACAAAAACTGATAGCACCCGACCTAGCAGGCGAGCCTTAAGTGAGCAATGAAGGCTTTTTGCCTGGTGGTATTTTTTTCTAATTTGTATGTTTCCTTTCGATTTACTTCTCCCCTTTCTTTAGTCTACTTAAGTGCGAGGTTGAGACCACGAGGCCGGGAAGCCGGGAATTGCTGTGAGTGACGAGTGGTTGCAGCGCAAAAATTGTGACAGGGTTGCGGGCTTTCCTGCAATTAGCTTAAACATTTTATTGCCTTAACTCTCCCTACAATACTATAATTGACTGGAGATATAGCAATTTTGTGACAAATGCCTTTTGCCCATGAAGACCCTTTACTAGAAGAAGGACTGCCCGTGTTGAAAAACCAGCGAAATGGGCAAAAAGATTTTGGAACCCCTGGCAAAATTTTTGCCAAAACCCGAGGAATGAACGCCTTATTTCCTTTTCAATTCTAATTACATTTTACTGCATACGCAGGACACGAGCTAAAAAAGCTCGCACCATCTGGGGTTGAAAACTCACATTATCGGTGTATTTCAATATTAATTTTATCGATACCCCCGACAAGGATTGAAACGAACTTTAATCTAAAACAAAGCTGTGATAACAAAAGTTAATTATTCGATATTGTCTTTGAAAAATCCATTGTCTTTATCAATTAATAAGCCTCTGTCAAGGAAACTGTTAAATTCCTCACATGATGTTTCAGGCAATAACGAACATGAATAACATGCTGCCATATTTAGTCCTCCTACGCCTTGTCCGTCAATTGTGTTAAAGCAAACTGGGTCAGAAGCACAGTCAGTTGCTCTATAAAGTGCTGATTTTAGTATTCTTTCAAAAATCTCTTCTGTTCCTTGTGAGACTAATCCCCCAAAACTTCCTTCTGCACCTGCAACGGTATAAATTAAAACACCTGACATATCATTCTCGTCAATAAATAATCTTTCGTTTAGTGATGTTGCAGGATAACCAACCAAAAATTCAAATTCCTTGATAAGAATATGTGATAATGAGTGAATCAAAATAAACTTCCCCAAATGTCTGTCACTTTTGAATTTATCATCATCTACAAAATCGTTGTTTTGAATATTTCCTTTGATTGTCTGAATACGATTACTAAATTCTGAGTTCTCAAATACTGCATCAATCCAATCATTTATTTTATCATTGTCAAGGCTTATAAAAATTCCTTCACCAAAGCTTTCTACGGCAGGAAGATATTCGGTTTGATTTGCCCATTTTGATGTGTATTTAGCTTTAATTTTTATATCTTCATTATCACCTTGCAAAAATTCATTTTGGCTTAGTGGTTCTTGTCGAGTATATGCGACTTGAACTGTTGTTAATTTTAGCCGTTTTATTTGAGTTAAGTTTGAAATACCGTATTTCTCTAACACATCTATTTTCTGTCTCTCAAATATTAAATTTCTATTTTCGGTTTCACTTTCAGGATATTTATTTCGGTCAGGCAATGTTATAAAATTATATTCCTTTAAACGGTATTCTTCTTCCTTTTCAAAATCATCTTCTTTTTTACTGTTGATGTAATTTAGTATCGATTCTTCCGAATATTCGTCTTCATAAACTTCAACAATAAATTCTGGAGACTTACCCTTTTCTAACCATTTATCAATTTTTTTCAAATCGTTTCCTTTAATATTCAATTGAGCAGGAAGATAAATACTACTTACCAAAATTGGATAATAAACACTGTTACTACTTCTTATTACAACTTTTCGATTCAGTTTTGTTGATTCATTTACTATAAGGTCTAATTTGAATAAACCTGATAATGTATTTGATTTTTTACAATCAGGATTTGAACAAGATATTCTTATACCTGATAAATCTGAAAACTTTGTTGATTTATAGTATTTCAGTTGTTGATTTTCGCAACAAAGCTCATCATCATCAATTCTGATGGTCAAGCGAGATTCATTGTCTTGACTAACTTTAACTGCAACATTCCATTTTTCCCAAGGTATATCATAAATATCACCATTTGGATGAGTCATAATAAATCTTACTTGCTCTAAATCATAGTAAAATCGTCTTCGTTTTTTATCACCTTTCTGTTTTGATTTTGCACTATCATAGCAATAGAAGCATTTTGGAGCAGAGTAAAATAACTCCCTGATTTTTTCATTTGGCTCTTTATATTTAGCCAGTGTCCTTTTCCAACCTTGCCACCAATCGGAAATATGATGAAACCTTTCACACTTGTTACAATAGAACCATTCAGGAAAGAATTTTGAACTGATGAAGCGATAAGCATGTAAAGGGGCACTTTGATTATTGGGATTTGCAACATTTGATGGAACTCTTAAAAACGCTGATAGTCTCGGAAAACCTTTATCGTTATTTAATCTATTTAACAACCTTGGGTCTTCAATTACATAATCTTCAACTTCGAGTTTATTTTCGATAATAGCATTAAAAAATGGCCATAAATCGAAATTCTCAATCATCATTGCACCCGATGGAGTTTCAATTATTGAACCAACTCCACCATAAGAGCTTATTACTTTGCGGGATTGAATTTCAGTATGTGGCATAATTATTTGTTTCCTTTAATTTGAATGTAAGTATTGGTGTCAACTTCACGCATAGATTGCATTAAAATCCAATCTTCATTATCTCCGTCACGTTCCCCTGGCTTTAATAAAATTTCATCGTATTTTTGTAAATCAACTTGATTAATTTTTGTTTCCCATTCATCAGCCAACCGATTAATTTCATTTTCAAATAATTCAAAATCGTTTGTGTATTTCCCAAATCTATTTTTTATAAAATCTAATAAGGGCGTGATTTTATCTTTTGTGAAATAACCAGCCTGATTGTTTCGATTAAGTTCTCCTGGATAGTTCTGACGAATAAAAGCAACAAGCATACTTGATAACATTTTTTTGATGGTGTTTTCCGTAAATGGTGTAACACTCAATGGCTCCACTGCTTTATAAAAAGTTTGGTGGAATGTTTTAAAATGCTCGAAATATGACTTTTCTCTTGCTCTGTTTGGGTCAAATAAAGTTATTGCAAGTCCTTTTGTGCTGCGACCAACACGACTTGATGCCTGAATATATTCTGCAATATTTTTGGGCATGCCATTTAGCAACATTACATTCAAACGGCTAATATCAATACCTACTGAAATCATATTGGTTGCAAGAATCAAATCCACAACATTATTTAAGTATTTCCGTCCAGACTCATCGGTGCTAAAGCTTTTGTCAGAAAATGTTTTTTCGATTTCGCTTAATGTCTCCTTAATTTTTTCGCTTGGAATACGACTTGTAAGTTCCTTTGTTCTTGAATAAATACCTTGAAAATTGTATTTATAATCATTAATATGACCAGGAAATAAGGCTGATAAACGATTCTGTAAAAATCCTGTGTATGTTGTAATCTCATCCCCAACTTTATTGTTTGTACGTCCGACATCTCTTAAACTGTTGTAATAAGACACAAGGCTCCAATAATTGTTTGCTGAACCTTTTGTTTCTTTATTTAGGAAAACTTCTAAACGAGCAACAAGTAAATGAGCGAGTATTTGTAATTGTGTATCAACGGCAGTTTTTCCAGTAGGCATAAATCCTAAATACCTTCTCTTACTTTTACTTTCTTCTTCTTTAGCGAAGAAACTGTCATCTTGGGTTATACCAGTTGGAGGAAACACATTAACCTCTCGATTACCGTATAATTTTTCAATCTGAGAATCTGTATTTCTTGTTGTTGCTGTTGATGCAATAATTTTTGGAGCATAGCCATTTTTTGTGGACAATAATTCGATTACACTTTCATAGATTCCCGTTATTGACCCCAAAGGTCCACTTAATAGGTGTAATTCGTCCTGAATAATTAAATCGGGTGGAAGTTTGTTGTCATCGTGTGTATTGAAAAACATAAATGCTTTATCTTGCCACGCTAACATTGCAAATTTATCAACTGTGCCAAATAATAAAGTTGGTGGATTTTCATATAGCAGTTCATCGACGACCTGAACTGGAATTTTCTTGTGAAATGCACATTTGGGATTAATACAGTTTATTTTGAAGTCTTGCTTTTTATAATCAAAACCATAATCCCATACACCATTGTTTTTTGATATTAGTTTAGTTCCACACCAAGGACAAGCACTAATTTGAAATACATTTTTTTCTTTTGGGTTACCATTTTTACGGTCGCATTCTTTTTCTATATCATCGACTTTCTTTTTGGCTACTTCAAGTTTATTTGGTGTTGATGCCATTCCGACCCAAAGACCAATTGTTATCGGTTCAGATTTTAATATGTCTGAAAATACAGGTTGTTGGCGTAAAAACTCTAATGCAGAAATTAGTCGAGATGCTCTTTCAAATTGTTGGGCAGTTAAAAGTCGTAATGTATAACGCATTATTACTGTTGTTCCTTCAAAACCCGTTTCATTTACTAACCGTCTCCAAATTATTGTTAATGCTGTTACTGCGAGATATGCTTCGGTTTTACCTCCACCAGTTGGAAACCAAATCAAATCAACAAGTTCTTTTCTCGATTTACTTTGATTATTCACTATACCGTCAAGGCTAAGTAGCATAAATGCCAATTGAAATGGGCGATACTTGGGAATGAACTTAATTTTACCCTGTTTTTTTCTTTCTTCTGCCTTATATTCACTAAAAAAATCGAGGCTATTGTAATCAATTTGGTTGTTAATTTCCGAAAGTTCTTTTTCTCCCTTTCCGAAGTCTATATCATTTGATGTAATCAACTGAATATACATCGCTGTATTAGCTAATTTAAATGCTTTGAAAATATTATCATCTTTTAATAGTTCAATGCTTTCATTCAACCGGTCAAGATTCTGTTTTTGTTTTAAAATAATATCAGAACAGATTTCAGAATCAGCAGCATCAAGGTTTTGACTTTTATTTTCCTGACCAACAATCCATTGTTCGTAAAGAGAAACAAAGTATTTAAGATGTTCGAGAACTTTACTTTTATCAAACCCAAACGTAGAAAGGTTTCTTATGTTAAGGGCTTCATCAAGTTTTAAATCGTTCGCATCATCAAAGTTGTTTTTTACATCTTTAATGTCGGCATAAGGCAGAAAACTGGTTTTAATTTTTGATAAATTCTCATTTTCCCAAAGCACAGCACAATTATGACCAATAGCATACGACTTAATATCTCGGTATATAAAATTTAGCTTTTCAGCTTCTTTATCAAATGGAAATCTTTCGTATTGCGTTTTGTAAGGTAAAATTTCTTCGGATTCAATGCTAATTGCAGATTGAAATAGACATTTAGTGTTTAATTTTTCATTCTTGTTGGAGTACTTATTTTTTGGGTGTGGTTTAGATAGATTGACAAGTTGCACTTTAACATATTTTCTACCTTGGTGCATATACGTTTTAACATTATAACCAACCTTTAATTCTTTGTGAACTTTCTCTGGAAATGTTATTAGAATTGGTTCTTCTGTTGATTCGATTGATATTTTTTGCTTTTGTATGATATCCTTTCTTTTCCATGCCCTACTAATAAGTTTTTCAAGCAATTCTTTGTAATAAAATGCAGAAAAATATCCTCCTCCTTCTGTCTGCCTTTTTAAGTTATTTGTGCTTTTAAATGAATCCCAACCTGTATAATCACCACTACGCGTTTTATCTCGACCTCCTGAATGACCTTCTAAATCTTTTTCCAAAAACATGAATTCCCCATCGAACTTCAGTTTGTCTTTAAATGAAAGTGGTTGGGGAATCCCTTCTTCAAAAAATGACTCATAACCAGCCTGATTAATTCTAATTCTTTTTTCCTTATAACTTGGTTGGTAATAAATACCAAAAGAAAATTCAACATCAATTTCTTTTACAGAATCGGCAAGACAAACAGTTAATCCAATATTGTTGGGAAAGAAACTGTTTTGACTTAGTTTAAGTTCTTCGTGTTCATTTTCCTTAACGGGTTTTGCATCATTGGGAATATCTAAAATTTGCTTTTTTATATTAGATTCTTCAAGCTCATCATATTCACCGCTTTCATTCTCAACAGCTGCGATATCACTATCTAATTGCGAATTAGGATTTGTTTTTTCAGGAAATAGAACGCCAGTAAAATATCTTATTAAAGGATAGTCAGAAATAATTTCTTCCTTATCTTCAACTCCCCAAGTGTCTGAACCTGGACCTAACATTCCTTTTGTAATTCTATCATGAAACTTCTGTCTTGCTTTATTGTCGTCTATATTACTCATGTTCACAATTTTCAAGTATTTGAATATTCTTTACTGTTTGAAGTGGAGCACTCTCGTTTATAAATTTATCAATTTGTTCAGAATTAAAACGTTGTAAGATTTTACCGACAACTTTTTTGTTTGAAATAATATAGTCCATGATTTCATCACTAAGGTCTCGCCCCAACGCAATCATAATGCTCCTGTATGCCTTTTTACATCGCTTAATCTCATCAAACTTGCTGTTTAGTATATCGCAGTCTATTGTTCTCTTTATTGCAATCAAATTGATAATTTGAGATGGGAAAAAATCTTTATCGCTAATATTTAGCCATTTTTTTAGGGTTACTATTTGAATCTTTGCCCCATTGTCTAACAATTCTTTTAAAAGTTGCTCTTCATTATAAGTGTAGGATTTTTTATTGTTGTAGTAATTAATAAGACATTGTTTCCACGTCTTAGAGTTCTCTATGATTTCAACTAATTTCCCTTGTTCATCATTTTCAGAGGCAATTTCAAAAAGTCTTTCCTTTGATGTGTTTTCATATACTCGGACTTTGTCGCCAGAAACAATATTTGAAACTTTTTCTTTCCTTTTTTGATTGTCTGTTAATAATAAAACAGCCTTGCTTCCTTCTAAAACAACTATTTCATCATTTTTAAATGTCAATTTATATTCGATATTTTCAGTGTGTTCGTAGTGATATGTCCTATTTTCAAAGCTATCTTGTTCGTAGAATTTGGAAATTATATCAGAAATATCTTCGTCTTCTTTTATAATCGGATATTCAACATGACTAAGACTATATCTATGCTTTGAACCAAACTGTTCTATTGATTCGTTTTTACATTTATTCAATAGCTTTTCAACCAATTTAATTTCTTCGGGATAAAGAATAAAATAAAAATCATTTGAGGTTTGCTCAATAAAACGTAATATTTCGTTTGGACTATCTGCAAAGCCAAATATTGTGAGAAAGGCAATATTTTTTCTTGTTGTGAATCTATTGTGTAGATTTTTAAATTCCTTGAAACTTAACACCTTTATTTTTACAAGGCTTTTTAGTTCATATAACCAAGTATCTTTAAATCTTTCAGGAACAATTAATATGTCAGCTCTTTCAAGCTTTAAAAAGGAATCCCATTTATCTAAAGGAATATTTGCGATAATACTATTTGCTAACTCCGTTAAAATATCTATGTGAGGTTTTGGGTCTTCATTAATTTCAAAAAATGATTCTGAGACTATACTATATATCTCCTTAGAATAAATGTGACGTAAGTATTCTAATTGACTTACTAAACGGAAATTTTTATTTGGCAATACAGTTGAATAAAGAATCTTTTTTAATCTAAATAGAGTTTTAAGGTTAAAGCAATACTCAGTATCAATCTCTTGAATTTTTTGTTCAAATACCTGAATGCTATTAATAAAGTCAGATGGAGCTGTATTAATTAAGTTGAAAGAACTATCTTCAATTTCATTAAAATAATTCGTTTCAGATTGCGTCCATTTCCATGTTTTAAGATTCTCGATATTGTCGATACCGTTACTACCTATGAATATTGCTTTAGGAATATTACCCTTTCTTAAATCTCGTTTTATTTGTGTTAGAAAAGGTTCATACTTATTTTTTCCAATAAATACTACCGATTCCAAATTTTCAATTTTGTCAAACACAAACTCCTTAAAGGTTTCATAATCAGGCAATAAATAAATCATCGGTTCAATAGGTATAGAATCCGATTCATTTTTATCAAATCCTTTCTTTGTCACCCATTTAAATGGAATAGCTTTTTTTAAGTCAACCTCTGATAGCTTTTTATTTTTTAAGGATTCAAGAAAATCTTTCCTTTCAACAATTATCGCAGCTTTATAAGTAAATTTTGAGGGGACATAATCATCTCCAAATATTAACTTAAAAAGGTTTCTGTAATGATTAAATTTAGTTTTGACTTGTCTTGCTGTAAGAGCAGCTGTAGTAACAATATACTTTTTTATTGATTTGTTTGTTGGATATTTCACTGTTTTAGCAACATCTTCCGATATAATTTTAAAACCATCATCAGTTTTTCCAATAATCCTAAATCGTAATCCATCTTTCTGAACTATTTCACCAATAACATAATCAGTTTTATCATCAACATAATTTTGAAAGAATAAAGTAGATGTAACAGACAAAAGTACTGGTATGTAAAAGTCTCTTTTATCGTCTCTTTGCGGAAAATTAATAGCCAAATTGTAATTATCCTCATTTAGAGCTTTATTAATCAAGAAAAAATTAATAAATTCAAAATCATCGAATTCAAAATCATTGATGTTATAATTCTTTTCTAATTCCGATTTAGAATGGTTCAACAAATTAGAAAGATATACAGTATTAATCATAAACCACGTCTTCAATGTAAAAAATATATTCGTTTATAAAATTAAAAAATTGATCTTAATAAAAGAACTGTCAAGTTTGTCAAGTTTAATTCAATTAAAGTATAAAACCTGATAAGTTATTTTTTATGAAGGAGGCGTTCTTTTATGAGGTTTTATCGGTACTGTTTTAGGACCTGGTTTGGGTGCATGGGGATTTTTTCTTGGTGTTGGGGATGGTG
The DNA here is from genome assembly GCF_052400665.1 of Marinifilum sp. RC60d5. NCBI lineage: Bacteria > Pseudomonadati > Bacteroidota > Bacteroidia > Marinilabiliales > Marinifilaceae > Marinifilum > Marinifilum sp. RC60d5. Next base: position 52,079 of record NZ_JBQTGK010000001.1, read on the forward strand.
TTGACCTTTTATAAGGTTTTACGGGTACTGTTTTTTTAGTCATCAGTTTGCATTTTTAAGATTTCACAAATTATTCATTTATTAATTCCTGTTTCTTGCCTAAAAAAGTGGTGAAAACAAGAAGAAAAACTCTCCCGAAGGAGAGCTTTAGAAATTTAGTGTAGCTATTCAGTAAATTCGACAACCTGTCCGGATACTGTAAGCTCATACTTTCTAAAAAATGGAAAAAGAGAATGTTTGATCTCCACTGTTTCGTTGATGATGGCTTTAGAAGAACCCATCATATCCGCTTTTCTAAGCATTTTTGATTTTGCTTCTTCTATCATTGCTTGTCTGGCATGTCCACCAATACCAAAAATATAAGTTGCTTTTGATTCTCCCTTCACATTTTTCACAAGCTTAAAGTTCTTTTTAGCTAAAACAACCTGTGTTTCATGGTTGTTTGAATTTGTTGTTAAGCCATTGTGAATGGCACAACTCGAAAATAGGAGTGTGACTCCCACTAGTAAAAAAGATATTTTTTTCAATTTTAAAAGATTTAGTTTTCCTACTCATAAGGCTTTTCGGATTTCGCCCCGTTTTTTATCGTGGTTTCTGGACTCCATCTTAGCAAGCTCATTTACAATCTAGTAAGCCAACTTGTCGTAGGTATATTTCTGCATAGAATAGTCATAAGGGTATTTGCGTACCGCCTTTGTTTTTGCAGAGTAATTGGTTACCGAGTTCATGTAATTCTTTGCTCCCAGTTGCTTATCGTAGGTGTACTTTTGCATGGAGAAATCATTTGGGTATTGGCGAAGGGAAAATTGCTTTACTTCCCTATCGGAGACCGTTTTCATGTAATTTTTTGCAGCCAATTGCTTGTTGTAAGTGTATTGTTGCATGGCGTAATCGTTATAATACTCTCTGGTTGCAATTTTTATCACCTCTGAATCGCTAACCGTTTGCATGTATCGATAAGCAGACATTTGCTTATTATAAACATACGTTTGCATCTTAGTATCTGAAGGATACTCTCTTTTAGCAAATTCTCGGATTTTTGATTCGATAGATTGTGCCATTAGAACACTAAATGAAAATAACAACAGCCCAATAATTAAACTTAATTTTTTCATGATAGATTGATTTTGATTAACACTATTTTTCTAGATATTTCCACTTATCCTCTTTGTGCATAAGTTGCGATTTGTCTTTGAAAACAATAAGAAGAGGTTCCACTTTTAGTCCTGCCATAAGAAAATCTCGCTCGACTTTTTCATCGGCTTTTTCTTTTCCCAATTCGTCCCTTAAAGCCTTTCTCGCATTAACCGGCACTTTGGTATACATAAACTCGGCCACATCATTATATTTTTCGGTGGTTGAGATTTCTATTTCCCCTTTAAAATCATCAGCAACACGATCGGTTAATTTAGATTTCTCATTGAAGAATTCAGAATCGTACTTATTTACATACTTGTAATTCAAAATCAGGTACAGAATTTCTTTATCAAACTGGTTATTAAATTTCAATTTCATATTTAAATATCCTTTGTACTTATCAATAGAAAGGGTTTTCGCATCTGTTAAACTGATAAAATCTTTCAGTTTCTTATTGTTTTCACGAATCAGTAATTTGGATGATCGAATGGAGTCAAAATCAAGAGATAAATCATCAATTTCCTCTTTAAAAGTTGAACTGTTGAGTTCATCCCCCTTCAAGGCTTTTCCTAATTCTGATAAATTGACAAGCATCTCCAACTGGTCGGTGATGTACTTTTTCTTCATGGACGTGTAATTTTCATTCGCCTTCAGAATTTCCTTTACTGCCGGAAAATCTTCCTTGCTTAGCGGTTTTTCCATTGTGTTTGTGCAGGCAGTCATCAATAGGATTGCCATAATCGATAGGCTTAAAATTTTTTGCTTCATTTGATTTTAGTTTTTGTAAATAGATTTTATTACTGGTTTAATTCTAATAACAAATGTCTACCTTAGCAATGCAGTCTTTTTGCATCTGTAAAAAAAACACATAAAAATGCCGATTAACAAAAATGCAAGCTACCGCTACAGACTTATAGATAGTTGCTTATCTCAGAAATATAAAAAATGGAAGTATAAAGATCTGTTGGCTCATGTTTCGGAAAAAGTGGCCGAAGAATTTGACATAGAAAAAGGAATCAGCAAACGACAGTTTGACTACGATATTCAATTGATGCGCAAGGATGCTCCCCAAGGATTTGGAGCACCCATTGTACGAATGAATGAGGAGATTTATTACGAGGATCCAAACTTTTCAATTCTCAACCAGCCATTGCGAGAAGATGAAAAAGCTCAATTATACGAAGCTCTTGGAGTTCTGAGTAGATTTGAAGGCATGCCTCAATTTGAATGGATGGAAGACATTCGCACCAAATTGGGTTTGGGTTTGGAGTCATTAAAAGCAGAGCTGGTTCAGTTTGAGAGTAATCCCTATCTGGAAGGACGTGAATACCTAAGTTTGCTTTTTGAGCACATCCGACAGAAAAACACCATTGAAATCTCCTATCAATCCTTCCGATCAGAGTCTGTGGAATCTTTTCCTTTTTCGCCCTATTTACTGAAAGAATACAACAACCGCTGGTTTCTGTTTGGTCATCGAGAAGGAATTGATATTCTCTATAATGTTCCCCTAGATCGGATCAAAAAAATCACCAATTCAGATTATCCATATATTGAGAATAAGACCCTTGACTTTAGTAAGTATTTTGAAGATGTAATTGGCGTAAGTGTGATGCAGGGCAAGGCGATTGAAAAAGTAGTTCTTTGCGTTTCAGCTCAACATTATCCATATATTAAAACAAAGCCTTTACACGGAAGCCAGAAGGAAATAGAGGTGAACCAAACAACTGCGACCATCAGCATAGAAGTAATTCCCAACTTTGAATTGGAGAAAAAGATTTTTGCGATGGGCGATGATGTTGAAATACTTAAACCAGCCTGGTTTCGCGAGAAAGTAAAGAATAGGATTGAAATTTTGTGGGGAAAATATTTGTAGATATGCAAAAAAAAATGCTCTTCGATCTAAATACGAAGAGCACTCTATTCAATAAAATTATTTTATTTTTTCGGATTTGCCATATCTTCAATTATCTCGGTAGGATTAATGATAGGCAAGTAGATCTTGTTCATAAAACTTCCAATCGTTCTGTTCAATATTATTCCTCTGATCGTTGAAAAGGAAACTCCTAAAACAGTAGCTAAGATTGTTTTATTTTCCAGATCCAAATCATCTTGTTTCACAAATTCAAAAACAGTATCGACATCAATTTTTAAAATTTCCTTTTTCTTGTATAAATAAGTAATCAAAAAGTTTACCTTAATTAGATTCAGTTTTTTATTAAAACCAAAACCTGGCTGAATATTAAATTCAACTAAATTAGGGTCAAAGTCCTGAATTTCTTCTTCAGATAAATTTTGTTCAGAAAACGAATTTGTTTTTAGATCAACTATCTTAAAAGGAAATCTATGTAGCAATTCTTTATTTTCCATTATCAGGCTTTTTTAAGATCAAATTGTTCAAATTCTGCATTTTGTAAAGACACAAAAGATGAGCTATTTTTATATTTAAGAGGCTTCATATGTACCACTTTCATTTGATTCGTTTTTTTAGATTCTATATTCTCAAACGATTCGAAGTTGATAACTGGCACTTTTCCAATTGCTAATGATAACTCAACTAGTTTTGAAATTTTATAATCAAAATCCCCATTTAAAACCTGTGAAATATATCCTTTAGAAACCCCTAATTGCTTAGCAAAAGCAGAGCGTGTCATTTCATTTGTTTCTAAATATTCTGTTAATTGTCGGTATAACTCATTTTGTATTTTACTTACATTATACCCTTTACTTCTAATTAGCTTTTCTCTTTTCATAACTACAAGGTTTTAATGTATTTATCTTTAATCGATCGAAACTTTTTAATATCTTTTTTTTGACGATTTTTATAGCCACCCATTATCACAACTTTTCCATCGGGTGCTTTAATCGCATAAACTCTGAGGTGTTTCGATTTAAACTCATATTCCTTGAATTTTTCTTTTTTGCTGATTGTAATGTCACGGAATTTTTCTTTGGGTAATAGTTTGTTATCGGCAACATCCTCCATCAAGCTATAGATAGCATATAATTCCTCCTCATACTGCCCTTTATTTCCAATTTCCTCTTCAAATTCATCAAACATACACAATTCATCTATATGTAGCTTATAGATGTTCTGTTTGCCCTCAATGCCTTCTATTTCGTTTAATGAATATTTGCTCATATCAAAACTAAAGTTTAGCTCTAACTAAACTTTCTGTAAAATAATACTAATTTATTTAATTTTCCAAATTTATTTTAGCTGCTGCACAAGCTTATTTATTGAGATTAAAAATCCGAAACTCATTACCTGCAGATTACAAATCTGCAGGAGCAGGGGAAAAACTAAACCAATGAATTACTAACAATAAAATACTTACACGTATTTATGTTTACATAATGACAAAAAGTCCAGCCTTTTTTGTCAAAGCATGACAGATATGCATAACACTACTATTAATTGTAAAATGTTAAAACAACACAAAACTTATGTTCGTCAACAATATTACATCTCTTAACAATTACTTAAAATTATTATACTACATAATTAATTTATGGCAAGGAGTTTGGTAAAATGACAGCAGACCGAAGAAATTGTGTTGGTCTGCTGTTTAATCATTTATGACTTTTGTTTTTAGCGACACAAAAATATCATTTTTGACTGAAAGTAAAAAAGAAATCACAATTGCTTGAAGTAAGCTACTTTACAAATTGAAAATCTAAATCTTTAGAATATGTCAAGCACAGGTGAAAAACCAGGAAAAGGTACATACACATGTACTAAGTGTGGACAAAAGGTAAAACTGGATGATAATTCGGATAAGTTACCTCCTTGCCCAAAATGTGATGGTACTGATTACAGACCATAACAAATAAATAGCTCATGGGAACATGAGCTATTAGAGCTTTTTATAGGTTAGTAGACTAGACCTGCAGCTAAGTCAAAAATGGTAAATTTTATAAAATGCCAAGATATTACGTTAATCGAAATGCACAAGCTAATGGAGATCATGAGGTGCATAAAGAGGGGTGCGATTGGATGCCTTCAAGTAAAATTGATTTACGTATTTTTTCAAATTGTGAGTCAGCAGTCGCTGCAGCTGAAAACTATTATAGTACTGCTGATGGGTGTGAACATTGCTGTAAGGCTTGTCACAATAGCTAATTGATCCATAAAAAATACAAGTATCTCAAAAGCTTGTATGTTTAAGCTTAAAATTGGAGAATTAAAAAATGGGATTGAAAAATCCCCTTTTATATTTAATCTTATTATCCTAGATTGTCACCTTGACAAAAACTCTGCGTAGAACACCATTTTTCTCAATATTGTGAACTGATAGATTTAGCTTCTTTTTAGCTGCATGAAATACATTACAATGAACCCTTTTTATGTGTCCTAAATATAACTCTCCAGTAAACACTTTAACCGCCTTAGGATCATTAGGATTATCAGATTCTAGCTCGTAACGTAAAGAGCTGCCCATATCCAAACATTTTGAGTCTACCTTAATTTTAGAAAACCCTGTAATCTCAGTAACAAAAGCTAAACTCTGAATTGGATTAAAATCAGCTAAAAACTCATAGTTATCGGTCGGTAATAAACCTTGAGTATAAGCAAGCATATAATACTTATCACTTATATATTTCCTATCAATCATCCAAAAATCAAGAAAATTACCAATATCGTTACGTTCCGTTTTTATAATGCGTTGCCCAAAAATATCAATAACATTTTCAGTATACTCTTTTTCCAGATCAGGAAAACCTTCATAAGCTGTGAAGCCTTGTTTTTGAGCTTCAGCAACTTCTTTCTGATTATATTGAAAGCGGATTCCTTCTGTAGCATTACGTTTGATAATACCTACAGAAAACCTACGACTCCCTTTGCCTTTTCTCCAAATAAGATGTATGTTTCCGATTGCTTTCATTCTACTAATATAAATAATTTTTCAAGGCGCAAAGTTATTAATTTATGCATTAGTTCTTTCCTTTGTTCACTTAATTTAAATGCATTTAACTTTTCAGGTAATTCTGAATCGATGTTAAAGATGATATTCTTTAATGTTTCCTTGTTGTATTTTTCTTTCACTTCTGCTATTATTTGCTTTACAATCGAGCTATTCTCAACCATTACAAGTTTAACTAAGTCGAAATGATTTACTTTTTTATTCGTATTTTCCCAACGAATTTCAGAACACCCTTTTTTAATGTAAGCCTCTAACATTTGTTCATTTTTCAACATTTCAGCGACCTTACTATCTACCTTCTCACGAGCTAAACAACATCCACTGTCATATATTGGAGCAAAAGAGTTAGGCGCTATCTCATTCTGCACAACCAAAGTACTGTGCTTAATCAGTTGAGGATTATCATGCTGCTTAATTGTTGTTTTAGTCATTGCATGCTTCATCTTCTTAAGAAAACGCTCCAACCAACCATCTTTACCAGCCTCTAAATCTCTTTCATAACTTGCAATGGCCTCTCTAAAATAAGATATTGTTCCCCAGTTCTCTTGATGTCTATCAGAATTCCCAATAATAGAATCGTAAATTATAATTTCAATAATATGGATAATGTATTTATCTAATTTAAAATGAGATAAGGTTTCGCAAATAAATTGAAAGGTGTATTTCTCTTGATCTAATTCAGGATCGTATTGGGCATTATATCCTCTTAAATAAGTTATTCCTTCGGTGAGTTTATTCTCGTCGAACTCAACCATAGATTTAGAAATACAGCCTACTTTTTGACGGTTATTTTCATTGTATGCTATGTTGTAATCCAACATATTAAAACCAAGCAGTTGCCCTATTTTAGATGAAATTATTTCTGACCAAAATTCAGTAGGATATTTAATATTATCGAATTTGTCAATTTTAGAAGCTTTAAAAAAATACTGTTTCTCTGTATCTGGATGGATTGCAATTTCTTTACTCCGTGTACCTCCTGTTCCCACATAACGATTTATGTGCCAAGAACTAATATCTATATAAGTCGCTTTATAATCTTCCATTTTCACTTTTATGAATACTAATTAAGACCTTTTAAAATTGGAAACGTCATGCTTTTTAACTGTTTAAACAAGCGGATGTTGAAGCTTACAAACTGAATTTTATCGACAGCTCCGATTACGGATTATAAATCCTGAACTCTTGCCTGCAAATTGCAAATTTGTGAGAATGTATTTTTCTGCATACGCAGAGCACGAGTTACAAACTCGCGCTAGCACTCTTCTTTTTACGAACCGTTTTGCGCTTAGGCTTAGCTTTCACCTCGGCTTCGCGTAGGGCCTTAATCTTCTCCAACAAAACAGAAGCTGGTTCATCTAAAGGGTTTTGTGCCACCAACTCGCCTTTAAAGGCTTTTGCCAAAATGGCCTGTGGTAGTGTATCTACCTTTTTCTTTAAGCTTTGGTATTGCGCCTCAATGGCATCGGCTTTGGCAAAAAGAGATTCTACTCGGCGGACGATTTCGGTTTGTTCTTGAATTGAAAATATAGGAAATAATAATTCTTTTATTTCTTGAGTATTTATATTATTAACTCCACTAGTAGATCTTGCTTTCTCTATTATTTGACCTCGGAGATAATTACTCTGTAATGCATAATTCAAATACACACCATCTAATCCATTACCTGGTCTTAATCTCACTAAATAACCTGCAAAAGAATAAGAAATATGTTTCTTTCTAACAACAGCAGTTTTACCAACAATAGATATACTTCCATTAGATCGAATAATTAAAACATCCCCCTCTTTTAAATTAAGTTTATCCAACTCTTTATTATCGAGAATAGAATATTTCAAATCTGCTACATTTATCTCCCCATGTTTTATATTAGGTATTCTTAATATAGGTACACCATCGATATTATAATCAGATTTTTTAGAAGTCCCATATTTAACACCCTCTAGCAAAGATCCTAAATTTACAATATCAACATCCTCCAACACCTTACCCTCGCGCCATTGCTCAGTGAGTTTGCCGGTAACGGCTTGGGTGAGGATGGCTTGTTTGAAGTTTTTGAGCAGAGTTGGTATTTTCTCTAAACGTGTTTTGGTGTTCTCCAAAGAGGCAAAAAGGTCATCCAATTTGGCGACTATGCGCTTTTGTTCGGCTAGTGGGGGAAGAGGAATTTTATATTTTCTTACATTATTAACATTTAGATTCTTTAATCCAGATCCAATAGCTCCAACATTCGCTTGAGATAAACCATGGCGACTATTTAAAAAAGCTACTAAATAATCAGCATCAATTAACTCATGAATTGGTTTTATTAATGTTAGACTAACATAAATAGCAAAGTCAAAATCAAAAGGAATTTTTGCAGCTTCACCGCAATTCCCTACACGAGTGTATAGAATATCATTTCTTTCTGGTTTCCCTCCAACTGTTAACGTTTTAAATTGCTTCTCACTAATAAATTTAATTTTATTCAAATTTGTCTTAAATGGTCTTGCGTTTTGAGCAGACAGAAATGGAATTCCCTCTTCAATGTAATCTGGTTTTTTTGCAACTCCACAAGTAACCAGCCACGTAACATCCAATATATTAACCTCCATCCAATTTGAAGGTAAACTATCATTAAAAGAAAAGAACCAATCAAGATCTTTAATTTTGCTTCTTAAATTTAACGATGAAGGAGTCTTTGTTTGGTTTAGAGCTTCAATATATTCTAACTTCAATAATTTTGCTTGCTCTCCCATTATTTCAATTCTTTAATGATGGCATTCAAATCTTTCATGATACTTTCCATTTCGGAAAGGGCTTCCTTGGCAATATCCTGAGGTTCTCCCAGCTCTTCTCCATTGCTTATGCTTTCGTCGGCTATCAGTCCTAAATCGAGAGAGTAGTTTTTCTTTTCGATATCAGCTATAGAAATACAAGAGAAACGTTCGTCTTTCAGCTTTCTACGATCGGCAGCTGTGTAGGCTTTTTCGAAATCGGCAAAGTGCTTTTCGGTAAAAGGGGTTCGCTTGCCAAACTTCGGCATGTTCGTACGCATATCGTAGTACCACACCTCTTTGGTATTGTCTTTGTCTTTTGTACCACGCTCAAAAAAGAGTACGTTGGTTTTTACTCCTGCAGCGTAGAATATTCCGGTAGGCAAACGAAGTATGGTGTGCAAGTTGCACTTTTCCATAAGGTCGCGGCGTATTTTTTGTCCGTCACCATCTTCAAACAATACATTATCGGGTAATACGACTGCTGCTCTTGCTCCACCACGTTGGTGCAAGCTTCGGTATATGCTTTGTAAAAAGTTGAGTTGCTTGTTAGAGCTAGGAAATAGTAAATCGGTACGGGTTGGGTTCTCTCCTCCTTTTTTTGTTCCAAATGGTGGGTTTGCCAATACCAAATCGATATTCTTTGTATCCTCGCCCAAACTGCTTAGCGAATCACCCAAGGTAATGTTACCTCCCATACCATGCAAAAAGGCATTCATCATGGCTAAGCGATGGGTATCCAATACCAACTCGCAACCACTGAACTGCTCTTCCTGTAAAAATTTACTTTTATCAGCTCCTAATGCATAAATATCGTTGTTCTTTAAAATGTGCTGATGAGCCGATATCATGAAACCATAGGTTCCGCAAGCCGGATCGTTTAGGCGTTCGCCTACTTTCGGATCCATCAATCGAACCATCACATTAATTAGCGGACGAGGTGTAAAATACTGCCCAGCACCCGATTTGGTTTCGGAGGCATTCTTCTCCAACAGGCCTTCGTACATATCGCCCAGGCCTTCTTCTCGTGCGTCGAACCAATCTAACTCATCAATATATTTAATTATTTTGCGCAAATTGGCCGGTTGGTTGATGGAGGTTTGTGCGTTGTTGTAAATTTTTTGCACCGCACCTTTTCCTTCCGTACCCAATTTCAGCAGTAATTCGCGGTAAAAGGTCGAAAGTTCAATGCCTTCCTTGCTTTTTAAATCTTCCCAACGGTAACCTTCGGTAATGTCTTCTTCCTTACTGGTTTCTTCTGCCATTTTCAGGAAAAGAATGTAAGTTAGTTCGTTTAGGTATTGGTGGTATGTAATTCCATCGTCGCGCAGTACGTTACAAAGGTTCCAAAGTTTGTTTACGATTTCTTGTGTGCCTAGGGCCATGTTTTATAATTATTAATTGGGCTTCGACAAGCTCAGCCACCGTTTTGTATTTTTTATTCTTATGCTTTGACGAGCTCAGCTACCGGTTATCCTTGGTCCCTGAGCTTGTCGAAGGGCTTTTCGATAAACCCGGTAAATCAGAAAATCGACCTTCTATCAAAGCTAATTTCTTTTTTCTACTCCAACCTTGAATCTGTTTTTCACGATAAAATGCATGGTCAACTCTATCATACTCTTCAAAGTAAACCAATTTAACTGGCAAGCTTTTTCGTGTATGGTAGGATCCCTTCCCTGTTTGATGTTCTTCTATACGACGATTTAAATCATTAGTACTACCTGTGTAAAAACTACCATCAGAACATTCTAATATGTATAGGTATCCTTTCATAGTGTGAACATTTGGGCTTCGACAAGCTCAGCCACCAAGTTTCGAACTTATCGAACGTCACGGTAGCTGAGCTTGTCGAAGCTAGGCATAAAGATACTCGTTTAGTTCATTAATAATGGTGCTAGTTTCGTTTTTGAATGCTTTTTCCATTCGTTTAAGTCCACCGTGTCTATCGAATGGCGCTTTATTTAAATCTTCTATTGTCACAATGTTCTCTGCGAACAATTGTACCTCAATTCGTTCAAGCCATTTTAGTTGAATGCTGTTCCACTGATGTGCTTTTTTTATTCTTTCTATGGCTCTTGTTATTCTTTCCTGATGGCTAATTAAGGGAGAACCCAGAGCTGATGTTCGCACATGCGCAATGATATCGGCCACAATATCCTGATTGGAAATATCTTTGTAAGCGGCATTCAAACTGACTCTGTTAAAGCCTTTCTCATCTAAAATAAGGCGCAATTCTTTTAAATCTTTGCGTGTTAAGCTGCTTGGCTTAGTGCACAAAATATTGATGGCTGCAATTGTATTCTTGTTCTGCTTTATGAAATCGGCAAAGGATTCCAGGTAATCTTTGGGTTTTAGATTCTTTTCGTAAGCTCTTTGCACATCTTCCACCACATCCTCGTGCTCGCTATACAAGGTCGCATAGTTAAAGGCTTTTCCTTTTTCACGATCGAGATAATTCCATAAATGTTCATATTCATTTATGGCTTTGGTCATTTCTGTTGTGTCAGCAGCTTTCAGCTTTTGTCCCAATTCGTTGGCCGTTAATCCCCCAGAAAGATTTTTAAACTGCTCCATTTGATCGCCATTTAGGGAACGTGTTTTGCGCTGTAGTTTGGCAATAATACGATCCAATTTCGCTTCTCGCAGATAGTCGTCTTCTATAATGGCCAACTCCTCGTTTAGATGAGCAAAAGATTTGTTTACGAGTGGTGCCACAGGCTTCATTACAGTCTCCTTAGCCATAATGTCGGTAACACCTACACAATCGTACACTTTAAAAACTTCTTTGCCTATTTCGTCGCATTTTCGGGTCGCTCGTCCCATCATTTGATCGTAAAGAATTCTGGAATTCACCCTTCGCAGAAAAACAATATTGCAGATTGCAGGCACATCAATACCTGTCGTTAACAGATCAACCGTTACCACAATACTTGGGTACTGATCGTTTTTATATCGGTTCAGTAAATCGTCTCTTTCGGGTACTTCTCCTGTAATCTTCACAATGGCATCTGCATCCACATTCTCACCCAGTTCTTCTAGTTCATCGCGAAGAATGGATACTATCATATCGGCATGAATATTTGTAGCTGCAAAAATCAATGTTTTCTTGGGATCATCGGGATGAATACCATAATCGGCAATTAATTTGTTCAGAATATTGCGGTTAAAACTGTCGTTGATTACCTTTTTATTAAAACTCTGAATCTCTACGTGAATTTCATCCTCGGTTACTCCTGCACTTTCAATGGCATTTTCCTCGGGATCGTAAACTTTTACTTCATCGCCTTTTTCCCATACAATGCCTTCTCTGCCAAGTTTTGTTTTGAACACATAAGGTGGTTCAAAATCGATTAAATAACCTTCGACCACCGCTTTTCGGTAAGAATAGGTATAAACCGGTTCCCCAAATATCTCAGCCGTATGAACAGCTGGCGTTGCGGTTAGTCCAATACGATAGGCATCAAAATAATCGAGGACCATTCGATATTTGCTTTGGAAATCTTTCTGGTCGCGAAGGATGAGTTCCTCCTCTTCCATTTCCTTATCTAGAGTGTAGCCACGGTGAGCTTCATCCACCACAATACAATCGTAATCACCTATACTTGGCGGATTTTCAGAATAAGCCACTCTTTTCACCATGCTCTGCACGGTAGCAAAATGAATTTTAGTATCTAGTTCGGCACTTGCTTGCTTTAGTTCTTGCAAGTCGTATATTTCAGCAAAAGTTTGTAAACCTTCAATTTTCACTTCTTTAAAAGAATCGGCTGCTTGCTTGCCCAACATTCTTCTATCTACCAAAAATAGGATTCTACGAAATCGCCCCGATTTAATTAAACGATAGCACATGCCTATCATGGTTCGGGTTTTTCCCGTTCCTGTTGCCATGGCTAGAAGGGCTCTTCGTTCATCTTTATCGGATAAAATTTTACTTTCAACGGCTTTAATCGCTTCAACTTGGTAATCGCGCAAGCTCAATCCATCCTTGTCTTGAAGATAATCGTAAGGACTTTTTGCTAGTTTGTCTTCCCCTTGACTTTGATCGTAATTAATCATTTCGATTAAATCGCGAGGAGAAAACCAATTACGCAAAGCTCGTGGGCTATTGCTTTGTATACGAGCATCCCAAAACCAAATACCCGACATGGTTTTTATTTGCTCTAAATATGCTTTCCCATTAGTTGAGAAAAGAAAAGGCACCTTAAATTTATCGCTATTGGCATGCTCAGGGAAACAGATATCGTTATTGTTATTCACCGAACGGCTGTACCTTTTGGCTTGTTCCAGCACACTCATCACATTTTTATTGTGCTTTTTGGCTTCAACAATTCCAATTAGTTCCATGCCGTTAAACAAAGCGTAATCTGCCCAATAATTATCACATCTCCATTCGGCTATAGCCTTATATTTTCCTTTTTCAGGAAGTGTTTTATGTATTTTATAGTTGATGGTATTGGTATCACACAGCCAACCAGCATCTCTCAGCTGCTTGTCGATTCTCTCGCGGGTTTCAGCTTCACTTTCCTCCATCTTCGAAACAATTCGATCGGCTCGCTCTTTTCTTTCTACTTTCTGATCCTTTGTTAGGGCAGTCAGTTTTTTGACTTTCTCTTCATAATTCTTTACTGCCTCCTTTACTCTTAACAACTCTTCTTCCAAGTCTTTTACCTTAGCAGTATCGTCTGCTTGTTCTAGGGGCATTATAAATTCTTCAGGCGCATTCAGGTTTTCGTAAACTGCAGAAAACCATTTTACCACTTTTACCGTTTGTCGCAAAATATATTTAGCTTCGGCAGCACTTCCTTCGCCAGTATGAGTCGCTTTGTTTCCAGATTTACGAATGATATGCAACAAATCGTTTATTTCTTGAGAAATAACTCCGTTGTTGAACAATAGCTGAATTCTCTTGACCTGATCGGTGTATTCTTGTTCCTCGATTCTTTCGTATTCGAGGATGAATTTTGAAAGCTTCTCGGTCAGTAATCTCAATTTGGAAAGAGAGGTACTGGGATCAATAAAGGTATTGCGTTCAGCTAATTGGCCAATCTTAGCCAATTGTGGGTATTCTTCGGCGAGATAAGTAAAATTTGATTGGTTCATGCGTACTGTCTATTTGATGGTAGATCAATATTCTATTTTCATATTTACAGATCGAAAATCAAAGTTAACAAAAGAAATTAATTGGCATAAAAAAAAGTCCCTCACTATACAAGAGACTAATATATAATATGCACAACTATAAGTGCTATTCAATTCTAATTTTAAAAGTTCTAGATCCATTTCCATCTGAAATTGTTACAGAGGTAGTTGCAGCTATAATATTTCCCTGATAATCTTTTTCAAAAAACAAAGTACCTCCATAATATACATATCCTTCGTTATTATAACCTGTATGAACAGAACCTCCATTTCCAAAATCAATAGCAGTAACAGAATTATACTTAACAGTTACATTTAAAGTGTAGGTTGAAGTCTTATATGTTTCTGCATTAAAATATTTAATTGTTGCCGTATACAATCCATCTTCAATACCATAGGTACCAACAGTAGAAGCAGGCGTTAAACAATTTGCATTAACTTTATTGAATGAAACTTGAAATATATTCAAGAGGATTATACTAAGAATAAGTATTACTTTTTTCATATTAGATTAAACTATTAATAATGAGAAGTTAATATTTTCAATTAAATTTATTTGACTGAATCAATCACATTCTGACTCTCCTTATGGTGTTTCACTTTCATCATCACATCCACAATCGGACGCATAGCTCAAGCATTACTTGCTGAACCCATAGCCTTTCTAGCATAATATTGGGCACCCTCTAGATCATCGTCATAAGATTGAACATTACTCATTTCATTCTAATAATCATCACATTGAGCGAAGACCTTAAAAAAACTACAAATGAATATTCCAAATAATCAGTATTACTTTCATAATTATTTTTTTTATTTTTAATTTTTACGAAAAATAGTTAAAAATAATTTATTTAAAGCCTGTCAAGTTTGCCAAGTTCACTTCTGTTATTATTCTATCAATTTCTACTGCCTCTATTTTAACGAGTTTTCAAAACAAAATTATCAGCCATTTCTTTGATTTCAGCACGAGACTTATAATAATTGCGGGTGAGATACTCATTCAATTGTTCTCTTTTAAAATAAATTTTCTTCCCCGTTTTATAAAAACCTAATTTACCCACTGATGTCAATTTATAAAGGTAACTTTTTGACAGACTAAGGTATTCGGAAGCTTCTTTAAGTGTTAAAATTTCTTTTTGCTGTAATGGAGTAAAGGTCTTCAGCTCATTCTCGATTCCGACCAAACGCTTATTAATAGCTTCGAGCTCATTAAAAAGAGCATGAGTGATTTCATTCGGTGTCATTTGATTTAGATCTTTCATCTTTACAAGTTTTTAGTTGAAAGATCAAGTTACAAAATTGTCATTTCTTTTCATTGAAAATCTTATTTTTCGATTTTTAGAATTTTGAGCGATGCAGCATACTGATTAAAACTCTCAACAATTTCTTCTGTTGATTGCTTTGATGTTTTTCTCTTGTAATTTGCTTGAAATGATGAGGTGTTTTGCTTGTAGAAATGGAGATTTTCGGAAGGAATTTCGGGTGTGATTTTTTGGAGCCACTGCTGGATGTTTTGGCTGTGTGTAGCCAATGATTTCACAAAGAGATGCATTTCCCTGGTGATTTGACGAAGTTCGCTGAGAATGGATTTAATGGCTTTTTGATTCTCTTCTTCAGTCTTGCCTTCTTTTAAAAAATTCAAAATAGTGGTGAGTGCCAGGATGTGCTCCTGGATTTCTTCCTGGAGCAAATCGTAATGGGATAATTCGAGTCGGGTGCTTCTCTCCTCTTCTGCTCCTAACTTTTCGAATTTTAGTTTGTAGAGGTGAATGGCCCGGATAAGGCGGATCTTGTTTTGGAGGTGGCGCAGTGTATTTAGGGTATGGGGTGGCATGGGGTTGAGTTTCGAGTAACAAGGGTGAAGGATAAAGGTTAAAGTAAAAAGGTTAAAGTAAAAAGGATAAAGTGAGAAGGAACAAGATAGAAATTCCAAAATTCAAAAAACAAATTTCAAAAAACAAATTTCAAATTCAAGTAAAAAGGGTAAAGTGAGAGAGTATATTCAGAATTTTTGGTTTAGGGTTGAGAGGATGAATTGCAGGGAGGTGTTGCTTTTGTAGGTATCGTAGAGTAATGTGGTGATGCGGATGTATTCGGCTACGAATACCTCGGGGTATTGGATTTCATAAACTATTTTGGCAATGAAATCGCGGAAGCCTTCTTGTTTGTTTTTCCTGCTTTTACAGATGATTGACTGATACAGGGGTGGCAGGTTTTCGATGAGCTGAATATTAGATTTGTGCATGCTGTCTGCAATTTTATTGGCATAGGCCAGGAAGGTGCTGAATGCGGGTGTTATCTTTCTGAAAGCATCTTGTCGGGTGTAGGTAGATATTAATTTTCCCGGTGAATCGACCATGAAGTATCGTGGGTAATTGGCTACTATTTCGATGGAGTTGATGAGGTATATTTTTCGATCTACTTCTTCTTTTATCTGCATGATGTCTTTTAAATCGAGCTGAGCCTGGTCCATAATCTGAACAAGCTGATGAGAAAGGAGTGCTTCGTTTTCCATATAAAATCCGATAAGGATATTAATTTGGCTTTGGAGGTTTTGGAGGTATGTTTTTAGGGTTTGCATGGTTTAAATAATTAAAAATTAATAATGAAGAATTGATAATTAGCTTTCAGATTAAGTAAAAAGGTTAAAAAAAAAGGATAAAGTGAGAAGGATAAAGTAATAAGGTTTCAAAATTCAAAATCCAAAATTGAAGGATTAAGGATAAAGTAAAAAGGTTCAAAATTCAGATTCTAAAATTTCAGGTTTCGAGTATAAAAGTTAAAGCCTACGGCTTTGGATCCTTGCGGGATTCCGGTATTCTACCGTCTTCCCTTAGGATCCCTTCTTATAACGGGTCCACTTTTTGCAGGTATCGAATGTACTTTTTGAGTGCGGGTTTTGTGCGCAAAACAATATAGGTACTAATAGCATTGGAAAGCTGCACTTTCACCTGGTTGTTGTGAATCACCAGTTGCCAGGCATCTTCATCGCCATAAACACGACAAAATCCGAGTTCTTCGATAGGCATAAAAAGTGGTTTGTACCGGTGCTTCATTTTTATGAATCCGGCATCCCATGCTTTTTGTCGGTATCGAACAATGGTCGATTTTCCGAGGTTTAAAACGGCAGCCAGATATTCTGCAGGCATATCGCGGTAGCTACAATTCGTAGTGGAACGCCCTTTTTTTCGTTCCGATTGTTTTGCCAACCTATGCTTGTACTGTAAATAATAAGTGACTACCGCCGCATAAATGAATGGGCGGAAATTAATAAAATATATGCTACTGAAAATTGCTCCGGTGGCAGAGCGGAATTGGAGCTTTTTGGCGAGCACCAAATAACTGACCACCCGGATTGATTTTCGTTTGGTATTGCTGGTTATCCACTTGTTTTTTAGTAACCACCTAAGGTTACGATCAATGGTCCGAACATCTTTAATGTCCAGATCTTTTTGCACTCTTTCTTTCACTTGTTTTGTCCATGGCAAATATCCCGTACTCTGACTTTTCAGGTATAGAAATAGTCGTACCTGACTGACCTTTCTTTTGGAAAGGGCGTAGACGAGTAGTTCTATGGGGATGTTCATGGTTTGCATTGCAAACAATTAGTAATTGGTAATTAACAATGAATAATTATCTTAGAAAGAGGTAAGTCTAAAGCGAACAGCAGACAGCTTAGCGATTGATTGCTTCCTGGTGATTTTTGTCGAGAACTTCTTTTATGTCGCTGAGTTTATAGAGGGTTTTTCCTCCGAACTGAATGTAGGAAATACTGGCTTCATCGCGATGTTTTTGCAGAGTGCGTTTGCAAATTTTCAGTAGGTCGCAAACCTCATCGGTATCGAGATAGGTATCGCCAAGTGGGTTTCTCTCGTTAAGAGATATTTTTCTGAGTTGCTCCTCTATGGTTTTGGTTTTCTCCAAAAGTGTAAGGAACATTTTTACTAATTCCTTTTCGTGTTGCATGTGATAAAATTTTAAACAATTCAGAACTATTGTTTCACTAAAAATGATATCACAAGTTTAGTAAAGTAAAATTTAACGAGCATGCAGCTTGCATATAGAAAATTTTTTCTGATTTTTTACATTGCAGTCTGTAATCCTAATAAAATAAGGCACTACAGAAGGTAAGATTTTTTTCAGAAAAAGCATATTTGCTTTTAAATGGCTTGATTTGCTTCGATGAATATGCAAGTTGCATACAGCTTGCATGCAAATTGAGGCAAGTTGACTGGGGAATTATGTAATACACTTACATTAATAATTATTTTTCCTATTTGAGATAAATTGAACTTTATCGCGTAAGCGATCGAGGAATGCGGTTGGATTTGCCCTCTTGCACAATTTTGTCATTCTGCTTTCGTAATCAGGTATTTTTTTAACTCCTAAAAATTTTGAAAACTCACTTACCAGCACCTTTTTAGATACGGGTGTACTCTTCTCATCGCCAATGGCTTTTGTGAGATCTAAAGACATTATAAGCTCGAGAAACTCGGCTCTGGATAAGCACCATCTAAGACCTTGTCTTTTATCTTTTTTACGTTTCTTTTTTTTCTGAAGAATAGACCGCCGGGAAGCTTCAATACTGGCTTCGAACCACACATTTATTGGCGAGCTGTAAAGGTCGATGGATTTTCCTCTAAATAGCGGAGTAATCTCTTGTCGCTTGCGTTTTAAAAACTTTATTTTCTCCTCCTGACTGTCTATATCACTTAAGGCTTCTCTGTACTTGCTGAGATAAGGGGCAAACTCAGCCATTACATGCATGCATGCATTATCTTTATTTTTTGCTTCTGTAATATTCTCTTTCATTTTTTGTTTGCAGGATTTAGCTATGCTAATACATTGATCTATAATATCCTTTTTAAGATAAACATAGTCTTTGTGCTGATTTATTTGAGCCTGATTGTAATGAATGTAAGATATATCATTCGACAGATTGTATTCTTCCTTCTTACTATAAATAATAGACTCAACCTCGGATGAGCAAATTAAAGCTTTAAGTATTGCTAAACTTGTTAGTAGCATTTCGAAATAAAGCTCCACATCCTTTTGCGAGGAAATCTTACGAAGATTGTTGTGTATTTCTGTGTTAAATTCAAGCTGCAAACTTATGAGCTTAGATTTAAAGCTTGTAAAAGATGGACATTCAATAACTTCGAGATTACTACCATTCGCTTGTTTTTTTAATGCAAAAACTGCCCTGGAAAGCTCTGCTTTCAGAGCTTCAAAACTCTGATTATTGATCATTGAAATATTTATTTTTAATTCACCATTTTCTTGACAGTTACATAATTTAGTAATTTACAATAAAGTATACAAATTTTATTTTTCAGCTAATTCATACATTATCAATAGATTTAACAAACAATACCCCTAAGATAGTTGAACATAGTTCGATTTAGTTTCTTAATTTAATTGCATAATTATGCAATAAGAAATGAAACAAACTATCTTAAGTTCAAGATATTTACATCACCCATATTACTCGAGTCTGCCTGGCTTTCTGCTAGCATTTTTTTGTTAAAACTTACGCTTTTTTATTGCATCCTGACATGGATCTTAAACAGGAAATTGGAAATTTATTGCTGATTAAAAACTGGAGTCTCTATTGGTTTCTTCTTGTGTGGAAAATTGAAATCTCCTTTAATTTCCCCAAAGGGTTTTTATGAAGTTTATCTTCAACATTTCATCTGACATATTTGAATTCATTTTGTCGTAAATAAGATGAAAATTTGTAACAGATTTAAAGCACGATAAGCTTATTGGCTTCGTCCAAAACTTCATTCTCAAAACTATCGAGATAAATCTGAGTTGTTTTTTCTGTTGTATGTCCAAGGCCTTCGGAAATTACAGCTGTTGGTATTCCGGAACGTTTTGCAATGGTCGCCCATGAATGTCTTGCGACGTATGAGGTTAATGGCAATGACAGATCCAATTTCTTCTGAATTTCTTTTAATCTTTTATTCTGATTTCGCATTTGGGATAAATACAAATCGTAAATACTTGGATGATTCTTGTCTAAAATTGGAAATACAAATTCGTCCTTTTCTTCCAAAGTTGAGTATTTATTGATAATCTCCATGGCAGGCTCCACAATGGCCATATTGTATACTTGTGTTGTTTTTTGCCTGGAATAGTTCAGTCGACCTTTATAAATATCTTTCACTTTGAGATAGGCAATATCAACAAATGCCATTCCCATACAATAAAAGCTAAACATGAATAAATCCCTGGCTCTTTTCTGTGCTGGCTTTTTATCCAAATTAATATCTCGTATTTGAATAATTTCATCTTTAGAAAGGGCTCTTTTTGCAGTCTTCTCTGTTTTTATTTTAATATTTTCAAAAGGATATAAATCTTTTCTGGCAACACCCTCTTTGATCGCTCTATTATATATGGCCCGGAGCGTTTTCAACTGATGAGCTACTCCATTAATACCATTCCCTTTTCGATAAAGTGAAGCCTCAAATTTTTTTACCAGTGAATAAGTAATTTCATCAAAACTGATATCCTTCCCCTTAATAAATTTAGAAAAAACATTCAAATTACTTTGGTAAACACGAGCATTACCATCTTTACCAAGTTCCTTTAATTGCTTTATTACCCGCTCTGTGAAGGAAATGTAATTTGAAGAAGTAACTCCCTTTAATTTTTCGATAACATTGTCTGAGGTATATGTCTTTTCATTTTTTTCAAAATCAAGAATTATACTTTTAGCCCTTACTTGCATTGAATGGAAATGCATATTCATTTCCTGCACAAATCTCTTTTGAGATTTATCAATAGATTTAATCTCTTTATTAATTTCATCCCATCTATCTTCAGTTGTTGAATGATTCAAAGAAAAAATACGTCGTACTCTTTTATGAATTATTTGAAGAACAATTGGAGAAGTTCCATCTTCAAAAACTTTGTGTTTGAAAAATATAATTTTTACTGATGCCATAACTTATGAAATTCTTCTAGTTGCAACATGGTTGCAACATTTATCTCACAAATATACATTTTATTTCTTTAGTAAAGCAAATAATAAAGCAACATAACGCATACAAAAGACTGATAGTTAGACGACAATACACTTCAATAAAATAAACCTCGCAAAAGTAAAAACTATAAATACAAGGCCTGGGGGGCGTGGGGTCGGAAGTTCGAATCTTCTCGCCCCGACTAGTAAAATCAAGGCTTTCAGAAATGAAAGCCTTTTTTAAATCTTCATAGTTTAAATATAGTTTAAACCTTTTTTGCTTTTTTAAACTAGCAAAATAAAAAGCTGCCACGAAATTTTCGAGACAGCTTACAGAAAAATTTTCTTTCAAAAGATTAGGTCAGCATAATCGTTTCGTGCAAATCAGAAGAAAACTCACTTCCATCTGTATCTCCAAAGTATGCATACACATGTAACATACCCAGTTCAAAAGGCAGAGTCACATCTGCTGTTTCGGCAGAACGCAAAGTTCCGGGATGCAATACCTGCACCTGATCATCTTTCAGAATCAATAAATGCAACTGATCATCAGCCTGGCCAATTCCATTTGCACTTTCATCACTCCAGGAAACAGTAATGCCGGAACTCACTTCGGCATCATTCACGATACTCAAATTACCCGGCAGAGCCAAGGAACCTACCGTAGCTTTAAAATCTTCGAAATTAGTTAGTTAACCGCCTTCATCGAAAGCAGCAAGATTGGTTTTCACAAACAAATTGTAACCGGTTATTTTCCCGGCTGACAGATTCCATACCGGACGAATCAAACTTGCCAATAGCGAAGATGCCATTTTGACAACAGACTTAAAGCGACTGCGCTGCACCTGTTGTCTCTCGGTATTGGAGGTGTTAGGACCTGGAAGTGATTTAATGTAATTCACTCCTTTCCAACTGGAACCCACAATGGCTCCAACTTTTCCTGAGAATGGGCCCAGGATCCCTTGAGTGTATTTTCCCATGATGTTTAAAATTAGGAGTTAGTAATTAATAGTTATTTAACATAGAATTGAGACAGATACGGACTTAATTCCCAGCAGGTTCAGACCGTTTTTTTCGTCTCTCTTCTCGTCTTTTCCACCTGCGTTTGAGCAGTGCGATAATTACAGTAGAAATTGTTCCTCCTATAAGCGAAACAATAGCTTCCAAACTATCAATGGGCAAAAGGATTTTGGAACCCCGGGCGAAATTTTTGCCAAAACCCGAGGAGGGAACGCCTTATTTCCTATTCAATTTTTAAGTCCAGGCGCTTTGCACGATCTTTAATTAAATCGACATAGGCTTTTTTCATTTCTGAGGGAAGGAAACTGATTTCAATAATTGTAAACCAGGATGAGATAGTTTTTTCGAATTTTACAAAAGTATTGTTTTGGGTTTTCTCAGGAATCTCGAAAAGATTGAATGCTGAAATAAAATCTTTGCGCTTTATTTTTTTCTTTTTTGCATTCAATGTTAAGGCTAAATCTTCATCGTCTTCCTCCATTACCAATTTCGTTGAAAGCATATCGTAAGCCGGTGTTAACACATATCCCAAAACAGGATTATTAATTAGGGAGAAATTTTTTAAATGCATATCGGCATTGCCTGTTAAAAATGAAAACAGAAGCTGCTCAAAGAAATTGATGAGATCCAAACCTGGGTTGGCAGAATATTTTTGAATGGCTTTTCCAATTTGCTCATAGGATCCACGGTATTTGAATTCTGTTAACCTTTCGGTGAGCTGACACATATCTTCCATGTGAATTTTATTGCCTTCTGTCCGATCGATTCGTTTTGTAATGTAAGCAAGTTTGCCATTATTCAATCGGATTAATGAATGTGGAACGGTATCAATCTTAGATAATGTTGCCAAATTCATGGTAAGATCTTCCAGCTCAGGCAAGGATGGAAATTGTTTTGTTGGTGGCTTTAAGATGTATCCTCCCCATAGACCAACAATTGTAAAACGTCTTCCTTTCTGATCGTCGGGATTCTTGGCAATTTCCAAAGAAAGTTTTGGCTGCACACCTGTTACGGCAATCTGACTTTTAATTACCTGATCGGCTAATTCCAGCATTTGATCTTCGGAGTAATCGAGTACCGGAACATTTTTAGTATTGAATATTTTCTTACAACAAGCTGGATGAAAATCGATTTGATTCTCTTTTAGTGGCTTGTAACAATATAGACAATTGTTCATTTACATGAGATTTGAGAAATGAGATATTAGAAAGTAATTATACTAACTGCACCGATACAATCTTTGCAGCAAGCCATTAAGAGCCCCATTCGATCCGTTTCGCGAAGTTTCCAGTTTTTCTCTGCAATATCAAGTAACCATCCTTCGGGAATCAATCCATCGAAAAATGGAAACATGGTTGCGCTTTTGTATAATTTTTCGCTTAAAGGCAAGGTGAGGCTGACTGATTTCGGATTATCAGACTTTAAATAATCCTCCTCATAAGAAAAGATAAATCCTTCCTCGTTTTCTGCAATGGTTCCTGCCCATTGATTATGCATGTACACTTTTGCTTTTCGCATGACTTAGAACTTTTTATTTACAGATACCGGTCCCAACTCCTGGCCAAACAGATTTAAAACCTGGTTAACTTTGTCCATTCTCAAAGTGAGCTTGCCTTGTTCCAAATCGCGTATGAATCGGATTCCAACCCCAGCTTTATCGGCTAAATCCTGCTGAGTTAGATTTAGTAATTTTCGTTTTTCTTTTATGAATTTAGGTAATGACATGTGCGAAATATTTATACAACTATACCTTATCGGGTATAAATATACGATATTTTGCCTAATTATACCTGTTCGGGTATAAAATATTGTTTTCAGGTGTAGATTATACCTTTTCGGGTATAGTTTAGTTTTTTAATGCTATTACTTAAAACAAAAGGAAGATTTGAATATTATTGATACCCTCACTAGAAGTGAGAACATGAAAATTAAATTCTGATAGTTCAAAATATGCTATTAGGTTGAAATACAGAATCCTGTCAGGAGATTGCTACCTGATAAGATTTTTTGTCAGTGACCAGACTTGGAGTTAGAGAACATCGAGGTTTAAATGTAAATAAACTATTGTTTTTATGAAAACTATAGTGTGTTAATATTATAGCATACGACCCCTTGTATTGTTGAATAATTAGCTCGATAAGCCATACTATTCAAATTTGAGTTTTGTTGTAGAATTATTCAGAGCCTCAACCGAAGTGAGGATCTGAACTATTACTAGTGGTGTAGCAATTTTGTGACAAATGCCTTTTACCCATGAAGACCCTTTACTAGAAGAAGGACTGCCCGTATTGAAAAACCAGCGAAATGAGCAAAAGGATTTTGGAACCCCTGGCGAAATTTTTGCCAAAACCCGAGGAGGGAACGCCTTATTTCCTGTTTATTTTTTCCAATATAGAAATTCTGAACTCATAACTCATAAATTACAAATTGATGGGAAACACTTATAGTAATTCTGCATGCGCAGAACAAGAAATGAAAACTCACGCTATAGTTGAAAGTTCTTAGAATAAATTAGTCAAATATTCTCTCTTTCCCCAATATATCGTTGATATCTTCAATGTGCTTTTCTTGAATATCTATATTTTCTCCGTTCTTTACGGCTTGCTTTAAAATATTTACTACTTCCCTCTTATTTGTATAAGGAGCGGGATCGTTTTCTTTTCGGATCAATTTTAATACCTCAAAGATGCGGGATGATTTTACAATATATGTTCCTTTGGGGACGTAATTAATTTCTTTTAATTCACAATCTCCATAAAAAACAATTATAGAATAAAAGGGAATATTTCTAAATTGCTTCAGCTTTTGTCTTAAGGTTCTTATGTGATTTGCATTTTGCTTGATGGGATTGTAGAAACGATACTTACGCTTACCATGCGCCATAACTTTAGTCCAATGCGAATAATTACCATTCCCAAAAATCCACCCATTGTAATCTTTTACTTCAAATACTATTATGCCCTCTGTAGTAGCCAAAACAACATCAATTTGAGCAAACTTATCATCCTTTCTTTTTATACATAAATCGTGAAATATGGTTTGTGAAGGTATTCCAAGTTTTAATAATTTTAAAACTAAATCACGTTCTGATTTTGTTCCACTATCTAAAGAAGTTACTGTTCTAAGTAATTTTCTATTACTAATCTTAGTGTATATAGGAAATAAAATCAGAAGGATAATTATACCAATAATTACCTCTGAAATAAGATTAGTATTTGTGCTAAAATATATGAAAACACTCATTTTAAAACCTTCAATGTATAAATTACTTACACTATATATATTATCCTTATATATTGTATAATACCAAGTTAAGTTTTGTTTTTTATAGCGACAAGAAGTTTTCTAATTTTATTTAATTCTGAATTAGACATATCTGTTTTACTTCTATTTTGAAATTACTCCTCCACTTCTCTTTCTAAAATAGAAAAAACAAAGAATTAAATAGAAATATAGACTTTACACATTTCAAATTTACGAAAATTGGTATGTTCAATTTGAACTATCTGGTATTTCCGGATAGTTCATTCTAATACCAAAATTAACAGTATTATAAAATAATGAAATAGCCTAAGAATTGCCTATCTATAAAATGGTTTGAAATATGGGATTAAATATCTGTAGATTTACCGTAAGGGTAACTACAGAATTGTTCTATGGAATTAAACATACATTAATATGAACCCTTATCCGGAATTACATGGCGAACACCTCCTTTGGGATTCGGGGTATCTCCTTTATATCTTGGTATAACATGCACGTGAACATGAAATATCGACTGGCCGGCTACCTCCCCAATGTTCACTCCTACATTATAACCATCTGGATGAAATTTTTTATCGAGATATTTTTTTATCAGATTCGTTACCTCGCAAATTTCTTTTTGAACATTCAATTCCAGTTTAAAATAATCGGACTGATGTTTCTTGGGAATAATGAGCACATGACCTTTACTTACTGGATAAGCATCGTATATACAATATAGGTTCGGAGATTCTGCTATATAATTTGACTTGTTTGTAGGTTTACAAAAAATACAAGAAGCATCTGATTCTCGATCTACAAATCTTTGCAAAGAGTAAATTTCACAAAAGTCATTTTTATAAATTGACTTAAATGGTAAATTCACATTTCGCTGATAGGTGGTTTTTTTATGAACTTTATGAGTTCTGTATCCTTCCCTAACGAGATCACGTCGAACGCAAATGTATGCTACTCCATTTTCTGCAAGGAGTTTAGAAATTCGCATAATTATCCTCAACTCATGTTCTTTTTCTAAAACATTAATTACATAATGACAAAGAATTGTATCAAACTTTTCATCAGGAAATTGAGGGTGATAATAAGGATCATATTCTAATGCATTGAACTTTCTTTTTTTTAACTCCTTAACATCTGTACCGTGTCCACTACCAAAATCGAGAACCTTCCCTTTTATTAAATGATTCCGAAGGAGCCAATTTGTTGGAAAAGACATTTTATCGCGTTCCTTAGCAGTTAAATGAAAATGATTAATAGCCATTGGATGATTCGTTAGTGTGAGGTGACCAATATTGAAATCCCAGCTGATTTGCTAAAATTATTTGAGGAGAAATTTGATTCTCGTATAATTCATACAGCTTATCATTACTTAAATTTAATAAATTAGGTATAGATTCACCAAAAATTGAATAATCTTCAAATAATTTATGTTTTTTATTTTTCTGATAGACAACATTTAAGCCAAGCCGCTGCAACGCTACAAATTGCCGTAAATACTCTTCTGTATTTGGCAACTTATTGCTCTTAGATGAATTGATTGACTGATCTGCCGGAATTAAATTCCACAACAAATTATGGGCGGTAAAACTCCAGGGTATATAGTGTTCAACTGCAAAGTCATCAGCTGTTAAAATCTGATTCGAATAAATACAACGAATAGATCCAACACTATCGAAAACCAGATTCCAATAATCACGTTGCTTATTTAAACTTTCCCTCACTGCTGGCTTAATCAGTTTACTTTGAAGACTTGGTACTCCTGGATTTTTATTTTGAAGATATTGTAACAAATTCCAATATCCATAATCGATTAAAATTTTAGAATTTATGCTTAAAAACTCTTTCCAGATAGGATTAATATCAATTGTGTTATTTGACCGATTTATAGCATAAGGTGCTTCATTTTTAAACATTTGAGAATCGGATATAACTTGTGCATCACTTTTATATTTTATCCATGGTGATAAAAAACGAAATGGGACTTGTCTTTTAAAATGCATTATCCAATTGATAATCTTTGAATCTGTTGTAGTATAGAGCAGATCTAAAAGCTCATTTTTTTTGATGTCTGCTTTTAAATTGAGATATTCTTTTATGTTTATGTTATTTTGGCTAATTAGATCTTGTAAACCAAATTTTAATCGAAAAAAATGAATTGGATACCATGAATTTACCAACATGCGTGAGCAAATATTACGTATGGGTATCTGATCCTGTTTTTCCTCAATAAAACATTCAACAAGACCAATCATCCAATAGGCTTTATAGCTAGCAGACATGCTATTAAAAACCATTGGCAACTTTGAGAAAGTATCTTTTTTACACATTCTTTAGTATTAAATAAAGCCAAAATCTGAGAAATAAAAGAAATTAATTTGTAAGATTATTCGAATGTACAAAATAGTTATGAAAACTTAAAGCATCTTAACTTACTCTATGGAACAAAGAGCTAAAAAATTAAATTTCAGACTTCTTTGTAATATTTTGCAAAGAAAATTTCTTTGATTTCATCTTTCTCGTATCCTATATGTTCCAGAAAAGAGTAAATCATTTTAGGAGAGAATTTATCATTCTCCTTATAAATTTTCTCATCTCCTAAATAGGTTTTAAATTCATCAGCTAGTTTTTTATAATTACGTTGATGTAAATATTCTACCAATTCAGCTTTTGTAAATGCTTCCAGTCTGTACCAAAATTCATCTTTTGCCCAAACCTTTACGATATCATAAGCCTGAAAAAGTGTAAAGGTTCTTTTGTTTTGATAGCCTTTTTCTTCAAGGCATTCCCGAAACTTGTGATTGAATGTGTTTTTTGACATTCCCAGATATGCCAAAATAGCTTTCTTTTTAAAACGGAAATTATATAGACTATCGATGATCTTTAATAAATCATCAATTTGAAGATTACGTGGAATTGAATGTTTTCTTAAATTAATCCATTTAGTCAAATGAAGAACATATAAGGTTAAGCGTTGAGAATTCCTAAATTTATCCACATACAGGAATCTAAAGTATAACCAAACTAATACAATCTGGGGCAAAGTTAAATCTGACTTTTCCATTATTCTGTATAAAAAATGCGCTATCAGTATTGAGAACGCATTAAATTTAATTAATTCTTTCGATCCATTCAGTTATTTATTACCTCTACCTTTTCCTGATGGATTTCCTGTTGTACTCGGCGCATTTGGCAAACCACTTGATTTTCTATTCATTTCTTTATGTTTTTAATTAATATTTAATACAAATATGCATGTCATAAAATAAACTGTTCTAAATTTTGATCGTTAGCTTTATTAAAAAACTCACAACAAATCCTCAACAGAAAAAGTAAAATCAAGTTTTTGACTGGCCTTATGCATTAACAAAAGAGAATTAGCATACTGATTAAAACTCTCAACAATTTCTTCTGTTGATTGCTTTGATAATTTTCTCTTGTAATTTACTTGAGATGATGAGGTGCTTTGCTTGTAGAGATGGAGATTGTCCTGAGGAATTTCGGGTATGATTTTTTGGAGCCAGTGCTGGATGTTTTGGCTGTGTGCATCGATTCGTTTTACAAAGAGATGCATTTCCCTAGTGATTTGGGGAAGTTGGCTGAAAATGGATTTAATGGCTTTTTGATTCTCTTCTTCAGTCTTGCCTTCTTTTAAAAAATTCAAAATAGTTGTGAGTGCCAGGATGTGCTCCTGGATTTCTTCCTGGAGCAAATCGAAATCGGATAATTCGAGTCGGGTGCTTCTCTCCTCTTCTGCTGTTAGCTTTTCGAATTTTAGTTTGTAGAGGTGAATGGCCCTAATGAGGCGGATTTTGTTTTGGAGGTAGCGCAGTGTATTTAGGGTATGGGGTGGCATGGGCTTGAGTTTCGAGTAACAAGGGTGAAGGATAAAGGATAAAGTAAAAAGGTTAAAGTGAGAAGGAACAAGATAGAAATTCCAAAATTCAAAAACCAAATTTCAAATTCAAGTAAAAAGGGTAAAGTGAGTGTGTATATTCAGAATTTTTGGTTTAGGATTGAGAGGATGAATTGCAGGGAGGTGTTGCTTTTGTAGGTATCGTAGAGTAATGTGGTGATGCGGATGTATTCGGCTACGAATACCTCGGGGTATTGGATTTCATAAACTATTTTGGCAATGAAATCGCGGAAGCCTTCTTGTTTGTTTTTTCTACTTTTACAGATGATCGATTGATACAGAGGTGGCAGGTTTTCGATGAGGGTGATGTTTGATTTGTGCATGCAGTCTGCAATTTTATTGGCATAGGCCAGGAAGGTCCTGAAAGCTGGATACCTCCATACACAGGCATTGCAACAAAAGAACAAGCCAAAAGAATGGTTTTTATACCATTAGATTCAACCAAATTTGCGACAAAAGTTCCCTTTCCAACTAGTTGCAAATCATAAAAAATTCAATCCTTTAGAGGGTTATTGGAGAGGTCCAGTTTAGTAAGATCAAGCTTACTTTGGTATTAAAGCTTTAGAACAATATGGCTACAATAAGGAAGCTGACGCATTAAGTCAAAAGCTCATACAAAATGCAGAAGGTCTGCTTGGTGATGCTCCTATTAGAGAAAATTACCATCCAACTAGTGGTAAGGGTTTAAATGCCAACCATTTTTCTTGGTCGGCAGCACATTATCTGGTGTTACTTAGCGATGAAAAAAATTAACAATTATAAATTTATTTCAAACTTAAATTCGAGTAACAAATACAACTGAAGTGATTTTAGATAAAAATGAGTTCCCAAAAAAATAGAATAACTTTACTTACACACTTTATGGGATACTACTATTTAAAACTTGAATTCAGGCCAAATTAGTTTTTCTAGAATATATATCGAGCGGAGATATTAATAACTCCGCCCAATAATCTAACGACTCACTTATGAAAAACGTGATTCTTAATTCAACCCTGTTTACAACTTAAATTTATGATATTAATTTTCTACAGGTCCCCAATGTTCGCTCTTCAACCAAAATTGAGATCCTGCTAGGTCTGGGTATTTTACTTTTAAAGCATCATACTCAGGGTTCGTAGCATTATCTCCCCATATACCAAGCATTAGTTTTAAACCTTCTTCGTTTTCAGGATATTGACCTTTATCATCTGTTTCTTTAATCCAGTTTTCTAAAATATCAGCATGTTTCTTTAATTCTGAAGCATATTTAGGATCTAAAGCAAGATTATGAATTTCGTAAGGATCATTTTTAAGATCATAAAGTTCTTCACTAATTCTTTTTTTGGCAAAGAATATTTTCTGGATACTATCTAATTTATTATCTCTATTTAACTCATTCATTGTTTTTACGAAAGCTATACCATCAACATCCATATAAGTAGGTTGAGTATAAGGACGATCTAACATGAAGTTTTTGATATACTTAAAATCCTTAGAACGAACAGATCTAATTCTATCAATAGTAAAATCACAACGGTCTCGAGTCGAAATTACAAATTCTCTTTCTGTGGCATTTTCAGTTAAAATGTCTTTTCCTTCAATATATTCTGGTATTTCAATTCCTGCTAAAGCTAGAGAACTAGGACCAAAATCAATACCACTAATTAAACCATCAAAAGTTTCTCCTGATTTAGTTATTTTTGATTTAGTAAAATCAGCAATAATTAAAGGAACTTTAATGCCTCCTTCGTATAAAAATTGTTTATGACGTGTTAAACGCATTCCATGATCTGAAAAGAAAAATACGATTGTGTTTTCTAAGATCCCATTTTCTTTTAATGTTTCAATTATATTACCAAGAATTTCATCCGTAATTTGAATAGCATCAAGGTGATTAGCATATTCTTCGATAATCACAGGATTGTTTGGTAAATATGGTGGAAGTTTAATAAGAGTTCTATTAACAGGAGTTTTTACTCTTCCTTCAAAATCACCATTAAAAATTTCTTTACCACCATCGAGTTGTATTTGACCAAAGAATGGTGTTTTGCTAGTTAATGAGTCAAGTGGAATTCTTGAACCACCTTTTCCATATAATGGATGAGCTTGATGTTTTTGTGTATAAAGATCTGATCTATTATAAGTGAAGTTATAATCATCTTTGCCATTATTGAAAGTAAAATATCCTGCATCTTTAAACAACTCAGGAATTGTTTTCATATACTCTGGCAGATAAATTGCAGACTCTTTAGTTCTTGCACTATGGTGATTATGACCACCAAATGTTGTAGACATTACTCCTGTAATCATACTAGATCTACTTGCAGAACAAACAGGAGCTGGCATAATCGCATTTGTAAATGTAAGCCCCTCTTTGGCAAGTTTATCAATATTTGGAGTTGAAATAATATCAGTTCCATAACAGCCCATAAGTGGAGCAGTATCTTCTAATACTATCCATAGGATATTTGGCTTTAGTTTACTTTCTTTCTGACAACTTGTAAATGCCATTTGTACGAATACAAACAGAAAAATTAGAATTGCATATTTTTTCATTGTACTGATTTTATAATTCATGAGAAAATCTCATTTTATTTTAACGATTCACGAATAGTATATTTCAAAAATTTCATGCCCCGATCCCAATGTAGATACCATCCGATTTTACACAACCTACTATTATATCCTGATACCAAATTAACCATGAGAACGCATCAAACAATCCGATTCCATATAATAAATACATTTTCATCAGTTTGTAACTTTACTAATTTGACATATAAAATTTATCATGCTAAGAGCTTCATTTCCTCTAAGTAAAAATTCACAATCCATGAATATATCATACGCATTTTTTTAGCAATTACTTTTATTTGATTCAAACCTGTAAAATTTTAAATCATTATAAAAGCAATTGCTATAGGTAATTATTTGATTGGATGAAGCATTGCTGCTATTCCTCCACCTGGATATAGTTTTATTTTTTTCTGGTAAGAACGATCTACTACAAGTTCCTCCATTTTAAAGTCATTCCCATCTCTATCTGCATTAATACCATCTGTATAAATTATCATCTTATACTTTTGCCCTACAGGCAAAAATGACAAATCAAGTTTCAATTCACGTTCTTCCCAATCGGTCATACCGCCAACGTACCACTTTTCACCATTCTGACGTGCCATTAACACATAATCGCTCACCTTTGCATCTAAAACAATTGTTTTATCCCAAACAGTTGGTACATCAGACAAAAAGCTCATACATGCCGATTCACGATAATAGCGAGTTGGACTATCACAAAGCATTTGAATTGGACTTTCGTAAACCACAAACATTGCTAATTGATGACAACGAGTACCATTGCTCATTGGCGTATCAAAAATTGGTTTAAAATCTTTAGCTTGAGCATTGGTCATCGCACCTGGTGTATAATCCATAGGTCCAGCTAACATCCGTCCAAAAGGCAATATTAAATCGTGCTCAGGAGTTTGACGTAAGCTCCATTTAAATTGCTCCCCTCCGTTCACTCCTTCTCTAGTCATTACATTAGGATACATGCGACGCAAACCACAAGGTTTATACGAACCATGAAAATCTACCATTAGTTCATATTCAGCAGCTTTAGCGGCAATACGATGAAAATAATTCACCATCCACTGATCATCTCGATTCATAAAATCAACCTTGATTCCTTTAATGCCTAATTTTTTAAACAAATCAAAAGCCTCATCAATTTGATCGTCCAGTGTTTTCCATACACACCACAACATAACACCCACACCTTTTTCATCGGCATACTGAATTAGCTCTTTCAAATTCAGATCCGCTTTAACAGCAGTAATATCTCCAAGTTCATACCAACCTTCATCAAGCATAATATTTTCTATTCCATACTTCGCTGCAAAATCAATGTAATACTTATAAGTTTCAGTATTAAACCCAGCCTTAAAATCAACCCCGTACACATTATTAGCATTCCACCAATCCCATGCAACCTTACCTGGTCGAATCCACGATGTATCGTCTACTTTGTTTTCTGAAGCCAATAAAAAAGTCAATTGATTCGTCAATAAATCTGCATCATTACGTGCAATGGCAAATATCCTCCAAGGAAAAGTTCTTGTTCCTTTGGTTTTAGCAACATAGCTTTCTCTTTTGGTAATTGGCAATTCCCGATCACTTAATTTATCGAAACTTTTTACTGCCTGAGCAGAAGTTCCACTCAACGAAAGACCTTGAGCTCCTCTTACCCACCATCCTGGGTAATCCACTAAATCTGTTTCTGCAATAACAATCTTTGGTCCATTTGCAGGATTCAATATTAGTGGTAAACTGGCTAAATCATCCTTACCTAACTGCTGTATCGAGGTGTAATCATAGTATACTTGATTATGAGATTGAAATGACCTTTCCCTTCCCCACCAACACATATAGTTTTCTGGAAAAGTATAATTACCCGTTTCGCTAACAACGGTTATCTCACCATCTTTCATTGTCTCAAAACGATAGGCTACCCCCTCATTGTAAGCTCTAAAACTCATTGCATAATTCCCCTCAAAACTAATTTTAAGTTCCTTGTAATTATCCAACACTTTAGCTTCTTTTATTTTCACCACAGGAACTATGGTTTCATGGATACTTTTCTTTTCAACATTCACCACCTTAGGATTCTGACCCAACACCTGATTATTAAGAGTTAAGGCTAAATCAGAAGGACTTATAATTTGTTGTCCATCTTGCTTCACAGCAATCTGAACCTTATTGGAAATGTGAATAATCATCTCAGTAGTATTATCTGGCGAGCTAACCCGATATATTTTCTCTTTTGCACTTCCATTCATAAATGAAAGTGAACAAACAAGAAGTAAAGCAACTTTTAAAATCTTTTTCATTATTGCAAATTAATTTCTATATAATTCTAACTTAACTGATTGATAAGGCGCTGGATATGCCGAAATCCACACTTCAGGTTTCAAATTGAGCTTTTCTTTTTCATAGCCCATTACATATACCTCTATTTCCTTACCAATATCTTCCTTACTAACAGGAATATAATAAGTATAATTCTTATCTCTTATGGCATTTACATACTCCCACGTATTTGACGGGTAAGAAACTGCTCTATCAGGGGCACCTCTTAACTGCCCATCCACTTTAATAGCTGCATATGCACCTTCGAAACCATGCTCCCCATTAATGGCAATACACAAATAACTATTATCTGCCACCTCATCCAGTTGAATTGTTGAAGTCCATGCTTTTTTAGCTATCATTTTATCGCTATGAGCAAATAAATTAGATGCTGTCCACATCTCTCTGTTCACGATACTACCATCTTTAACACCCTCAACTTCCATTATTCGTTGTGGAAAATCTTTAAAACGAAGGTATCGAACTGGCTCATCTAATTCTATAACACATTTCTTTCTGGCCAAATAAGTCAGTTGCTTCCAATTTTTTAAATCAGCCGAAACTTCAACATAGTTACCTTCATCCATTAAAAGTGGCTGCATAGAAAATGCATCTGGCACATACATAATAATTTGGTCAAGACTAAGTACTTCCCCAAAATCAATACGCAAGCAACCTCCCTTAATACGTTGATCTATTTTATACTTTGTAGATGGCCAGTAACCTGTTTTCATATCGCCATCAAACAAGTTCTTATCCCAAATGCCACGTTCAACAAATACTTTTTGCTTAAAAAATGCATCTTGTGCTGCTTTTACTTCTGGTATTGATGAATATCCGGAACGTTTAATTGAACGCGCTTCTAAGGCATTATTATCGGCAGAAAACACTGTTGCTTCATATAATGCCGTTGCGTCCAATGGCACTTCTGTAGCTTGTAGATCTGCTAATTTACGGTGTAACTTTTGAACTAATTTATGCCCCTCGAATTTTACCTTTACACTTTTCCCTTTTAACAGACTCTTATTGAACTTACCTTCCAGTATCGCATTGGAAAATTGACCACAGTTATTTAGAGAAACACTTGCTATTTGTCCTGGTTTACCAAGTAATTCCATCTGAATTGGTTCATTTTCAAGATTACGTATCACTTTATAATCCACACCATTTATCGAGGGTTCATCATATTTTTCGGAAGTAGCAAAAAGCATACATGCACGAAATGGATTAACCTCTATTTTAACTTGATCGCCAAAACGAAATGTTCCAATTACTTTTTCAGTTGGATGCCATTGTACAAGTTTTACTTTGCTTCCTTTTTCAAGACCAATTTCTTTGTCTAATTTTATGGTGTAAACAGTATCTACCCACGAAAGATTACGTAAAGTAATAATTCGCCTGCTCGCATCCCCTCTGCTCACAGCATTAGGTCCATAAGACTTCGGCAATTTCATTCCCTTAACAAGTATTTCTGAATACCTTTTGTGAAGATTAAAATAACGTGCCAATTGAGAAAATTCATCATCGCGAAGCAGCCAGGGATTTCCATAAAGTTCAGGAGCTAAAATCATGGAACGGTTAAATGCCTGTAGTACAATATCATCCTCCCAGTAATCAAGACAAGAGGAAAGACAAACTCCATGATCTTCCGTCAATCTATTCATTTGAGGAGGTAAACCCCTTGTTAATGCTCCAACTCGATGGTGAGGCGCAGTAACATCATTGGTCATAAATACATCAATATATGTTTCATGTCCCTCCCATAAAGATGTAGTAGCATAGGGTTTTGCCTTTTGCAAACCAAGCCTATGATTAAGTAATATCAAATCGGGACTATACTGACGGCACTTAGTCATCATTTCAATAAAGGCATCCTCTTTTTCGAAAGGAAGAGGACCGCAAACTTTATCAAATTTAAAAAGTGCAAACTGATAATCTTTACACAATTTAACCATTTGATCTATGCGTGCTTTTTCATCTTCAGGTGTACTTCCAAAACCATCAGGTCCACCCCAAACTCCCAAACGAATATTCAATTCTCTAGCTTTAGCATAAATTGGATCAAAACCATTAGGAAACTGTTCCTTAAAGCGATCTGAATATATACTCCCGTAAAAACGCTTTCCATCAATTGCACCCGCATCAAAAGCATAAATATCCAATTGCATGCCATAACTTTCTTTTAGCCATTCAAAAAAAGCTAAGTTTATCATGGTTTGCTGCTCGGTTGCCCCTTCGTTAGTATTGTTAATCCATGAAAAATACTGAGCTCTGGATAAAGACTGTTCGTTGGCTCCAGGGAACACCTTTTCCTGTCCTATGACAGGTCGAAAAATACATAAACAACTGATTATTAAAAATATTCTATTCATATTAATTTGTTTTCGTAATTTAATTCTTCTCGCTAACAACTATATGTTTAATAATTTTAGAAATATTTGTTGTTATTAAATATTCCTGAAGTTATCACCTCAGGAATATTTAGTTTAAATTACCAACCAGGGTTTTGCTCAATATGAGTCAAATCAATTTCTGTTTGCGGAATTGGCCACAAATAATGTTTCCCTGGATCAAATGTACGTGTTCCCCAAGAAAGAGTAACTTCTTCATTTGTATCTGGATCAGTATAAGTTAATCCTTTTGGCACTCCCGGCATTACATCTTCAGCTATTTTCCATCGGCGAATATCCAATAAGCGTAAACCTTCGAATGCAAGTTCTACTCTGCGTTCTCTTCTTAGAATTCTTCTAAGTTCTTCCTGATTTTTACCTGGAGTTATAATTGGCATATTAACATCAGCACGTTGACGCACTTCATTAATTGCATCATAAACTGACTGATCAATTTCATTAGCTTCTATCTTCGCTTCTGCATAAGTTAGTAATACTTCAGCATAACGGATCAGAATGTAATGAATGGAACCATTCCACAAATCACCATTATCAACATCCTCTTCAGAAATGTATTTTAACCAATTGTAACCAGTACCCGTTTTATTCCATTGACCGCCAGTTCCATCTGTTAAATCATCGCCAGGAACTATTTCTTTTCCAGGATAATTTGCTCCTGGTATAGAATTAAAAACTCCATCTCTCCAATCATGACCTGGATAAAGAATAGAATAAGTTAATCTAGGATCACGATTTGCATATGGATTATTAGGATCAAACAAGCTAGATTCACTAATAATATGACCATCGATACATTCATAATCATCAACAAGAGACTGCATTGGACAACCACTACTCCAACCTCCTACAGAATTTGGCCCATAGTTCTTTACCGTAAAATTGTACTGCTTTTCTTTTAATTCCTGAAGATCAAATATCACTTCTGAATTTCCAATCCCTTCGTAGGTAAACATCTTTTCGTAACTCGGATAAATTGTATAAACCCCTAAATCCATTACTTCTTTTGCCGCATTAGCTGCTTCTGTCCATTTTTCCTGATATAGAAGAATTCTAGCTTTCAGTGAAACTGCAGCACCTTTTGTTACTCTTCCTTTATCGTCGCTACCATATGAACTAGGTAAAATTATCGCAGATTCCGACAAATCTTTCACAATAGCTTCTAAGATAACATTTTTATCTATTCTCTTACTGTTTTCAGAGGCTAGCTTATTTCCTTCTGAATCTTCATTTGGTTTTGTATCTTCAGGAGTTAGACTAGAGGTTACAAATGGTACATCACCAAACAAATAAACCAAATCAAAATAGAAAAATGCTCTTAAAAATTTGGCTTCAGCTAGCAATCTAGCTTTGTAATCTGCATTTATATCTGTTACACCATCAGCACCTTCCAAAATACGATTAACTCTTTGGATTCCTTTATAGCGCTCCATCCAACGACTTTCAGCATACCAATCATATGCCGAAGCTGTACCATCTGCCAAACGATAACCAGCATTCCAAGAGTGATGATCAAGAGCATTATCTGTAATTGCTTCAATACGCAATAAATCTGTCGAATAACCGTAATTTACACCCCAGTTATTAAAACCAATGGATGAATAAGCACCATTAACTGCATAAACTAAATCTTTTTCTTGAGTAAAGAATGTTGCTGAAGAAACTTGATCACTGGGAGTTCGTTCCAGAAAATCATCACTACAGCCTGCGAATACCATCAAAAAAACTGTGGCTAAGCATATTATATTTGTTTTCATATAATCAATTTTTAAATAATCCGATAACAATCGGGAATTTCACTTATTTCTCTCTTACATTCCATTAAAAACGAACTTGTACTCCAACCGTATAAGTGGAAACAGGAGGATAGTAACTTGGTCTACCATTATAAGTTTCCGGATCAAGTCCTGATTCAACATCTGTAATGGTAAAAAGGTTGGTCGCTCCTGCATAAACTCTAAGTTTCTCAAGTTTTAATTTTTCGAGAACTGTTTCGTCAAAGGAATAGCCAATTTGTAGATTTTTAAGTCTAATATATGAAGCATCTCTAATCCAAAAATCATTATACAAATAATTGTTTTTGTTCGAAGCAGCTTGTAATCTTGGAAAAGATGCGTCTGTATTTTCAGGTGTCCACCGATCTAAAACCCTTTTGGTTGTGAATATTTCATATGATGGACCTTCGTTAGGAGCTCCATAGAAATAGTTCTCAGCGTCTAAAACACCTTGAACAAAAGCACTAAAATCAAAACCTTTGTATTCCAAATATAAATTCAAACCAAAGGTGTAGTGAGGAATAGATGAACCAATCACTTTCCGATCATCATCATTTATTTCACCATCCCCATTTTGATCAACCAACTTGATATCTCCAGGCCTTAAATCTGACTGATTTGGTTGAGTTGCATGTTGATCAATTTCAGCCTGAGTTTGAAACAAACCTTCAGATTCATATCCATAGAAAGAATTAATAGCCTCTCCCTCTTTTAATATATTAAAACCACTTATTGATGGTTCATTTCCTGCAAAATCAATCAATTCATTTTTTACATCAGAAATATTAAAACCCACTGAGTAAGTCAAATCCTTAATCTTATTTCGATGAATAATAGCTAGTTCCCATCCGGTATTTCGAACTTGTCCTGCATTGGTTTCAGAAGCATCTAAACCTGTTAAATAAGAAATTGGTAAATTTAATAACACATCTTTTGTGTCTTTCTGATACCAATCAGCTACAATTTCAATTTTACTATTAAATAAACTTACATCAAAACCAAAATCAATCATCTCAGTAGTTTCCCAGGTTACATCTGTATTCGCATAGTATCTCTGAGAATATCCATTAACCTCTGCATCATTGAAATTATATGAATAATCGGCATACACGGTTGATGTGAATCTATAAAACCCTATATTTTGATTTCCCAATTGTCCCCAACTTGCTCTCAACTTAAGATTATCTATCTTAGTAAAGCGATCCATAAATTTTTCCTCACTCATTCTCCAACCTGCTGAGAAAGATGGAAAAATGCCCCATTTATGTCCTTTTGCAAATCGTGATGATCCATCGTAACGAATATTTCCTTCAAGAAGATATTTCCCTTTGTAGGAATAATTAGCTCTCCCCAAATAAGATAGTAATGACCAATCTTCCTGATAACCATTATTAGTCTGACCTTCAGCATCACCTGTATTTAGCTCATCATAATTATCTGCATATATATTTGTTCTCATACCTCTAAGTACATAGGCTGTATTTTCAGTAACTTCAGAACCTGCTAATAGATCTAATTGATGATCTCCAAACGTTTTATTATAATTTAGTAGGGCTTTAAAATTTAACTCCTCTTGTTTCCAGCGTCTATCAACCAATCTACTCGGCGACCATTTCTGTATAACACTTTCAGTATCTTGTGGATCTACAAAATCGTATTCAGCTCGAAATTCCTTATAGCGATTGTTTATACTCTTGTATGAAAGATCTGTTTTAAAAGTCAAACCTGATAAAATCTCTAAATCAGCACCAATTTTCATATTAAGTGCTTCTTTTACAATCTCATTTGTTCCTCCCACCTCGAGAGAAGCAAGCGCATTTGTATTATCCTTATTTAACCCATAAGCTCCATTTGGATATTTTAATACCGTAACAGGCGATGTATTAATCATTTCATTTAAAGCTGAATTATACCTATATGGCCTTTCATTATCTTTACGACTAAATGAAATATCTGCTCTAACTTTTAAATTATCCTTTACCTGAAAGTCCGTATTCAATCGAAATCCAAATCTTTTTGCCTCTACATTTTTAAGCATTCCCTGTTGATCCATATGATTCAATGATAATGCAATTCTAGACTTTTCATTTCCACCACTTATACGAATTGATTGATTAAAAATTGGAGCCGTTTCAAATAATTCATCAAGAATATTTACATACGGATAGTTAATCGGATCATCTCCAGCTACTGTCTTTCTGATATATTCATCAGTATACTTAGCATTTAAACCGGCATTTACAAGTGCCTCATTAACAAGGTTAAGATAATCTTCAGCACCTACCAATTCAGGAAGTGTTGCGGGAGTTTGCCATCCATAATAGCCGTTATAATCAACTTTATACTCTCCTACTTTTCCTCTTTTCGTAGTAATTAAGATTACGCCATTTGCAGCTTTTGCACCATATATAGACGACGATGCTGCATCTTTTAATATAGATATACTTTCAATATCATTAGGGTTAACATCTCTTAGTAACATTTCAATACCATCAACCAACACTAAAGGTGCTGTTTTTGAAGCATTATTAGCATCTGGGATACTTGCAATTCCACGAATATTGATGTTAAGATTTTCATCTCCAGGAGCTCCTCCTCGATCAACAATTGTTACACCAGTAGAAACTCCTTGAAGAGCCTGACGAGCATCAGTCATTGGTTTCTTAACCATCTCATCTCCTTTAACAGCAGATACAGAACCTGTTAAGTTGGCTTTCTTTTGAGTACCATAACCAACAACTACAATTTCTTCCAATCCAAGAGCATCTTCAATCATAGTTACATTGATTGTGCTAAGATTACTTACATTAAATTCTTGTGTAACATAACCTATATAAGAAAATACCAAAGTTGAGTTCTGAGGAACTACTAATTCATATTCACCATCAATATTAGTAGTGGATCCTATGGTTTTTCCTTTCACAGTAACATTCACTCCAGGTAAACCAAGTCCAGTATTATCAACTACCTTTCCTTGAATGGTTTTTTCCTGACTAGGTTGAATTAAAACGTTTTCGTCATTAGAACTAGCTTTCGCTGGCATCGCCACACCCAATATTGCAATTAGAAACAAGCTAGGAATCCATGAATAACTTTTCTTTAGAAAGCAGATTTGCCTTACTAAACCTTTTAAGATTAGATTCATAAAAATTAGATTAGTTAATAAATAAATTACTTAAAAGAGATTAACTATCTCCTTATAAAATGATGTCACAAAATGACCAACTTGAATTATTCCTCATTTTATTGATCATTCCCAACGATTACAAAACACGCATATTCAGGGCAATTCGACTAGCACAAACTGACCAAAGTAAAGTAATTGCTGACCAATTGTAAGATTTTAAATAAAATAGCTTAAAAGTTGTGGGGGTATCTAAATATGTTCAGTGAATAATTAATCCTATTTCATTTCATCATGAAGAATTAATTCTGTACGATAAATCGACATCCTAAGTAAAAGATGAAGATGAATCATTTTAATTTTTTTGGGAGTTCAGATCAGTAGCTCATTAAAAAATCCAAAGACTGGTAAAGAGCATCCTTAACAAACAAATTTATAGAAATTAAAATTGGAGAAATCCAACATGCTTGTGATCGATCCTTATTTTATTTGTGATTTTTACAACTTGCTTCTCCATGGAACGGGAAACAATATACTCAGCTAATATAACTGTTTATACAAATTTTGCATTTGAAGATTCCTTCAGTCAAACATTCAAGCCTGCAATTTTAAATCTATTCCGGATTCTTAATGAAATTTTCGTAGTATTTTTTATACTCAGATGGTGCAATTCCATATTGTTGCTTAAAACAACGCGTAAAATAGGAAGGTGAATTAAATCCTCTATTGTATGCAATTTCATTGACACTATATTTTGCTTCAATAAGTAATTTAGTAGATCCTACAAGTCGTATAAACCGAATCAATTCATTAGGAGACAAATCTGTCTTTGTTTTTAGTTTACGATAAAAATTAGACTTACTCATTTGCATCCCATCATATAATTCGTTTACATTATAAGAAGTATCAGAGACCTTATTCTCAATTAAAGATATTGCTTTATTCATAAATTCATCGCTCATCCATTCTCTCAAAATTCGCTCTTCGGGAGATTCTAAATTTTCATTTTCCTCAACAACCAGACCGTGAGCATTCCTTCTTTTTTTGAAATTAAAAAACAAATAAGTACCAAGAACAATACAAACCACAAACCATAGTAAAGCAGACAGGTTAAATGAACGCTTAATTTTAAATTCAAAATGTTTTACCTTATCATTTATTATTCCATCTGAATTAATCGCTGTAATATCTATCTGATACTTTCCTTTACTTAAATAGGAAAAATCAAGAATATTTTGGTCTGATGGAAGATAACACCATGTAGAATCTGGATGACTAAAGCAATATGCAATTCCATTATCTTCCTGATTATTAAAAGAATAGTTCCAAATAGTAAAAATACAATTTGTTACTTTATCTTGTTCAACATCAAATAAAGGTTCAGATAAATAGCTATTTGTTTCAGGCGAAATTGAAATAACACCATCGTTACTTCCAAAATAAAATGTACCAGAATGAGTACGCAATAATTTACTATGGTTAAAACTATTTGCTTTGGCTCCTCCAGGAATCTGGTAACTTGCAAATAACTTTAGTTTAGGATCAAAACGATACATCCCCATTCTGGATCCTAACCAATACTGACCTTCTTTGTCTTTTCCAATTGATGTGAATTCAATCACTTTATTAGGTGGGTTAAAAAAAACAGGCTTCGGATTATCGGTTTGAATTAAGGCAAGACCTTTTGAAGTAGCAACCCATATTTCAGTAGGACTATTAATAAATAAATCAAACACTTCAGAACCAAAGTCAAATTTATGCTGGTTGTAATATAATTGAAAATCCCCTGATAAAATCCACGTGTTATTTAAGGAGTCCACATTAATATCAATAGAAGGTATGCTATCTATTTGTGATAAATCGCTGGATTCACCACGACAAACAAAACTTCCCTTATTGGAACAAATATATAATTTATCATTAAATTGTTTTAGTCCATAAATATAATCGTTTTTGCTCAAGCCGGCCTCTGAAGAGAATAATTGCCCAGATGCAACTATTTTATTTGATTTTTTGGGAGGGTAAGAGGCCGTAATAATCCCCATATGTCGTGTACCAATATAAAGTTTATCCTTAAAATGTAATATCGCCTCAATAAATAAATCATTCATATTCCCTTGTAAAATGGGAGCTGACTTTAACTCTTCTTCCTTCTCATTAAGCATATATAAGCCTTTGCCAGAAGTTCCTATCCATATTTTACCATCACGACTCTGGTTAAGCGCATTTATGTAACCTGCTTCACTTTCATTCTCCTGATTAGTGGCCTTGAATTTTCTATATGTAATTTTTTTTCGATCTATTCTATTTAAACCAGCACGATTTGTCCCTACCCAGACAGAACCTGAAATATCACAATAAAGGACATTAACTTGAGAATCATAATAGTCATTAAATGTTTCATTATCTCGATTAATATACTCTTTTAATGAATATTTATTATTTGAATAATAAACTTGCTGAACAAATTCATTGCTTGTTCCCACTATTATCTCATCGTTTAGTGAGATAGTTAATGATGAAAAAAAGTTTGAAACATCATTTTGTGAAATACTTAATGACGAAAATAAATTTGAAGCATCTTTTCTTATTTCTTCTTTACCAGAAATCCAAATCCCTTTTTCTGTTAAATATATAGGGACTCCATTACTCAAGTATTGAATGGATAAGACTTTTTCATTCTTAATATTAGTAAGATTATTGCTAAGAATAAGGACACCGTTATCAAAACTTACTTCTCGAATTCCATTCTTATTTGTACCC
This sequence comes from Marinifilum sp. RC60d5, assembly GCF_052400665.1. Lineage (NCBI taxonomy): Bacteria > Pseudomonadati > Bacteroidota > Bacteroidia > Marinilabiliales > Marinifilaceae > Marinifilum > Marinifilum sp. RC60d5. The sequence goes on from NZ_JBQTGK010000001.1 coordinate 96,158, forward strand.
AAGAGTATTTTCCCTTCAGAAGAAATTTGTTTACAGGAAATAGATTCATTTGAAACTTTAACACCGATTTTAGTGAGTTTATTATATTCAAAAATTCCAGACTCACTACCGATGAAAATATGATTCTGAATTTGGAAGAGTGTTGTAATTGTAGAATGATTGTTTTCAGGCAGATAAAGTTTAGTATAACTTCTATCGGAAATAGAGAAAATAAAATTCCCTTTATTTGTTCCCAGTAGCAACTGGTTCTTCGAAACTTGATCAATAAAAGATATAGTATATCCTGAAATAGAATCGGACATTAAATAATTCGTAAATTCCTGACCGTTATAACTATTTAAACCTTCTAGAGTTCCAATCCATAATAATCCTGTAGTATCTTGAAATATTGATAAAATGGTATTGTTAACAATACCATGTTCTGTCGTATATTTGGCAAGTTTCTGGAAATACTGATCAGCTAGCAACTGTATACTACAGAGAAAAAATAATAAAAAAATAAAAAATGTTCTTTTCATCGTATACTCTAGGTTAAATTCAAAGGTAGAAAAATAAGAAATATTCACAACACGTACCAAATTGAAAAAATATCAACTTACCCTACAAACCTAATCTTTAAAATTTCATTTATGCCTATGTAATTTCAATTAATTCTCATTGTAAAACCAGTATTTTTCGACTGGATATATCGCTCAAACTTTGTTTTTCGCTTTTTAAGAAAAATCTTCATTTTTACAACTTTTTACAACTCAAATTATCTATATGTGTAAATTATAGTGTAAAAAAAATGTATAACAAAAACAAAAAAGGTACTCCCATCATCATGAGAACACCTTCATTATTTTATATAAACACCACACATACGAACAAATACAAGACAATATATATTTATATAATGATGGTGTTTACCCCTAAAGAACTACCCCCTTTTTCCCAAAGGGTTTTTATGAAGTTTATCTTCAACATTTCATCTGACATATTTGAATTCATTTTGTCGTAAATAAGATAAAAATTTGTGACAGATTTAAAGCACGATAAGCTTATTGGCTTCATCCAAAACTTCATTCTCAAAACTATCGAGATAAATCTGAGTAATTTTTTCTGTTGTATGTCCAAGTCCTTCGGAATATGCTTAGCTTAACTTTGATACGATATTTGCTTTTGCGCTGATAATCCTTGACCCGGGTGCGTAGCGGAAGGGATTTACCCAGGTAGAAAATTTTGCCCGTAAATACACTTCGCTTACTACTGCTCTATTATTTTCTATTCTGAACCGAAACGTTTTTCCTGCAGAATGCAAAATTTTTACCAGGAAAAAGTACTGAGCGTGGCCGCTCAAAAAAGATGACAAAAACTGATAGCACCCGACCTAGCAGGCGAGCCTTAAGTGAGCAATGAAGGCTTTTTGCCTGATGGTATTTTTTCTAATTTGTATGTTTCCTTTCGATTTACTTCTCCCCTTTCTTTATACTATCTATGTGCGAGCTTGAGACCACAAGGCTGTTTACTTACTAGGCAATAAATAGATGCGAAATTTTAAATTAGCACCTCTCTTTAAATAAGCTACATTTACTGTTGAATACTGCTTTTTCTATGAATCGACCATCTTAATATAATAAACCCCATAACTCCCGATACCAGAGAACCTGCAATAATTCCAATCTTAGCTGAATTTATATAAATAGCATTATCGAATGCTAAACCTCCAATAAATAGAGACATTGTAAAACCTACACCTGATAGTATTGCCACTCCCACTATATCAGTAAAATTTGTTTGTTGAGGAAATTCTGCAATCTTAAATTTAACACTTAGATAAGAAAAAAGAGAAACGCCAATTGTTTTTCCTACAAATAACGAAACTGCTATATTAAAAGCAAAGGAAACATCAATAAGCATATCACTTGAAAAATAAACCCCTGCATTTGAAAGTGCAAAAATTGGCATAATCATAAAAGCCACCCAATAATGTAAACGATGCTCCAACTGTTGCAATGGTGATTGTACTTTATTGGTCCATTCCTCAATATTATCAATCGCCACCAACTGGTTTGTTGATAAAATTGGCAGTTTATTTGTATTACTCGATGCTATCAATCTATTTACGATTTCCTGAAGTTGATGCACAAATCTAAATTCTGTTATCTTTTGTCTGATTGGCACAGCAAAGGCAAGTAATATTCCCGCAATAGTCGGATGCACACCCGATTTTAAAAAAAGTACCCAAATAACAAGACCAAAAATAAACAATACAATTTTACTGTGTATTCTTAGATAGGATAGCAAATAAAGAACTACAAGTAATATTCCGGCAACTAGTAACATTAACCACGATATATCGCCCGTATAAAATAAAGCAATAACCAGTACAGCTCCAATATCATCAATTATAGCAAATGCGGTAAGAAATATCTTCAAACTTATTGGCACTTTATTACCAAGCAATTTCAATATAGCCAATGTAAATGCAATATCTGTAGCCATAGGAATACCCCATCCATTTATTGTTTCGGGACTACTATTTAAAACTAAGAAAAGGGATAAAGGGATAAGCATGCCTCCTATAGCAGCAAAAATTGGCAAAGAAGCTTTTTTAAGAGAGTTCAATTCCCCAATCAGGATCTCTCTTTTTATTTCAAGACCAATTAGAAAAAAGAAAACTGCCATCAAGCCATCATTTATCCATAATATCAATGGTTTAACCAGTGTAAAACTATCCGATTTAATTCCAATTTCATAATCCCACACCGAGCTAAAATATTCTCGTATTGGCGAATTAGAAAGTACCAATGCAAGTGCCATTGAAATAAAAAGAAGAACACCACTAAAACTTTCAGCTTTAATAAATTTTTGAATTGGGTTTAAAAAGGTATCACTTTTCATGTAATCGTATTTTTTTATAAATTATTTAATCACACAACAATATATATTGTTTTTAAGAAGTGTGCAATAAAGTTTGATATCTTATGTACCCCATGGCCAATCTGATTCTGCATGAAATTTATAGATTCAAAAGTTCAAACATTAATATTCTCTAATTGACAAAGACAGCTCCCTGGCTGTACTCTGCTTATCTGTATAGCCTTATAAAATTAACGTCCGATTTTAAAACATTCCGCCCTAACTTATTTACATATACTTCTTACTACAAAAAATAGTAAAGGAAAATAAATTTCCCAGGTAAAATTAGGCTCATGAAATGGTATTTTTCGCAAAAAAAATCACAGCACAAAGCTTAGATCGCTTAGTGCTGTGATTCTAAAAATATTGTACGTTAATTGATAGTTTGCGTAACGTACTAATCTCACATAGTTAAGAACACGAATAGCATCACCTTATGGACCATGAACATCTGTCCAAGTATCGCTTCCCATATTTTCCATACAACAACCAAAGGCAACAAAAGCACCACAAATACTGTATCACTTGAACTTTATCCAGTCAATTTTCAAAGAACTACCCTTTTCCCCTTTCAACACAAAGTACAAATCCTTCTTTCCTTTACTACCTTTAAAACCAGTTTTAAATTCCCGAAAAGCTTCCGATGCTGATAATTTTAACTGACCAACAAGTTCACCAACAGGACTTCCCGATCTAATTTCAAGCTCCGCCTTTTTACCATCCAATACTACATTTAAGATAGCTGTTTCATAATCTTTATCGAAGGTAAGATTGGCAAATCTTATCCAATCGCCACTCTGAATATTCGAAAGCACAAAACCATCTTCTCTATTGCCTTGCTTTTTTATATTTCCTGATATTTCATAATACCATTCGGCTTCAATTTTATCCCATGAAGCATTATATTGCCCTACTCCATTTGAAAAATGGGCATCTAAAAATTTGGTGTCGGTAACAATTTTACCATCATCATCTATATGGCAATAAGAAATAACCGACTCCCGATATTTAAAGCCCTGTTTAATGTAATAACACCAAATGTGATAGAACTGACCTTTCCAGTTAAAAAAACTAGCATGAGCAAATTCATCAAGTTGATATCCATTTCCTACAGCTCCTACTGATGTATATGGACCATAAACATTATCTGAAATCGCATAATTGTGTCCCCAGCTTAAATAGTAAGTATCCTTATACTTAAAAATATAGTTTTTATCCATCCAGAAAGGTGCATTTTCCCACTCTTCGCCCTTAATTTTAATCAACCTGGGTTTTTCGGCAAGAGATATCATATCATCATTCAGTTTTACAATATGAAAACCATTCCCATGCTCCTTATCGCCATACACAAGATAAGGAGTTTGATTTTCGTCACTATCTATAAATATGGTAGGATCGTGCATTGGAGAAACAAGAGCCCTGTTAAGCGGATCATTAAAAGGACCATAAGGAGTATCTGCCATCATAACGCCTATTCCGCGCTTCCTGTCCGAAAAATAAAAGTAATATTTCCCATTCCTACTTGCAGCATCACTAGCCCAACAATCTGTGCTATTATCATCCATATAATTGTCCTTTGGAGAAATGGTGTCTTTACTAGTCCAATTAATCAGATCGGTAGATGAAAACACCCGCCAGTCTTTCATTACCCATGTTTTGTCATTAGGACTAGCATCATGCCCGCAATATAAAAATATAGTATCGTTAAAGACCCTAATATGAGGATCGGACATTCCAATATCGCGAATCACAGGGTTTTGGGCAAAGTTTATAAAATTTGAAAAAAGGCAAGCTAAAAAAAGCAGATAGTTTTTATATTTCACGATTCTTGATGTTTATTTAATTGTATCACTTAGTGTGCCACTCATTGCAGCAGGAAATGCAACAATAACTATTCTTTTTAGTGCCAATACATAGTCGATTCCCCAAGGACATTTTTCAAGTAAGCTTAGAATTAAAGCGACAACTAGTAGTGAAATAATATATGTTCCAATTACTCTTTTTATAAAGTCAATTACATATCCTTTTAAGGTCACCTTGTAAAAATTGAAATAAACAAAAACTGAAACCATTGTCAATGAGAGAATCGATATCAGACAAACATTTGAGATTGGCAAGGTTTTGCCAAGATCCCAAGCTTCTTCTGTTAGTGAAACAGGAATTGCCAGCAATGCTGAACCTATAATTACTTGCATTATATCTCGAGGCTTAAATTCAAGCATTAAAGGTTTAAGAGCATAGCTAATTATCTTACCTGATTTGTCAGCTATGGGAACAACTCTATGCAAATAACCACCAATTCTTTTTATAGTCGTTTCTTTAATTTCCACTTTTTGTTCCATTATTTAATTGTAATGGTTACCAATGGCAGTTTGTCTAAAAACTAAAAAAACTGCTTAATTAAAATCTAAATATAGCGGTTTTAAAAATACCTGAAAATTGAAAAAGCGATTTATTGTCTCAATTTCCAAACCATCTGCAATCTGAAATTCTCTCAAGTATAGACACATTTACGTATCAACAACTTATTAAGGTTTTTAGACAGTCTGACGGTTAATATAATAAATGTAAGTGATTTCCAAGCTCTTACCTGTCAAGTAGCACTGAGCCAAATTTGCGTTTTGACACAAATTTATAGTTTTAAACCAAACCGTCAAATCGCAGATTTGGCGGAGGTAATTAAATGCTCGAAAGCTTCGAAAACCACTGAACCACTTATGTTTTTATACATTGTTGCAGGTTCGTGCTTTTTATTTATCAATCAGTCACTTTGATTAATTCAAAAATCAACTTTTCTTTTTTATAATTCCGGTACACCATTTTCACAAAACCATATTCATTAGTAAAAAGTGAATATAGTGTTGATTTTCCAATTGAACTTTTTGATGTACTTTCAATAATCCAGCAATCAATTTTCAATGAAGACAATGTATATTTAGTTCGTCCAGTAATTTTATACTTATTGGCTATTTCTAAATTATTCCACTCTCCCCATCCTTTATTAATTGTCAAACTTGACTTCCATTTCTTTCCTTTTTCAAGCGGAAACCTAACTTCTGGAAATGGAGCTACTTCCGTAAACTTATATTGATTAACTCTGATTGGATGCATCCATACTTCCTCTACATTTTCAATAATTCCCTCAGATTGTTTTCCTGTCCAATTTTGTAGTTCTTTATTAATATTATAGTTACTCAATTTTATAGAATCACTTTTGTAAGTAGGAAATTCATAATAAATCAAATCTTGTTTTTCGGGTTGTTGCTCCCATCTTTCCCCAGTCGAATGAATATTTACTTCATTTTGAGATAATAGTTCACCTTTAGAATTCAGATAAGTTGCTTTATAATTATGAATTCTTCCCTTCTTGAATATGACTCTTTCCTTAGGGATTTTTTTCTCCACCGTTTCCATCCAGGTAGAATCTTCATTAGTCAGAATCTTCATATAACGATTTAAGTCGAACAGTGTATCTGATTTAGTTTGTTTCGTTTCTAGCGGTTGAATTGACTGTCCCTTTACTATAAATTGAAAACCTAAAATTAGAATAAAAAAAGTGGTTAAGATAATAGCTCTATACATCGTTTATTTATTTTTGAATGACCTACAACGGTTTTGCGGTATGAAACGTTGGGGAGTTTGGAGATACTTCACTTTCAAGGTACAACTACCGTTGATGCGAGAATAGAAGTTCAAATAACCACTTCTCCCCCAATGTTTTATGACCGCATGTTGGCGGTAGTTTTTAATTGTTTCATCTAATTAATTCAATTATCTAAATACTATTGTTTTTATAGTTTTCGAATTATTTTACATGGGTTTCCTGCTGCAAATACATCAGACGGAATATCATTTACGACAACACTGCCAGCTCCAATTACAGTGCGATTGCCTATGGTAACTCCAGGACATATAACTGCACTACCACCAATCCAAACGTCTTCTCCAATAGATATTGCTTTACCTAATTCAAGACCTTTTGCCCTTTCTTTAAAATTTATTGGATGAGTAGCTGTATATATTTGAACATTGGGGCCAAACATAGTTCGAGCTCCAATTTCAACTTTCATTACATCCAATACTACACAATTGAAGTTAAAATAGACATTATCTCCAATTTCAATATTTGTCCCATAATCACAGTAGAAAGGAGGTTGTATTGATAAATTATTTCCACTCAAAGGCAACAAATTCCTTAAAATAATTTTTCGCTCTTCTACTTCATCCTCTTTCGAATCATTTAATTCTTTTAAAAGTAATCTGGCATGCAATCGTTCATTAGTCAGTTCCGCATCAGCTGCATCGTATAGTTCACCCGAAAGCATTTTATGTTTCTCTGTTTTCATTTACACCGTTTTTTTAGTTACCGTTTCTGAAATTATCGACTGGAATATTTGAAACAGACATTTCCTCTATAACGCCATTGCAATTATCTCCCTTTGGCGATTGAATACCAAATCCAACAGATATTGATTTATTCATTTCTATTCCAAATGCTCTTACAAATCTCCAATTCGTTCCATCCATTGAATAGTGTAATCCGAAGAAATTATTTTTTCGAGTAATTCGTAACCAACAATTATTTCCTTCCAATAATTCCCCATTTGCATCATCAGACCATTTATCAGTAATGACTGAGACAGTATTGTATCTTTTGTCAACACCTAATTCTACAGCTACCTTTATCCATTTTCTGCTATCTTGACGCACCATTAAAAAAGCAGCGTCAAATGCGCTTGAACCTAATGTTGTTACTTTTGCTTGAATTGTAAAATCTCCCTCTTTTTCTTGATAGTATAATGATGCACTATCTTTAATATATTCCTCATACTTACAGATAAAATCAGTATCTGGATTTGCTCTTAATTTAAATGAATTATTTTCTTCGATTAATTTACAGGGATTTAAAGATTCCATATTTTTTAATTTCATTTTGAAAATGTAGTCTGTTTTTAAATTACCGCCAACTATTCAGCACCCCTACCCATACTATCGATACATTTTCTTTAGGAATGGTTGCTGTTTGTTTTTGTTATAAATATAATAACTATTTTATGTGGCAAAACTATTTTTTTATGAAAACTTTAGTGTGTTACTATTGTAGCATAATCCCCTTTGTATTCTTATAGAATGAGCTAATTAATCTACACGATTTCTAATGTGGGTTTTATTATGAGGCATGCTTTGGAGCCTCAGCTGAAGTAAGGTGGTGAAATGGAATGGTGGTGGTTTTTAATTGCAGATTGGAAATTCTAGACTTTTGCTAGCTTGTATTTTTACTTTTGCAAAGTAAAGCACGAGCTAAAAGCTCGCGCTATTAGTGTAAATAAAGGCTAATGGCATAGCTATGCCTGACATTAAAATTTTATGAAACTAAAACACAAAAAACTGCAAAACAAACTGCAGTTTTACAATGTTTTTTTTTAATGAGAGCTTCTTAAAAACTAATTATTCCCCAATTACAAGTTCCAAAAAGTCTTGTAAAATATATCATTCCCCATAAGCAGTAGATAAATCTCCGATTACGTCAACCCACCGACTGTTAGCTGTGCTGTTCTTCGAAACATGTTGGGCAGTCCCTGCCACACGAACGCTTAGTTGGTAGCATCTGTTATTGATTTCTAATTTTATTACCTAAAATAAACCCAAATATCCCTGTTAGAAGTATACCTATAGTCGTTTGAATAACATTTAGTATGTCTATAAGTGGATTTATACTTTTAATTTCATCAGGTGTCATTGCAACCATGTTTTTAAAGCTAAATCCTATTGCATCAATATATGATGAAATTGAAATAAATGGCAAAGCATAGTAAATATAAGCAAAAGCAACAATAACTATAATATATGTAGTTATCATTTTTCGAATACTTTCACCATAACCAAAAAGTCCATCTAATAAAAGGTTAAAGGCGGACTCAACAATCTTTTTAAATCTAAAATAAATAGGTTTTTTACTATCTTTTGATTCACAAAAAAATAAGCGATTACGTTCCATCCTTTTCCCCTGCACATAAGCCCAATTGGCATCACCTAAAAAACCTTTACTCATCCATAAGCCGTTTAGGTTTTTATAAATATCCTCTGCATCCGAAAATCGATTACTTAATGATTCCTGACCAGACCAATCTGATGTGCTATTTTTTAGATTGTTTTTTCGTACCCCTGTGCCACAAGAATTCCATTCAAATAAAAATTTTTCGTAATTGGACTTGTTTTGTTGCAAGATCTTTCCATTAACCAAATTCTCTTTCCTTATACATGCACCTTCATTAAAATAAGTATAGTAAAAACTACTATTTTGGATCAATGATTTTCTAAAAATCCCTACCCCTAGGAAGAACGCTCTATAAAAATCACAAAAATCTATTGATGCTTCTTCAAAAGTTACTTGGTTAATTTCTGAATACCTAAAATCACTCCAAACTATTCTTGCTTTACGAAAGCGACAATTTATCAACATACTTTTCCTGAAGGATACCTTGGATATATTATCTACTCCAAGATTCTCTGATAGATCAAAACTACAGTTTTCAAGAGTAGCTCCATCAAAAGAGACATTTTCTAGTGTAGAATCTTTAAAATTAATGTTACACAATTTTCTATCATTCTGATCCTCGGTAGCAAAAACTACATTTTTGATTACACATTTAGATAAATCATAACCATCCAAGTCGTGTTTTGAAATATCAGTATTTTCAATTCGTTTCCTTTTTATCTGTTCTTGTAAATTATCTGAATTCATAATCCTACTGCTCTTGGTTTAATAAATGGTAACGGATGATGATATGCAGCGTCTCTACGACGAAGGAGTAGATATGCTGTCATCACCTATTGTTAGGTCTTCGGCTTTTATTTTACTGTTTTTGAATAATCATATTATGTGCCTTGACTAAATTACTAAGTCCCGAGTCCATATTTTTATTCATGAGCCATAAACCTGTTGTTAGATAAGAATTACCTGTAAAATTTTGTTCTGCTGAGACTAAATTTTTACTTTGATTCAATATTAAAAATTTTTCTCCATAACCGTCTGCCCATATATTATTATCATTTGATGAAATCCACCACTGATACCCAAAACCGTCATAACGTCCATAGTTAATCTGGTTTTTCTTTAAATCACTGTAGGACTTGGTACTAGCACTTATCCATTTTTGAGATACTATTTTTTTTCCATTCCAGCGACCGTTATTTGCCACAACAGAACCAATTCTTGCTAAATCTCTTGTACTCAAATAGATGTAATACTGTTTGTGTTTAGATTCTTTTTTAGGGAAGAACCAAGGATCTCCCAGGATTACATTTTTTTCTGAAAAATCTTGAAGCCCAATGGGTTTTGCTAAGTATTCTTCCATAAATTTTCCTATTGTCATTCCTGTTTCTTTAATAAAAATTGTACCCAAGGCGTTAGCGTCAAAATTATTAGCGAAAAAATATTCACCTGGTTTATGACTTTCTCTTTTGGGTCTTTGTGTTATCTGTGAATCGTGCTCACCTTGAGATGGCAGATAAATTCCAGATTTAAACATTAATAGATGCTCAATAGTAGCTGATTTTTCATCTTCCGTTAATGGTACAACTTCATCGATGTTAAGTTCTTTTAGCGTCTTGTTTATATTTATTAATCCTTTATCAACTGCTATTCCATACAATAATCCAAGTATTGATTTACGTATAGAAGCGGTATTCATTATCTTATCTGTAGGTCCATACTCGTATATTATTTTTTCATCTTTAAGTATGATTACAGCTCTTGTTCTTTTGGGTTCTTTTTTTGGAGTTAAGATATTTTTGATTTCTTTATCTATTGGATTTCCACTTTCTAATTCAGTTTGAAATTCTGGAGAAGGATTAGCAACTCTTGGAACTAAAAGGTAAACAAAGGTTATTAAAATTAAAACCCCAATACTGTATGTACTAAATTTTATCACTTTTTTCATTCTAAGCCTTTGAATTCTTGGATAGTGTTTATTTTTCTTTTTTGCTGGGATCTAATGGTAAATTGTATGAGTAGTGGCAGATTGCGGGCTTCTTTCCTGTCAAACCGCTGCGCAGTTTGAGCGGGTTACAAACCTTGATATTTAATACTTTGCCTGCCATTACTTATACAAAATGTTGTGTGTAGTACTTGTTCTACTTCTCTTTTTCTAACTGTTTTAATTTCTCCTCAAGTTCTAGTTTATATTTTTCATCATCACATTTTTCACATGCTAATTTAGCTTGTGAAATAGCTAAATCAATCTTGCCAGAGTGTTTTGCACATTGGCTATATAAATCATGATAACTTGGAATATTGCTAGTTGCATATGAGTCTTTTAATGCAAGATTTAATGCCATTTCAGCAGATTCACAAGCATCAGGATTATTTGTTTTTAGTTGTGCTTCTGATTTTCTATAAATGAGCCAATGATTATGCTTTTCAGGAGGAACTTTATCAATCGCAAGAAGTGCTTTGTCTGGTTTACCACCAACATTATAGGCTTTTGCAAGTACTCTTCCTTGATAATCACTCAACTTCTTAAATTCAAGAATTTTATCAGCAAAAGATAAACTTGTGTCAATTACTCTTTTAGAAAGATTACCTTTTCCCTCTCTAATAGTTGCAATTGCGATATTTGTAAAAGCTTCACAAGCATTTACCCAATTATACTTTTCCAAAGATTCAGGAGGAATTGTTACTAGCTCAGGAAGATTCTCTATTAATTTGATGCAACTATCACTGTGATGGTAACCAAACATTGAAGTAAAAGCAACAAAAGCCTCATAAAATTGACCAAATCCTTCAAATGAAGATAACGCTACGATATTTGCTATCTTTTCGACTTGCTCCTTTGAATCATCTATCGACTTTTTCAGACTTTTATATGACCGGACCTTAGCAAAAGAACCAAGAGAGACTCTTAACGGAACTAATGAATAATCATCTAAAATACTATAAATTAAAGTCTTTAAATGTTCTTCTCCTTGAGTTTTTATAGATTCATCTACGCCATACTGAGAGCCAAGTTGAGCAATCTGAAGGCGTGTTGCGTGTAGGTATGGTGTGACAGAAATAACTTGAAGAAAACAATCTAAAGCTTCTTCCTGCATTCCACAACGTCTATATGTTTTTCCTAAATGATGTAACAATTCTATTTTCAATTCTTCATTAACTGAATTATCCTTTGCAGAAGAATACTCTGCAATACACTCCTTATAATATTTCTCTCTATCCTTTTTATCTTCTATTAAATATGCGTGAGCTTCTTTTGCATCAATTATTGATAAAACGCTTGAGAGTTCCATATCTGCAATAATGCTTTCGCTGGCTAAAGCTTCTTGAATCTCTGTTTTTTTATTTCCTTCAACTTGCAAAATTGCATATGTCAACCAATCTGGTTTACTCTTACCTCTTGAATCATATTCTTGAATAATCGTGTCATAGCACAAATGAATTTCTCTAATAACACTAGGAGACATTGTAGCATCATGTTTTTTTATATATGTCTCAATTGATTGAGATATTTCACTTGAGTTAAGATTATCCTGAACAGACAGACAAACTAAGTCATGAATCTTTAAACAACTAGGTACACTTGCAGGAAGTAATAATGAAAGACGTTGTAAATTACTCCGATTTAATATTTTCAAATAGTGCCCTAAAAACTCAGAATCATGAATTGTAGAACCAGAATTAGCTATTTTCTTTAGAGCTAAAAGCGCATTTGGTTCCAACTTACTTAGAATTCCACCCATGATTGACCTTCCATTATTGTCTATAATGTCATTAGGATATTTTAGAACCTCATTATACAAATCATCTCTTTCAACTCCATCTTCATCAGCAAGACTTCTAATTGTTGATAATATTAAAGGAGAACATTTACAAAAGCCAACCACCTCCTTACATAATTCCGATTCTTCATTTGGTATTTCACCAATGATTCTTACGGCAACCTCGTCAGCAAATTCAGGAACAGAAATGTATAATTCGCTATTCTTTGAAATCTGAGATGTTATTATAAGTTTGCTCCCAAGAGAAAAACCTAATGATAATTCAGATACTGAATTACTATCAATTGCTCTATTGCAATTATCAATAACTAATATAGTTTTAGAAGTATTAAATAATCCAGACACATTTATAGGTGCTCCACCTCTTGTTCTTTGAATACTTGAAAGTGAAGAGTCTTTTAACCAATCTTCACCAGATATCCATAGATAATTTTCATATTGATTTTTTTCTGTGTGGATGTAATCAATAGCCAATTGTGTTTTTCCTGATCCACTAATCCCTGATAGCACACAAATATTCTGATTACTAAAATGATTTTTTATTTGTTCAATTGCATTAAAATCTGAAATATGATTTTCACAAAAGGCAGGAACTTTTCCATAATATTCGTAATTGTCTAAATTTTGAGAGAAATTAGGAAAAAACTGCTTGTAGTAAGAAGCGTAATCAACAGATTCTATTGATTGTTCATATATAAGTTTAGCCAGTTCTCGACTGTCCTTTATTATTACAATATCATTATTTTGCTTAGCTATTGAGGTTGAATTATAGTCACTTCTAAATGAAGGTGGCTCGTTTTGTGAAGTTATTAAATATATCTTAGTTGGTCTTTGTTGACCAGAGTGTTCGTGTGCGTGCTTTATATCATTTTCAATTTTTTCGAAGAATGGAATAGTGTCTTTTTTCTTTTTTTTATCTTCAAAATAACTTTTGTCAGCACTATATTCTGCGATAATTGATGAATCATCTGAAAAACCATCCACCGTATAACCAGATGGTCTATAATCCTTATTAATTCCATGATGAATCATTCTTTTATTCTCAAGAATTGAAATTACGTTAATACCAACTAATTCAAGATGAGTCGCGTCAAGACATTCAATTTCTTCAATCAAACTCTTAACTATTCTTTGTTTAATAAATTCAAACATCATATTATCGTAGGTCTTTTCCTTGTATTACACACAACTATTCAGCACCCCTACCCATACTATCGATACATTTCCTTTAGGAAGAGTTGCTGTTTGTTTTTGTCATAAATATAATAACTATTTTATGTGGCATAACTATAGCGAAACTATTTTTTTATGAAAACTTTAGTGTGTTACTATTGTAGCATACCTCCCTTTGTATTCTTATAGAATGAGCTAGTTACTCTACACGATTTCTAATGTGGGTTTTATTATGAGGTATGCTTCGGAGCCTCAGCTGAAGTAAGGTGGTGAAATGGAATGGTGGTGGTTTTAATTGCAAATTGGAAATTCTAGACTCTTGCTAGCTTGTGTTTTTACTTTTGCAAAGTAAAGCTCGCGCTATCGGGGGCCTAAACTTCGAATTGGGCAGGCTTTCCGTATCTAAAAATAGATGTTCAGTTATACAGACTACTATTTGCGTTACCTGCAATTGTGTTTCCGTTGGTGAAAATAGGGCTTCCGCGACACAAACTTGCTCTTCCGTATGTCACGGAACAAGAAAATCGTGTCACGGAAGGGGTACCTCGTGTCACGGAAAGCAAAAACCCCTGTCACGGAAAGCAAAAAGCTTGTCACGGAACAAGAAAGTCGTGTCACGGAAGGGATACCTCGTGTCACGGAAAGGGGTACCTCGTGTCACGGAAGGGGTACCTCGTGTCACGGAAAGGGTACCTCATGTCACGGAAAGGGTACCTCATGTCACGGAAGGGGTACCTCGTGTCACGGAAGTGACTTCTCCTACAATAACTTCATTCAATCAAACTTTCAAATTAAATCAAAGGAACGCGATACAATCGCGCAACAGCAATGAGATGTTTATTGTTTTCTTGCTAGCGGGAACGAATCCCGAAGGGATTGCAGGTTTATAGTACCGGTTGATAGATGAGGAAATACGATGGCTATTTTTTTAGTTGAGATCTTCTGATTATTTTCACTCTCAAAAGAAGAGCTAAATGTTGTATACAATAATAGTAGTCTGAATTTTTGCAAGTTTGAGTGGAATTGACCGCAACAACAAAACAAGAGAAATAAATGCCAGAATTAAGTAAACTAATAAGTATCAAAATTTAAAAAGATGTAATTTTGTTTGCAGAAGTCTGAATATTGTGATTTTACCTAACACCGGCAAAATTCCCAATTTTTTACCAAATTCAGTTTTATTTTTACAAGATGAAGATTTTAGTTATTGAAGACGAGTTGGAATTGCAAGAGACCATAAAAGCATCTCTTTTACTAGAAAAATATATAGTAGAGGTAGCAGCGGACTTTTATGAGGCTCAAGATAAACTTTTTATTTACGATTACGATTGTATTTTATTAGATATTATGCTGCCTAATGGAAGTGGAATGGATCTCCTTCGAGAACTGAAGAAGATGGGAAAATCAGGAAACGTAATCATTATTTCGGCCAAGAATTCTATCGACGACAAGGTAAATGGATTGGAATTAGGTGCTGATGATTATTTAACCAAACCTTTTCATATAGCTGAGTTAACGGCTCGAATAAAAGCTGTGATTAGAAGAAATAATTTAAATGGTAAAAATCATATCGAAGTAGGAAATATTGTGCTTGATATTGGCGAAAGAAAATTGCTTGTAAGTGAAAAGAATATTCATTTAAACAGAAAAGAATTTGACATTCTGTACTACTTTTTGTTGAATAAAAATCGTTTGATAACCAAAGTTGCTTTAGCGGAATACGTTTGGGGAGATCATATTGATGAAGCCGACAATTTTGATTTTATCTACTATCAAATTAAAAATTTACGAAATAAACTCAGGAAATCTAAAGCTTTACTAGAAATTGAAAGTGTATATGGTATGGGTTATAAATTGAGTGAGAAATGAAATTACTGAACCAATCCTTACTATATGTTACTCTTGTTATGTTTTTTATTATTGGCATTTGGGCTGTGATATTTTACGTTAACTTAAAAGATGAAATTCGCGATAGCATTGATGATGGATTGGAAAATAATAAGTTGTTAATTCTTCAGAAAGTAAGGGTCGATTCAACGCTTTTGCTGCAAAATGAGTTTGGTGGAAATAATTTCGAAATTCACGAAATTTCAAAACAGCAGTCGTTCCAAATTAAAGATAAATACAAGGATACGTTAATGTATCGGCAAAATGAAGACGATTTAGAACCAGTACGTATTTTGCATTCTGCCTTTGAATATGATGCCAGGTATTATAGGCTAAACGTAATATCATCTTTGGTGGAGGAAGACGATTTAATAGAAGATTCCTTTTGGAGTGTTTTTTGGTTGTTTATCATTTTAATAGTTAGTTTAGTAATTATCAACAATATCGTATTCCGTAAAATATGGAAACCTTTTTATGAGATCTTAAACCGATTAAAAACGTATCGTTTAGATAAGAGTGAAACAACGATAAAAGTGCAAACAAATACCAAAGAGTTTATTCAATTGCAAGATGCATCGAATGCATTACTTCTTCATTCTAAAGAAACTTATACCTCCCAAAAACAATTCACCGAAAATGCCTCTCATGAGATTCAAACGCCAATTGCAATCATTATTAGTAAATTAGAATTGCTATTAGAATCGGATGATTTACAAGAAAAAGAGGGGAAAACAATTGTAGAAGTAATAAATATTTCAGAGAGATTAAAAAAATTAAATAATTCCTTACTACTTCTTGCTAAAATAGAAAACAACCAATTTCTAGAGCAAAAAATAATTTCTATATACGAAGTGTCTCAATATTTTTTATCCAGTTATCGGGATTTTATAAATTATAAAAATATTGATTTTAAGATTGATGGGGACGATAGCTTACAGGTTTCGATGAACTTTTCTTTACTAGAAACCCTTATTTCTAACCTAATTAAAAACGCTATTTTCCACAATAAAGAAAATGGCAATGTTAGCATACGCATTACAAAAAAGGAATTTACAATTTGTAATTCAGGAAAATCAACAGCTCTAAATCCTGAAATCATCTTTAATCGTTTCGAAAAAGATGCTTCGAATGGCAAAAGTACGGGTCTTGGTTTGGCCATTTGTCAAGCCATTTGTAAATCATATGGGATCCATTTAACCTATCATTTTAAAGAGAATAAGCATTGTTTTGCTATAAATTTTGACAATTGTAAGGTGTCCAATTAAATTCCAAATTCTTTCCAGTATTGACTTTTATATTTGTGTTATACTTACTTAAAAACATAAATAATGAGAGTAAAATCAATTCACTTAATGGCAATACTTCTTTTATCTACGGGAAGTATTCTGGCCAAGGACATACCTAAAAGTCATGTACCTTCGGTAATCTTAAACAACTTTAAAAAGGAATTTCCTAAAGTAAATGATGTTGAATGGGAACGAAAAGGCGACCATTATAATGTAGAGTTTGAAATAGGTTGGTTTACGGATTATGAAGTTACCTATAATGCAGCGGGTGAGGCTATTAAACACAAGCAAGAAATAAAAAAATCTGATTTGCCAAAAGTTGTACTAGAAGCCATAGAACAGCAATACACAGAGTATCGTATTGATGATGTAGAAAAAATTACAGAAAACGGAGTGGAAATGTACAAAATAGAACTCGAAAAGTGGGGCGAAGATTTTGATGTTATGTATTTAAAAAATGGAATATTAATTAAATAAATTACGATGAAAATAAACATGAAATTATTAGTGGCTGTCTTATTTATTTTTGTAACAAGCTTAAGTTCTTGTAGTGATGATGATGATAATTCAACTGAAGTTCTATTATCTGATACCGAGATACCAACAGAAATTGGTACTTATATTGAAACCCATTTTACAAGTAATACAATAATACAGGCCGAAAAGGAGACTGAAGCCAATACCATTACTTACGAAATATTTTTAAGTGATGATGTAAATTTAGAGTTTGATAGTGAATTAAATGTTACCGAAATAGAAAGCACGCTCGAATTGCCTGATTCGGTGATCCCAGAATTAGTACTCGATTATGTTGCTACTAATTATCCAGATAACTTTATTATAGAATGGGAGTTAGAAACCGATTATCAACAAATTAAATTAGATAATAATGTAGAGTTGGAGTTTGATATGGATGGGGCTTTTATTCGTATCGATAATGATTAAATAGATTTTAATTTATCGATTTATAGGTAAGCCATAGTGGATTTAGCACTACCATTACCTTGACTCGCTTGAAGAAGTGGAGTTACGAATCGATGCTCGATATTTACAAACGAATCACACTTGTTAAACCTGATATATTATTTTCCATAATTTAATGAACCGCCCGGTACGAAGCTTGTATGCTGGTTGGTGCGAGAGCTTTTCCGCCAGGCTAATAGCCTGGCGGTTGCCTACTCGATTGTGGTGTCGTTTTTTAATATTCATACAAAATAGTTTTATCACCCGTAGTGATATTCAATTGAACTTGGTTTCCCTCAACTTGTAAGTTTGAAATGTCAAAGGTGATTTCTTTTGTTATGTATGCTTCGCATAATTCCTCATTTTTTAATGACAATCTTAAATTCCTTTGAGGTGGAAGCGATTCTAGAATATCTCCTGAGTCAATCAATTTTAAGCCCCAGGTATCTCCACTACAACCTCCTGAACTAAAATTAATTTTCAAACAGTTATCGTTTATATCCAGCCTATTAATTGTTAGTTGGTCAGAAGGAGCATTTGCATATTGTTCTGAACTTATCACAGTTTCAAAATCACAGTTCACTGGATTTTCATCATCATCATCTTTTGAGCAGCTCAAGATTGCCAGTCCAATTAAAGTAAAAACCAGTATTTTTTCATTTTAATATGTTTTGTTTTTCTATAGATGACTTTTACATCATATGCTTGCGTCAAATGCACCACGACGGTAAATTGGTCGAATCGTAGCAAATTGCGTGGTACTTTCCTGTCAAACCTAGATATCTGACTCTTTCCCTGCCATTACTTATACAAAATGTTATACCATGTGCTTTATTCTCCAAAATACCTTTGTATCATCTCCTGTAATTCACTTCCATTAACCGGTTTAGTTATATAGTCATTACACCCTGCTTCTATTGCTTTGTCCTTGTCTCCTGTAAGAGCAAAAGCCGTTTGTGCAATAATAATCACGTTTTTATTGAATTTGCGAATTTCGCGAGTTGCTTGATATCCGTTCATTTCGGGCATTTGTATATCCATAAGTACTAAATCAATATCTGAATGCTGACGACAAGTTTCTATCGCATCTATAGCATTTGTTGCTTTAAGTATTTCTTTGCTGAACTTTTTCAGTTCTATCGACATTAACATTTCAGATGCTTCATCGTCCTCGGCGATTAATATTTTCAAGCCAGAAACATCCGAAATTATTGATTTTGTTTCGTTTTCGGGTATTTCATCAATTAAGATATCGTTTTGCACCTTTGAATTGATAATATGAGGAAGAGTAAAAAAGAAGCTTGAACCTTTAGCTTCTTCACTTTCTACCCAAATTCTACCCCCCAGCATTTCAACGTAGGCTCTCGAAATAGCCAATCCCAACCCAGCACCTTGACGAGCCATTTTGTCTGTAATATCAGCTTGAATAAACCGTTCAAATATGGTATCCAACTTTTCTTTTGAAATTCCTATTCCGCTATCTTTCACAAAAAATTCCACTTCTTCTCCTTTAGTAATACACCCAAATTCTATTGTTCCTTCATCTGTATATTTTATGGCATTTTTAACCAAGTTAGAGAGTATGCCATAAAACATTTCACTATCCGTATGAATCGTTGATTCCTTTTCTGGCAACTCACATGTAAAAGATAGTTTAAGATTTTTATAGTCGGCATCGAGTTTTAAAGAATCGTAAACAAATTGCAACTGAGTATTTATGTTTGTTTCGGAAAAGTTAACATCCACAATCCCCGCTTCTATTTTAGAAATGCTTATAATATTATTAATAATATTCAGCATGCGGGCACCGCTTTTTTCGATAATCTGAATATACTTCTGATGTTCTTTTTCAGTTAAATGAGGTTCTTTCAGTAGTTCGGCAAAACCAAGAATACCATTCATTGGAGTTCTGATTTCATGACTCATATTGGCCAGAAAAGCGGATTTTAATTGGTCGCTTTCCTGAGCTTTTTCTTTGGCTACAACTAAATCCTCAATAATTTTTTTTCTTTCCGTAATATCTTCGCTAACAGACACAAAGTTGGTCAATTCCTGGTCTTCGTAAATGGGTGAAATCGCCTTGCTTACCCAATAAAATTCCCCGTTTGTTTTTTTATTTTGAATTTCACCGGACCAGGTTTTTCCGGCAGTTATTGTATTCCACAATTCCTTATAAACCGTATTGGGAGTTTTACCTGATTTGAGCAAGCGTAAACTTTGACCAATAGCTTCATCGGATGAATAACCAGTTATTTTAACAAACGCCTGATTTACATACTCAATAATCCCCTTTCTATCAGTAATTATAATTGCAACCGGGCTTTGTTCAACCGAACGGCTTAGTAAGCGAATTAAATGCTCCTGTTTTTTCTTCTCACTAATATCGTGGACAATGGAATATAAATATTGTTTCCCAGAAATGTTGACAGTACTCGAAAAAACTTCCACGTCAGTAACATCACCATTAGCTTTTCTGTGTTTAAACTCTTGGCGCACTTTTCCTTTTTTTTGGGCCAGTGCAATAATTTTTTTTAGTTCTGAAATTGGCAATGTGTTAATATCGCCAATATTCATTTGGCAAAGTTCCTGTAAACTCCATCCATAAAATGCAGCAGCAGCATGATTGACATCGAAAATTTGTCCGGTTTCAGCACATATTAAAAGCTTAACTGCAGTATGTCCGTAAAATAGTTGTTTAAATTTTTTCTCGCCTTCTTCTGCTTTTAACTTGGCTGTGACTAAATCATGGTTTAATTTTAAAATATCCGAGTTCTGAATTTTAAGTAACTTTTCAATTTTTTTTCTTTTAATAATATTACCAGACAATACAGCAATTAAAACAAGCAATACCGATAAAATCAAAAGCGTAATAAGTATAGCTTGTTTATACTTATTCCAAAATGAAACGGGTTGATTCGTGATGATTGAATTATCGGGAAGTTTAGTAAGTGGAACATTATATCGTATTAGTTGATTGTAGTCAAACATAAAAACATTCGGACTCTTAGTAACTACCCTTATATCGGAAACAGATTTCCCTGAAAGAATATTGCTGACAACTTCTGCCGCTTTTTTTCCTTGGTCGAAATGCGAGATAATCTTCCCACCCAAAACACCATTATCCATCCCATGCTCCCATAAATGGAAAAGCGGTGCAGTAAGGTTTTCATGAAGGATGTGAATTGTATTGCGAAAATCAACGGTGTGATGTGTTTTATCGTTATAGGCAGAAAGAAGCAATACGGGGGTATTGGAGGAGATTGTTTTTAATTTGGCTTTATATTCGGAAAAGGTGAGCTGCGACAGGTTAATTTCTTTGAATTTTGTTTTAGGTATTTGTGCAGAGTGTTGTCGGTACGATTCTAAATCGGACAAACCACTACTAGTACTATCCGTTATACAATATACGCTGCCGGTTTCAGGAAAGAGTCGTATCATAAGTTCAATTGTCTCTTTCATCGAAACAGATTCAACTATTCCTGTTACATAGGGATTAGAATTTTGTTTTAGTGCTTTTTCGATGTTATTTACCCCAAAAAATACAATTGGAATAGATTTAAACAACTCCTCCTCGTATCGCAATACGAAGTTAAAAGCATCGTCATCCGCGGTAAGCACCGCATCATATTTTTCGCTGTTTGCGAGCTTGTTTTTTAGTGATTTGTAGAATAAATCATACGTTGCAGGCTTCGTAAATCTTTTACGATCCATAAACTCAACATCAAGATTAACATCAGTTGTATCTAGAATCGATTTAATACCGTTTATTTGCTGAAAATAAGTCGGGAATCGGGAATTATATGAACTTATAAGCAAAACATTCTTGTTCTCCTGCGCAGATATATCAAACGATAAATGCAGGAAAAAAAATACTAGTAATATGTTCCATTTTTTCATCGTCTTCTATCTTGGTTATAAAAATACGATTTTATCAATAAGCTTTTTATGTACATAATATTTTAGTTTATCTAAAAACACATTAAACGACCGACTTAAAGTATAAATATAACAGTTTTAAGGATACATAAAAATTGAAAATACTTATATTTCTGCGGTTTCTATTCGCAGCTCTTTTCCCGAAAACTACTATAACTTCTGCTGACTTCTCAATACAACTAACTCGTAGTTCTTGAGTCCTCCCCAGGTAAGCGTATTAACTTTCTCTCTATCGCTACCGCATCTACCTAGTCTGCTGTGCTGTAAAATTGGACTTCGGTGTGACGTGCTACCTTATCCTAAGCAAACACCCGCCTCTATATGCGATTTCTGTCCGTCAGTACAGAGGTTTGCAGTCTGGCTGCCTACATGCGACACTTCACAATGTTACACTTGCCACTTGCTAATGTTGAGTGTATGAGGCGTAGCTTGTGTTGCGCCTGCGGCAAGCTATGCCTTATGACCGCTTGTTACCATTCGTTGTTTTCTTCGTCAGTAATACAGTTGATTAATTTTAATTTGATTTCCTCTGAGTAATCTTCTTCATATACTAAAGATTCAACTAATTCTTGTAGAAACTCTTTTTCAATCCTGCCAGCCGCAAGATGATAACTGATAGTCTCCATTTTATATAAAAATCTTTGAGCTGCTTCTAAATAACCATTCTTAAGAAGAAACATACTTCCTAAAGAGATTGCTATTCTTTTATTCCCATCTTGGAAACAATGGCTTTTATTTGCTGCAAAAAATAGATGAGTAAGTTTCTCTATAAAAGTCGGATAATATAAATCATTCTGAATATGTTCTATTACAGATTCTAACAATCCAATATTAATAATCCCATCTGTTCCGCCGCCGCTTATTTCGATAGTTTTCCGATGGATATTAACAACCTCTTGTATGTCGGTAATGTAGATAATTTCACTCATTCTGCATCTTTTAAACGTTTGAAAACATCCTTTGCTTCCTCTAGTTGTTTTTCAAAGTCTACACTTTGTTCTCCAAGGAATCGTTCAAAATCAGCAGGAGATATTGAATGTATGTATTCTTCTAATTTCTTATGAAAAGCATCTCTAAAATGCAAATCTCGGGATGCCATTTTAGTCCGTGCATCATCTATATGTGGTCTTTGTAATGGATGCTCTGAGAAATATTTAAATATATTATCTACTTCTTTCTGTTGTAATTTACGTCCTATTTGTTGGTGTTTTTTTTCAAGTTCAAATGCAATTCCTGTTTCAAAAGAAGCAACAAGATTCAATATTTCTGAATACATTGTATCTCTTGCATTTTCTTTTGTTTCAAGTTTTAAGATTTGTTTATACTCCTTAGCATTCTCCTTAAAAATGCACTGATAGATTCTGTCTGTATATAGAGAGTATTTATAATTTCCCATATCTACATATCTGCTAAGTGCCGAGGTGAACTCTTTTCTGTATTTACTTTCTTTAATTGCAGTTGGCAAATAATCTGAGTCTTTTCGATTTATATATTTGGTTCCACCTCCTGTTTTTTCATTAATAGTTTCAATTACAATATCAAGCATTTTTGACCTAAGATGTTTTGCATTTTCGCTTTCTGCGAGTAACATTCCTAGATTTAAAAATGCTCTAAAGTTAAATAAGCCTAGTTGGGTTGTTTTGCTCGGGACATTGATGACATGACCAAATTGTAACTTCAACTCTTTTAGCTGTTTACCCTTGCTTAAAATATATCCATTGTGTTTTAACTCATGGTCATATTTTTCTAAATACCGTTTAACTGTTCTTTCATCAATATCATAAAAGTCAGCTACCATTTGGGTAGTAAATTTATATTCGCCCTCAAATAACAATCCAGGTAAACCAATATATTCTTGAACTTTTTCAATCGCAAAACGATTATTTAATATATTTTGTCTATCAATATTTGAATTTGTCAAATCTCTCATATAAAATCTTTTTTATAAAGATACATATTTCCTACAATGCTGTTTTCAATGAATGGTAACGGTTAGTATAAGAAACGTAAGTGATTTCGAAGCACTTAACTCTCAATTTACACTGAGCCAAATTTGCGTTTTGACACAAATGTATTGATTCAAAACAACCCGTCAAATCGCAGATTTGGCGGAGCTGCTTAAATGCCATACCGTTTCGTAAACCACTGAGCCACTTATGTTTTTTATATATTGTTACCGCCTGTTTGTTCTATAAATCAGGCAATTCCTCCTTCAATTTACTTTCAGCCGTATATGGCATTTCATCATTCAAATTTTCTTGTACTTTCTTTATATTTTCTTGTAGCCTTTCAACTTTTCGCTTTTTATAATCAGGTAGACCATATGTAGGTAGTCCATTTACAGCAGAGAAGAAATAGTCTTTCAAGTTTGTGTCAAAAAAATAGAGTTTATCAACAATATATTTTTCAAGTTCATAAGATGTATAAACCTTACCATTTAAAACATTCCAATATTTTAAAACTCGTACAAGGGGTTTGATTTTATAGTTGCAATTAGTATTCTTATTTGTTAAATCAGTTTTCATCTGACTTGGGTTTGTTGAAGTCCAGTCTTGATAATCTGATGAAGGAGCAGGAATATAAATAGTACCCCAACTTTTATAAGCAGGCACTAACTCAAATTTTATATGATTAAGTTTCAAAACCATAGTTGGCGAAGATTGAAAAACCTCAGATGTTGAATAATAAGTATCTACGAACCTTTTAAGCCTAGAGAGTAATGTCTGTGGTTTGAAATCACCTCCATCATTAAAAATAATCATATAATCTATATCACTATTAGAATCAACAGACCGAGGCAGAATTGTTACTCTGTCATATGAACCAAAAACAAAAGAAGATTCAATAGTGTTAAAATAGTAACCGAGCCTGGTTTCTAATGTTGAAATTGATGTTGTAATACTCGATTTTTCATTTGTGCTTAAAATTAAGTTACTACCTAATTTATCCAGATGTGATAATACTGACATATTTAATTATTTAATTTCGTTAATTTTCATTTTTATTGAACTATCAGTAAGTAATTCATAAGAATCTTTGAAATACCTATAAAACCAATTTGGAATTTTATTTACATGGACTCTCAATGAATAGATTGAATTTTGTATTTCACGTAAATCTGAATAGTCTGGTACACTTTTATCAATTTTATAATTAGAAAGCAACGAGTTTATTTTTCCAATAATTCGCTCCTTTTTCATTATTACTTCTTTTTGGTTACTTATTAATTGTATTTGAAATTTTAAGAATGTCAAGGACGGTAAAAAGATTAAAGTAAAAGATTCAAATGGCAGGTTTTTAATAAAACCAATTGTTATGATTGTCAAGTAATATAAGCCAAGTATTAGATACAGAGCTACACTATATTTCTTTCTTAAATCTTTATCCCAGAATACATTTGTTTTTTGACAGAAAAGCACTGCAATTTCATGTTCAAGTTCTTTCTTTATTTCTAACGAGTACCAATCAGTTAAATCACTCTTTTTATATTTTTGAGCAAGTCTTATTATATCTTCGTTCTCTACTTTATTTTCACATAAAAGATTATTCCATGCCAATTTAAAAAGGCTATTGTCAAACTGTTCTTGGATTTTTGCAGCAATAGAAGTTTTATTTTTCATCAAACTATCCAGTAAGATGGAGGCAATCATTAAAAGACCAGATAAAATTACAACACTACTTTGTTGATTTAAACTGGGTATAAAAATTAAAATCAAGGGAAAAATCATTGATATACTTATAATCAAATATTCAGTGATAGAGCAATTTTTTGAAATAGTATATGCTGTTCTTTGAGCTTTTAGTAACTGAATAAATTCAGGTTTATTTTGATTAAGTGTTATATCGTTCATTGTTTCTGTTTTCAAATTGGCGGTAACTAATCAGTAACCCTACCCATACTATCGATACATTTCCTTTAGAAAGAGTTGCTGTTTGTTTTTGTTATAAATATAATAACTATTTTATGTGTATAACTATAGCAAAACAATTATTTTTATGAAAACTTTAGTGTGTTACTATTGTAGCATAATCCCCTTTTTATTGTTATATAATGAGCTAGTTAATCTACACGATTTCTAATGTGGGTTTTTATTATGATGGATGCTTCGGAGCCTCAGCTGAAGTAAGGTGGTGAAATGGAATGGTGGTGGGTTTAATTGCAGATTGGAAATTCTAGACTCTTGCTAGCTTGTGTTTTTACTTTTGCAAAGTAAAGCACGAGCTAAAAGCTCTCGCTATCGGGGTTCCTGCCACACGAACGCTTAGTTGTTAGCGGTAGTTGTTATTTCTTTCAATAGTAATAGAATCTGTCCTTCACCCTTGCTATAATGATATTGCTCCGCATTAGGATTAGCAGCAAATATCGACATTGAGTGTAAAGAGTAATCCCTATAAGAGTTGTCTCTAAAAGACGCTTCTAATGCCTCTACTCTTTCTTCATTAAAGAAAACTCTTGCATAAATATCGTATTCCTTACTTTTATCAAGTTCTAAAAACTCTTCAAGTTGTTTGTTTTCAATAAATATATTCTCAAAATTATCGAAATTCACCTTTAATCTAGGCTTAATTATTTTCATTTTAGCACCTATTGTTTTCCCATAACTCAATCCAAATTTTGAACATAAATCTTTTGAGGCAGGAAAGGGCTCATCTTTGAATTTTACTTTCAGTTTAAGCTCTTTTCCAGAATAAATTTTGGGCGTTAAGAAAAACCTATTTATTAGCTTTTCACTTTTCTCAAAATCATCCTCATTATCAACATCTTCTATTTTTTCATCTAAATATTCTTTAAATTTTCGATTTAGCTTATCAACTAGATCAATGGAGTCTTTAAAGAAATCAACAGTATGATTTTCTTTTAGTTTGTCTTTAAAAATATTTAACTTTTCTTGTTGTGGAAAATCGAAATAACTAGGTGACACTTTAGCATTATCATTATCTATAAGATAGATAAGTACAGTTTTATTTAATTCTATTGCTTTTTCATATTCAAGTTGAGTGTATGATTTGTTTGTTTCTTTATCTATTGAACCAAATCTAACCCCTATTATTCCAATATAGATATCAGCTTGCTCTAATTCATTTAAACACGTTGTTAATGAGTCTTCTGGTCTAGCTCCAAAATCCTCCATGCCCTTCACTATTACATTAAATTTATTTAGAGCATTTCAAATTTCTTTTCTTTCCTCTTGTAAATCAAGAAATGTAGATGATATAAAAACTGTTTTTTCATTGGTTGTTTAAATTTCTATTACCGCTAACGTGTTTGTATATGGTTTGTTGCGTGGTTTAAGCATTAAAGTTAGCAAATAAATCACAGATAGAAAGTCCGCGAGGACTTTCGTAAGTATGCTTTAACTAGCAATGAATTATAAACGTTGTTGTGTGCTCGTGCTTTCTTACTTAGTTCCCATTAAAAAAAATGTTCTTGTTTTTAGAAAAAAAATCTATCAATTTTGGAATTTTCTAGACTTTTAGGAGCATACGATAATCCTATTTCTCTAAAATTCGTTGGTCCATCATGTTTTTTTATTTTAAACCCTGTCCAGTCACTTACAAAAAATTCTGGTAAAAAAGTAATTCCTAGGCCAGACATAAGTATGGTTAATACCTCGTTTTTACTTTGACAATTAGCAATTGAATTCCATTTCAGGCCTGAGTTATTCAATATGGAAAGGCTTTGTTGGTGTGCCTCACAAGGAGGACAATGAATAAATGGTTCTCCATTTAAATCCTTTATCTCTACGATGTCTTTTTTAGCCAATCGATGGTTTTCGGGAACACAAAGCACGTAGTTTTCTCTAATAAGTGGTAAGAATAAATGTTCTTCAAATTTCCACTCTCTAATTAGTAAATTTATTTCGCAATCATGACCAATTGGTCTAATATCCCATTCAATATTACCTAGCACTTTAGAAGCTGTCCTAAAAAACTCGTTTTTAAGTTGTTGAGGAAGACTATCTGCTATACCAATTATTATTTTAGGTTTAAAGTTTTCATCTTTAAACATTTCGGGTATTGCGTTTAATTCTCCCAATATTCTTTTAGCAATTGGATATAAATAATGCGCATCCTCTTTTATTTCTACACCTCTTTTGTTTCTTAAGAATAGTTGTTTTCCAATTATTTCTTCTAATTGTTTTAATCCATTTGATATGTTAGGTTGTGATACAAAGCACTTTTCAGCAGCTCTTGTTAGATTTTTTTCTTCGTAAACAGCAACAAAAAATCGTAGTAACCTCTCATCCATAAGTAATTGTTATAATAGCTATTTATAATTAGTATTTTGACGATGTAAATATACAGTCTATTTTCGCAAAATCTTTAAAAATAAACCTTATAGGTAGTAAAATCTGAAAATATTTATCATCATGAAAACTAATAACAAATTAATTGTAATCACGGGAGCAAGTTCAGGGTTTGGTTTAGAAATGGCAAAAGAATTTGCAAAAGATGGCTATTCATTACTTTTATTGGCACGAAGAATTGAAAAAATGGAAGCATTAAAACTTCCAAACACAATGTGTAGAAAAGTAGATGTTACCCATAAAGATGAATTCGAGGCTGCAGTTCGTGAAGCTGAAGCTAAATATGGCAAAACAGATTTAATTGTCAACAATGCAGGTGTTATGCTCTTAGGTGATATTGCAACACAAGATGCTAAAGAGTGGAAAACAATGTTAGATGTAAATATCATGGGCGTAATGAATGGAATGCAAATCGTTATGAATGATATGAAAGAGAGAAAAAGCGGAACAATTATTAACGTTTCTTCAATTGCAGGCGTTATTCCATTTGACAATCATGCAGCATATTGTGCAAGCAAATTCGGAGTAACAGGATTAACTAGAGTAGCGCGCGGAGAAATGTCTCCTTTTAATGTCCGAGTATTGTCAATAATGCCTGGAGCCGTTAAAACAGAACTTTTAGGACATACAACCGACCAAAGTATTATCGATGGTTATAATGATTGGAAAGAATCAGTTGGAGCGGTTAACATCACAGCTACTGATGTTGCCCAAACCATAAAATATGCCTACGAACTCCCTCAAGCAGTTTCTTTACGCGAAATTATTATTACCGATACCAAGCAAGATGCGTAATACTTAACATTATGCAGAGTCATTCTATCATTTTTTGATAGAATGATTTCTTTAGTTTCCTTTTTTTTGCATGAAACACAACGAGAGTATAAAAGAAGTACGGATTTGACAACTTCTACATCTTGCGTCTATTTATTAGTTAATTTAATTCGAGTCCAATTTAAGAAAATAATTGCTCAGCGAGAAATTAAATTAACGCTGGTTCAAACAACTACTACCCTTCCGGAAAGCACGTTTTACCGTATTTATTTTATACAGTGTTGTGGTTAGTTTTTTTGTGTTTTAAGTGAAAATATAAACCAATACCAATTATGGTTAATATTTCTGCAGTTACCGATAAAATAGACCCCTCAAAACCAAATGCTCCACCATTTAATAAATTCCCTTCGTAAATTTTGAACTCAACAATTGAATACGTTTCTTGACCACTGACATTAAATCCTAGTAGTGATTGAAACAAATTCCAACTTAAATGCATGGCAATAGGAAACCACAAATTTCTAGTATAAATATATGATAAACCAAGAACCAATCCCGCTAAAAATAGATCTAGCAGTGACAGTGTGCTAATGCTTGGATTAAAACTGTGCATTAAGGAAAAGATAATTGCTGATATAACGAGAGCAACATATTTATTAATTGAGTCCATGAGGTTTCTCAAAATATATCCTCGAATAAGGATTTCTTCAACAATAGCAACAATCACATAAATGATTATTAGAAAAATCAATTCTTTAATATCAAAATTGAATCTAATGAATTGTATTTCTTCCAATTGAACTAGGATAATGAATCCTAATATCATTATAACTAATCCAATAACGATACCCGCGATAAAATCACTTAATCTATTTTTTGTTTGAAACCCCAATTTAACAAATGGTTCCTCATCAATAAATTTCATAAAGAGCCATATCACAAGAAGATGTCCAAATAAATTAAATAAACTTAGAATTAACTGTTGAATAGAATTTCTTTCGGATTCTAGATTCATAAAATCCACATCCGCTATAAGTCCACCAATTAGTTGAAAGATTCCAACAATAATGAAATAAGGTATTATAATTAATAGTATTCTATGCCAACCTTTCATTGTATTTGCTATTGATTTTTTTTCAAATTAACCACAACTATTCAGTAACCCTACCCATACTATCGATACATTTCCTTTAGGAAGAGTTGCTGTTTGTTTTTGTTATAAATATAATAACTATTTTGCGAGGTATAACTATAGCGAAACTATTGTTTTTATGAAAACTTTAGTGTGTTACTATTGTAGTATAATCCCCTTTGTATTCTTACATAATGAGCTAGTTAATCTACACGATTTCTAATGTAGGTTTTTATTATGATGGATGCTTCGGAGCCTCAGCTGTGAGGTATCGGAATGGGAATGGTTTTAATTGTGGATGAAAAATCCGGGGCTCGTTGTTTGCAGACTACAAATCTACGGGAACTGTTTTTTATTTGACCTTCTTAAAAACCACTTATTCCGAATTATAAGTTCCAAAAAGCCTTGTAAAATACATCATTCCTCATAAACAGTAGATCAATCTCCGCTTACGTCAACCCACCGACTGTTAGCTGAGCTGTTCTTCGAAACCTATTGGGCAGTCCCTGCCAAACGAACGCTTAGTTGTTAGGCACTGGCTATTTCTTTATTTTTTCTAAGTTATTAATTAATGGTAATATTTCTTTTTCATAATTTTTTATTCCTGTGTTTCTTGCTATATATACAATGATAAAAAGAATAATTGTAGAAAAATGGAGCATTAGTCTATTTGAATTTTCAAATCCATTAAAAGCACCTAAAAAAGCAATGTTTAACCCTAAAATAAAAAATATGATAAAAATCAATAAGTAAACTTTCGGGATAAGTAATTTTTTTTTCAAATAATAAATTTGACTTTCAACATATTTATTTGTGCTTTTATTCTCGGTAATTTTGTTTCTAAATAATGGAACGCAAACAAATAAAAAACCTAAAAAAATTAGAACTACTGAAATAATATTATACCAATTTAATGAAAGGCGAGTAACCATTAAATATGTTGAAAATACTAAAACAAACAACCATAGGAATTTTTGGAATTTAGTAATTCTTTCTATTTTGATTAATTGATTTGATAACCTATCAATATCAATATCACTAGCTTCTTTTTTTTGCCACAAATATTCCCATTCGTGCATTTCATTTTCCATAACTATTCATTTTTTTAGTCAAGGTTTTTTTTATTCTACTTATTCTAACCCCTACATTGGATATATTCATTCCTATAATTTCAGCAATTTCAGAATAACTATTTTTTTCTAATAGTAAACTTATGATTATTCTATCCTTTTCTTTTAGATTTGATATTGTCTGGTATAATTTTACAATCATTTTATCTGAATATAAACTCTCACTATTATCATTAACCAATATCATATTTTCAACTTCTATTTGGTCATTTTTATTACTTAGCTTAGTTTGTTTACTGACGAATACAATTGCAGTATTTGATGCTATTCTATAAATCCAAGTATTTATATTGCTTTCATCTCTAAAGCTTTCTAAATTATTCCAAACTTTTATATATACCTCTTGAAATAAGTCGTCAGCATCCATCTTGTTTCCTGTAAACCCTAAACAAAGTCTATAAATTTTATCTTTCGAATTTTCGTAAACATTTTTGAATTTTGCTTTCTTATTTATCATTTAGCAATTAATATTCTTTCATTACCTGTTTGAAGTATTTTTTTTCAATTTAGTCACCTTGAATATGCCGAGAAACATAACTCCTAATATCATTCCAAATAGTCCACCATAAATATAATCTGGTGCTTCTATAAAATGTTGGATAATTTGTACTGCGGACATTAATAATAATCCACCAAAAACCATTTTTTTTATTTTACTTGTTTCCATATTTATTGTCTTTTAACTTGTTCTTTTACTCTTTAGATTAGTTTAGGCAAGATTTATTACACTTTTTATGGGGTATTTTTAGAATTCAGATTTTTTTTGCTTGGCGGTAACGGCAGTTTGTCTAAAAACTAAAAAAACTGCTTAAGTAAGATCTAAACATAGCGGTTTTAAGGATACATAAAAATTGAAAATACTTTTATTTCTGCGGTTTCTATTCGCAGCTCTTTCCCCGAAAACTACTATGACTTCTGCTGACTTCTCAATACAACTAACTCGTAGTTCTTGAGAGCTCCCCAGGTGAGCGTATTAACTTTCTCTCTATCGCTGCCGCATCTACCTAGTCTGCTGTGCTGTAAAATTGGACTTCGGTGTGACGTGCTACCTTATCCTAAGCAAACACCCGCCTCAATATGCGATTTCTGTCCGTCAGTACAGAGGTTTGCGATCTGACTGCCTTCATGCGACACTTCACAATGTTACACTTGATACTTGCTAACAGTTCCTTTTACCTAGGCCTGTTCGGGACTTTCACCCTATAGTTAATAGGCATGCTGGGCACACGGTTTGAATATGGGGCGTTTGGCATTTTGAAACTCCAACCTGTCAAACCGATATATATTTTATTAAATGTTACCATACTCAAATTTAGAACTATCCGCCAAATGACCTATATTTTTTGTTGTAGGGCGTTTTTGTTGTTTTTCTGAATTATAATTTTCAGTTAAATTACCTTTGCACTCTTACCAATATTTGAGTGATTTCGATCAGTATTTTATTTCTTAAACTTGCTAAAAACCAATTAAGTTATAACCTCACAACAGGCATGATTCGACATATCGTGTTGCTTTTAAAATTTGACTTAAAATTATCGTACTAGTTTCATTCTGTTTTTTTCTTCATCATCAACTTCTTCTTCTTACTCTTTTGCATAAAATAAACAAACCAACTTACAATACATGCAAGCAGGATTAACAATAGAATAAGATTACCTTCAAGTAATTCGGCACTTTTTCCAGATGGTGCTAAACTCCAAATTGTAATTAGTGTCATAAACACAGGTTGCCATATAGTTACTTTCATAATTAAATTATTTTATTAGTTAGTTATTCTGCCAATGAATGGCAACCATTCAGTAACCCTACCCATACTATCGATACATTTCCTTTAGGAAGAGTTGCTGTTTGTTTTTGTTATAAATATAATAACTATTTTGCGAGGTATAACTATAGCGAAACTATTGTTTTTATGAAAACTATAGTGTGTTACTATTGTAGTATAATCCCCTTTGTATTGTTATATAATGAGTTAGTTAATCTACACTATTTCTAATGTAGGTTTTATTATAAGGTATGTTTCGG
The DNA here is from genome assembly GCF_052400665.1 of Marinifilum sp. RC60d5. Taxonomy (NCBI): domain Bacteria; kingdom Pseudomonadati; phylum Bacteroidota; class Bacteroidia; order Marinilabiliales; family Marinifilaceae; genus Marinifilum; species Marinifilum sp. RC60d5. The sequence continues at coordinate 129,450 of NZ_JBQTGK010000001.1, forward strand.
AGCCTCAGCTGTGAGGTATCGGAATGGGAATGGTTTTAATTGTGGATGAAAAATCCGGGGCTCGTTGTTTGCAGACTACAAATCTACGGGAACTGTTTTTTTATTTGACCTTCTTAAAAACCACTTATTCCGAATTATAAGTTCCAAAAAGCCTTGTAAAATACATCATTCCTCATAAACAGTAGATCAATCTCCGCTTACGTCAACCCACCGACTGTTAGCTGCGCTGTTCTTCGAAACCTATTGGGCAGTCCCTGCCAAACGAACGCTTAGTTGTTATTTGCAGGTTTTTTACTTTTATATTCATCACGGTCAAGTTTCTCGATGGTTATTTGCATCAAACAAAAAAGCAAATCTCTTTATCTATTTTCTATTCTGGTAAGTGTCCAAATTTAGTTATTTCTTCCAACGAATCATCCCAACTTGCTTTGTTTGAGATGAAAATATGTGCATCAGGTCGTTTTTCTAATTTTGTATCTAAACATCCTGCTGGAACTACTAAAAGTTTACCATCCATTTGTAAATTAGGTAGAGCTGAACCACAATTTGTACAAAAAGCTCTCACATGATTACTCTTATATGGTTGATATGTTTTAATTTCAGTTTCTGTTTTTATCCATTCTAGTTTAGCTGTTGTAGAAAATAAATTTGCAGCATGTGCAGACCCTGTATCTTTCCTACAATATCTGCAATGACATAAATAAAAACTCTCAAAATCACCTATTACTTTAAATTTAATTCCTTTGCATAAACAAGAACCCAAGTATTCCATTTGATAAGTCCCTTCTTAAAATTATAATTTTAGTGAAATCTATTTTCAATTATTTTCTCACTTGCACTTTCCAATCTTTTCTTTTAGCAGTACAAGTCTCTCTGTTAAATTAAGCACAACGACTGAGTGTATGGTGCAGTAAGGGATTGCGGACTTTAAACCTGTCAAGTTACCACAAAAAATGATGCGGGTGATACTGCTCGAATACCTCTGAAACCCTTATGCACAATACACATTGTTAGCTTTTCGTTGTTTGTTATTCTAATTCATTTTCTTCATCGGCATTCTTTTCCCCAAGTTCTTTTGCATTAAGTGGAGATATTACGTTTTTCCCTGTCTTTTCTTCAATTTCTTTCCTTGTATTTCCAGCAATTGTTCCACCTTGTCTGGCAATATTCTTACTTTCTGAAAATGTATTTGGTTTCTTCTCTTTTGAAATTTCAGTTGTAGTGGCTTCTGCTAGCATATTCAAAACCAATTAAAGATTTGTCATATTATCCCTTAAGTTTTCTTTCTTCAAATCTTTAAGGTCTTTGTATTCTCTGGTTGTAAACCCAGTCCATGCTTTTGTAATTTCATCAGTTAGGATTGCATATTCTAATCCTTTTTTCACTCCTCTTGCTTCCCACTCATCAGTCAACTCTTTTCGGACTTCAATACTTTTCAGTCTTTGATTTATCCAATTCGTTGAATAGCCTTTTTTTAAGTAGGTTTCCATTGCTCTTTCAAAAGCTTTTTCGGGGTCTTCCGTTTCCTCAATCCGTTCGTAACCAACTTTTGCTAGCCATATTTTAAAAGGTTCAGCATTGGGCGAAGGGATTGATTGTATTAATCGCAATAATTGCTCTGTATCAGCAACATCTGTCATCCTCATCTTTCCATCAACTGCTTTCATTTTCAACCCGTGACAATTCGTCACGGTTTCATTTCCTTCCTTTTTAAGCCGCTCCTTTAGTTTTCTCCAGTATGCTTGAGGATTAACACTTCCTGATAAAACACCGACGACATCAACAATTGAAAAGTACCATTTTTCTTGGTCGTTATCCCAATGAACTCGTACCCTTTGGTCTTGAAATAATCTTATTGCAGTTTCTTTTGTCATATTATCAAACTTTCAATTCCAAAGATAAATAAACAATTCTTTATTCAGGAATTTTTCATTCTTGCAGTTTCGTTTTTGCAATGAAAGCTAACTAATCAGTAACCCTACCCATACTATCGATACATTTCCTTTAGGAAGAGTTGCTATTTGTTTTTGTTATAAATATAATAACTATTTTATGTGGCATAACTATAGCGAAACTATTTTTTTATGAAAACTTTAGTATGTTACTATTGTAGCATAATCCCCTTTGTATTGTTATATAATGAGCTAGTTAATCTACACGATTTCTAATGTGAGTTTTATTATGAGGTATGCTTCGGAGCCTCAGCTGAAGTAAGGTGGTGAAATGGAATGGTGGTGGGTTTAATTGCAGATTGGAAATTCTAGACTCTTGCTAGCTTGTGTTTTTACTTTTGCAAAGTAAAGCACGAGCTAAAAGTGCGCGCTATCGGGGGCTTAAACTTCGAATTGGGTAGGCTTTCCGTATTTAAAAATAGATGTTCAGTTATACAGGCTACTATTTGCGTTACCTGCAATTGTGTTTCCGTTGGTGAAAATAGGGCTTCCGCGACACAAACTTGCTCTTCCGTATGTCACGGAATAAGAAAGTCTCTGTCACGGAATAACTTTTTGCTGTCACGGAAAGCAAAAATCGTGTCACGGAACAAGAAAATCGTGTCACGGAAGGGGGTATCACGTGTCACGGAAGAGCAAAAGCTTGTCACGGAAAAGCTTTTTTATGTCACGGAAGAGGTAAGGTCTTGTCACGGAAGGGGTACCTCGTGTCACGGAAGTATTGGGAGCAGGGCGAGCACAGATAGGCTTTTCAACACAAACACATCGAGAATAGTTGGCTCTAAAGGAGATTTCACTATTGAGTTGACGAAGCTTGCAGGCCCTGGCAGGGATTGCAGCGGTAGCTTGCCGCAGCGCTTAAGTGTGACGACCAGCAGGTGTGAGCGACCAGAGGAGCTCCACAGCTGATGTTGTCGGAAGGGTAAAGCGCAAGGGAACTTTAGCGAAAAGCCCGGCAGCCAGCAAAAAATACTCAACTTTATTTATCACTCACTTCGCCTAAATTTAAACTGTTTTGGATAAAGGCAATGCTCAATTCTCGTGTTTCAAAATAGCTAAGGCTATTTCTGCGAGGCTTAACACTGTGCTTCGCTTTATTTGCTCCACCACAGGCAGAACAATTTGGTTTCGATAGCCATTTTGCTGGCAAACAAAAATGCATGGTTTCAACAAGCATTTTAACAAAATGTCGACAATTGTTTCAACTCGAAGAAGACCTGCTACCTACATTTTATCACGAACAAATTAATTCTGTGGCAACTTAAAAAAAATCATGGTTTAAAATAAGGTAGCTATTTTTAGAATACTGGGAATTTACGCTACCTTTGGCACATAAACTTCCTGTTGTTTTTAATCGATACTGCATGCATAAAAATACATCTATTAAAATTTGGCCATTACTTATCTTATTCCATTTGCTGCTCCTTTCAACGGATGTTTACAGTTTGAACCGTGCAATTACAAGCACCGACAGCTTGCGCACTTTATTGGCTACTAAAACGGGAAGTGCTAAAATTGCGATTCAACTCGACATTGCGCACCTCTTTAAAGATAGTGACATTGACGAGGCAAAAAGCCTAGCTCATGCGGCATTAGACAACGCAACTAAAGCCAAGGACAACAACCTGATAATGCGCGCTTATTTGGCCCTTGGAGATATCTATTTAAGAATAGACAATTCGCAGTCGGTTGCCTATTTAGAAAGTGCATTATTACTGGAAGAAGCGACCGAATACTCTTGGTACAAAGGAGAAATACTGTACAAAATTGGTGTGAATAAATACAGAATAGGTGAAAATATTGTAGCTCTTGAATCGTTTAATGCTGCTATCCAAGCCTGCCGGGAGTCTAAAAATTTCAGGACAATGGGTGCTTCGTACTCTATGATGGGCTCTACTTTTAGAATGAACGGGCTGTACGATCGTGCTATTGAATACATCATAAAAGCAAAATTAAATTATAAAAAAGCAAATTTTACTGAGGGGAGTGCATGGTCGGCTTATTTGCTGGGGCAGATATACTTTAATTTAAAAGTTCCAGACATTGCGCTCGACTATACGCAGGAAGCTCTTGCTATTTACCTGAAACAGGCAAGTCTCGATGGCAACCAGAATGGCGTTGCCATGTGTTACGAGCAGATCGCACTAATTTATTTAGAATTGGACAATTTCGAAGAAGCTCGTAAAAACATTGCTTACACGTTAAAAATACACACAAACGACTCCTCTGCCCTGGGCATATCGAATGTGCATAAAAATATGGGTAAAATAGAATATGCCATGGGTAATTATAAACTGGCAGAAAAGTATTTAAACCAAGCCGTACAGGTGCAAGAAGCAGGCAAATACCAACGAAGCCTCCCCAGCTCTTATGAATACTTAGGTTTAATCCTAATTAAAAGAGGCCGCGTAGAAAAAGGGTTCGAAACCATTTACCGAGGGTTAGAACTAGCCATATCGAACAACCAGAAAAAAATTGAGTTAAACATTTATTCAAAGTTAGGCGAAGCGTATTTAGCAGTAAAAGATTATAAAAATGCCATTCGTTGTAAAAACAAACAAATCGAGATTCAGAGTTTACTTCTTTCGGGTAATGCTTTTATAAAAACAGAACAACTGCAAACAATTTACGAAATTGATGAAAAAAACCAGCAGATAGCAGGACTCGAAAAGCAGAATAAAATTAATGCCTTAAATATTAAACAGCAAAAGACCACTCGCAATGCGATGATTTTAGTGATTATACTGATCGTTTTAACTGCAACAATCATATACTATTTTTACTATAAACTGCGCCAGAAAAACTTCGAACTACACGAAATTAATGCAGCCAAAGATAAATTTTTTGCAATTATTGGACACGATTTACGTGGCCCTACAGGAACGCTTGCCTCGCTGCTCGAGCATCTTAATTCCAGCTTCGATGATTTTAGCGTTGATGAACTTAAAAACTTGTTGTCTATTTTGCATAAATCGGCAGTAAATGTAAGTAAGCTTCTCGAAAACCTGCTTATATGGGCACAATCGCAAGTGGGTAAAATTGAATACACACCAACAGTGTTAGTGCTTGACGATGTTTTTCAACATGAACTAAAGAACCTAAAACAATCAGCCGACACTAAACAAATCGACATCAGGCTCGAATTAAACAAGCCAATTTCGGTACTTGCCGATTTAAACATGCTACAAACCGTAGTACGTAACATTATCAGCAATGCCATTAAGTTTACACACCGCAATGGTACAATCCTTGTAAAATCGAAGATCAAAAACAAGGATACAGCTCTCGTTCAAATTATTGATAATGGGGTGGGCATAGAAAAAGAAAACCTCTTAAAAATATTTGAAACAAACAACACTTTTCATACCAAAGGGACAGAAAACGAGCAAAGCACGGGGCTGGGCTTACTACTTGTAAAAGATTTTATTGAAAAAAACAAAGGGATTTTATCAATTGAAAGCGAATTTGGCCAGGGAACAACTGTTTCGTTTACCCTTCCCATAAACAACACCAATTCCACTTCTAAATAAGCAATAAGCTAAAGGATTCCTACATTTATCTATTCTGAATTCAGACTTCTTTAAACACTATATGTCGCAAGTCTGTGACTTGTGGTTTTAGAGCAAAACAAGATCAATTAATCCCTTTTCCTCTTGCATAATCTATTGCGCTACTGTATTTGTATTCCTTTATCCTTAATACAATGATATACCTATCTCCAGGTGTATTTTTGTATTGTACAAGGTCTAAATACTGCTATCCAATATACCGTAGCAAAGCTTATAAAATAAGGTTTTTCCTGATCTCGAAATTTGTAATTACGCCTTATTGTCAATGTTTAATTCTGGATATCTTCTTATAAGTAAACATTGAGCTTACACACTTTGTTATTTTCACAATTTACAGACTTGCGGCAGATTGGTGGCAGCTTTGATTTGATTGCAGATTGGAAATCATGCTCGTTATTTGCAGACTACAATCCTACGGGAACTGTTTTTTTTATTTGACCTTCTTAAAAACCACTTATTCCCAATTTACAAGTTCCAAATAGTCTTGTAAAATATATCATTCCTCATAAGCAGTAGATAAATCTCTGGAACCATCAACCCACCGACTGTTAGCTGCGCTGTTCTTCGAAACATGTTGGGCAGTCCCTGCCACACGAACGCTTAGTTGTTGGCAACTGGGCTTTGTTCTTACTTAACATCTTGATTCTGTCTTGTTTTATGTTTGTGTTAATGTTTTACAAGTCTGTCGAACAGTTTTAGAATATTGTTCTTTTAACGTCTATGTTTACCGAATTCTTTTCTGCCTTAGTCATATTCTTGTCGAAGGATGAGAATCATTAACGAAGAATGACGAACATTTCACCTTATATCAGAATCTATTTATTTTTTTTTAATAACCGAATTCCAACAGCTGGAAATGCTACTGCTGGAAAGACTACTAAAGGAATTGTTTCATTTTCAAATTCGTAAAAATGAAAGCCTTTTGCTAATAATAGAATCATCGATACTAAACCAATAATTATCAAGAAAAATCCTGTAGCCTTATTGTATTTTTTCATAGGCCTTAGTTTTGTTATTGTATTATTAAATTATTTTGTTTCTGCCTTGTTGCCTAACGGATGGCGGTATGAAACGTTGGATTGCGGGATACTTACTGTCTAATTACACCGAACTTGATGCGTGGTAGGATGTTTTATTATCCACCTAAACCCCAAAGTTTTATACCGTGCTAGGCTATAAATAGTTGCCGATTACGAAACACTAAATTTTCAATTTAATATGCACTTCATTCGAGCTGTAATGCCCAAATTTACTAATATTACGGCAATTATTTATGAGCCTGTGTTATGCCCTGTTTTTCTTTAAAATCTACTATCAATTTGTATATCTCTATCTAAACTATTTAATAGATTTTCAAATGTTTCGTTAGGTGATAATCCACCAGTTAAATTATTTACCATACTTTTTATATTAAATTTACAATAAGTACCCTTCCTTGGATTATATAACCCAGCATAATTCCATATCATATTATCTGACACCTGCCCTAAAGCAAGATAAATAAAAAGTTGTTTTAAGTCACTTGATTTAAAATTTCTATTTACTGTTTTAATCTCATAAAGAGTATCATCAATTGAGATATCTGCTTCTAAATCTGGGAAAATACCATATCCTTTTAATGTAGGCTTAAATTGGACTGATTCTTTTTTATTGATTTTAATAAACTCAAATATATTCTTACTTATTGAAGATATTTCTTCAATTTCCACTTTACTTAAAACCAAGTCTTTTTTAGTGTAATTACCTGATTTCCAGATTATGAATGCAGTTTGAGTTATTAAATCTAACAAATTAGTTTTATCTGATAAGAACTCTTCAATAGCACAATCATTTTCTATTAATTTATTAGTTAAAATAAATGCTGCTTCAGACACTAAATCGTATTTAATATTCTCCTTTATAGGAATAGGAATCTTATTTAGTTGTTTAACTTGAGATTCATTAAACATTCTCATAAAATTCGAATTCAACAGAGGAAAATGTTGCTTCCAAACAACACTAAATTTTTCTGCAATATCTCTTTCTGTAATCATACTAAAATTAGTTTATTGGACTGTTGCCTTTGTGAGCACCAGTCACGCATAAGTATTTCTTCTTTACTAAAAAGACTTTTATTGTGATTTCTCCAATGTTTCCCTTCATCACCAAGAAAATAGGATGCGTAAATAAATGCTCGCCTTTCCCAAATTGTCATTGTTGTAAATTGATTTTTAATATCAACAAGCCAATAATGACAATTCCAATTTGCCATAGCTATTATTATTTGTCGTTTAAGAAAATGATTTGGTACTGATTCATAAAGTTGAACAAATAATTCTTCTTTTTCCTGTGAATGAGTTATAGATAAAATCTGAACGATATAATTCAAATTTATCTCAACCTTAGTTAAATAGTTCTCGTTTTTAAAAAGTTCTAACAAGGATTTATCAATTAATTCCTTTCCACTCTTGTTAAGGTCATCATAAATACTTCTCATTGAACGCATAATCGTTGTAAATACTGACGAAAGAGTTAATAGATTATTTTGGTCAAGTAGGATTCTTACAGCCTGAATTTGGTTTTCCTTTGTTAAGGCTTTGATTGAGTTAATTGCTTGTTTTGTAACTGTTTGGTCTATCCTTGTTTTATTCACTTCTTTGGACAGAATACCAACAATATCAATTTCACGAACTGCTTGTTTTAGAGACTCGTAGTCATCAATTGCAGTTGCAGAATATGGGTCAAAACGAATTGAAATATTTAACAACTTTTGTTCTTCATCAGAGCTTTCCTCTTTTGGTTTTGGGTCTAAAAAATTATGAATATCTCTGAATTCATCAGTTTTCATAATTTTAGTTTTATTTTTTTGTAACCCTAATTGGTCATTTGAAAGTTTTTCAGAAAGAAGTATTAAGGTTTTATATGCTTCTGATTCAGAATTACAAAAGATTGTATAATCGTCAACATATCTACAAAATACAATACCTTTTGATTTAAGATGTGAATCAGTATGATTAAGAGCTAATTCTGCTAATATTCTCGATGCAGGCCCACCAACAGGTAATCCATACGATATTGTTCCTGAGAACAGTCCAAGTAGTTTAATAATTTTCTTTGCAATATCAGATGTATTATCAATTCTCTTTAATTCATTTTCCAATTTATGATGATTAATTCTTGGATAAAAATTTGATATGTCAGTTTGCAGCACATAATCATATGATTGAGATAATTCAATACATTGCTTTTTATAGTCAATCCAATTTGCATCTGTAAAAAGAGAACTCTTTTCATTATTCCATTTATATCGATACGAAAAAACTGTTTTATCATTTTCTTTAATTCTTGATTTCTCAATTTCTTCTGCTAATGAAATAACTAAACCTAAAAAATAAACATTCCAAAATGGCTCTATCAGAGTAGCACTTCTGAAACCATAGTAACCAACTTGACTTAATTTTACAATAGTCAATGGTGGAAACCTACTTAATGCATCATCAAGATTATTATGTATCTCCATTAGATTATCTAATGTATCTTCAAGTTTTTCATCAAATAAATATCTTTCGAAAGGAAAAGGAAATATGTCAGTATCTCCAAACCTAATTACATTCTGAACAGCTTTATTAAAATTATCTCTCATTGTTAATTGGTCTTTCAGTTTTGTTCATTTAAATAGGGCATAACGGTTAGGCTATGAAGCGTACTTTTTTGTGTTGCGCCTGCGGCAGAAAAGTATGATTTATGAGCCATTGTTAGCATTAGTTTTTGTTCATTTTTTCTCTTTCATATTGTCCCAAATTATTAATAAGTATCCAACTTTTACTATCGGGGTCAATTATACCATAAATAGTTCTATTTCTACTTGGTTCCAAATTGTTTAAATACTCAGTTAAAGAATTGTTTTTCGCATTTTCATAGTGGTCTTCAATTAGATGTAAAAAATCAATAGTTGATTGTTGCCAAGTATCTAAGTCAAGATTATTGTCATATAGTAGTTTAATCACAATTCCATTCTTGGTTTGAATGAAGATTGAAATTGCCTTCGATTGTGTATTTGAGGTGTCAATTTTATTTGTTGTTTCTTTGGCAGTTATTGTATTAACATTCATATTCTTAGTTTTCGCAAGAATGCTGTTAAGTTTATTCTTTAGCAACAAATAATGGTCTTTACCTGCTTCTTTAAGAAAAGCTTCAAAATATGGTTTAAGGATATATACTGCTACGATTCCTGGGATTATCCATTCGCTAGCTGCCCAAGCAGTTGGTTCTTTTCTTTCAACTCTTAGATCCAAAAGTTCGTTTTCAATTCCATCAACGATAAATTCATCAAAGTTATCAGGAAAGTAGTCTGGAAATTCAATTGCGATATGTGGTATGTCTTTTTTCATTTTTTAATAGTCTGATAAAATTTGCTCGGTTGAACATATTTTGCTTAACAAAATATCTAACTCTTTCCCTGAATACTGCTCATAATGAAGTTGTCTTAAAACTTTAACAACCTGAGGGATTTCTTCTGTCCTTTCTACAATTATATAAGAGATGTCTTGAATTTCAAATTTGTACCTACAATCAATTAGTTCTTTGTTGTATTTCTCTTTATCACTATTATATGCTTTCAGACTGATAGAAAAGGGTTTATTGTTTATTTTATCTTTTGGAGGGATTAATCTCCATTCTCTTTCGTTATAATAATTATAGTTTTTCTTATCAAGCTTTCCTGTTCTTTTTAATGTACCAGAATAATTCTTTGCATAACTTTTAATTTGCAAGATTTCTCTTTTTTGTGCTGATGTTAAGTTACTATCTGTTTTTCTTCTGGCTTTAATTAGATTGTAAATACTTTCTGCGATTAATGAATTTCTATCAATATATAAAACAGGGTTAACTCCATTTCTTACAGCCCATTCTTTTGTTAGTCCTATTCCATATTTGCCATATGCTTCAAAATGCTGTGACGAACTTGAAAGTGGAATATCACAAAAAGAAATCATTGGATGAGCTGCTAATGAACTTCCTTTTTTACCCAATAATAATACTTCAGCACAATATTTTATTCTAAATCCTTCTTTTAAAATTGACGAAAGGATGTCAAATGATTTAGTGTAATGTATTATTGAATTTGTACTTATTGCCATATCGGTCGTTTAAATTAATGCCAACTATTCAGTAACCCTAGCCATACTATTGATACATTCCCTTTAGGAAGAGTTGCTGTTTGTTTTAAATATAATAATTATTTTACGAGCAATAAAAGTAACCAAAGGATATTGTCTGTTAAAATTATAATCAATTAAACTAAAAATAAATTCAACTCGCTACCTACTACTAAAGAGCAGGGTAAGCGACCTTCATCGTTGTGAAATAGCATTTGAGCAGTAACTCCTTTTATTTTATGAATATTAAAACAAAAAAATATCCTTATAGTACTTAACAATACGAGTAGGCTGAATAAAGTTCTATACTCGAAAAATTAATACGATTTAGCTTTTAATCCTTCGGGAAGATTCGGAGCCTCAACTTAAGTAGAGATTCGAATTTCGATTAATTTGGCAACTAGAAGGCTTTACGACTAAGCTTTTATTGACAGCTTATTCGCGATACGGTAAGTCGATACCTGCAAATTGCAATTTTGCAGGAACAATTAAAAAAATAGGACTGTAGATTTGCGTTTATATCGGCGAAAGCTAAGAACATTTCACCAACTGATTAAAGAGATGCTTAAGAAGCACAAGACTATTCGCTAAAAAAAAGACTGAATATCTTATTTAAAGTTTAGATTACTTTTTGATATCGGTGATTTTCTATCCACGTTTCTACCTCATTTATGTCGGATAGGGGAAGTTTAAAAAATTTGAAAGCAGTTTTAAAGGTACTGGCAACTTTAATATTTATGGGTAAGTTTCTCTTTTGCATATCTACCCCCAGTCCTACTACAACCTGTTCTGGTGTTTTCGCTAAAACAATTGATTTTCTTTTGCCTACACATTTTGTATCGTTCTCTAAAAACTCTACATATTTGGTAATTTCATCAAAAGAAAAAAGAAATATAGCATCCCGTATATCATGAAGAACATGATAATTAGGATTGTATTCTTCATTGTTTGCAATATCAAATTTATGGGCAATCAACTCTTCAACCAAAAACTCTCCACAATAATATTCCACGATCAATTTTTTATCAGGATCGATAAAATACTCCACTTTATTTTCCATACCCTCTGTTTGGTTTCTTACAAAAATTAATTTTCCAATTAAAAATTGCTTTTCGTAATTGACTCATTATTATTTTGAGTGCAAAGATATTAAAAAACACAAATTACCTAGCAAAACAATGTACAATATTAAAAACACCCCCTGAAAATAAATTCAGGGGGTGTTAACTCAATAATTAAATAGTCATTAGGCTTTTGGCTCTATTACTAAAAGCAAATCGCCTTTAGCAACAGAATCACCAGAATCACATTTAATTTCTTTTACAGTACCTTCAGCTTTAGCATCAAGATTATTCATCATCTTCATTGCTTCAAGTACTACTAATGTATCTCCTACTTTAACTTCATCACCAACTTTTACTTTGCACTCAACAATCATACCTGGGATTGGAGCAACAACGCTACCTGATTCCATTTCGTCTTTGGCAGCATCCTTTTTCTTACGACCTTTAAATTGAGGTGTAGCAGGACCGTTAGGATCGTTAATTTCCACAGTAAAGGTTTCGCCATCAACAGTAACTTCAAGCTCACGACCGTTACCTTTTCCTTTAGAAGTAAGTTCTCCAGAAAGGGCTTTTCTTACAAGCTCCTGTTCTTTTTCAACCTCTGCCATAGTTTTAGCTTTTACATCAGCTGGAACTTCTTCTACACCATATTTCCATTTTAGGAAGCGTTTTCCTGTAATAGGGTAAAGTGCGCATAAAACTTCATCATCAATATCTTTGGCAAGATCTCCGAATTCAGCTTTCACAGCATCCATTTCTGGCTCAAGAATAGATCCTGGACGAGCTGTAATAGGCTCCTCACCACGAGGATAATCCTTAAGCGCTTTCTTCTGAACCTCTGGGTTGATTGGATGAGTAGTTTTTCCATACAATCCGTAGCAAAGATCTTTTACCTCTTTGGTAATTTGTGCATATTCTCCTTCGTAAGAATCGAATAGTACATTATTTACTGTTTGTACACCAACAATTTGAGATGTAGGAGTAACCAATGGAATATTACCAAGATCTTTACGAACTTTAGGAAGTAAACGATATACTTCTGGTAATTTATCCAATGCATCCATAGCTTTCAACTGATTTACAAGGTTAGAAAGCATTCCACCTGGAGTTTGGTGTAATAATACATTGATATCAGTAGTAGCATACTTAGGACTATTGTCTAAGTGCTTGTATTTAGGAATGTATTTCTCCATTTCAGCAGCAATCTCATTAATCTTATTAATGTCCATTCCTGAGTCGCGGTTTGTGCCTAATAATGACATAATCATTGGCTCAACTGCGGGGTGAGAAGTACGGTAAGCATAAGGTCCGATACAAGTATCAACGATATCTACACCTGCTTCGATAGCTTTGAAAATTGCCAGGTCACCCATACCTGAAGTAAAGTGTGTATGCAAGTTAATTGGTGTATCAGTAAATTTCTTGATTTCGCGAACCAAATTGTAAATATCATAAGGAGCTATCAATCCGGCCATATCCTTGATACATACAGAATCAACACCGAATTCGATAAGGTCTTTTACTTTATTAATGTAGTATTCCATATTGTATACTTCACCACCCAAACGAGGTTGGTTCAAAGTATAACATACCACACCTTGTAAATGTTTTTTGTTATCCTTAATAACTTTAGCTGCAGTTTCGAAATTTCTAAAATCGTTCAATGCATCGAAACAACGGAAGATATCCATACCGTTATCAATTGATCTTTGAACAAAAGATTGAACTACATCATCAGCATAGTTACGGTATCCTACCACATTCTGTCCACGAAGAAGCATTGAAAATGGTGTTTTAGGCATGTATTTTTTTAATACTCTTAGACGCTCCCATGGATCTTCACCCAAGAAACGGTGCATCGTATCAAAAGTAGCTCCACCCCATGTTTCAACAGCATTATATCCTGCTTCATCAATCATTTCTGCTACTGGCAACATATCTTCAGTACGACCGCGAGTTGCGAATAATGACTGGTGGCCATCACGTAAACTTACGTCGTTAATTTTAATTGGATTTTCAGCTTTTGGACGATCGCTGCCATAATTCATTTGGGTCATTTGTAAAACCCCGTGCTTATCGAATATCATGTTTTTATCTTTTTATTTTTCTTAAATTAATACGTTTCCCAATAAACAGGAAAATAGAATTATGCACTTCGCAAACTACGACCACGAAGCTGTACAATCTTACGTTTGGCCATATTCATTTTTATGCCCGTACGTGACCAAGAACCATTAGTCGAACTTTCAACTTTTACTACTTCAGCTTTCTCTAATTCTATGTGGTGAGCAACTGCTACAAGAACTGCTTTTTTAATCTTTTCTTCTCGTGTCATAATTATTGGTATTAATAATTAATTTATTAAAAGTCTTTTTTTTTACAATGGAATATTTCCGTGCTTCTTAGCTGGTAAAACTTCTGCTTTTGTATGCATAGCTTTCATCGCATCAATTAATCTTGCACGAGTTTCGCTAGGAAGAATTACATCATCGATATGTCCACGTTGAGCTGCCAAATAAGGAACGTTAAATGCTTCTTCGTACTCCTTAATTTTCTCAGCAGTTTTAGTTTGTCTATCATCAGCAGCAGCAATTTCTTTTTTATAAGTAGAAATTACTTCAACAGCACCCTTAGCACCCATTACTGCAATTTCGGCAGTTGGCCATGCAAATACCATATCAGCTCCTAATGGCTTAGCACACATTGCTAAATAAGCTCCACCATAATCTTTACGTGTTACCACAGTAAATTTAGGTACAGTAGCCTCAGCATAACTCCAAAGTAATTTTGCTCCGTGACGGATAATACCACCTAGCTCTTGCTGAACTCCTGGAAGATATCCTGGAACATCTACAAATGTGATCAATGGAATATTAAAAGCATCGCAAGTACGAACAAAGCGAGAAATTTTATCAGAAGCATCAATATCTAAACAACCAGCCTGAATTAATGGTTGGTTTGCGATAATACCTACCGATTGGTTGTCTAATCGACCAAAACCAACAATTGCATTCTCGGCATAGTACTCGTGTACCTCGTAAAACTCACCCTGATCAAGAACTGATTCGATAACAGCCTTCATATCGTAAGGTGTTTTTGGATCATCTGGAATCATTGTATCCAGTTCTTCGCAAACACGCTCAGGATCGTCACCCATTGGCAACTGAGGAGTTTCCTCTAAGTTATTATTTGGTAAGTAACCTAAAATATCGCGAATTGACTCAATAGTTTCTTCATCTGAATCGCAGGCAAAATGTGCGTTACCACTTTTAGTATTGTGGGCCATAGCACCACCAAGCTCTTCAAAAGTAGTTTCTTCACCGGTTACTGTTTTAATTACATAAGGAGATGTAATAAACATGTGACTTTGCTTTTTAACCATGTAAACAAAGTCAGTCATTGCTGGAGAATAAACTGCTCCACCGGCACAAGGACCTAAAATAGCAGAAATCTGTGGAATTACTCCTGAAGCTCTTGAGTTACGCATGAAAACATCACCATAACCTTTTAAAGCATCAACACCTTCTTCAACACGAGCTCCACCCGAGTCGTTAAGTCCAACAATAGGAGCACCAGCGCTTACTGCCAAATCCATTATTTTACAGATTTTTGCAGCGTGCATTTCACCTAAAGATCCTCCGCGAGAAGTAAAATCCTGAGAGTAAGCAAATACAGGACGACCATTAACTAAACCATGGCCAATAATTACACCATCAGCAGCGATTTCGGTTGCTTCAAAACCAAAATTTACACAACGATGTTCCACAAACATATCCAATTCTCTAAAACTTCCTTCATCAAAAAGCAAGTCTATTCTCTCGCGTGCAGAAAGCTTACCTTTTTCATGTTGCTTAGCAACACGAGCATCTCCGCCCATCTTTTTAACTTCTTCTCTTTTTTTCTTTAAGAGATCTAATTTTTCAGATACCTTCATTTTATATTTTTTTTCGAGTAATATGCTTAGAAAACCTCAAGGAATTTCTATTTTACTTCAATTGCTATTCTATTTTTACAATTTACATTTCAATTGCGGAACTAAACTTTTCACCTCAATTCATATAAATCTGCCTATTTAATCTTTAAAACCGTTTAAAGAATTATTTCATTATTTAATGGCGAATATATATACTTTCATTGTAGATACGAAACTGTTTAAAAACAGCAGTTTGCAAGCGTAAACGTTTGAATCCACATTTAGCTTCCCTTTTTTAGTATATAAAACACTATTTATCAATCCATTACGAGTATCTGTTCATATTCAAGAAAAAATTTAAAAAAAACACATAAGATATTGTAAAACATATAAAAAACGGGTTCAAAAAGGATAATATCCCTTGTTTTTAACTTCATTTTTTGTCTATGAAGGATAGAATTTATATTAATTTTTTCTCTTCGGATAATTAAATTCGATATGGAGGCAATTAATTATAAACTACCTACTAATGGGTATAATTACCCATTAGTATCAATCTAAGAGTAATTCAAATTTTTGATGCAAATTTATAGTGCACCAGTCTACAGATTAACATATAATGATGAAGTTATTTGAATTAAAAATCACTCCTAAGAACTAGAAAAAAAAAAGAATCAAAACATTGTGAATATATCCGAGGAGTTTATGCTATTGAAAGTCTAATAATTAAGGATTTTTTTCTTTATTAACTTGTGCCTTTCAGATGCTTTCTTTGTTCCTAAAGCCTTCTTTATCGATTTTTTAAGTTATTTATTTGAGCAGATAAATTAATGCAATCTAACGAAATAGTATCGCTCACTTCTATTTCTTTATGGCACATCATAAAATTCCCAAACGATTCTATTTTAGTCTTTGCACAATCAATCGTTTGGAATTTATAATCCACAAGTATAAAATGATACCTAGACTCTCTTAATTTTTACAAGCCCTTTGCGGTAAGCTTCGAGTAAACGGTTTAAATCCTGAATTTGCTGGCGCAGATTTTCACCAATTATGGTATCTCCAACACGAATTCGCGTAGTTGCATGTTCAATCATACTTCGCGTTGATACAATATCGATCTCGTCGAGTATGGCTCTCTGCTTCGATTCAAATGAGGTGTGTTCTGCAAGAATTAAACTATAAGAATCATAAATTAAAGTATAACCTGCAATACCAGTTACTTTTTGGTAGGGTTTCGACATACCACCATCAATCACGAAAAGTTTTCCTTCTGCTTTTACCGGACTTTCGCCTTTTGCTACTTTTACCGGTACATGTCCATTAATAATGTGTGAAACTTCAGGATCGAGACCAAATTCTTTTAGAATACGAGCACAAGCATCCTTATCGTCTCTTAATTTATAGTACATATTACTCTCCTCTCGCTGCGCATCTTTATCGTCTAGAAAATAACGTTCGAAAGTGGCCATTTTCTTTTTTCCGAATAATGGTGAATATGCACCACTCCATAAATACCACATGTAAGCCCGGTCTTTACTGGTTCTTTCGGGATGTTCGCGATTAAAGTACGCTCGGCGACAAATTAAATCGAACTGATCACAAAGAGATTTTCCCTTATAGGTTTCACCTTGCAAAGTCAATTCTTTAAATTCTGCATGTTCATCGAGAGGAATACATCCATGAAACAAAAGATTCGAATTATAAGAGAGATAAGTTCCGCCTTTCGAAAATAAGGTTTTGATGTGTCGCTGCAACTTTTCGCAATACAAAAAAGAATAACGAAGCTTCTCTGCCAGTTCTTCCTCCTCTTTTGTTAATTGATACGGATTTTGAGGATCTATGGTAGGAAATGATTTATCATTTAATGGCAATTCCCGGCCATCAATAGTAATGCTACCTTTTTCGTAATCGATTTGATCGAGAAGTAATCGATCGTCCATTTCCATTTCGGGACTACGCCTTATTATTTCACCAGCCAGTTTCATTTCAATCACCATTATGGCCTTGTGCATCTTACTCGTCAGTTTAATCTGCGTAGAGCCAGTGTTTTCCTTTGGTGTATTTTTAGGAATAAAAGCTTCACATGGATCGTTCTCATAAGCTTTCATTGCGAAAGTCGCCAATGGCATCAAATTAATTCCATAAGCATCTTCCAGGGTATCCAGATTATTGTATCGGGCACTTAAACGAATTACCGCGGCAATACTAGCGCGAATTCCCGTAGCAGCAGCCATCCATACAATATCATGATTTCCCCATTGAATGTCTACCGAATAATGATCATGAATCACATCCATAACTTTATCGGCAAATGGTCCACGATCGTATATATCACCAATAATGTGTAATCGATCGATCAGCAATCGCTGTATAAATTTACTGATTGCCACAATAAACTGGTTGGCACGATTCACATCAATAATAGATTGAATAATGCAATCGAAATACTTTTCTTTCTTGGCAGTAGGCTCATTCAGTAATTCATCGATTACGTAGGCAAAATCGGCTGGCATGGCTTTTCTCACTTTCGATTGCGTGTACTTGTCGGCAGATACACGAGCCACCTCTATCAAACGACGAAGTGTTATCGAGAACCACTCATTTAAATCACTCTGTTCGTTTGTAATGAGTTTTAACTTCTCTTCCGGATAGTATATTAATGTTGCTAGTTGCCTTCTCTCTTTCTCACTAAGAACACCTTGAAACACAACATCAATTTTCTTGCGCACCATTCCCGAAGCATTTCTTAATACATGACTAAAAGTCTCGTATTCACCATGGATATCTGTTAGAAAATGTTCAGTACCTTTCGGCAGATTTAGTATAGATTCAAGATTTATTATTTCGGTACAAGCCGCTTGAACAGTAGGGAATTTTTCGGCTAGCAAATTTAAAAATCGCAATTCATCTTCACTGTAATTGTTTTTCAACAATGGATCTTTCTCATAGTTATGCATCATTTCGCGTTGTATCTGTTCGTTTTTGAATCTAATCTGCTCACAAATAAAGCATAAAAATACATACTTTAAACCAATAGTAAGATGTTGAAGAAGTGAAATTATTAATTTATTGAAACAAAATCGGCATCCAAAAAATGCATTCCATCTTGCAGAGATTTTCAAATAAAAAATACAAAAAGATGGTTTACCTCGAAATAAAATCGGAATTCCCAAAACTGAAAATTCCGTTTCAAGCGATATTTATAATCGTTAACTTACAATGTTTTGGCAAACTCCTGACTTGCTTCCTGAAGATAAACTCCGGCCTTTTTAATGGAATCGTTCAAATTTTTAGCATAATCTACCATTTGAGAAATATAATCGATTTTTACTTTTTCAAGATCCTCTTTTTTTAAGTCAACCACTCCACAAAACAAAGCTAATTTTTGCGATGTGATAGAGTCTAATACTCCACGAATAACCTTGCCCGAGAAAGTTTGAGAATCCAGTTTTCCTTCCCCCGTTATAATCCAATCTGATCCCATAATTTGTTCATCAAACCTGGCTTCCTGCTTAATTAAATCGATACCAGAATTTAGCCTGGCCTTTAAAAACAGAATGCATCCAGCTCCCAGTCCGCCAGCTGCTCCAGCTCCTCTTACCAATTGAAAATCTGCATTAAATTGCTTCTTTACCACCTCATTAAAATTTTGTAATCCAGCATCTAAGGCCAGCACCATTTGGGGGCTCGCCCCTTTTTGCGGAGAATAAATATAGGCGGCACCATTTTCGCCATACAAAGGATTATCTACGTCGCAGGCTACTTCGAATTTTACCTCTTTTAATCTTGGGTGGATAGTTGAATTATCAATAGAATCTAAAGCAATTAAATCTTCGCCAAGACCTTTTAATTGTTCTTTATTCTGATCAAAAAATACGAATCCTAAAGCTCTTGCCATGCCCAAACCGGCATCGTTGGTGGCGCTACCTCCAATTCCAAGTATAATGTGCTGTACACCTTTGTCTAAAGCATCTTTAATTAGCTCTCCTGTTCCGTAGGTACTCGTTAGCATCGGGTTGGCTTCATCACCTTTCAGCAAGCTAATTCCTGAAGCTTCAGCCATCTCGATGTAAGCGGTCTTCTTCCCTTCGGAGTACAAATAAGAAGCTTTCACAGATCTTCCTAACGGATCATTTACATTTCGAAAAATTAACTCACCCTCTAAGTAGTATTTTAAAACCTCAACGGTTCCATCCCCTCCATCGGCAAGTGGTAGTTTCACTATTTCTGCATCTGGAATGTATTTTAGTAAGCCTTTTTCTACGGCATTGCAAAATTCCAATCCGCTTAAGGAACCTTTAAATTTATCGGGAGCTACAACTATTTTCATCAGCTTAGTATTTTCAATAAGGAAATTAATAGAAACAAGAATACAAAAAAAACTCACACATTATGCTCATATATCTATAAATGAGAAATTAAAAAATCGACCTAAAATTAAAAATGGCCATTCGATTTATTCGAACAGCCATTTTTTTAAGTTCTGTATTTTTTTATTCTTTTAATATTCCACCTGTCATTCGAACCAAGGCAGTTCTCGATTGAACCAAATTAAATATTGCATTCAATCTTCCAAGTGCAGCATTCTGATAAATAATTTGAATATCGCGGTAATTGAAGGAGTTAATGCTTCCCGACTCGTATTTATCTTTTGAGATCGAAAGATTTAATTCGGCAGCCTCCAAATTCTCCTGAGCCAACTTGTACAATTCTAAGCGAACATTATACAACTCGAACTGCTGAGCCAAAAGATTTGTTAAAGAATGCTTTATATCCTGGGTTTGAATTTTCCCTATTTCTTCTTCAATTTTTGAAATTTGAAGGGCACGACGGTTTGTATTGCCATTAAATATCATAAAACTAAGACTTACATTGGCATAAAAATAATGCGCATCGGAAGTACTCGATGATGATCCATCATATTTAAGTTTAGTACGGCTTCCCTGAAAACCGGTACCTAATGATAGGTTTGGATAAAAATTACTTCTTGCCAAATCAATATCTCGCTTTAGTATCATTTCCTGAATGTAGCGATTTTTCAAATTACTGTTACCTGCCAGCATTTTATCTAACAAATCAGCTAATTTAAATTCATCTACAACAGGTTTAAATTCATCGGTAAACTGATAAGTTTTACTCTCCTGAACTCCTAATAGAAAATTTAAGTCGCGAACAGAATTGTTAAAATTCACTTCTTGTAACAAGAAGGAAGAACGATCTTCCAACCAGGCATTTTTAGCTTGTAGTAGATCATAAGTAACCGAACTACCAATCTCTTTCCCAATTTTTTTTGTTTCATATCTATCAGCCGACAAATCCATAATTTTTCGACTCACTTCTACTCTTTCCTTCTCAAGTAAAATTTTGTGATAAGCCAGAATAATCAGTTCTATTTTATTTTCTATAGCAACAATCGTGTTTCCTTTAGAAAGTTGTTCTAAATCGTCAAACTTATCTTTTCGTATATTCACAGCAAAACCATCAAACAAGGTCCAACTCACATCCAGTGATGGTGTTAAGCTAAGACTATTATAATCATTTGTTTCATTATAATTTTTAATTTCTTGTCCCACAAGATTAAACTGAACTTTTGGGTAACGCCCAACGGCTCCCCATGAATTATTCAACTTGCTTATTTCCTCGTTTTTTCGGAATATTTTTAATTCATAATTATTCTCTAATCCTACCTGAATAGCTTTAGATAAACTTAACTCTTCCTGGGCATTAACTGCACAAAAGGCATAGATTGATAAGAATAAAAGGAATGATATTTTTTTTATCATTTAATTATTGTTTTATCCCCGAAACATAAGTTCGGGGAAATTGATTTTTAATCCATATTAACTTTCGATTCTCTAATTTTTGGCTCAACATCACGAGCTGTAATTTTTTCTCCTTCCCAAAAACTCTGAGTAATTCTTTTTACATCATTCAGAATCATAATTACAACAGGGAAAAACATTAAAATAAACATGGTTCCCACCAAAACCCCATAAGCCAATGCAATGGCCATAGGTTTTAAAAATTGGGCCTGAAACGAAGTTTCCAAAATTAAAGGATATAATCCTACGGTAGTTGTAATTGTTGTTAAAACAATGGCTCTAAACCTTGCTTTACCAGCCTCTTTTACTGCATCTACAGGTTCCAAACCTTCATCTAATAATGAATTATACTTGGAGAGAAAAACAACCGCATCGTTTATAATTACCCCCGAGAGAGCAACCATTCCCCATACACTTAACATGGAAACAGGAAACCCTTCTAAACCGTGCCCCCAAGCCGATCCTAACCAACCCAAAGGAATCATTAACAATACAATTATTCCCTGTGTAAAACTCCTAAAGTGAATCATCACAATAAAAACAATCAACATAAAAGCAATTGAAAAATAAATCTTCAGCTCCTCGATATCTTCGGCCGATCGCTTTTGCTGACCTTGATATTCGGGACGAATATCTGGAAAGCGGGCTTCCAATTCGGGTAAAATATTTACATCGATGTATTCTAAAATTGGCGGAACTGGCTCGCTAGGATCAATTAATTCGGCATCGACACGTATTTCTCGTGCTCCGTTATAACGCTGAATACTTACCGGGCCTCTTAGTATTTCATATTCGATTAACTCGGATAAAGGAAACTCTCCTTTTGGAGTTCGAATTCTCATATCTTCCATTTGACCAATAAAAACCCTATCGGTTTTTGGATAACGAACCCATACTTTAATTTCATCTTTTCCTTCCTGCAAACGCTGTGCTTGTCCTCCAAAAAATCCCTGACGAATTTGCGATGTAATAGAGCGTAAGTTCATTCCTAAATAGTAGGCTTTAGGCTTTAATTTTAAACGAACCTCTCTACTTCCTAATGGATTATTATCATTTATATTATACAGAGATGCCATTTTTCGCAGCTCTCCCTGAAAGAAATCATTAGCCTGATTTAATTGGTTTAAATCTTTTCCTAGCAGTGATATGGAAACAGGAGCTCCCCAACGATTATTGGCACCTATGGTAAATTTCTCAACTCCGGTTACTTCTCCAATTTTATCTTTTACCCTGCTGGTTATGTCGAAACTGGAAACGGGCGCTCCTTCCATATCACGCAAAGTTACCGATAGATTACCTGCATGTGGACCAGATTCTTGTCCGGAGAAGGCATTTCCGGAAGATAAGTTTGTGTATTTAATAAAAGTTGCAGTATCCTGAAACTCCTCCATTAAATCATCGTTTACCTCCCATACTGCTTTTTCGAATTCTTTTAATTTACCAATGGTAATATCCTTATTACTACCAGGTTTAAAGGCTATATTTATTGCAAAAGTATCGAACGACACATTTGGGAAAAATGTACTTTGTATTAGACCTCCACGAAACAATCCAACTGTTATAAACAAAAGAGCAAGTGGAATAAAAACAACAAACCATCTCCAGCGAACCACACGATTTAAGATGCCTGTATAAACATGATCCCGTACGTAAATAATTCCTTTTTCGATTTTCTTTCTAAACCGGTTAAAGAAATTATCCTTTCGGTTACGGTTTAAAACAACTTCGTTTCCTACGTGTCCGGGCAAAACAAAAAGACTTTCGAATAATGATAAACCCAAACAGGCAACAACTACAAAAGCCATTTCGTACATAAACTCCATATTCCCTGTAACCAATAGAAGTGGCGAAAACGCAACCATTGTGGTAGTAACCGATGTTAACACGGCAGGTACCACTTCAACGGTACCATCAACTGCAGCACGTCTTGGACTCTTTCCTTTTTCGAAATGGGAGTAAATATTTTCTCCAATCACAATTCCATCATCCACCAAAATACCTATGATGAGAATCATTCCAAAAAGAGAAATCATATTAATGGTAACTCCCATTAAATTTGCAAGGATAAACATTCCCAAAAAGGAAGCTGGAATTCCCCAGGCTACCCATAAAGACAAACGAAAACTTAGAAAAAGAGCCAAACAAACAACAACCAGAAGTAATCCGTATCCTCCATTTCTATAAAGCAAGGAAAGTCTGGATTGCAATAAATCAACAAAATCGAAAGTAATCTCTAAACTTGCATCATCATTTTTTGCATTGAACTTCTTCGCATATTTATTACAGAAATCTGAAATTTCATCTAAATCTTCATCATTCAACTTGTTAACGCTAATCGAAATCGCCGGATTTTTATTCATGTACGATGAATTGGGTACATCCTGAAACTGGAAATGAATATTTGCCACATCCCTGATTCGTATGTAACTACCATCGGGATTAGCTTTTAAAATAATCTCTCCAATTTGATCAGGATTAACCGAACGATTGCGTGTTCGAATTAATATTTCTTCGACTTCATTCTTTATGGCACCACCCGAAATATCAATATTATTATTGGCTATTGCTGCCGAAATCTCACTAAACGTAAGCTGATAACGGCGCAAATTATCTTCTTTTACTTCTACCGACAATTCCAATTGGGGAAAACCCGAAAGCGTAATTTGCGACATCACCTTAGAACGCATCAAATCGTCATAAATATCGTCAGCATATCTCTTTAAGGTTAGCAAGTCGGCATCGCCGGTCACTGCCATTCGTATGGCTGGTGTTGTTGCTCTTCGCTTAGCAATCACAGCTTTTTCGGCTCCAGAAGGAAAGGATGGAATCCCATCAACAGCGTTCTTAACATCGGCAAGCGTTTCGTCGAGATCATAATCCCCAGTAGTGGTTATGGTAAGACGAGCGTATCCCTCCGATGAAACAGAGTTCATTTCCTTTATGCCAACAATTCCCCGAACAGCATCTTCCATTCTGGAAGTAATTCCCTCTTCTACCTCTTTGGGTGAAGCTCCCGGATACACCATGGAAACGGAAATTGTTTTTGATTCATTCTCAGGAAAAAATGACTTTTTCATAAAAACTAAAGAAGTAGAACCAGCTATTACCATTAAGGCAATAATCATTTTTCCGTAAAACGGATATTTTACAAATTGTGATATAATATTTCTCATTATGCTCTATTTCTGAATTTTTACTTTCATGTTTTCAGTTGCTTTAACAGGAGGTTCAACCACAAGAATTTCACCCTCTTTTAGACCATTAAACACCAAAGTATTTTCATTTCGCTTAATAACCGAAATCTCCTTCTCTTTCATTACATCACCTTCAACAACAAATACTTTATTCGAACTAAATACTGCATTTCTAGGAATCTCCATTGCATTCGCAATCATTTTTCCATTAAAACGAGCAGTTAAAAATTGTCCCTGATATAATTCCTGATTGTTTGTTTTTTCAATTTTTACAAACACAGAAATCGACTGTGTGCCCTGATCCACAAAATCTGATTTTCGCACTAACTTTCCTGTACAAAGCACATCGCCATTAGCATTAAGAATATCAACTTTTTCGTTAAGATTTAGCCATCTAACATCACTAGATTCAAGAGGAACCTGAAGCTCTAAATTATTTGATTGAATAATTCCGGCAAGCTTAGATCCCATTCCAGCAACCGAGCCAATTTGCGTATTTACTGCTACATAAGAACCATCAAAGGGAGCATATATTTTTCTTTTCTCCAGCTTTACTTCGGCACTTTTAATTGCATAATAATCGGCTAAGATATTTCTGCTGGCCATGAATACTTTTTCCTGATCGGATTTTACTGTTGGCAATTCAGAAATTGGCAGATCCAGATTAATTGAATTAAAAAAGCTCATCCATTCGTCGAAATTGTCAGCATAATCAACTTTTATATCTGGTAAATTTTCGGCAAGTTTATTTAAAAACCGACTTTTCTGAGCACGCAGATCCATTTTTGCATCTTCCTCGTAAATACGAATCAACAACTGTCCTTTTTTAAATTTTTGTCCAACCTTCAAAGGAACTCCGGCTTCAACAATTCGCCCCGCTACTTCAGAACTTAAGTTCACTTCAAGATTGGAAGCCAATCGGCCTTTTTCCACAATTGGAGCAGAAATAGAATGGTAGGCAACCGGCTCAACTCTTACCACAGGAATTTTTTTCCTGTCGAGATTCTTCTTCGGATCCTTTTTTAATCCTGCTAATATTTCCATTACAAAAAATGCAACGACCAAAGTTACAATGACCGATAATACAATAATTACTTTTCTATTCATCTAGTATTTAAGTTAGTGTAGTTTTTATGTGGTATAAAAATAAATGACCTATTTATAGAAATGTAAAGATAATATTTAAAGGTAAATACATAACATTTTATACCCTCTTAACAAATAATTAAATAAAACCTCCCTATTACAGCAAAAACAAAGCATTAACAATTTATTCCAGTTTCTTCTAAAAAGTTATTGTGAGGATACAGAAAAAAGTGCGATTTTTGTTCTCTCTAAAAAAATCGATAAAATGGATAAGGAAAAATACAACAGAATTAAACAGCAATTATTTGAGTCGACAAAATGGCCTTCCCTATATATGTTTAAATTTATTGTTCCCAATAATGAAGACAAAATAAATGCTGTTAAAAATCTGTTTCCCACAGATACAAAATTCACATACAAAACATCGAAAGATATTCGTTATATTGGAATTACCGTAAAAAAAGTAATGAACTCGGCTGATGATGTTGTTGAAATATATGCCAGAGCACAAGGAATAAAAGGAATTATGGCTTTGTAAATTCATGAAACAAAATTTCACAATTAGGCTAAATTAAAATCAGTCTTTTTTTTGATTCTCTTTACAAACATGATATTTCTCAAATAAATTATCTAAATAGATATATCAGGAATATGAAAAATAAATTTTTCATATTATTACAACAGCAATAATACTAAGCATTTAATAATAAAATAAACTAAAAATTTAAATTTATTTTGACATTTTTTAACATACTAGTATGTACTGGTAGTTATTTTTATATATATTTGTTGCAAAGGTTTTCGTTTAAACCTATAATTGAATTATTGAGGTGAATTTTTAACTAATCATTTTCGTGAATTCATAACCATGCAAACACAGTCATTTATAAAACTTGTTTACAGACATTCTCATCGAGGACTTTTTGAATGTCTGATTTGTTGATACCCCTTATCATTTTTTTAGGTAGCTACCACCTAGCCTAAAAATTATTGCCATTCTTCAAAGGCAACCAATTCATTATACATATTAGTACTTAAATAGCATCAATATAATTGTTCTTTTTAAATAAGAACAATTGTATTTTACTAGGTATTATTTAAAGTAAAACGAAATTATAGGAAACAGAGAATGCTACCAACATTCTCCGTTCTCAAATACTAATCGTTTGTTGTTCTATGCTTGAAACTAAAGAACAACAAAACTAATTTTTAACGCATCTAAATATATGAAAAAAAATGCAAAAACTACTGTACATTGTAGATCTGTGCAGTCGAGCTATGTTTCATGGATCATGAAATTATGCATTCTAATCGCAGTTATTGGGATCTTCCCTTTTAATGCTGTAAGTTCCAACAATTTTACAAACCTGCAAGAAAATCAGAAAACAATTTCTGGAACAGTTATCGATGATCAAGATTTACCTTTAATCGGTGTTAACATCATTATAAAAGGCAGTTCCATTGGTACAGTTACCGACTTAGATGGTAATTTTCAACTATCAGTGTCTGAAAACTCTGTACTTAAATTCTCATTTATCGGTTACATCGATCAGGAAATTGTAGTAGGGAATCAGACAGATTTCAAAATTATTCTTAAAGAGGACGTACAAGGTTTGAACGAAGTTGTAGTTGTTGGTTATGGTGTTCAGAAAAAATCTGATTTAACAGGTGCTGTTGCATCTATAAAAGCCGAAGATTTGGCAAAAACACCATCTTCAAACCCTGTAAATGCATTACAAGGTAAAGTAGCGGGGGTAACCATTACCAAATATGGTGGAGCTCCTGGTGCAGGTTCTAATATTACAATCCGAGGAATTGGTACTATTGGTAACAACAATCCATTGTACATTATTGATGGATTACCTGGTTCAATGTCTCTGCTTAATCCTGATGATATTGCCTCTATTGAAGTATTGAAGGATGGAGCGGC
Source organism: Marinifilum sp. RC60d5 (assembly GCF_052400665.1). NCBI lineage: Bacteria > Pseudomonadati > Bacteroidota > Bacteroidia > Marinilabiliales > Marinifilaceae > Marinifilum > Marinifilum sp. RC60d5. Next base: position 157,118 of record NZ_JBQTGK010000001.1, read on the forward strand.
TGCTGCAATTTATGGTTCTCGTGCTGCAAATGGTGTGGTTTTAATCACTACAAAAAAAGGAAAAGCTGGTAAGGTAAATGTTGATTTCAACATGCATGTGGGATCTGTTAAAGCAATTGATGAATTGGATTTATTGGATTCTGAAGGATATGTAAAAGTACATAGAATGATGTATGAGAATGCCGGAGAAGATTTAAAAGCCTATATTACAGATCCTATTATAGCAAATACTGACTGGCAAAAGGAAGTATCGAGAACAGCGATGCAACAATTCTATAACCTTAGCATTAATGGTGGTAACGATTTGGGTTACTTTGGTATTTCAGGAAGTTGGAACGATGAAGAAGGTACTTTAATTGGTGGAGAATACCTTAAGAAAACTCTTCGTGCAAAACTTGGAATGGAAAAAGGCCGTTTGAAAATAGATGCAAACATTTCTTATGCAGAAACCAACTCAGAAGGCCATAAATTCTCATTAAGGGACACTTACAACATTACCCCTTTAATTTCTCCATTTGATGAAGAAGGTAACGTACAATTAACTTCTGGTGATATGCCTGCCAATGCAAATCCATATGCAAACCACATCAACAATAAAGGAGAAAAAGATTTACAATATTTTACTGCAAATGTAACTGGTCGTCTTAAAATTACTGATTGGTTATCATACCAGGTAAACTTAGGCTTGATTAATAGCAATGATATTGAGTGGAGCTATCATCCAAAATTCCAACGAAGCCCGAAAGATGCTGAAGATTGGATTTACTATGGTGAAGAACGCAACAACTACTGTTCACAGATAATGGAGCACTTGATCAATTTCAATAAAGATTTTGAAAAGCACTCTGTAAGTGCTGTAGCTGGTTATACAGCATCGAAGGAAACTAACAAATGGATCGGAGCAAATGTAACTGGTAAAAAAACAGAGTATTCTGCAGAAGATGATAATGTAATTACAAACGATGTTCCTGCTGGCTTCCTTGATCCAAACTTTATGACCTTAAATGGAGGTGAAGGTGGTACCTATAATGCTTCTGGTAGCAATAATAAATACACACGTACATCTATTTTAGGTCGTATCAACTATTCATTTGATAGTAAGTATCTTGTACAAGTAACAGCTCGCCGTGACGGTTCTTCTAAATTTGGTAAAAATGAGAGATATGGAACCTTCCCTTCATTTGCTTTAGGGTGGAGAATTACAGAAGAAGATTTTATGTCATCATATGATTTTATCGACAATTTAAAATTGCGTGCTTCATGGGGTAAATTAGGTAATGAGATCACACTGGGATTGTACCAGTATGAGACTTTGATTTATTCAGGTACAGGCGAAAATACTGGATATGTTAGAGGTACCGGGGCTAACCCTTGGACGGGTAGTACAGCCTGGGATGTAGCAAATCCAGACCTTAAATGGGAAACTACTATTTCGAAAAACTTAGGTTTGGATTTTGCCATGTTTAATTCTAAAATTACTGGTACTGCAAACTACTACAACACAACCACAGAAGATATGCTAGTAGTTAATAAGTTAGCAGGATCAGCAGGTATAAATGATCCGATAGTTAACGTTGGGGAAATTGAAAACAAAGGTCTTGAGTTAGAGTTAGGATATCATAAAAACCAAGGTAATTTCACTTTTAATATTAATGGTACATTAACCACCATAAAAAATGAAGTTCTAAGTCTTGCTAATACAGATCAGGCTCTATTTGGAGAAGGTTTGAAATTTGGAACCTCTCACTTCCCAACACAAACTAAAGTTGGTACCGAGATTGGTGCTTTTTATTTATACCAAGCAGATGGAATTTTCCAATCAATGGATGAAGTTAATGCCCATGTTAACTCAGAAGGCACATTATTACAAAAATCCGCAAAGCCAGGAGATATCCGCTTTAAAGATATGAATGGTGATGGTGTAATCGATCCAAAAGATAAAGTATATTCAGGTAGTGGAATTCCAGATTTCACCTATTCTTTAAGCTTCGATGTAAAATACATAGGATTTGACTTTTCGATGATGTTCTACGGTTCTCATGGAAATGATTTGTACAATGGTAATCGCTATTATTTGGAAAACATGTCCGCAGGTCAAAACTTCCTTGCTTCCACTTTAAATGCATGGACCGAAGACAATCAAAACACAAGTATGCCTAGAGCAATTCTTGGTGACCCTAATAGAAACACCCGTGAATCCACCAGATATTTAGAAGATGGCTCGTTCTTAAGATTGAAGAACATTGAATTGGGATATACATTACCAAAAGAGGTGATTAGTAAAATTGGAATTACAAAATGTAGAGTATATGTAAATGCACAAAACATTTGGACAAAAACTGATTACTCGGGTATTGACCCTGAAGTAGGGCGCAGCGGAGTTTTAAATCAAGGTATTGATCGTAGCCTCTATCCTATTAACAAGTCATTCTTTGCAGGAATTCAATTATCATTCTAAACAAAATCGAAAACATGAAAAAATTAATATATCTACTTAGTGCCTGTGTCTTAATTGGGCTATCGTCGTGTGACGATGACTTCATGGAGACGAAGTCACCAGACAAACTAACAAGTGATAACTTCTGGAGAAATGCCAGTGACGCAGAAGCAGGGATGGCATCTGCATATTCTCACCTTGAATGTGCAACCGATTATTGGGGCTTTGCTGAGGTAAAGTTTCCAGTAGAGCTGTACCCTTCTGATTTGGTACAAATTGGAGGAGATGCATACAATTATGAAGATTGGTTAACTATTTATAATTATAATGTGAATTCTGCCAATACTCAAATTTCATCTTATTGGGATATTCATTACAGAGGTATCAACTTTACTAACCAAGTATTAGAAAATTTGATAAAAATGACCGACGAACAAATTGATTCTGAAAAAAAGAAAGAATTGATTTCAGAGGCCCACTTTTTAAGAGGCTATTATCACTTAAAATTGCTTCTTGCATGGGAAAAAATTGTTCTTCGTGATAAATATCCTAAAAGTATACCTGAAACTCACAAAACATTAAGTGAAAGATCTGCATGCTGGGATTTTGTTATAACTGATTTTGAAGAAGCTTCTAAAAATCTGCCAAGCTCTTATGATGCACAAAATGTTGGTAGAGCAACAAAATGGGCTGCCTTTGCATACCTTGGAAAAGCAAACCTTCATCGTGCTGGAGAAGATAACGCAAATGCTAAGCAATATTACACAGCTGCAAAATCAGCTTTAGCTAAAGTTGTAAATTCAAACAATTTCTCACTGGTAAATAACTTCATAAGCATTTTTGATGGTACCAATCAAAACTCAAGCGAAGCAATATTTGAATTACAATTATCAAATAATACGGATAATGGCGCTTGGTTCAAGTTCCCCCATCACAGATGGCTTAAACCTAAAGGTTTATTTGGTTGGGACGAAATTGCTGGTAGCCACTTTTTATTAGAAGAGTTTAAAAAAGAAGGCAAAATTGCTTCTGATGGTCGATATGATCACCGCTCGTATGCTACATTATTTTTTGATGATGAGTATTTTAACGATACAGATAATCCAAGGGTATACGGATATACATACAGAGATTGGTGGAATGCTAGTAATACTGCTTATGACTACACCGGTTTCAGAAAGTATTTACCTGCAACAAAAAGTGAACTAGATGCATCCAATCAAGGTAACAACATGCCATTAATGAGATATGCCGACGTATTGCTAATGTATGCAGAAGTATTAAACGAATTAGATGAAACATCAACAGCAATACCACATATTAATAATGTTAGAGCTAAACATGGTGGATTACCAGCTATGACAGGAAACAATAAAGCTGCAGTAACAACCCAAATTGAACATGAAAGAATTTGTGAATTTGCTATGGAAGGCTCACGTTTCCATGACCTACGTCGTTGGGGAAAACTAAATGAAACTATGACAGCACATGGAAGAACTGGAGTAGCTGATGCCTCACACTTCTTCCCAATTCCTGAATCAGAAGTAAACTCAAACAATGAAATAAATTAGATTAGGTAAGTATTTATGATTAGCTTGAAGTGCCCTCATAAAAGGAGGGCACTTCTTCTAAATTAATAGTCACTAAAATTTAAGTAAATTCACTCCTCAAAACAAAAAGATAAATTCATAATGATTACAGTTTTAGTATTAATGACCTTGGGTATTGGATTAGGATTTTTTGTTGGGAAGTTTCCCAAAATCATTAAAGGGGTTGATAAAATGACCACCTGGTCCATTTATTTGTTGCTGTTCCTGTTAGGAATAGGTGTAGGATTAAATGAGAAAATCATAAACAATTTGCATACAATTGGTTTGCAGGCACTAATACTAACCATAGGAGCAGTATTAGGCAGTTTGATTTTCGCTTACATTACCTACAGATTATTTTTTAAAAGTAAATAACCAAACTAACAGACTTCTCTGAACCATGAAGAACAGCTTAATTATACTTGGATTTTTTGCTTTAGGATTAGTATTAGGATTAACCAAATTTCTACCTGAAGTAATAATGGAATCTGATTTTTCTATGTACGCACTTTACTTGCTCATGTTTTTGGTTGGAATTGGTATAGGCGCCGACCGATCATCTTGGAAAGTAATTAAAGAAACCAACATTAAAATTATTCTCGTACCACTTTGTGTAATTGTTGGATCATTAGTTGGAGTAGGTGTAATTTCAATTTTCACTCCTGAAATTCAACTAAAGGAAGCATTGGCCGTTGGCGCTGGATTTGGCTACTACAGTCTGTCTTCAATTTTCATCACACAAATTAGTGGTGAAACATTAGGAGTAATAGCTTTACTTTCAAACATATTACGCGAAATAATAACATTACTTGCGGTTCCTATTTTTGTAAGATATTTTGGAAAATTGGCTGGCATTGCATCAGGTGGAGCAACTGCAATGGACACAACACTTCCTATTATCTCTAAATACACAGGAAAAGAATGGGCCATTATTGCAATATTTAGTGGAATTGTACTAACCATACTTGTACCATTTCTAGTACCATTTATATTGAAAGTACTTTAATTCCATCATTATTCAAACACACAACGAATCCGATTCTTTTTGTTTTTCAAATAAATAATGATTGTATTACAGAAAAAATTTATTCATCAGAACATTAATCTTGTATTTGGACTAGTAAACATGAAATAATAGTTTTTTAAGCCTTCCCGTTTAGGCAAAGTCGAAAATATTAATTTTTAAGCTTTACCAGTATGCTTACAACTAAAACATTTTTTAATAATTACCATTAGAATCGATATTTAACTATAATAACCCATGAATTATCAATTCAATAAAAACAGTAACTTTTTACCTGATTAATAAATATTTAATCGAATGTGTTTTTTACAAATTTAAAATTATTATTTGCGTTTTTTTTCTAAATTCACCTTGAACAAATTCAAATGTATGTTTCTTTTTAACGACTACATAACTCACTACAACAATTCGTACAAAGGTCTGTACGAATGCTGGATTTGTTAATCCCCCCTCCTTCTTTTTTTACATCAGAAGTATTTATTTCTTAATATTTTTTCAATTTCAGAGGAAAACTTATATCCCCTGGAATTTAACCAAACACCTTAAATCAAACTCTTATGTTCACAAGAGAGACTTATCAAAAACGCAGAGAATTACTAAAATCAACTATAAAATCAGGTATTCTACTATTTTTAGGTAATGATGAATGTGGAATGAATTATGCCGATAACACATATCATTATCGTCAGGATAGTACCTTCTTATATTTCTTCGGATCGGATTATGCAGGTTTAAATGCCATAATCGATATTGATGAAAATCGAGAAATTATTTTTGGCGATGAATTAACAATTGACCACATTGTTTGGATGGGAACCCAACCAACCATTCGTGAAAAGAGTGCTTCTGTTGGAATCAATGAAACTGCCCCTGCAGCTAATTTGAAATCTTATTTAGAAAAAGCCGTAAAACAAAACAGACTAGTTCATTACTTACCCCCTTATCGACCTGAGCATCAAATAAAACTATTTGATTTGCTACAAGTTCACCCAAATATTGCTGCTAAAAATTCATCGGTAGAATTTATTAATGCCGTTGTAAACCAAAGAAATTACAAATCTGCTGAAGAAATAATTCAGATAGAAAAAGCCGTAAACATTACTGCTGACATGCACCTTACAGCAATGAGAATGGCAAAACCCGGAATGAAAGAATCGGAAATTGCTGCTGCTATTCAGGAAGTTGCCATTGGAGCCGGAGGACAGCTTTCTTTCCCAACTATTGCAACAATTAACGGTCAAACACTGCATAATCATTATCATGGAAATACATTAAAAAGTGGTGATATGATGTTAATTGATTGTGGTGCTGAAAATGCCATGCATTATGCCGGAGACATGTCCAGTACTTTCCCGGTGGATAAACAATTTACTCAAAGACAAAAAGAAATTTATCAGATTGCTCTAAATGCTCACGAAGCAGCAATTGCAGAATTACGTCCTGGTATCAAATTTAAAGATGTGCATTTAAAAGCAGCAAGAACAATTGCTGATGGAATGAAGCAAATGGGTTTTATGAAAGGAAATTTAGATGATGCAGTACAACAAGGTGCTCACGCTCTATTCTTCCAATGTGGATTGGGACACATGATGGGAATGGATGTACATGATATGGAAAACTTAGGTGAAGTTTATGTTGGATACAATGGAGAAGCTAAAAGTACACAATTCGGATTAAAATCATTGCGTTTAGGCAGAGAGTTGGAACCAGGCTTTGTTTTGACCATTGAACCTGGAATCTATTTTATTCCCGAATTAATTGATATGTGGAAGGCCGAGAAACGCTTCACTGACTTTATTAACTACGATAAAGTTGAAGAATACAAAGATTTTGGTGGCTTACGAAACGAAGAAGATTTTCTAATTACTACAAATGGATCTCAACTTCTTGGTAAACCAATTCCTAAACGTATTGATGATGTTGAAGCTCAAAGAAATTAATCCACAAAAAAGATCAGATGAACAAACATATTATAAAAACAACATTACTACTATTTTTTCTTAGTATTGGCTTATCGGCATGCTTTCAGAGCAAACCTCTAACACTTGTTGAGAGTTTAAAACAAATTCCCAATGTAACAGTTAAGAAGATTTTGGGAGATACAACTTATACCAGTTATTACGAATTGTATTTTACTCAGCCGCTGGATCACGAGAATCCAGAAGCGGGTACATTTAAGCAAAGAGTTTTATTAGGTCATCATGCTGTAGAGAAACCAATGGTAGTTGAAATTCAAGGTTATAATATTTGGACAGAAAAAGCAGGTGAATTAAGTAAACTATTAAATGCAAATCAGTTAACTATTGAACACAGATACTTTAAAAATTCAATACCCGACAGTTTAGATTGGCAATACTTAAATATCAAACAAGCTGCTGCCGATCAGCATGTTGTAATTCAAGCTCTGAAAAAAATTTATAAGAACAAATGGATTACGACTGGAATAAGTAAAGGTGGACAAACAACCATGTACCATCGATACTTTTATCCAAATGATGTTGATGTTAGTGTTCCCTATGTAGGACCACTCAATTTCGCTCGTGAAGACAAAAGAATTCATAAACATCTTTCAACTGTTGGTAGTAAAGAGTGTAGAGATAAAATCTACCAGTTCCAAATGGCTTGTTTCAAAAATAAAAAGGAAATTCTACCATTGGCAAAAACTCATGTTAAAGAAAAAGGATATTCATTTTCGATGGGATTAGAAAAAGCTCTTGATTTAAGTATTTTGGAATACTCATTTGCATTTTGGCAATGGGGCGGCGTTAAATGCGAAGATATTCCTTCTTCAAATGCGAATCCTGAAGAACTATTTAAGCATTTAAAACGTGTGTCAGGTATGGATTTCTTCGATGAAAATAGTCTTAAACCAAGTCTTGCTTTTTATCATCAGGCACTTACTGAAATTGGAATGTACAGCTATAAAGTTGAACCTTTTAAGCAATACATCAATTACAAAAAAGATTTGACTTTTGATCATGTATTTCCGAATGATCCAATAAGGAAATTCAATCCTGAATCTATGCAAAAAGTAAACAAATGGTTGCAATCAGATGCAGATAAAATGCTTTTCATTTATGGAGAATGGGATACCTGGTCAGCAACTGCTGTTGATTTGAAAAACAATACCAAATGTAAAAAATTTGTGAATCCAAAAGGAGCTCATAGCACAAGAATCAGACATTTCCCTCCTGAAATGAAAAAGGAAATTATTCAGACTCTGGAAGAATGGCTGGAAATGTCAATTCGTAATGAATAATTAATATTAAAGAATACTGTCTAACGACTAATTACTCAAAACTAATTACTGATATTATGAATAAACTATTATTACTAAGCTTACTTACTTGCATACTTTTTCCTAGAAGTTACGCTTGCACAGATATCGTAGCTGGTAAAAAAGCAACTATTGATGGTTCAGTTATTACCTCGCACACCTATGGTGGTAATGATACCAGAATTCGAGTTGTACATGGTAAAAAGTATCCTGCAGGATCAAAAACTGCCGTTCACTATGGATTACAAGAAATTAATGGTGGATTAAACGAATATGGTGAAATTCTTGGATACATTCCTCAGGTTCAGCAAACTTTCACCTATTTCCACTCTGCTTATTCACATATTAATGAGTTCCAATTGGCAATTGCTGAAAGTACCTTGAGCCAAAGAAAAGAATTGCAAGTTGACCGTGAAAGTGGCAAACAAATCATGACTGTGGAACAAGCTCAGATATTTGCCTTACAACGCTGTAAGACTGCTCGCGAAGCCATTAAATTAATCACCTCTTTAATGGAAGAATACGGTTTCCTTCCGTCTTGTGGACCAGAATCAGAAGCATTATGTATTGCGGATCCTAACGAAGTTTGGGTTTTGGAAATTGTGGCGGTTGGAAAAGATTGGGAACCAAATTCAGGTAAGTCAGGTGCCATTTGGGCTGCACAACGTGTCCCAGACGATCACATTGCTATTGTTCCTAACTGGAGTATCATTAAAAAGATTGATTTGAGTCAACCAGAATGGTTCATGGCTTCAAAAAATTATCAACAAATTGCTATTGATAAGGGTTGGTACAATCCTAAATCAGGCAAACCTTTTATATGGCAAGAAGCATACAGTCCAACGCTACGCGAATGGTCAAGTGGCAGATTCTGGCTGTTCTATTCACAATTTTCTCCAAATCTTAAGGAATGGCCCAATAGAAAATTAAGTGATCCTTTTAAAGGACAAGATGCCTATCATCAATACGTTGAAGATATTTCTATGTATCCGTTCTCTGTAAAGCCAGAGAAAAAGATATCTGTCAAGGATATTATGGCTTTCCAGCGATCAACTTTTGAAGGTACCATTTACGACAAAACATCCGATCCTGATTGGTATGTTCCAAACAAAGAAGGTAAGCTGGTAAAAAGCCCAATGACCACCCCATTCCCAACCAAGGCAATGAGAGAATTATTGGATATTACCAATCGAAGAAATGTATCCAAGGGGAATTATGGAATGATTTGTCAGTTGAGATCGTGGTTACCTGATCCAATTGGTGGAATTTACTGGGTTTTTCAAGATAATCAGTACACATCGCCATACATTCCTATTTACTGTGGAACACAAGAAATACATGAATCTTACAAAATTTATGATCCCAATCAATATGATCCTCGATCGGCACGTTGGGCAATTGATTTTGTAGATAATCTTCTCTACTTACGTTGGCAAGATGCCGTTGAAGATTTATTTAAAATAAGAGAACCTCTTCAAAATGATTTCTTTCAGCAAATTGAAGAAAACGACAAGCAAGCAAAAGCACTTTACGATAAAAGCCCAAAAAAGGCAAAAGAATTCCTGACCAAAAAATGCCACGAAAACATGCAAAAAGTTGTTAACGTGTACAAGCAAATCAGGAATACATTAATTACTAAATACACAAACAACAAACAAGGATCTTAACAGATTCTAACACTAATGAAAGAAAAGGGATTTCCGGAAGCTTGCATTCATTTTTATCCGGAATTCTTTTTCAACTCAGCAAAAAGAAAATAGATAACTTCAAACTTGATAACGCAAATAATGAGAACACTTTTAACAATCATGCTAATTCTCTTCTACCAGGGTATTTTTGCCCAAGAGAAAACAAGCAACAACGACTGGGAAAATCCTCAAGTAGTTGGAATTAACAAAGAGAATGCAAGAGCTTCTTTCTTTGCCTATAAAACAGAGAAAAATGCGATTCTAAACGATAAGGAAAATTCACCTTATTTTATCAATTTAAATGGCATCTGGAAATTCAATTGGGTAAGAAAACCAGCCGATAGACCAGTAGATTTCTACAAAATGAACTATGATGTTTCCAAGTGGAACGATATCAAAGTTCCAGCTCACTGGGAATTGGAAGGTTACGGCGTACCAATTTATACCGATGTCTCCTACCCTTTTCCAAACAATGAGCCATACATTCCTCACGATTACAATCCTGTTGGATCATACAAACGTATTTTTACAATTCCTAAAAGTTGGAAAAGCGAAGAAATTTACATTCATTTTGGTGGAATTAGATCTGCGGCATACATATGGGTAAATGGTCAAAAAGTTGGCTATACTCAGGGAAGTAAAACTCCTGCTGAATTCAACCTAAGCAAATATGTGAAACCAGGTAAAAACCAATTGGCTGTTGAAATTTATCGCTTTAGCGACGGGAGTTACCTCGAAGATCAAGATTACTGGAAGGTAAGTGGTTTTGAACGAGATGTGTACTTGTATACCCGTCCTAAAACTCATATCAGAGATTTCTTTGTGCAAGCTGGATTGGACGAAAACTATACAAATGGAACATTCTCATTAGATGTTAAAGTGAATCAAACTTTAACCAAATCGAACAGCAGAGCTATTCATGTTAAAGTATTGGATGGAAATAAAACTCTTATCGATTTAAATTCAGAAATCAATTTAAAACTTGGAGATAACCTATTTACTTTTAAAGGTAACATCCCAAACGTTCGTAAGTGGACCGCCGAAACTCCAAACTTATACACCCTACAAATAAAATTAAAATCAGAAAATAAAACAGAAGAAGTAATCCGAAGAAAAATTGGTTTCCGCACAAGTGAAATCAAAAATGGATTACTTCAAATCAATGGTGTACCAATCACTGTTCGTGGAGTAAACCGACATGAACACGATAAGGATAACGGACGTGTAATTACTGAAGAATCAATGATTCAGGATATCTTGTTGATGAAGCAATTCAACATCAATTCGGTTCGTAATTCACATTATCCAAACCGTGAACGATGGTATGAATTGTGCGATGAATATGGTTTGTATATGATTGATGAAGCCAATATTGAAGCTCATGGATGCGAACCTTACAACAAAGAAAAAACCTTGGCAAACAAACCGAATTGGAAGAAAGCATTCATGGACAGAACGGTTTCCATGGTAGAAAGAGACAAAAACCACGCATCAATCATTATCTGGTCACTAGGAAATGAAACTGGACGTGGACAAAACTTCCATGCAACTTATAAATGGATAAAGGAAAGAGATAAAAGCCGACCAGTTCAATCGGAAGATTCGGGAAAAGAATTTAACACTGACATATTCTGCCCAATGTACGATCGCATGTGGGAGATGGTAAAATATGTTGAACATGTACAAAAAAGACCTCTAATCCAATGTGAATATGCTCATGCTATGGGTAATAGTGTAGGAAACTTAAAAGATTACTGGGATTTAATCTACAAACATCGTCAGCTCCAAGGTGGATTTATTTGGGATTGGGTAGATCAAACATTCAAAAAAGTAACTGAGAAAGGCGATACAATTTTTGCCTATGGTGGAGATATGGGCGTATACAAAGTAAAAAACGATTCTAATTTTTGTGCTAACGGATTGGTAACTGCAGATAGAAAACTTCATCCACACATTTGGGAAGTAAAGAAGGTATATCAGCCGATAGCCATTAAGAAAATTGACCACACTACGAATAGATTTAAGCTGATCAATCGATATGATTTTATCAATCTTGACAATATTGAAATTAGCTGGAATCTGAAAGAAGATGCAACAGAAATTGCAAGAGGAACAGTTAATTCTTCAGACTTGTCAGCTCATAGTAGCAGAGAGTTTGAAATTGAACTTCCTAAAATTGAAGCAAAACCTGGAAAGGAATATTTCATTTTATTTGAAGCGCACAGTACTCAGGAAGAACCAACAATTCCCAAAGGACATCGAATTGCCTGGGAACAATTCCAATTGCCAATTCACAAAGCTTTCAAAACGGTAGATGCAAATCAATTGAATGATTTGAAAATGAATGAAAATGCAAATGAAATCAAGATAAAAGGAAAAGATTTTAATCTTGTCTTTTCAAAAGAAGATGGTAGCATTACATCCTATAAAATTGATGAAACAGAATTAATCGAAAAAGGTTTGAAACCCTTATTCTGGCGGGCAGTTACCGACAATGACTTAGGGAATGGAACCCCTGCCAGATGTAAGATCTGGAAAGACGCTGGAGAAAAACGTAAGTTGGTTTCAATTGACATTAACCAAGGTATTCCTCAGCAAATTGAAATTCTTGTGAAGTTGGATCTTCCAACAGTATCCAGCAAATATGAAAGTAAATACATTGTTTCAGGAAATGGTGATATCTCTATTGAAAATACTTTTGTTCCTAAATCGAATGATTTGCCAATGATTCCACGTTTGGGAATGCAATTGCAATTGCCAAAAGAATTTTCCAAGCTGGAATGGTTTGGAAGGGGGCCTCAGGAAACTATGGAAGATAGAAAATCATCTGCTATTGTAGATCATTACAAAGGAAGTGTTTGGGAACAATATCACCCATACGTGCGCCCACAGGAAACTGGCAACAAAACTGATGTCCGTTGGATTGCTTTGACAAACAATAATGGCAAAGGATTAATGGCAATTGGAACACCTTTACTTTCTGCTTCTGCCTTAGGATTTGATTACAAGCAATTGTTCCATGGTGGCAAAGACAAGCCTAACAAGCATGGAAATGAAATCAAACAAGGAGATCTTATCAGTTTCCAAATAGATTATAAGCAAATGGGAGTTGGTGGAGATAATTCCTGGGGAGCTCCTGTTCATGCAGAATATTGCATTCCTTCACAAGCCTATCATTACAGTTTTGTTCTTAGACCAATTAATGGTGAAAAAAACTTGAATGATCTAAGTAAAAAAAGAATAAAATAATTTCTCACTCAAAATTCTATGTCCCCTTCTCTATAAGGAGAGGAGACATAGAATGAGATCAACAAAAAAAATGAAGAATATTAAAACAAAAATTAGCCTAAGTATATTAGCAATTCTTTCCCTTACTTCCTGTAAACAAGAGGTCAAAGAAAATCAACTAATAGATTTGCAGAATAAATACACCAACGTACTCAACATACAGGGAATTCCAGCAAATCAATACGATTTAAAACCATTTGGTTTTTCCGATATGGGTGCCTGGCATGGATACGCTTTACCTCATCAGGATAGTACAAAATATTATGGCGGATTTACTGGTCCTTTAAGTATGAAAATGTGGGGACAATGGCTGGGTAAAAATCTTTGTCAATTAAAACTGACCAATGCAAATAACAAGGAAATTATTGATCTGAGTACTGCCAAAGCGGAGATGATTTACAAGCCTGGAATGCTTCAGCAGATTCTTAAGCTTACAGATTTAACAATCGATATACGCCTGATATTTACAAGCAACAGAACTTCTTTATTGCAAACATCTATCATCAATAATTCTAAAAAAGAATTAGCACTGCAAATTGGATGGAAAGGAAGGCTGTTTGAAAAAAACTTGCAATTAGAAACAAGTACCAACGGCATTCTAGTAAGATATGAAAAGAGTGAAGAGGTATTCCTAATTCAAAACCACCAGGAAAAAGAAGTATTTGTCGCTGAAGACAAACTTTCTTATAAAATGAACCTGAAGCAAACACAGGAAATTAAAGCTGGGGAGCAATTGGAGTTAACTTTGCTTCACTCCCACTATTTCAACAATCAGGAAATCATAGCTGAAGCTAATCTATTAAAGGATTGGTTAGAAAATTCACAACAAGTATTTGCGGCAAACAAAACCCGTTGGAATAAATATCTTGCCAAAGCCCTAGATAGCAAAAACACTTTGCTTGATAAAGAAGAAAATAAACGCTTAGCTGTAAAGTGTGTGCAAACACTAACAAGCAACTGGAGATCTCCTGCAGGAGATTTACAACACGATGGTGTATTTCCTTCGGCAGCTTATCAGGGATTTTACGGATTTTGGTCGTGGGATAGTTGGAAGCAAGCTGTTGCCTTAGTTCGATTCAACCCAGAACTGGCAAAAAGTAATTTACATTCAATGTTCCAATATCAGGATGAAATGGGTATGGTAGCCGACTGTGTATATTTCGATCCAAAAGAGAATAATTGGCGCGATACTAAAGCACCTTTGGCTGCCTGGGCAGTATTGGAAATCTACAAAACAACTCAGGATCTGGAATTCGTTCGTGAAATATATCCCAAACTGGTAAAATATCATAAATGGTGGTACAAGTATCGCGATCACGACCAGAATGGATTGTGCGAATATGGATCAACAGATGGTTCTTTAATCGCAGCCAAATGGGAAAGCGGAATGGACAATGCAGTTCGTTTCGATAAGGCTAAAATGTTAAAGAATAACAATCACGGATGGTCTATGGATCAGGAATCGGTTGATTTAAATGCTTATTTGTTCGCAGAAAAAGAACAATTATCTCATTTGGCTACACTTTTGAACAAAACAGAAGATGCAAATACTTTTGGGATACAAGCTTTTAAATTAAAAGAAAGAATTGCCGCAAATTTTTACGATAAAAACAGAGGATTCTTCTACGACAGAACCATAAAGACTGGTAAGTTACTTACCGTTCAAAAAGGTCCTGAAGGATGGATTCCATTGTATACAAAAATCGCTAATCAGGAGCAGGCAAAGAATGTAAAATCTTTACTTACAGATAGTACAAAATTCGCAACAAAAATGCCATTTCCTACCTTAGTTGCCGATCACAAAAAGTTCAATCCTTTAAAGGGATATTGGAGAGGTCCGGTTTGGTTAGATCAGGCTTATTTCGGTATTCAGGCATTAAAAAACTATGGATTCGATAAAGAAGCTAAGAAATTAACTCTACAATTATTACAGAACGCTGAAGGTTTATTGCAAGATGCTCCTATCCGCGAAAATTATCATCCAATTACCGGAAAAGGCTTAAATGCTAATCATTTTTCGTGGTCAGCAGCTCATTATTTGATGTTATTGACAGACGAAAATTAAAATACAACAACAAGCACTGCTCAACTTTAATGAGCACAAAGTAGATTAGTTGCACCTTGATTTCCTTTCGAAATTGAGGTGTTTTTTTTATTGCTTTATATTTCTAGTTAAAACTATTTTAAGTATCTCTGGAAAAACCCATCATATCATTCTATTCCCCCAATGGGTAATAGATGCAAATAAAAAAAGGAGCATCAAACGATGCTCCTTTACTATTTAACAAGTGAAAATCTGTTTATTCCTCTTCTTTATTTTCTTTATCAGAAACATCTTCGAAATCGACAGTTTCGTTATTTCCTTCTACTTTTTTACCAAGATAAGTAGGCAATTCCATTCCTGCCATTTTAAACAATTCTTCCATTGGAGGAATCGATCCCATCATACCCTGCATAAAGTTAGCGGTTGATGTTTTACCATCTTTACCACCACCATTTTCCCAAACGGTAACTTTATCAATTTTAATGTTTTTGATTGCCTCAACCTGAGTTGAAACAAGCTCTGGCAATTTATCAGCAATCATCAACATTACAGCATCTTTTGCATCGCTACCAGCTGCATTTACAATCTTATCGAAACCATCAGCCTGCTTGCTCAAAATCTCATAAATACCTTTCGCTTCCGCTTCCATTTTCATATAAATTGCATCAGCCTCTCCTTTCGCATGTCGGCGAGTTTGCTCTGCAATTGCTTCTGCAGCAATCTCAATTTTCTCTTTATCGATTTGAGCAGGTACAACAATATCGGCAGTTTGCGATGCTTTATCACGAATAGCACGAGCAGTCTCGGCTAATTGCTCAGCTGAATAAGCTTCCTCTAAAGCACGGGCCTGAGCTACTTTCTCGGCAGCAACAGCCAAACGCTCTGCTTCTGCTTCTTTCTCTCGTCTGCCAGCATCTGAATTGGCTATGGTAATTTTCGCAGTATTTTCCCCTTCAACTGCCGACGCATCTGCAGCTGCAACCTGCACACGTTGTTCCTGATGAGCATTTGCCTCTCCAATAGAACCATCACGATTTTTCTCAGCAACCGTTTTTTTGGCATCATTAATTGCTTTTGCAGCAGCTTCTTTACCCAAAGCTTCGATATATCCCGATTCATCGTTAATATCGGTAACATTTACGTTAATTAGTTTTAAACCAATTTTCTTTAACTCGGCCTCTACATTTGAAGAAACAGCAGCCAGAAATTTATCTCGATTGCTATTTATTTCCTCAATATCCATGGTTGCAACAACCAAACGCAACTGACCGAAAATAATATCTTTCGCCAAATTACTGATATCTTCTTGAGATAAGCCCAACAAACGCTCTGCAGCATTGGTCATGATACCTCCTTCGGTAGAAACTCCAACCGTAAAACGCGAAGGAACATCAACACGAATATTTTGCTTACTTAAAGCATTAGTCAGGTTAATTTCAATTGAAATTGGTGTTAAATCAAGGAAAGCATAATCCTGAATTATTGGCCAGACAAAGGCCGCTCCACCATGAATACACTTGGCCGAACGCGATTCCTCACCACTGCCTTTTCCAACTTTACCATACACAACCAATACCCGGTCGGACGGACAACGCTTGTATCTTTTAAAAAAAGATACAATGAGTACGAAAATAAATATTACAATTGCTGTAACTAAAAGAACTATATATTCTCCCATAATGATTTATTAATTAATTGGGTTAAACTATTTTTTAAACTGGATATACAACCAGAATTTGATCATTTAAGATGTCAACAACTTCGACCACCGCCCCTGTCTTAATATCTTTCTCAGCATCGGTAATCGCTTCTAAAGTTTGCAAACCCTGCACTTGTATTTGAACCTTTCCCATTCCTTTTCTACCTGCCGGAATTGTTAAATAAACATTACCAACCTTACCAATGGCATTGCTTAACTTAAGTGTTCCTTCTTCGGTAAGCTTCCCCATAAAGTACAGAATAGAAGCCATTACAACCATCATTAATAATCCAGCGATACTGGCAATAAAAGTAGACAATACAGTCCCTAATCCTGAGTGAAGACAGATAATACCAGTCCAACCAAAAATAGTGAAAAAAGCAATTAAGTTTTTCAAAGTAAGAAACTGAAAATCAATACCTATATCTCCATCCACAGACGTGTCAGCATCAGCAGAAATATCATCAAGATCTCCTCCTATAAAAGTCATTACCATTTGAATGAGAAATAAAACAGAAAAAGGAATAGAAATTCCCCAAAATATTTTTTCCACCAAATCCATCGTACTCCACCAATCAGACATAAGTAGTATCATAATTTTAATTTATATTTTGGTCTAAAATAATAAGAAATGATGACCTAACACTAATTATGCTCAATTGATTTTCACTTTTTAGTCGTAATCTAATTTTTACATGTTTTAATTAGATTTTTGTGGGACAAAAATTAGTTAAGGTAATTGCAATAAAACCTCCTCTATAATTAATTTTGAAAAGAATAATTTGAACAAGAACTCTTACAACTTTTAATAAACTTTAGAAAAATACATAAGTATATTCTAACAAAAAAAAGGAGCATCAAACGACGCTCCTTTACTATGATATCAGCCTTTATTGAATAAATTTTAATTATTTCACATCTTCTTCGATCCATTCGGAACGATTTGGATCTGCTGGTGCGCTTATGTTTTTCTTAGGTGTATTTTCCAATTCTTTTAACAGCTCTTCTACTGCTTTTTTAATACACGGATCAATACCTTTGGCAACCAAATGTGGCTCATCGTATACTTCAATATCAGGATATACCCCAACACCTTCGATAATCCATTTCTGATTTTCATCAAAAATACCAAAACGAGGAACAGCAATATAACCGCCATCAACTAAACCAGCATTGCCCGACATACCAACTAATCCACCCCAGGTACGGGTTCCGATTAATTTTCCAAGGCCTTTCTTTCTGAAGTAATATGGAAAAGCATCTCCTCCCGATGAAGAATATGAATTAATCAACATGGCTTTGGGTCCGTCATGAGCAACACCTGGAGTTTGAGAAGCCTCTAATCCTCTACGATGCCAGTACGACAAAACATCTCTGTCGAGCAAATCAGCCATGTGATCTGGAATAAATCCTCCACCATTATAACGGTCATCAATAATTAAAGCCTCTTTATTGTGATAAGCATACATGCCCCGGTGTAATTCCCGGTTTCCTTCCACTGCCGTATTGGGAACGTGAATATAGCCAATTCTGCCATTCGATAATTTACTTACCATCTCGCGACGCTCGTTCACCCAATTTAGATACATTAATTCCAACTCACTTGCAATGGGCTTAATGGTATATGTTCTTGCACCTTCAAAACTTGGTTTACTATTAACCGTAATCTCAAGCATTTTTCCAACCTGATTTTCCAGATACAAATAAGGATTTACATCTGTACTTAAATTATGCCCATTAATACTAAGCAAATAATCACCTTCGCTCACCTTTACACCTTGCTCCGTTAAAGGAGAACGTCTGCTAGGATTCCAGTTTTCACCCTCAAATATTTTTGAGATAATATATTTCTTATTACCAAGATCAGCTTTAAGCTTTGCGCCCAACAATCCGGTTTCCACGGATTTTACCTTCTCAAAATCGCCATAATTCACATAAGCGTGACCAGTATTGGTTTCCGAAATAATCTCCCCTAAAATATAATCCAAATCAGCACGATGACTAACATAAGGCATTAACAAATTGTAGTTTGCTTTAATCTGAGCCCAATCTACACCATGCATATTTTCCACATAATAATAATCACGGAAAATACGCCATCCATCTGTATAAATCTGATTCCACTCTTTAACAGGATCTATTTTCATATCTAAATCATCCAAAGATAATTTTCCAGCATCTGGCTCTTGTCTTGCCGATAAATCGGTAATACCATAAGTGGAACCTGTACGATACATGATTTTATTAGCATTTCCTGACAGCAAATAGTCTGAAACACGATCAAAAATCACCTCATCTTTTTCCTTTTTAATATTGTAACTATGCAAACTACCATTTGTAGTGTAAAGAATTCCTCCTTCAATAGCATTTAAATTGCCATAATTACCCGATGAAAATGGGAAAGCAGTAATACGATTTGTGATGCCATCAAAATCAATCTCTACCTTTAATTTTTCTTCTTTAACTTCTTCTTTTTTTCCTTTTTTATTTGATTTAGGAGCTTCTTTTATTTCTTCTTTAAACTCTTCAACATCGTTCTTTAGAGGAAACAACTTAGGACCATCAGCTTTTAAAGCCATTGCAAAAATCCGAGTCGCTCTATTGTATAAATAATTAAATTCAAAGCTTGAGAAACTCAGGTTAAAATCTCGGTTAGAGGTAAAGAAAATAAAGTTTCCATCAGTTGAGAATACTGGTTCCGAATCGCTAAAAGTATCATCAGTAAGCTGAGTATTCCTGCCTGTAGATATTTCATGTACCCAAACTGCTCCCTGATCGTTTTTACTGTTCTTAACGTATGTAATCCACCTGGAATCAGGAGAAAAATTATAGTTATCAATTTCGCTTCTGGAAGCTACATCGGCCACTTTAACAATGCCTGTTTCAACGTTAAGATATTTTAATTTTAAACTACGATCGAAGAATAGCAAATATTTACTATTTGGCGACCATTTTGCATCGTACATCCAAGCCGTAGAACCTGTAGTAATTTGCTTTGCCTTCGCACCCTTTTTATTTTCTAAAAGGTAAATTTCATATTCCCCACTTGCATCAGAATAGTAAGAAATGTATTTTCCATTTGGCGACCAGCTTGGCGAAGTTTCTCTTACGCCTTGTGTTTGTGTTAGGTTTATGCTTGGACCATTTTTAGCTGGAACTGAAAAAATATCGCCACGAGCATCGAACAAGGCACGCTTGCCCGATGGGGAAACTGCCATTCCGTTAATAAAATCCTTTACATTTTTGAAGTAAGGAAGAATATTAGGATTATCGAAGTTGATATTTACAATTACGCGCTCCTCCTTACCTGTTTCCAGATTTAACTTAAACAACTGTCCTCCATTCTCATAAACCAACAGTCCGTTTTCCCCTGAAGGCCACATCACATCAAAAGTTTTGTGATGAGTCATTTGACTAATTTCTTTGGTAGCCAAATCGTATTTATAGATATTTAACTTTAGATCGCGATCGGAAGCAAAGTAAATAGCATTTTTATACCACGATGGAATTTGATCTGACCCTACAAATTTTGTAATTCTCTCCGACTGATCATTCTCTAAATCGTAAATCCATAAATCAGCAGCACGACCACCTTTATAGCGCTTCCAAGTTCTAAATTCTCTACTGATTGGTGCAAAACACATTTTTTTAGCATCAGGAGAAAATACACCAAATCCACCTTCAGGAATTTGCAATGGCTGTTCTAGTCCGCCATTAATACTCACCTTATAATAAGTACCATTTCGCTCACCAAAAGCAGTACGATTCATACGAACCAATATAGATTTGCTATCTGGTGTCCAGTCTAAAATAGCATTATCGAATCCTCCACGTGGAGGCATCATTTTAACCGAATTATAGTAAGTTAATTGTTTTGGAGTTCCTCCTGTGGCAGGCATTACATATACCTGTCTACTACCAGAATATTCTGCAGAAAAAGCAATCCATCTTCCATCAGGCGATATTTTAGGAAACAATTCCAATCCTTTGTGGGAAGTTAATCGTTTGGCATCGCCTCCATTTGAATCTACAGTCCAAATATCGCCTGCATATACAAAAGCAATTAAATTTTTGTTCACATCAGGATAACGCATTAAACGCACATCCTTTTTTGCAAAAGCACTTCCCATGGTTCCCAACAGGACAAAACAAAATGCTGCAATTCTTACATTCAATTTTAACATTGTAATTTATAGTTAGTAAATTAATATTGTTTGGTGTAAAACTTATCCTTTCTAAAAATAGAAAGTCTTGATTTTAAGTAGCATGTTAATTTATCTTCATAAAATTAAGTATGCGTGAAGCTACAAAAAAAGTGACATTCCTAAAAATATGGAATGCCACTTTTAAATTATTATACCAATTCGCATTAAAAATAAGGCCTATCAGCGCAAGCTTGCTATTAATTGATATATATTGGCATTATACCTGCGTGCATATATTTCAAAATGGTATAAAACTTTAAATATTATAATTCGATTAAACTAATAGCAGCTCCTCCACCTTCTGCCAAATGAAACTCTAAATTAGATTCACTGCTTACTTCTTTAGTAAGAACCTGAAACTCGGTAGGATTATTATTCCAATGTGCATTTTTGCCATCTAAATAAAGAGTTGCTTTGTATTTCTTTCCTTCCGTAAGAAAATCCAGTTTAATATTCATATCGCGAGCATTTTCATCGGTAATAGAACCAATAAACCAATTTTCCGATTCACGATCTTTACGTGCAATGGTAACAAAATCGCCAACTTCTCCATTAAGTACTTTGCTGGTTTCCCAGTTAACGGCCACATCGCGAATAAACTGAAAAGCCTCATTGCCTTTGTAATTTTCAATTAAATCGGGTACCATCTGAATTGGGCTGTTAATTACCACATATAATGCCAACTGCTGTGCAATAGTTGTATTCACCTGATTATTTGGTTTATGAGGAGTCAATTTGATATTAAAAATTCCTGGAGTATAATCAATCGGTCCGGCTAACATTCTTGTAAATACTACAATTGGCAAATGCTCAGGAGGATTTCCTCCATCGCTGGCCCAGGCATTAAATTCCTGTCCGCGCAAGCCTTCTCGAGCAATCACATTGGGGTAAGTTCTGCGCAAACCAGTTGCCTTAATTGGCTCATGTGCATTAACAGCAACTTTATATTTCGCACCCATTTCAACAGCTCGTCGATAATTATTTACCATCCATTGTCCGTGGTGATATTCTCCTTTCGGGATAATTTTTCCAACATATCCGGTTTTTACCGAATGTATTCCCAAGGAATTCATTAACTGATAGGCCGTATCCATTTGCTGGTTGTAAGTTCGTGGTGCCGCCGATGTTTCGTGATGCATGATTAATTCAACACCTTTTTCTTTTCCGTAACGCACCACTTCTTTCAAATCGTAATCCTTATAAGGAGTCACAAAATCGAATACGCCTTCGCGATCTTCAAAGCCGATCCAATGTTCCCAGCCAGTGTTCCATCCTTCAACCAAAATTCCACCAATAGTATTTTCAGCAGCAAAATCGATCAATTCTTTTGCGTACTTGGTAGTCGCACCATGTTTTCCACTTGCCATATCCCAGGATTTTGTTCCCAGATGCATATCCCACCATATACCAACATATTTCATGGGCTTAAAATAATCAACCGATCCAATTTTATTGGGTTCATTCAGGTTCACAATCAAATCGGATTCTATTAATCCTCCGGCATTTTCAGATATTTGAATGGTTCGCCAGGGAGTAGAAAACGGAAGCTCTCTCTTTACTTTATATCCAGTTCTGTCCGATCCTACCAACCCACTTTCCAGCATCAACTCTTCTTTGTTTACTTTCAAAGTCATGCCTGCGTAATTGGTTAAATTTGCTTCATGAAAACTTAAGTAAACACCCTCTGCTGTTTTCATGGTAACAGGAGTATTTACCGCATTTTCGGGAATCGAAGTCTGCGCTAAATTATCATTTGCGCGTAAAGCAGTTGCATCGATACCTGTAAACTGTGTTGTATGGTACAAATGCTCATAAATATCCCAATCGCCGGGAATCCACCATACTTTATGATCTCCTGTTAAATTGAACTGTGTATTTTCATCGGTAATTATCACTTCAGTCATGGCTTCCTGTTTGGGAAACTCATAACGAAATCCAAGTCCGTCGTTATATACTTTAAACACCAAATTCATTATTCTATTTGGAGCTTTTTCTTCTTTCAAATTAATTAATAACTGATTAAAATTATCTTCAACCACTCTTTTCTCTCCCCATTGCATTTCCCATGTTGACTTACTTGAAGAAAGCTTAGTAGAAACAATTTTCCACCCTTTTTCAATAGATGGCAAATTTTTAAAATCGAAACCCAATGTGGAAGGTTCAATTACTGCTTTTCCATTGAATGAAACCATGTAAGAAGCTTGTCCTTCTATCATACTTAATTGAACGCCAATTTTACCATCGGGCGATTCAACTTTTCTCACTAGTTGTTTATTGGAACAGGATGCCAATATCATTGCCAAACCAGCAATAAGCCAAAAAATTGTTTTAAATTTCATACTTGATTGAAACTAATTGTTAGTAATTAATAATATCCAAACCTTATGTTTTAATTGGTAAGTTCGGAATTTAGTTTCAAAATAAAGACAGAATAAGAGAATTAACTAAATACTAATAAGAAATATAGACTACCCTCCTCGAATCACAGAGTTAAAATAATATAGAACAACAAGTTACACCAAAGAGTATATTTAAAAAATATAGATAATGTATTGAGTTAAACGGATTTTATTTCCATGATTTTTTTCTCAAAATCGTCGTTTAGAACAAAAGAACGATTCTTAATCTTTGTTTTGTAGGTGTAAATAGTATTGACTGAAAAGTTAAGAATACTGGCAATTTTTTCATTGTCGTTTATGCCTAAACGTATCAAAGCAAAAATCCGCAAATCGGTATTTAAACTTTGATTATTTTTTAAAATAATTTTATTTTCCTCTTTAAATAAGAGATTAAATCTATGCACAAAATCGGGAAATAACTTTAGGAAAATACGATCAAAATCTTCGAATAAATATTTGCGTTCCTTCTTCGGATTGTAATTTTTTAATTCACTTTCAATTGCATCGTACTGCTTTGTTATTAACTGTCGGGAAATGGCTTTTTTCATTCCCTCCATTTTCTCGATAAACTGAGAACTAAAATTGAAATAATATCCTACGTACTCTTCCTTAATCTTGCTTACTTCGCGCAAACTTTCATTTACAACTTTCAAATTTTCGTTGCGTTCGATAATTTCTTTTCTGGCTCTTTTTAATTCCTGCAATTGTTTAAAAAATACCAGAGCCAAAACAATAATTACAAACAATAAAATTAAGATTACAAATCCTACCCTAATAACCTGCTTTTTCTCCTTCTCGAGCTCACCAACTACAGCTGCTTCAATTTCTGGTTGAATAAATGAAATTTCGAGTCTTCTAGCATTACTACC
Source organism: Marinifilum sp. RC60d5 (assembly GCF_052400665.1). Taxonomy (NCBI): domain Bacteria; kingdom Pseudomonadati; phylum Bacteroidota; class Bacteroidia; order Marinilabiliales; family Marinifilaceae; genus Marinifilum; species Marinifilum sp. RC60d5. The sequence goes on from NZ_JBQTGK010000001.1 coordinate 181,637, forward strand.
ATAAAATTCAGCATCTTTTCTTGCCTCAGAAATATACAAATCAGCTTTCTCCAGGTCTCCTTCGTGAAATAGCATTTCGGCTAACATTTTAGCGGCCAATGTTTCTTTTGTAGCCGATAAAATATCTCCAATAACGGCTTTTTTCATGCACTTTTTTGCCTGCTCTAACTTTCCCAAGCGTCCAAAAGCAACACCCAATCCACTTTGGCAAATTGCTATTTGATGTGGTCCTAAATCAAACTCGTTTACTAACTTTTCGTAATACTTCACAGCTAATTTATCTTCCTGATGATTCAATGCTTTTAAAGCCCGAGCAAGATTGTACTGAAATGAATCAGGATTAGCTTCTCTTACAATTTTTGAAACATATTTATCACCCAACTTACGATATTTTGGAGCATAATATCCCCATCTGGAATTCGATAAATCGTAATATGCCCTATATGTTACCGCAAAAAAATCAATTCTTTTTTGCTGAGATAAATGGGAACTCTTAATTGATTGAAGCGTATCTATAGTTTCTTTGTACAATCCCTTAAGCAATAATACCAAAGCCAAATTCGATTTCGATTCTGCAATTTTTGTTTTATCATTTAATTGATAAGAAAGTTTAAGCGCACGATTTCCATAGTAAAAAGCCGAATCGTAAACAAAATATTCATATTCTTTGGCCAGTTTAGTTAGCAGATCTAGTTTGTTTCTATTTGATGATTGAGTACTGTAAAAGGATAATGAATCGGTTAAAATCTTAATTTTCTCCTTCTTGGCATTATCAATACTATCTTTTAACTGCAAATAATAACTTAAATTCTTTACCTGATTATTAGAACTGTTAAATTGGGAATACGAAGAATTTATTCCGTAAAAAATTAATAAAACTAGAACAAGTAAATTTCGGAGCATCTTTTAGCAGATTAAGTATCTATTGCTCTCAAAAGTATAATATTTCTTTATCATTGAAAAAATGATAAAGAAATAAAAAAGAGCTTATCCAATTAAGAAAAGCTCTCTAATTAAATCGTAAACTTATTTTTAAACTATAAACTGAAACAAATCAGTTTTATCATTTAAGTATTCGAACACAAAATTTCGCTCTGCCATTCGTTTTTGTAATCTCTTTAAATCCTTTGGATTTTGTACTTCAATACCAATAACAGCAGGACCTTTTTCGCGACTGCTTTTTTTGTAGTACTCAAAATGAGTTATATCATCGCCACTATCGAGAACATCGTTAACAAATTCTTTTAAAGCACCCGAACGCTGCGGAAAACGTACCAAAAAATAATGTTTTAAACCTTCAAACAAAAGGCTACGTTCTTTGATCTCTTCCATTCGGGTAATATCGTTATTACTTCCACTAAGCACGCAAACTACATTCTTTCCCTTAATTTTATCTTTCATTAAGTTCAATGCTGCAATGGAAAGTGCTCCGGCTGGTTCTGCAACAATTGCATCTTCGTTATACATTTGAAGAATTGTAGAACAGATTAAACCTTCGGGAACTACCACAACATCATCTAATACTTTTTCGCAAATTTTCCAGGTAAGATCGCCCACTTTTCGTACGGCTGCACCATCAACAAAACGATCAATGCTATCAAGTGCGACATTACAATTCTTCTCAAAAGCTATTTTCATGGAAGGAGCACCTTCTGGTTCGACACCAATAATTTTAGTATTCGGACTAAATTCTTTTATCCATGCACCCACACCAGAAGCTAATCCACCACCTCCAATTGGTAAAAACAGATAATCGATTGGCTCAGTTAATTGTTGCAGTATTTCAAGACCAATGGTTCCTTGTCCTTCTATAATTTTAGGATCGTCGAAAGGATGAATAATGGTTTGAGAATGTTCTTTTGCATCGGCCATTGCTTTAGCAGCAGCATCGTCGAAGGTATCGCCCGACAAAACAATTTCTACAAATTCGCCACCAAACATTTTAACCTGTTTAATTTTTTGACGAGGAGTTGTTTCGGGCATATACACTTTACCAAAACATTTTAGTTTATTACAGGAATAGGCCACTCCCTGAGCATGATTACCCGCACTGGCACAAATAATTCCCTTGGCTAATACTTCTTTTGTTAGAGATGAAATTTTAGTAAAGGCACCTCTAATTTTATAGGAACGAACCAATTGCAGATCTTCCCTTTTTAGGTGAACATTTGCCTGAAACTTGACAGACAAATTCATATTTTTTAAAAGAGGAGCTGTGTGTGCTACCTCCTGAACCACTCTACTTGCTTTTACAATATCCGCCATAAGCGGATAATAATTTTCTTTAGACATATTCCCCCTTTTTAAACTTAAAATAAGCCTGAGGTTAACCAATTTCCTCAGGCTTATGAGCACTTATGATGTGTACTAACTATATATTCGTAATGTAATTTGCCAGCCAATCGCCAACTTCACTTGTTGAGTATGCTTTTTTACCATCGGCAATATCTTCTGTTACTACTCCTGCTTCCAGAGCTTTATCAACAGCTTCGCGAATTAAGGCTCCCTCCTTCATCATGCCAAATGCATATTCAAACATCATGGCAGCTGAAAGAACCGTAGCACAAGGATTAGCTATATTTTTACCTGCTGCTTGCGGATAAGAACCATGAATTGGCTCAAAAACAGAGGTATGAACTCCAATGGATGCTGATGGTAGCATTCCCATAGAACCGGAAATTACACTCGCCTCATCGGTAAGAATATCTCCAAACATATTTTCTGTAACCATTACATCGAAACGTTTTGGCCAGGTAATTAACTGCATTGCTGCATTATCAACAAACATATATTCTACTTCAATTTCTGGAAATTCGGGCTCTATTTTTTGAGCTGTTTCTCTCCATAATCGAGATGTTGCCAACACATTTGCTTTATCTACAATGGTTAACTTTTTACGACGCTTCCCTGCATATTCAAATCCTAAACGCACAATTCTTTCAATCTCTTCTGCTGTATAAACACAAGAATCGTAAGCTGTTTGTCCATCTTCGGAACGCCCTTGAGGACGACCAAAATAAATTCCTCCTGTTAACTCACGAATACACATAAAATCGGCACCATCGACTAATTCTGTTTTTAAAGGCGATTTGTGAATTAATGATTTAAACGTATTTACCGGACGAAGATTAGCATACAAACCCAATTTTTTACGCATGGCTAATAAACCTTGTTCCGGACGAACTTTAGCTGATGGATTATTATCGAACTTAGGATCGCCAATGGCACCAAAAAGAACAGCATCCGATTTCATACACAATTCATGCGTATCAGCAGGATATGGATCTCCTACCTGATCGATGGCAGTAGCACCTACCAGTGCTTCGGTATATTCAAAATCGTGACCAAATTTTTTAGTAATCGCATCGCTTACTTTTCTTGCTTGTTCAACTATTTCCGGACCAATTCCATCGCCGGCCAATACTGCTATTTTATAAGTCATTTTATCTGAAATTTGAGATATGAGTTGTAAGTTTCTAAGAAAATCAACTCATTAAAATATTCATTTTATTTTGTACTGTTTACTAATTGTTTACTACACTTATTATCCTGCTGTTCGAGAAGATTAAGCATTCGGGAAGTTGCCTTTATTGCTGCTTCGAGTTGATCGGGATCCAAACCCCTAGTTTTAAACTCCTTGCCTTTATAATTCCAGGTGATTAGAGTTTCTACCAAAGCATCAGTTTTTCCACCAGGAGGAATACGCACCAAATAATCAGCTAAAATCGGACGATCTTTTCCCATTTTTTCATAAATACTCCATATTGCATTCATAAAAGCGTCGTACTGTCCATCGCCCGAAGCAGTTCCCTCGTGCATTTTTCCATTAATTTCGAGATTAACAGATGCAAAAGGGCGCATTCCTTTCGAAAGAGATAAAGAATAATGTTTAATTTGAATTGGCATTTCCTCAACTGTATGGTTCAATACATCAGAAACGATATAAGGAAGATCGTCGGTTGTTACCCTTTCTTTCTTGTCGCCTAATTCAATTACCCGCTTGGTTACCATTTTCATGATTTCCTCGTCGAGAGTCATGCCCAATTCTTCCAGATTCTTTTTGATATTGGCTTTCCCCGATGTTTTTCCTAGGGCATATTTTCTCTCGCGACCAAATCGTTCGGGCATTAATCGGTTAAAATACAAATCGTCTTTTGAATCACCATCAGCATGCACACCACAGGTTTGAGTAAACACATTTTCGCCAACCAAAGGTTTGTTTGCAGGAATTCTTATGCCCGAAAAAGTTTCTATAATACGGCTAACAGTATTAATTTTTTCTTCGTTTACATTAATCTTACGAGACAAATGATCTTTAACAACGCCTACAACTGATGCAAGCGGCGCATTACCTGCCCGCTCTCCTAATCCGTTAACAGTAGTATGAATTCCATGTACACCTGCAAGCACTGCCGAATACACATTTGCCAATGCCAAATCATAATCGTTATGAGCATGAAAATCGAAATGCAAATTAGGATACCTTTCGCAGCAGGCATAACAAAAATCGAATGATTGAACTTGATTCATAACCCCTAAAGTATCGGGCAACATAAATCTTTTAATATTTTCCTTCTGCAATTCGTCTATTAAATACCAAACGTAATCACGAGAAGTCATCATACCATTGGACCAATCTTCTAAATAAAGATTTACCTCTATTCCCAGACTATTCGCATAGGCAATAGCACTTTTAATATCCTTAACATGTTCTTCTTTCGATTTTTTTAGCTGTCCTTTCAAATGCTTTAAAGAACCTTTAGCCAGTAAATTAACAATTTTAGCTCCACTCTCATAAATCCAATCGATAGATTCTTTTCCATCAATAAAACCCAAAACTTCTATTCTATCTAAACAGTTATTTTCTTTGGCCCATTTGGTAATTCTACGCACTGCTTGAAATTCTCCCTCCGAAACTCTGGCAGAAGCAACCTCTATCCGATCAACTTTTAAGGATTGTAACATTAGTTTTGCAACCCCAAATTTTTCATCAGCATTAAAACTTACTCCGGACGTTTGCTCTCCATCCCGAAGAGTGGTATCCATTATTTCTAAGCTATGCAATTCGTTCATTTTTATTATTCGTTAATGAGTTTTGAATAAATGTTTTAAAGAGTAAGTGAAAAAAATTTGCAAGTGAATACTTCTTCGAAGTATTCTGCAATTTTTCCGTTCCCTAATTTTACTTTAAGAATACCTTACTCCATCATTCAATTCTTCTCAAATTGTACTATATTTTCTTTTTTATCTAAGAGATAATCGATATCATCGAAACCATTCAATAAGCAATTCTTTTTATAAGGATTTATTTCAAATTCCTCTTTTTCACCATTCAAAGAAATGCTTTGTTCCTGAAGATCAATAACAATTTTTTGATTGTTATCTTTCTCAACAGCTTGAAATATTTTATCAAGAAACTCAGCAGAAACAATTACAGGCAAAACCCCATTATTTAATGCATTATTCTTAAAAATATCTGCAAAAAAGCTACTCACAACTACCTTAAATCCGTAATCGTGAACTGCCCATGCGGCATGCTCTCGTGATGATCCGCTACCAAAATTTTTTCCGGCAACAAGAATTTTACCTGAGTAATTAGGCTTATTTAAAACAAAATCTTCAACCGGACTTCCATCGGGAGCAAATCTCCAATCTCTAAAAAGGTTCTCTCCAAAACCTTCGCGGCTGGTTGCTTTTAGGAATCGTGCAGGTATAATCTGATCGGTATCTACATTTTCTACCGGAAGAGGTACATAAGATGATTCCAGTACAGTAAATTTATCTATTGGCATTTTTTTATATTTTGAGCGATTAGCTTACAGCTATCAGCCTTCAGCTAAAAACTATGTATAAATATTTTATTAAAACAATTCTCTAGGATCTGTTATTACTCCTGTAATAGCTGCTGCAGCAGCCGTTAGCGGACTAGCCAGCATTGTTCTTGAACCCGGTCCTTGTCGGCCTTCAAAATTTCTATTTGAAGTAGAAACGCTATACTTTCCTGCCGGAATCTTATCATCGTTCATTGCTAAACATGCCGAACATCCTGGCTGACGCATTTTAAATCCTGCTTCCTCTAAAATTTCTACCAATCCTTCTTTTTGGGCCTGTTTTTCAACTTGCTTCGATCCTGGAACAATCCAAGCTGTTACAGATTCTGCTTTTTGTTTTCCTTTTACAGCCGAAGCAAGAACACGAAGGTCTTCGATTCTTCCATTGGTACAACTGCCTACAAATACATAATCTACTTTTTTGCCCAATAATTTATCGCCCAACTTGTAGCCCATGTAATCCAAAGATTTTTTGAATGTTGGCAATTCACTACTTTCAATATCTTCAGCTTTAGGAATGCTGCCCGAAATTGCTGTTCCCATTCCAGGATTGGTACCGTAAGTAAGCATTGGTTCAATATCCGAAGCCTTAAAAACATACTCTTTATCGAAGGTTGCACCCTCATCGGTTTTTAACTCCTTCCATTTGGCAACAGCTTTAGTCCACTCTTCGCCTTTAGGAGCAAATTCACGTCCTTCTACATAATCAAAAGTAGTTTGATCTGGAGCAATCATTCCTCCACGAGCACCCATTTCGATACTCATATTACAAACTGTCATGCGTCCTTCCATGCTTAGACTACTAACTGCAGAACCTGCATACTCTACAAAATATCCGGTTGCACCGCCAGTTCCCAGCTGCGAAATCACGTAAAGTGTAAGATCTTTAGCTGTAACCCCTTTTTGCAATTTACCCTCAACAGTAATTCGCATTTTTTTAGGTTTAGGCTGCAAAATACACTGAGTTGCCAATACCATTTCAACCTCTGAAGTACCAATACCGAAAGCTACAGCTCCAAAAGCACCATGCGTAGAAGTATGACTATCGCCACAAACCAAAGTCATTCCTGGTTGAGTATGTCCTAATTCGGGACCCACAACATGCACAATTCCATTGTATGGATGATTTAAACCGTAAAGAGTAATATTATTATTTTCACAGTTTGCTGTTAATGTTTCAACCTGCTTTCTCGAAAGCTCGTCTTTAATTGTTAGATGTTGATTTTCGGTAGGAATATTATGATCTGGTGTTGCAATGGTTTTTTCAGGGCGAAACACTTTTAATCCTCTTGCTTCCAGTCCGGCAAAAGCCTGCGGACTTGTAACTTCGTGGATTAAATGTTTGTCGATGTAAAATACGCTAGGACCTCCATCAATCTTCTCAACTACGTGAGCATCCCATACTTTATCAAATAGTGTTTTTGGTTCCATATTTTTATTAAACTGTTAAGCTTGATATTCTCAGTTATGGTGAGCTTATCAATTATTCAATATTAATTTTAATGAGAGCTTCGTAAGTAATAAGCATCTCATGAAATCGAAGATGACTAATAAACAATCTTCGCAAGTGCATCAACCAAAGCTTCGACCGAGGCTGTAATTATATCTACATTCGCGCCAAAACCATAGGCTACTTTTCCATTGTGCTCTACCTGAACATGAACTTTTCCAAGATCATTGCTACCGCGGGTTAGTGCCTGCACAAGGAATTCTCCCAATGTAAATTCCTGAGATATCAGTTTTTTAACAGCAGTAAAACAAGCATCAATAGGTCCATTTCCTTCTGCTGTAGCAGCACAACTTTTCCCTTTAATTTTAAGGTGAACTGTTGCCATTGGGATAGTTGATTTTCCCGAAACGACTTGCAATAATTCCAATTCAACTGATTTTTCAAGATCTTTAGTTTCTCCCATTAACTCTGAAAGATCTTTTTCTGTGATATTCTTTTTTTGATCAGCCATTACCAAAAATCTGCTGTAAGCATCATCCAATTGATCTTTTGATAACTCATAACCCATTTGGCTTAGGTGGTGATTTAAAGCTGCTCTTCCACTTCTGGCTGTTAATACAATTGCAGATTCTTGAATTCCAACATCAGCAGGATCAATAATTTCGTAGTTTTCTCTATTCTTTAAAACTCCATCCTGATGAATACCGGAAGAATGAGCGAAAGCATTTCTACCTACAATTGCTTTATTTGGCTGAACTGGCATGTTCATTAATGAAGAAACCAATCGGCTGGCACCAATAATTTCCTGCGACTTAATATTCGTTAAGAAAGGCAAATCGTGATGAGTTTTCACTGCCATAACTACCTCTTCGAGAGAAGTATTTCCGGCCCTTTCGCCAATACCATTAATGGTTACCTCAACTTGTCGAGCTCCATTAATAACCCCACTTAAGGAGTTTGCTGTTGCCATTCCTAAATCGTTATGACAATGAGTTGATAAAACTGCCTTATGAACATTTGAAACGTTCTCCATCAAATACTTAATTTTAGCACCATACTCCGACGGCAAACAGTAACCTGTTGTATCCGGAATATTTATAACTGTAGCTCCTGCAGCAATAACAGCTTCCACAACTCTTGCCAAATATTCATTATCTGATCTTCCAGCATCTTCGGCATAAAACTCCACATCTTCGACATAACGCTTGGCATATTTTACTGCACGAACAGCACGCTCAAGAATTTCATCGGGGTTAGAATTTAATTTCGATTTGATATGATAAGGTGAGGTTCCTATTCCTGTATGAATTCTTCCTCGTTTTGCAAATTTTAAAGCCTCGGCAGCAACATCAATATCTTTTTCAACAGCACGTGTAAGTGCACAAATTGTAGGATTACTTACTGCTTTAGCTATTTCGACGACCGATTGAAAATCTCCCGGACTTGAAACAGGAAAACCCGCCTCAATAACGTCAACTCCAAGAGCTTCCAGAGTTTTGGCAACTTCAATTTTTTCAATTGTATTAAGCTGACATCCCGGGACTTGTTCACCATCTCTTAAAGTGGTATCGAAAATAAATAATTTATCACTCATATTTCGTGTTTTGTTACGTGATTGACTATTAGTTTTTGTTGAAACACTCCTTTTCTATTGAATAAAAGTATGTTTCGCCGATCATTATTTTATTTGTTCTATCAGACTTACTATTTTTCTGATCGGTATAAAAAAAAAGTTCCTCCATTTTGGAAGAACTTAGTATTATGATCGTTTTCTATATTCAGATTATAACACAGTCTTCCTTATTGATCCATCAAGAATGAGGTCAAGAATGAGAATAAAACTTATAATAATTGAGTTCGGATTCATCTCGATTTTGTTAGCTGTGATTGTTTACTGAGGATTCTCTCAAATCCTTAACAAACCTATAAACTTAAGTCTGTAGTGGAAAACAATAATTCATTCACAATTACGATATTCAAATGCTGTAGCAAATTACTTACACCCAATTATTTTATCGCAAAATCACTAATTAACAAACACTTAAAAACTTCACTCCTTTTAAAAAAATGGGATATTCAAGGCCTATCAGCGTATTAAAAAATGTGAATAGAGTGAATGAGTTCAGAATCTATTTTTAAAGGTTCCATTAACACATTCACTCAATTGCTATTTAGTTGTTTTCCGGACGAAGCTTACGAACAGCAGTACCTGCCTGCCACATTTCGCTCTCACGAAGTTCTTTTAATTCTGCTTCTAATTTTACACGGTAATCTTCTTCGCTATTTGAGTCGATAGAACGCTGTGCTTCATTTCCTGCGGCAACTTCGCTATACAATTTCTCAAAAACAGGTTTTGTGGCATCACGGAAAGGCTTCCACCAGTCTAGCGCACCACGCTGAGCTGTAGTAGATGTATTTGCGTACATCCAATCCATTCCATTTTCTGCTACTAATGGCATTAAACTTTGAGTTAACTCTTCTACAGTCTCATTAAATGCCTCAGAAGGAGTATGTCCATTCGCGCGAAGCACTTCGTATTGAGCAGCAAAAATTCCCTGAATACATCCCATTAATGTTCCACGCTCACCTGTAAGGTCGGAATATACTTCTCTTTTAAATGTAGTTTCGAACAAGTAACCCGAACCCACACCAATACCTAAAGCTACCACTCTATCGAAAGCTTTTCCTGTAGCATCCTGAAAAATTGCATAAGAAGAATTCAGACCACGTCCTTCCAAAAACATTCTTCTTAAACTAGTTCCCGATCCTTTAGGAGCAACCAAAATTACATCAACATCGGCTGGAGGAACAATTCCTGTACGCTCTTTGTATGTGATTCCGAAGCCATGTGAAAAATATAATGCTTTACCTGGTTTCAAATATTTCTTAACTGTTGGCCAAACTGCAATTTGTCCTGCGTCAGATAACAGGTACTGAATAATTGTAGCTCTGTCTAAAGCCTCTTCTATTTCGAAAAGAGTTTCTCCAGGAACCCATCCATCAGCAACAGCTTTATCCCAGGTTTTAGAATCTTTTCGCTGTCCAACAATTACATTAAAACCATTGTCTTTTAAATTTAAAGATTGACCGGGTCCTTGAACTCCGTAACCAATTACTGCAATAGTCTCGTCTTTTAATACTTCGCGAGCTTTTTCCAATGGAAATTCTTCACGAGTTACTACTTGCTCTTCTACGCCGCCAAAATTAATTGTTGCCATTTTATTTCTTTTTAGATATTAGATTTGAGATATAAGATTTCAGATTAAAGAGGCGTGAAAAAGAGTTTCTCACATCACATTTCTCTTATCTCATATCTATTTTATTAATTTGATAATTCTTTTAAATAACTAGTGAACTCTTTCTTCTGACAGGAAACTGCCACTCTACCCGAACGAGCAAACTGTAATACTCCGTATTGTTCCAGTTCATTAAAAAGCTCCTGATTTTCTGCCTTATAACCTACTTTTTCAATAACTAAAAAATCGGGATTTACGGTTAATATTTTGGCATTCTGATTTCTCACCAAGGCTTCTAATTTTCCATTTAGCTTAGACGAATTGGCTATTTTAAACAAAGCAACTTCCTGATGTACTATCTCTTCCTCTTCGAAGTAAAGAGCTTTAAAAACACCTATAATTTTTTCAATTTGTCTAACTACATTTTCAATCAGATTTTCATCGATAAAAGCTACAATCGTATATCGTGATACCCCTTTTACTTCCGACTCGGAAACTGTCAAGCTTTCGATATTAATTTTTCTACGCGAAAAAACGATAGTTACCTCATTTAAAAGACCTATGTTGTTCTCAGAAAAAATCGTTATTGTATATTCTTTCATTTTAATTTAGTATTTAGTAACCAGTATCACGTAAAAAGATGATTTACAATCCATCTAATCACTTATTTATTATTAATTACTTATTCTTAATTACTAATTATTCTATTCAAGTCTCATTTCAGAAACTGCTGCTCCAGGTGCAATCATAGGCAGAACATTACTTTCTGTTTCAACTACTACCTCTAAAAAATAGGCTCCCGGTGTTTCCAACATTTCTTTAATGGCTGCTTGTAAATCTTCTCGTTTACTCACCCTTTTTGCTGTTATTCCATATCCATCAACAATTTTCACAAAATCGGGATTGTCCATTTGTGTATATGAGAATCGCTGATCAAAAAACAAATCCTGCCATTGGCGAACCATTCCTAAGAAAGAATTGTTCAATACAATTGCTTTAACCGGAAGTTTATATTGTCTGATTACGGCCAACTCTTGTATTGTCATTTGAAATCCACCATCACCAGAAACCGAAACAACAGCCGAATCGGGTGCTCCTACTTGCGCACCAATTGCGGCAGGCAAACCAAATCCCATAGTTCCCAATCCTCCTGATGTAACAAGTGTATTTGGGTTTTTAAATTGATAATAGCGAGCACTTGTCATCTGATGCTGACCAACATCGGTACACAAAATAGCTTCTCCATTGGTTTCTTCGGATAAGGTGTTTATCACCTCTGCCATATTAATATTATCACTATTTGAGTGAATTTGATTTTCGATTACTTTATCAAATTCTAACTGATAATAATCGGTAAAAGTCTTCATCCACTCTTTTCTATCACTTCCACTCACCAACTTATTTAATGAATTTAATGCTTGTTTTGCATCAGCCAATACTGGGATATCAACAATTATATTTTTATTGTGCTCCGATCTATCAATATCGATATGAATAATTTTCGCCTGTTTTGCATATTTTGAAGTATCACCAGTAACACGATCATCGAAACGCATTCCTACAGCAATTAAAACATCACATTCGTTGGTATTCATATTAGGACCATAATTCCCATGCATTCCTAACATTCCTACATATAACGGATGATTGGTTGGAAATGCCGATAAGCCCAGTAAAGTACAGGCAACTGGTGCCTGTGTTTTTTCTGCAAACTCAATTAGCTCTTTTTCTGCTCCGGATAACAAAATACCCTGTCCGGCAAGGATTAATGGTTTTTTTGCAGTGTTTATTAATGAGGCCGCTTCTTCGATTTCGGACTGTTTAAGTTTAGGTATTGCCTGATAAGAACGAATTCCTTCGCATTTTTTATAATTATATTCTGCTTTTGCAATCTGTGCATCCTTGGTAATATCAATTAATACTGGCCCCGGACGACCAGAACGGGCAATATAAAAGGCTTTTGCCATTATTTCCCCAATTTCGTCGGCTTTAGTTATCTGGTAATTCCATTTGGTTACCGGCATTGAAAGTCCAACCATATTTGTTTCCTGAAAAGCATCGGTTCCTAATAAACCACTTGCTACCTGACCGGTAATAACTACCATAGGAGTAGAATCCAAATAGGCATCAGCTAAACCGGTAATCACATTGGTTGCTCCCGGGCCCGATGTGGTAAAACACACTCCAACCTTCTTGCTTATTCTGGCATAAGCCTGTGCACTATGCGTAGCTCCTTGTTCGTGGCGCGACATAAAATGCTTTAGCTCTTCCTGATAATCATATAAAGCATCGTATACAGGCATAATCGCTCCTCCAATGTATCCAAACATTGTATCAACACCCTCCTGAATCAAGCTTCGAACTAATATCTCCGCTCCTGATATATTTTCACCGGTACTCTTCATCCCTTTTATATTTTCGGTTTTTGCTGCTATTTCCATAGTGTTTGTTTTATAATATTATCAACACTAAAAAGTTTTTGATTAAATAAAAAACCCCTTTTTGTTCTATCGAACATCCCCTTTATAAAGGGAGAACATGATGTTTTATTTTTTCTTTTATTCTTTTCACCATTTCCTTTAAACTTATAACTGGCGAATAGCTCCTTTATCTGCTGATGAAACCAACTTTGAATAAGCTTGAAGTGCTTTCGACACTTTTCTTCCTCTTCCTCTTGGTGTAAATGCTTTATCGCCAAAGCTCTCTTCCTCTTTTCTTCTTGCTTCTAATTCTTTATTTGAAATACAAATATTTAGCGTTCTATTGGGAATACTAATTTCAATTTGATCTCCTTCTTTTATTAAAGCAATAGCACCTCCTGCTGCTGCTTCGGGCGATACATGCCCAATTGATAATCCTGAAGTTCCTCCTGAAAAACGACCGTCGGTAATCAGAGCACATTTAGCCCCCAATCCCATGGCTTTTAAATAAGAAGTTGGATATAACATTTCCTGCATTCCCGGTCCTCCGGATGGTCCTTCGTAACGAATTACCACAACATCACCAGCATTAACTTTTTTTGTTAAAATTGCTTCGCAAGCTTCTTTTTGCGACTGATATACTTTTGCTACTCCTTTAAAATTAAAGACCTCTTCGGCTACCCCTGCTGTTTTCACTACACAACCATCGGGAGCAATATTTCCGAATAATACAGCCAATCCACCATCTTGTGTGTAGGCATTCTTCATATTACGAATGCAACCATTTTCTCTATCCCGATCTAAATCGGCATACTTTTCGTTCTGAGAAGCCAATTTTAGGTTACGTCCATTTTTCCCCGGAGCCGAATAATAATTCTCTAGAATTTTATCAGATACTTTATCAGAAAAAAGGTTACAATCCTGTAAAGCTGTTTTCAGGTTTGGATAATCAACACGATAGACCTCTGTATTTAATAAACCTCCATTTGCTAATTCCCCCAGAATACTCATAATTCCACCTGCTCGATTTACATCTTCGATATAATATTTTGGAGAATTTGGAGCTACTTTACACAGATTAGGTGTTTTTCGTGATAACTCATCCATATCTTTCATGGTAAAATTCACCTCTGCTTCGTTAGCAATTGCCAATAGGTGAAGTACAGTATTTGTAGATCCTCCCATTGCAATATCCAAGGTCATTGCATTTTTAAAAGCCTCGAAACTTGCTATAGATCTAGGTAAAACTTTATCGTCACCCTCTTTATAGTATTTGTTTGTGATATCAACAATACAAGCGGCTGCATCAATAAATAATTGATTACGATTTTTGTGCGTAGCCAAAACAGTTCCATTGCCAGGTAATGCTAATCCTAAAGCTTCGTTTAAACAATTCATTGAATTTGCTGTAAACATTCCCGAACAAGATCCGCAAGTTGGGCAAGCCGATTCTTCTATTTCCTGCATGCGTTCATCGCTTATGCTATCGTCGCCGGCTTTTACCATTGCATCCACCAAATCTAATCTCTCACCTTTCGATTCTCCTGCCTCCATTGGTCCTCCTGACACAAAAACAGCTGGAATATTTAAACGCATAGCTGCCATCATCATTCCCGGAGTAATTTTATCACAATTGGAAATACAAATCATAGCATCAACCTTGTGTGCATTACATACATACTCAACGCTATCAGCAATCACATCTCTCGAAGGCAAAGAATACAGCATACCATCGTGCCCCATGGCAATACCATCATCAATGGCAATTGTATTAAATTCAGCAGCAAAATATCCTGCTTTTTCAATTTCCTTTTTTACCATCTGACCAACATCTTTAAGATGAACATGTCCTGGCACAAACTGTGAAAATGAATTTACTACTGCAATAACAGGTTTACCAAACATTTCCTCTTTCATGCCATTGGCACGCCAAAGACTTCTGGCTCCGGCCATTCTTCTTCCCTGAGTAGTTTGATTGCTTCTTAGTTGATTTTTATACATTTTGGCTAATACATTAAATAGTTATTTTTTGTTTGTTTTCATTTATCTATCTCTTTTCAATAATAATTGAGATAAAAAAAGCGCCCCTTCCATTAGGAAAGAGCGCTTATAAATTCGTTTGTTGCGAAATTATTGTTTTAGCACATCTTTCCTCACCGTCCTACTAATAATGACGATGGAAATAATAATGACGATAATGACTACCTTAAATGATAACATACAATAACCTGATCAACAAAAAAGCCTCTTCATTTGGAAGAGGCTTATGATATTTTGTAAAATTAATTTCGTTTAATTTAAATATGCTCAGCCTCGATTCGTGTCCAGAAGGACGCGAATAATGACGTTAATAATAATGGCTGAATTAAATTGCATATTTTTTTTACTTGTTTGAATCTTTACAGATTCTTATTGTTTTTAACTTTGTCAACGAACATTTACAATCTCTCTTTCGATCCGATTACGCTAACAAATCTATATGACAAATGTATGTGAAAAAATCAATTATTTCCAATTCTTACGATTCCCAATAGCTTTTTAGATCTAAAAAAAATCTAAATAAGCAACCTATATATCTGCTAATCAGTATTTTTTATTTTAATAGACTTAACATTCAAATGTAATTTTCAATTCATAAAAATCTCACCAATTTTCATTGTTTTTTTTTATGCAAAGCATTGCAAAAACACAAGTTTCATTCAAATCTAATTTTTCCATTCAATTATTCAGCAAAAAAAAATTTTGATTTTTTATTGAGAAAAGAGGCGTTGATCTCTATCAGATTCAAACGCCTCCATTTTGTATTTTACTATATTTATTCACAATACTATATTTCTATTCTTCTAACTTTTGTTCCTGCCTACTTGGCTCTAAATTTGAGTTTCTCCAAATGAATCGAGTTACAAACTTAGCTATGTAACTGCCTACATTATCCTTAATTATATTTTCGAGTCGATAACTATTTCTTGTATTTCGATAAAAATATTTTAGTTTATGATTTACCAACTCTTTTTCAAGGTATAAACGATACCTCTCTCTTTCAATATCTTTAAGTGAATAATAACGCCTCATTTGATCTCTTTTTGTTACAAAATTTAATAGTTATGAACTTTCACAATAAAATACATTTCACAAACTCAAAGTTCGATTAATAAAAACAGTTTACTTTTCTGTTCTATCCTCTGCTTTGTATAAAAATCGATGAAAATACTTAATCAGCGGACGCTCTAATAATGGAGCTCTTAGCAAATAGATGATTAACAACAAAAGCAAGAAAAACAGAGCCACTAAAAAGTAAGCCAAAACATCGTTTTCAAGAATATTTCCAAGCCACATAGCAGCCGAAAATCCCATAAAAATAGATACAAGCATAAATAATACAAGAAATATTGCGGCAAAAGAAATTGCAATAACAAGTCTTATTAATTTTTCGAAACCTGCAAACTTGTAATATTCCACATTGGCATCGAAATATTCTACCAATAACTCTTTTAGCTGCCTGAATTGTTCTGTAATTTTTTCCAATTATTTTTTATTTTAGTACACTGTTTTAAACCAATCTAACTCATTTATACTATCTAAAAACTATACTAACTCCTCTTTTTCCTTTTCAGATTTTCTAAAGTCAGACAATTTTTTTTCAAGCTCTACAATAAGTTCGTCCATCTTTGTACGCATTTTCTCAACACTTTTGTCAAAGGCATCATCTAATTCATCTACCTTTTTTTTCGCTGTCTCTTTTACCTTTTTACGAGTTACTTCCCCTTTATCAGGAGCATACATAACCCCTAATCCAATACCAATAGCACAACCCGCTAACACACCTGCAATAATTCCTCCTGTACTTGACATATCGTATAATTTTTAAATGAAACAATAAAATAAGAATATAATAATCTGAAGTGTAACACTTTATATCAAGTTAAGAAATTTACAGGCATGAGTCAATTTTTTTTATCGGCTAATGATAATTTTTCAATTTATTTTATCTTTTTAAATAATTAAAAGCATCATACAATTACATACAAAAAGAGTCAATATCATAATGATATTGACTCTTTTAAAAATTTTAAATCAAAAAAAATTAATGAGTACAACTATGTCCATCTTCGTGGGTATGACTGCAAGAAGAACCACTATCGCTTACTTGTCCATCAACAAATAATTTTACTACCTCCTGAGCAGTTCCTGAACAACCACGAATTACTTCAATTCCATTTTGATTCAGGACATTAATAGCTCCATTCCCAATTCCGCCTGCAAGCATAACTTTTACACCTGCCTCGGCCAAAACAGATGCAATATTCGACTTGCAACCACACCCTTGTGGCGAATCCATTCTTTCTGCATCAACAATTTCATTGGTTTCGGAAATTGTATAAATATTATAAAACTCACAATGACCAAAATGACCATCGATTTGATTACTGCCTGTAACGGGAACTGCTATTTTCATTTTACTAGATTTCATGATTGATAGAACTGATTTTTTATTTTTTCAAAAATAAAAAAACAATAATGATAAGACTGAATTTTGATTCTCAGAATAGTTCCAAATAAGGAATGGTCAATTCGTTAAATACAACCATTAAGCAAATGCTTCTTGCCCAACTTTAGTTTTTCCATATTCTTCACGCAATGTTTTTATTGCAACAAGCCTAAGTGCTTCCTTTATAAAATCAATAATCTATTTTCAAAAACAAATCTATCAATCGCCTAGTATTAGTTTTCCCAATATTTATTTCAGTTGTTGTCCCAATTCAACTCCTAATTCAAATGCTTTATCCATCGTCTCATTTTGCTTTTTTACAGCTCCTTTTTCAAATGAATTAAATATTGGAATAGTTCCAACAATATCAAAACCTAAAGCTTCCATAGGCCTTTGCATTGCCTCAATAGCAAATCCCAAATCTTCTAAACTTTCTTGCTCACAAACAGCAGCAATTACAACTTTTCGATTTTGATTTGCCAAATTGGAACTCCATTTTCGTGGTCTTGTATTATTGTCAAATTCATAAAAACAATACAGACGATCGATAAAAGCTTTCATCCACGAAGTTATATTGTAATTATGGACTGGAGAAACTAAAACTAATCCTTTCGAATCAATAATACTTGGATACAAAACTGACATTCCATCTTGGAGCATTGTACAGATTTTATCCTTTCTACACTTTTCACAACCAATACATCCACTAAAATCTATACCCTTAAGACTTACACTTTCTGTTGGAATGCTCTCAGATTTCAATCCTGAAACAATTTGCTTCAGGATAATATCTGTATTTCCTCCTTTTCGTGGACTACCCGAAATGGCTAAAACTTGCTGAAGTGGATTTTCAATCTCTCTGGCTTTCTTTATAAGCTCCTCAAAATATGTCATATTTCCTTATTCTATTTTGTTTAAAACTACACTCCTTTTCAGGAATTCAATTCTTACCCCCCAATTCCTCTACCGTTTTAAGTCTTGACGCAAAAATATTAAATTCTTAACCAGAAAGAGATAAATAATGGCTATTCGTTTCCTTTCTTAAAAATCTTTATGCTCGTTTCTTTGAATAATTTCATTTTGTAGATCTTCTCCTAAATCATTAAAATAATCGCTGTAACCAGCCACCCGAACAATTAGATCTTTGTAATTCTCCGGGTGTTTTTGAGCGTCTCTTAAAGTATCTGCACTCACCACATTAAACTGAATGTGATGTCCGTCCATCCGAAAATAGGAACGCACCAAATTCATTACTTGCCTAATTCCTGCTTCATTATCCATAAAAGAAGGACTAAATTTTTGATTCAGCAAGGTTCCCCCTGTTCGTAAATGATCAATTTTAGATGCTGATTTTACCACCGCAGTTGGTCCTTGTGTATCGGCTCCCTGAAATGGAGATATTCCTTCGGACAATGGCTTTTCGGCCATACGACCATCTGCCGATGCACCCATTACATTTCCAAAATAAACATGACAAGTTGTTGGTAACATGTTTATTCTAAAAACACCACCTTTTGCTGTAGGTCTCCCATTTATCGCCGAATAGAAGGTTTCGAATATTGCAATTGCCTCATTATCGGCATAATCATCGTCGTTACCATACTTTGGAGTATTGTAAATCAAATTACTTCTCAGTTCATCGTAATCTTCAAAATTCTGATCGATAGCATATTTCAGTTCTGGCAGACTAAGATTTTTATGATCGAAAACCTGATACTTAATTGCCGAAAACATATCTGTCAAACTTCCCAAGCCAACTCCCTGAATATAGCTTGTATTGTAGCGAGCTCCTCCTGCATTGTAATCTTTTCCTTTCGAGATACAATCTTCAAGCAAAACCGATAAAAATGGAACAGGCAAATAATTGGCATACAAGCGCTCAATCACATTATTTCCTCGAATTTTGATATCCGCAAAGTAATTGACCTGCTTTTGCCAGGCAGTAAAAACATCTTGATAAGAACTAAAACTTTCAATCTTACCTGTTTCCAAACCAATTTGTTTCTTTGTTCGAGGATCGAAACCATTGTTCATTGTCAATTCCAAAATCTTAGCCAAATTAAAATAACCACTCAGCGAATAATTCTCGGTTCCAAAAGCCCCAGTTTCTACACAGCCACTGCACCCGCCGTTACGAGCATCTTCAATACTTTTTCCCTGTCGAAGCATTTCCTGAATAATTGCATCGGTATTAAATATAGATGGTTGTCCGAAACCGGTTTTTAAAATCTTTAAAGTGCGCTTAATAAAACGATCTGGATTTTTCTTGCTAAGCTGAATCATTGAACTTGGTTGCAACAATCGCATTTCTTCAATCACATCCAAAAGCACATAAGACATGTCATTCACAGCATCTGAACCATTTTCCTTTAAACCTCCCAAATTAATTAGGCAAAAATCGGTATACGTATTACTTTCTTGTGCAGTAACGCCCATTTTTGGTGGTGCCGGATGATTGTTGAATTTTATCCAAAACGCCTGAAGCAATTCGTACATATCCTCTTTCGATAGCTTATTGCTTAAAACTTCTTTCTCATAAAAAGGCTGTAAATGCTGATCTAACCTTCCTGGATTAAAGGAATCCCATGGATTTAATTCGGTAATTACACCCAAATGAATGAACCAATAATGCTGCAATGCTTCGTGAAACGTTTCGGGAGCATGAGCAGGAACCTTGCGACAAACTCTTGCCATTTGTTCCAATTCTATTTTGCGCTTTGCATCTTTTTCCAACTTAGCCAATCCCTCCAATTCTTCGGCATGACGATTCGCAAACAGAATAATTCCATCGCAAGTAATTGCCATTGCTTTAAGCTCTTCTTGCTTTTCGTATGCTTGAGGATCTTCGAAAAAATCCAATTGATCAATAGCTGTTTGAATTTCCTTTTTTACATCCAGAAATCCCTTTTGGAACATTTTTTTCCCTAAAACAGTATGTCCAGGTGCACGTTGCTCCTGAAATTCGGTAAATATTCCCGCTCCATAAGCATCTAACCATTCCAGAGTCATGTTGGAGATTAATCGATCGCGATTCGTTTTACCTTTCCAAAATGGAATGATAATGTCTTTATAAATCGTTCTGGTTTCCTCATCAACATGAAAAGATACCTTTTCGCGATCGTTCAAAATCTGTAAATCATCCAAAGAATGGATGCAGATTTCGGGAAAGGTTGGACAAGCTTTTGGTGCTGGTCCGCGCTCTCCAACAATCAATTCGTTGTCATTTATGCAAATTTTCTTGTTGGCAAATAGGTATTTAAAAGACAAAGCTCTTTTAACTGGCGTTGATACCATTTGTGCTTCATCTGATTTATAAAATTCTGTCGTTAACAATGCTCTTTCTGGGGATATGCTGTTAATGGCATTTATACTTTGATCGCGTAATTGTTTTATTCTTTTGTTCATCTTTTTAAGCATCAAATAGAAAGTAATAAGTCCAAAGTTGATTTACTTCTTCAAAAATTCTTTCGTTTATTATTAATTGATAACTGTTCTTTGTTAACTAAATTTCATCCTCCAATACTTACCTTAAATCCTGCCTGTTCGAAAAGCTCTTTAGCCCAAACGGTATCTTCCTCTTTCATTGAAGGTATTTCAGGCATCCTATTTTCTTTATTAAAACGAGCATACTTATCTTTCCCTATTCGGTGATAAGGTAAAATATGAATTTCGGCCTGTGAAGTTAGATTTGTTAAAAATTCTATCATTTTCATGACATTGACTTTAGAATCATTAAAACCTGGAATCATAGGAAAACGAATAATTAAATTTGTTTTCTGCTCGATTAGGTAACTTAAATTATCTAAAATTTGTTGGTTGGATACACCAGTTAATTGACGGTGATCCTTATCATTCATTTGTTTTAAATCGAACAAAAAGAGATCTACATTTTCACTAATTCGCTGCAAATTTTCCTTGGGTGCAAAACCCGAAGTATCAACAACTGTATGAATATCCATTTGCTTGCATTCCTTTAGCATTACTTCTAAAAAATCCAGCTGTAACAATGGTTCTCCGCCAGAAAAAGTTACTCCTCCTTGCGACTGATCAAAAAACAATTGATCCTTTTCAATTTCTTTAACTAATTGATTCGTCGTATATTCTTTCCCAATTTTAACTCTAGTCGTCACCGATTTTTCAGCCAATCTATTCGTTTGATTGAATTCTTCGATTTTCGGAGAAAAACTTTCTGGATTGTGACACCACAAACAGCGCAAAGGACAACCTTTCAGGAATATTGTTGTACGAATTCCCGGGCCATCATGTACAGCATATCGCTTGATATCAAATACGATACCATTCATATTATTTTGTCATTAATACATTAGACAATAGAATGCAACCAAATAAACTTGGACATTCGTTAAACTGTAAAAAATGTAGATAGTTCCCTCTTATTATGGGAATAGAAGTATTACTAGATCAACAAATCCAGCATTCGAATAGGCCTTTGTAAGAGTGCCTGTGGAGTATGGAAAGAATTCTATTCATAAATTTATTCTCGCTTGCTGTAAATCTATGATTTTTTTTTAATCTAACAAAGCATGATAATTTGCTAAGATATTGATTTAAACTGGTTCTAATTAAACACCTTATCTCCTAAGGGATATTCATTATACTAAGCATTATTTTCTATAGCTCTGTCTTATAGCTAGATGGGCTTCTACTTTTTGATTCATTCATAATTGTCACGAGTATTCATGATCTTACTTCGTTCGGTACATGGATAAAAGAGTAGATAAAAAATCATTAACAAAGTACTCAATCACCCGTTATCAGTTTTATGACTAAAAAAAGAAGCTTCCCTTTCGAGGAAGCTCTTCAAACTATATTACAATAAAGGATTTTATTTGAACTCTTTTTTTAATTGCTCAACCCAAGCTTCAATTCTTTCAGGCGATAATGCTGCCTGATTTTCAATATCAAGAGCTAGTCCTAAAAATTTGCCATCACGTAAAGCAACCGACTTTTCAAATTTATAACCTTCTGGAGATGTTAAACCAATTACTTTTGCACCTCTATCTTCCAGTGCAATTGCCAAAAGACCAATGGCATCTACAAAATTTTCAGGATATCCGACCTGATCACCCAAACCAAACAAAGCAACTGTTTTGCCTTTTAGTTTTAGATCTTCAATAGCAGGCATAAACTCGTCCCAGTAGTTTGGCAATTCTCCATCGAACCAAGTTGGCACACCTAGCACCATATTGTCGTAGGCCAGAAAGATATCTTCATCCACTTCCTCAACATTTACACTTTCAACCTCTACGGAAGTACCAAAAGCTTTTTTTATCTTTTCAGCATTCTTAGCTGTTTTGTTTGTATTGAAACTATAAAATAATCCTATTTTTTTCATGTGTTATTTTTTAGAAGATGAGGTTTAATAATCGATTAGTTCTTTAGCTGCTGCATAAATTTTATCATTATTCGGTAGAACTGCTTTCTCCAAAATACGATTAAAACCAACAGGTGTAAATTCTGAACCTACGCGTTTTACAGGTGCATCTAATTTACTAAAAGCCAATTCGGTAATGGTAGCTGAAATTTCAGCTCCAAAGCCTGAAAACACTTTATCTTCATGCACAATCATCACTTTGTTTGTCTTACCTACAGATTTTACAATTGTGTCTGTATCCATTGGTACCAGTGTGCGAAGATCAATAACCTCAATCTGTTTACCTGTATCTTCGGCTAATTTATCGGCAACCTCAACACACATGTGAGTTGTGTTACCATAAGTTACGATTGTTAGATCTGCACCTTCTCTTCTTACTCTTGCTTTTCCAAAAGGAACTTCGAAATCCTCTGGTACTGCAGCCGATGCTTTGGGATCATTATACAAAGCTTTTGGCTCCATAAAAACAGTCATTCCTTTCGAACGAATACTTGTACGTAACAAACCTGCTGCATCATCAGCATAAGAAGGATAAACAATACGAACACCAGGGAAAGTTGCCAAAGCACCTTCGATATTCTGAGAGTGATACAAACCACCACCAATGTATCCGCCAGAAGCTAAACGCACGGTAATATTTGGAGAATATTGACCCTTGGTTCTCCAGTATTCATGAGTCGTTTCTACAAACTGCTCCATAGCAGGCCAAAAATAATCTGCAAACTCTGCACCTTCAACAACAATTCTAATTTTGTCATTGAAACGACTCATTCCATTTGCTGTTCCCATAATGTAGTCTTCGGCAATAGGAGCGTTAAATACTCTATCTTTACCGAACTCTTGTTGCATTCCTTTGGAAACATTAAAAATCCCACCTTTATCTTTATTGGCAATATCCTGTCCCCAAATAAATGTATCTGGATTATGACGGAATTCTGCTTTTAAAGTCTCATTTAATCCTTCGATTAATTTCTTATTGTTACCATCAAAATTGTGTAATCCTTCAGGATATTTTTCAGAAACATAAGGCTCTGGGATAACAAATTCGTGAATTGATTCAGGTGTTGGATGGGGAGCCGCTAAACCCGCTTTGTGAGCCTTTTTAACTTCCAACTTTACTTCTGCTTCGATAGCTACCAACTCCTCTTCAGTAAAACGCTTGTAACGAACTAATAGTCTGCGAAACTTTGCCAATGGATCATATTCGGTTACGTAATTTAATTCTGCGTTATCGCGATACAATTCATGCTTATCAGAATTAGAGTGCGATCCCATTCGAACGCAGTTTGCCTGAACAATTACAGGTGTTGAAGTTTCCAAAGCAATTTTCTTTGCTTCTGTCATTGCATTCATAGAATCGAAAACATCTTTTCCATTGCAATGAATGATTTTTAAGTATTTCATTCCACGGAAGTTATCGGCAACTTTTCTATTAGCTGTCTGATCTTTTTTAGGAACCGAAATTCCATATCCGTTATCCTGAAATACAAATACCACAGGAAGCTGCTCATTTGTAGCTCCGTTAATAGCCTCGTACACGTATCCTTCCGACACGGATGATTCTCCCTGAGAACTAAAAACAACTCCTTTGTGATTGTATTTTTTTACTGCACGTCCTAAACCAACTGCATGAAGCGTATGGTTACCCGTACATGATGATACATTGTGAACATTCCATTCTGGTTTTGCAAAATGATTCGACATGTGTCTACCACCTCCTGCTACATCAGTATCTTTTGATATTCCATTAAATATGATCTCTTCAGCTGTTAATCCTGCCGAAATGGAAGTAAGCATGTCTCTATAATATGGAAATAAATGATCTTTCGTACGATCAAAAACCTGCCCTATTGCAAGTTGAATTCCATCGTGACCTGCATAAGGAGCATGGTAAGACCAACCCATTGCCTGCTTAAGGTAATTGGGTGCTTTTTCATCTAATGCTCTTCCCAAAGTCATCATGTGAAACCACTTCGATAGCAATTCCTTTGACGTCTTTTTAATGCTAAATTTTTTACTTTCAGTCATCTTTTCAGTTTTGTTTGTTTTGTCTACGGATTTTATTTCAAGTGTTTCCATGATTTAAAATGCTCGGTTACTATCAAAATCTTCCAAATAATCTGCAATTTTTCTTAAGAATGCTCCACCTAAAGCTCCATCGACAACTCTATGATCATAGGAAAGGGAAAGAAACATTTTCTGGCGAACAACAATTGCATCTCCAGCTGGAGTTTCAACTACTGCAGGTTTCTTTTCAATGGTACCTACCGCTAAAATTGCCACTTGTGGTTGATTGATAATTGGTGTTCCCATTACATTTTTAAAAGATCCGAAATTGGAAATCGTAAATGTACCTCCCGAGATATCATCAGGACCCAATTTATTATTTCGTGCATCAGTTGCCAAACGATTCATATCACTTGCCAAACCAATTAAATTTTTCTGATCAGAATTCTTTATTACAGGAACAATTAAATTTCCACTTGGAAGAGCCACAGCAACACCAATATTGATGTTTTTTCGAAGAATAACATTGTACCCATCAACAGAAGCATTTACTCCTGGAAATTCACGTAATGCCTTCGAAACGGCTTCGATAATAAGAGGCATAAAGGTAATTTTTGTTCCTTCTCGTTTCAGGAAAGCATCTTTTACTTTATTTCTCCAATTTACCATATCGGTAACATCGGCTTCGACCATTGCGGTTACGTGTGGAGACGTTTGTTTTGACATTACCATGTGATCGGCAATAATTCTTCTCATGCGATCCATTTCCACAATTTGATCTTGTGCACCAATTGACATGGACACCTTTGGTTTTTCTGCAACAGGAGTTGGTGCTGGCTCAGAACTTACTGCTATTTCTTTAGCAGGTGCAGAAACTGTAGAAGCATTGCGCTGAGCAAGAAAGTTAAGAACATCTTGTTTCTGAACTCTTCCATCGATTCCATTTCCACTAATTGATTCTAATTCCTGAACGGAAATATTTTCACTAGCTGCAATACTTTTTACTAAAGGAGAATAAAAACGACCCGAAGTTGACTGAATATCGGATGTGCTAACACTTTCTACCGATTCTTGAGTAGAACTTTCTGCAGCAAAATCATTTGTAGATTCTGCTATAGGTTCGTCAATATCATCAACATCGCCCAAAGCTATTAATGCAACAACCTCGCCAACGGGAACAACATCACCTTCATTAAATCGAATTTCAATTACTTTTCCATCGACTGGGCAAGGGATTTCAGAATCCACTTTATCAGTAGCAATTTCAAAAAGCATATCATCTTCTTCTACTTGATCATTCAACTTCACGAGCATTTTCGTGATAGTAGCCTCTTGTACACTTTCACCTAATTTAGGCATTATGATTTCAAAGCTAGACATATATCTTATGGTTTAATATTTATACTCTTATCTAAATGTATCGATACAAATATAAAAAATTATTCTTATTTAGACTGATTTAAAACTAAATATTTTGTAATCTCTAGATTACAATTATTTAATTGTTGATTTTTTCTAATCTAGAATCATATTTCCTTTACAAAAAATGATCGTTTTTTAAATAATTCGAACTAATTTTGGAGCTGCTAATCCTACTTACTACTATGAAAGAATTTAATTGTAATTATAATATCGGCGCAAGCCAGGAAGAAGTTTTTAATGCTTTTACCAATTCGTTCCAAATTGAGCTATGGACAGGCTATCCTGCAAAAATGGACGACAAAGTTGGCACAATATTTTCTTTATGGGAAGGAGATATTACCGGATGTAATCTTGAAATTGTTAAAGATTATAAATTGGTACAAGAATGGTTCTTTGGTGAAACAGAACATCCTTCTATTGTAACTATTCTTCTTAAAAAATCAGGAAAAGATACTAGAATTGAATTAAATCATACTAACATTCCTGATGATGCTTATGAGGAAATTGTTGAAGGTTGGGAAGAGTATTACTTAGCATCGATAAAGAACTTTTTAGAGTTTTATTAGATCGATATTACTATAATAATATAATAGATTTTTATTACTAAAAAAGCGCAAATACAATAAAGTACTTGCGCTTTTTTAATTTTTCAGGATGAATTATTCTACAATAATTATCTCATCGAAAATTTCTATTTTATCTCCAGGACGAATTTTAGCTCTTTTTCTGGTTTCAATTTCTCCATTTCGAATTACAATACCATCCTCGACAAAAATTTTCGCCTGCGCTCCGCTTTCACTAATATGAGTAGCTTTTATCAATTTAATCAACTCTATATATTCTGTTTCAATTTTAAACTTTATCATATCCATATTTTTAAGGGGAGCAAAGGTAAGTCAAATCCTTATTTAATGAAAGAAAAGATAAGCAATTGCTATGGCTGCAATTATTCCTGCAAAATCGGCAATTAAACCACAGGTAACAGCATATCTTGTATTTTTAATTCCTACTGAACCAAAATAAACTGCAATAATATAAAAAGTGGTATCAGTAGCTCCTTGTAATGTCGATGATAATTTTCCTACAAAACTATCTGCTCCATGAGTCTGCATTGCATCCACCATCATTCCTCTGGCACCACTACCACTCAAAGGTTTCATCATCGCAGTAGGAAGTGCTTCCACAAAATCAGGATTTACACCTAAAGCCAAACAAATCCAACGTGCGCCATCTATCATCAGATCCATTGTTCCTGATGCTCTAAATACCCCAATGGCAACCAATATTGCCACTAAATACGGAATAATTTTAATTGCTATGGTAAAACCTTCTTTTGCACCATCTATAAAGCTTTCGTATACATTTACTTTTTTCCGAACTGCCAAAAGAATAAATGCGATTATAATAGAAAACAAAAACACATTACTTACTACTGTGGAAACTGCGGTTATTTGTTCCTTTTCTAAAGATGAGAAATAGGCAATAACAGCAATAATAAAAGCTGTTAATCCTCCCAAATAAGCAAGAACCACCTTATCCCAAAGTTTTATTTTCTGCATGATGGCAACACTTATTAATCCAGCAATGGTAGAAAAATAGGTAGCCAATAGTATAGGAATAAATATATCTGATGGATTTACAGCTCCCAATTGAGCACGATAAACCATAATAGAGATTGGAATAATTGTTAAGCCTGAGGTATTTAAAACCAAAAACATAATTTGCGCGTTAGAGGCAACATCTTTTTGTGGGTTGACCTCTTGCATTTGATTCATAGCTTTTAAGCCTAAGGGCGTTGCTGCATTATCCAAACCAAGCATATTAGCTGCCAAATTCATCATGATTGAACCATGTGCATCGTGTCCTTTAGGGATTTCGGGAAATAGCTTGTTAAAAAAAGGCCCAATTAAACGAGAAAATACTTTAATAATTCCCCCTCTTTCGCCAATTTTCATAATTCCCAACCAAAGCGTTAATACTCCTGTTAATCCAAGAGAAATATCAAAACCTGTTTTGGCCATATCGAAAGTTGCGTTTACCATATCGGGAAATACTCCCATATCTCCCCAAAAAATCAGTTTAATTAAACCAACTACGAAGGCAACAACAAAAAAGAATATCCAAAGGTAATTTAATGCCATAAAGTGTATTTTTAATAGAGAATGTGATGCAAAATTACTTTTTGCTTTGTTTTGATCGAATCATTTTCAACTTTTCTTTAGGATAAGTTTCATTTGGTTTTAAGCTCAAAGCTTTTTTATAATAAAACTTAGCTATTGTTAAACTACCTTTATTAAATGCATTATCCGCTTTGTGAATTTGTTCCTTATACTCATTATCAATTTTCTGATTCTTCTGATAATTTACCAATTCATCAATTTTAAGCAATTGTGATTTTGGATATTTCTCGGATGAATTTAATTGAATTGCTTTTTTGTAATAGAATCTGGCAACCGAATATTGTTTATCAACCAACTCTTTATCGGCAAGAGCAATTAGTCGGCGATATTCTTTTGTAAGAACAGAATCTTTACCTTCCCGAATTAATTTTTCAATCTCTTTAACCTTATTTTTAGGATATTCGCGATCGAATAAATTCAGAGCTCTCTCGAACATTACCTTAGCAACCGTATATTCTGATTTTTTTATCGATTCGTCTCCTTTTTCAATAAAATTAGCATATTCCCGCTCTCTTTTTATGGAAAGTTTATTTTCAAAATTTGTAGGATTATCCTCTATAGCCACTTGCTCGGATAATTTCAATGCTTTTAATCGATCTACAATTTCGGCCAACTGTTCTTTTGGATATTCAGCTTCTTGTTTAATCTTAAGAGCTGCTTTATAATGATATCTGGACACACTATATTTCTCCTCGCTAAAAAATCCATCAGCTAATTCAATCTCCTTGTCATATTTCTGATTTAATTCTTTTTTCTTTTTCTCAGCAAGTGCTTCTCTTTCCATTAAAACCTCAATTCTTTTGATCTGATTTTTCGGATAAGATTCTTTGGGTTTTAATTTTAAAGCTTCCTGATATTTTAAAACAGACAAGGAGTATTCTTTATTTTCCAGTCTTTCATCTGCCTCTTTTATAAACTCGGCATATTTATATTTTAAAGTTTCTTTTTCCTTATTCTTGCGCTCTATTTCAGCCAAAATTATATTAATTTCTTCCAGCTTATTTTTCGGATAAACTTCTTCCGACTTTAATTGTAATGCTTCTTTGTAATCTTTTGCCGCAGACTGCCATCTCTCGTTATTAAAATATTTATCGGCAGTTTGAATTAATGAATTGTATTTAGCATCATTCAATTTCTGTTGAGCTAATAATTTGGCCTTTTCTTTGGCTTCCAATTCTAACTGCAACAGTAAATCATCAATCTTTTCAATTTGAGTTTTAGGATAAACTTCATTAGATTTTAGTTTTAAAGCATCGGCATAACTTAATTTAGATGTGCTATAATCGGCAGCTTCAAATTGTGAATCGGCCTTACTAATTAGTGCATCATACTTTTGATCCAAGACTTTTTGCTCGGCTGCTAATCGCGCTGCTTCTTCTGCCTGTTTTTGCTGTTGGGCCAGTAATTTGGCCTTTTCTTTGGCTTCCAATTCTAATTGCAACAGTAAATCATCAATCTTTTCAATTTGAGTTTTAGGATAAACTTCATTAGATTTTAGTTTTAAAGCATCGGTATAACTTAATTTAGATGTGCTATAATCTGCTGCTTCAAATTGTGAATCGGCTTTACTAATTAGTGCATCATACTTTTGATCCAAAACTTTTTGCTCAGCAGCTAATCGCGCTGTTTCTTCTGCCTGTTTTTGCTGTTGGGCCAATAAAACATCAATCTTTTCAATTTGAGTTTTAGGATAAACTTCATTAGCTTTCAGCTTTAAAGCATCGGTATAATTCAATTTAGACGCATCAAAATCGGACAATTCGAACTGCGCATCAGCCTTAGCAATTAAGGCTGCATACTTCTCATTCAAAGCTTTTTGCTCAGCAGCTATTCGCGCTGCTTCTTCGGCTTGTTTTTCTTGTTCTGCCAATAAAACATTAATCTTTTCAATTTGAGTTTTAGGGTAAACTTCATTGGCTTTTAATTCTAAAGCACCGGCATAATTTGATTTAGAGTCACTATAATCAGCTGCTCCAAATTGTACATCGGCCTCAGCAATTAGTGCATTGTATCGCTGATCTATTGCTTTTTGCTCAGCTACCAAACTTGCTGCTTCTTCGGCTTGTTTTTGCTGTTCCGCTAATAAAGCATCAATTTTTTCAATTTGAGATTTCGGATAAACTTCATTGACTTTTAGTTTTAAAGCATCGGCATAATTTGATTTAGATGCATTATAATCAGCTACTCCAAATTGTGCATCGGCCTGAGCAATTAATGCATCATACTTCTCATTCAAAGCTTTTTGCTCGGCAGCTAAACGAGCTTCTTCTTCGGCTTGTTTTTGCTGATCGGCCAATAATTTATCAATTTTTGTAATTTGTTTTTTCGGATAGGGCTCCCCTTCTTTGATACTTAAAGCATCGGTATAACTAGTTTTCGATGTATTATAATCTCCGGCTTCGAATTGGGAATCGGCTAAAGCAATAATAGCTGCATATTTTTCGTCGATAGCTTTTTGCTCGGCAGCCAAACGCGCTGCTTCCTCTAATTCTGCTTGCATTCCAATTAGTAACTCATCAATTTTTGCAATCTGAGATTTCGGATATTCTTCATCTGGTTTTATTACTAACCCCTCATTATAGGCCAATTTAGATTCCTCATATTTTTTAGCCCGAAAATTAATATCTCCCTTTTGAATTGCCTCTTTATATGCTTTCTCTCTTGCCAATCGCTGAGCTTGAAGCTCTTCAGCACGCTTTCTAGCTTCCTCCTCAGCTTTGCGTATTGCATCTCTAATTTGAGAATCATAATCGCGATCATAATCAAAATCATCCAGCTCCTTATCGTACATAATTATCCCCATTGGCTGATCAAATATGGATAAGTCTAAACCTTTATATGCTGGAAATAGAGAAATTTTGAATTTAAAGGGAGGAAATTGACTATCTCTACTTAAGACTTCATCTGGTACAAATGTAGATATGCTCACTTTTTTTGTGACAAAACCCTCTTTTGAAAATTCAAAAATATAATCATTTCCAAAATCTAACTCATAACTAAATTTACCAGTGCTTTCAACGACTTTACTTCCCTGTTTTTCGGCATTTTTAAATAGGCTTATAATTGTATTTTCAATAGTTCCATGCTCTATTATAACCTTACCTGTTATAGAATATTTTTCTTGAGCCGAAGCAAATAGCCCTCCAATAATTAAGCTAAATAATAATATAAATTTAAAAATCGAAGTATAATTATATCGAATACTATTCATATTTCCTGTTCTTTGTTTAGGGACAACGGAAGTTAAGTAATATATATTACTTAGGCATAAAAACGCTAAATACTCTAATTTTATTACCTGGTAATCATATAAAAAATCACAAAACAATACTAATTTTTAATTGCCTGTGAGTGTAAAGTTAAAATTTTGAAACGGAAACAAAACATATAAACAAAATAAAGCTGCTTGCAAATGCAAACAGCTTTATTTAGCGTGAAAATTAATAGGTTATTATACTGATAAAGCATCTAAAGCATAATCCGAAGGATGATTTTTTAAAATTCTACGTTCTTCGGATAAGCAGATATCTTCTTTTACTTTCTGATTAATGGTGTTATAATAATTGGCCATTTTCCTGTGCAATCCAGTAGTACACAAATGATAATTTGCATATTCGCTTATCTCAATTGCCTTATTAAAATATTCCTCTACTTTTAAGTAGTGATTTCCTGCTAAGGAACAACTGCTTAAAAATGAATAATAGTAAATCTGCAAATAATAATTATTTGAAGATTTTACAATTTGCAAATTAGTTAACAAATAATCTATTTTAGGCTTATCGATTTCTAAACCTAAAGCTTTCTGAGCAAATATTTTATAACATTGTAATAGTTTATAATTATTAGAGTTTCGCTTTCTTCTATCTTTATAATACAAATGCTCTGTATCATCAATAAGCTGAATAACTTTATGATATGATTTTATATAAATTAAAGCCATACACATTATTAATTCAAACTCACCATCGGTACCACTTCTATTTTCATCGTAATTAACAAAAGCCATTTCTCTATAATAAAAAAGCCTTAACAACTCAACACAAGTTTCTTCGTTATCTATAAAATAACGATACATAGCAATACTAGCTAACCTTATGGCAATTGCAGATCCGGAACAGGATGTATCTGCTTCCTCTGTTAATAATTCCTGTAAATATTTTTTTGCATTTTTCACATCAAACGAAAAAATTGCAGAAGTCAAAAGCAAACCTATTGATTTTATTTTCAAACTCTTACTGATAGCATTTCCCGCTACAATATCTAATAAATATTTATCATTAACATTTAGCGAAAGCTTTTCTTCGAAAGCCTTAGATAACAATCTATTAACTTGTTTATTTAGGGCTTTTTCTCCAATAAAATCGAACTTAAATTGATCTGTATGAATAGCTGATTTTAATATCGTTTCGAGCACATAAGGATCTGAGAGAGTATCCTCACTTAAAAGTAAAATATTATCAAGACTTAAATATTTTTTATTAAATAATTCAGATGAGATTAAAGATGATATCAAGCGATTTTTTAACTCATACCCCTGATATCTTTGATCTACTTTTTTAACCAGCTCAAAATCAACTCCTTTATTTTCCTCAATAAGGCTAGTCGTAATTAAAGCCTCGAATAGCATTTCATTGGTAATTTTTACATACTTACAATAACTATTGAATTCGTTTGTTGAAGTGTATTCCGAAATTATTCCGTAGGATACTAACTCCTGATAAGCATTATAATAGTTCCCTGCAGTTTTTAAATGTATTGGAAATAGTTCTCTTAAAGCCCATTTTTTTGCAGCTGTACCATTTATTCCGTGTTCGATTAAATCTAATATTCCGTTAAGAATATCTACTTTTTCTTCCGAGAAACGCGAATAGAAAATCTTATTTTTTATGTATTCTTTCATTAATTCTCCTCCCTCACTTAATTTATAAGTTCGGTTAGGAGAATAAAGTTTAACAAACAGCTCTAAAAAAAATGGATTTGATATCACCCTTTTATGAGGATATGCCAATTCTTCAACTTTAAGTATAGATTTATATTGACAATTTATCGTATTATTAAGCACGAACTGTATTTCATCTTGCTTTAGAGTGTAAAGGTTAGCCTCGCTAATTTCTTCTAAATTATCATACAAATCGTACCAACAGTCTTTTAACTCGTTGCCTTTCATAACAAAAGGCATAGCAAATTTTCCCCAGGTTGAATTCCGGGATGTAATAATCAGTTTAAATTTACTGGAATCTTTATAATTTAAAATAAACTGATTAATTTGAATAAAAAGTCGTTCTAATTTTAAATTATCGTAGGTAATTTCATCTAATGCATCAATAACAAAAATTATTCTACTTTCACACTCTTCGGAATGCTCCAAATAAAATTTAAGTGCATCTTGATTATCCAAGCCTAATTTCTCCTGTATCCAGGTATCTAACTTAAAATCGACATTTAAGAAATTAATCATTAAGGATGCATTCAAAAATAATATCGCATCATTACTTTGCTTTTTTATCCAATTATTTTCGAACCACTTGGCTAGCATACTAGATTTTCCAAATCCTCCGGGAGCGATAAAACTGAGTGCAGAATTAGAAGAGTTTAAAAACCGATCGATTCGATTCTCGGCATCCTTTCTGCTTACAACGGCATTAAAAGGTATTCCCGACTGACCGGCAATCATCTTATAAGTTTCTTTACTAAAAGAGAGGGCTTTGTTATGAAAATCAATCCAATTTTCTTTAGATATGGCAGTAGATCTTGGTTGTTTCTGCTTATACTTACAATATTGCATCCAATCTTTAAATCCAACAAAACCGGCTAAAATATTTAAAGTATATTTTCCAGGTACCGTTGTCGATTTTAAAAATCCATAAAGTCTTCGAATTGTTGTAGTACTTATTCGGCTTCCTGTTTCCTGACAAATTGTATCTGCCAAAATTTTACAATCTTTCGTATAAACGAGCTCCCTTCCAAACTTCTGAAGAATTTCCTCTTTAATGCGTTCAATCATACTTATTATTTGATAAAATCAAGATTATTTGATCTCAACGACCAAAATAGATAAGAAAAACAATCAAATCAACCTAAAATTTATCAATGGGGGAAATAAGTTAGTATCTGTGTAGTTTCATCCAATAACTGCGTAATGAAAAAAACCCAATACTATTTCATAATTACACTATCATTCTCTTTGGAAAAAGAATATGCAATACTTTTTAAATGTTCTAAAAACTCTTTTTTCTTCCTTTCAGATACATCTACAGAACTTCCATCATTTAGAATAATTATACCACCTCGTCCTTTTATGTATTTATTAACATAATTTAAATTAACTAAATGCTTGTTATGAACCCTACAAAACGTTTGTTTGGGAAGAAGATGTATAAAGCTTGACATAGGTTTCGATACAACAATTCGTTCGTCATCTACCATATGAAAATTTGTATAACAACTATGTGCCTCACATCTTATTATATCATTGGTATTAACTAATCTGAAACCAAACACATCGGGTAACATTATACGAGTAGAATCCAGATTTTGCTTTTCAAATAAATTTTCTAATTGTTTAACAGAATAACTTGACCGCTTAATTTTAAAACGATTGACTGCATTTACAAACTGCGATTGCACAAACGGTTTACTGATACAATATAAGGCTGAATATTTAAATGCTTCAATTGCAAATTCTGAATCTTCGGCAATAAAAACGATTTCGAAATTTCTAAAACCATGCTTAAGAAATGGTAAATCAGCCCCCATAAGCATACTTGCATCCATAAATACAAGGTCAGGCGAATGCGCAATCACAAGATCCTCTATACGTTCCAGTTGCGTATCGCCACCAACAACATTTACATCATCGCATTCTTGTGCAAGAATTTCAGCAATGATTTCAATATTAGTTTTATTACGATCAAAAATAAGAATTGAAATTTTATTCCTAATTTCCATAACCAAAAATTTTCCCAACCTTATAGTATAAGGCTGGGAAGTTTTAATAAATTAGTAAATACACTACTACTACTAAAATATCTTAAATCCTATTTTAAATTTAGGATAAGAGAAAGCATTCATCGATGTAGTACTTTGATCTGCTCCCTGAACCCCTGGTGCGATTACAATCTCGGTATGTTGATACATGAAGTTAAAGGCATTCACTTCTAATCCCATGTATATAGCATTCGAAAAATAATAATCAACACCGGCAACAATAGCTCCACCAAGCCCTAAAGCTTCGGCAGTTGCGGTTCCAGCATCACCTGATTCAACCAAGTATCCCTCTTCTCCACTAGTCAACCATGAAGTCTGAGTTTTTTCTAAACGTTCATACGCATAGTTAACACGGACTCCTAAATAAAAATCAACATTTTTTAATGCTTTAGCATCCTGCTCGAATTTAAAATGATAATCCGCACCTGCAGAAATATAAAGTTTATAATTATCTGTTTCTGGACTTCCCTGTATTGCAGGTATCTCAGTTCCACTAATAGAATGACCGTCTGTATCTATTAATGCTTTCACTCCTGAATAAGCATCTTCTCCTGCCACTGAACGTGAACCATAAGATCCAAACAAGCTTAAGGAAATTTTATCTGTCAAAAAATAATTTAACGAAATACCAGCCATATTCGTAATTGAAGCTGCTTCCTTCACTGAAAAAGTATCATCAGCTCCCAACCTATTTACAACAGATTCCCTACTACTATAATAGAGTGAATGGTTTGGCAAAACATTAGAATTGATTGCAGTAACATTATTGTTGCCCAATACCAAAGATGCGGTAAAATTGCCTTTTTTTGGTACAAAACTCAAACCTTCATCTACCGAATTAGTTTGCGCAAAAATAGCTGAGCCACACAAAAGTGATAGGGAAATCAAAGAAATAATTTTTCTATACATAACTCTTTGTTTTTGAATTTGATTTCAAAAGAGTCTCCTCATAAAGAGAAGACTCTATATTTTCACTTCTAGTTTAATAATGCTTGATATGCTGCTTCTGCAGTATCTAATTTTGTTTTAGCAACCGCAAGTTCTGCAGTAAGCTTAGATATTTTTGTTTCCAATATTTCGATAGCAAGTTCTGCATCTCTAACAGCATCAGCTTGAGTATAATTACCTGCTTCTAAATTTGTAAGCACGTCATTAGCATCTACAATAGCTTTTTCTACAACAAGAATATCACTTTTTGTATCATCAATCAAATCAGCCAACTTCTCAGAAGCATCTACAGTACCTTCTGTAACATCAGTATCGATAACAAATTGCAATGCTTCAAGCTTATCAATATCAGCAGATAGTACGTCTAATTTAGCGCTATTTATAGCTAAGTCATCGCTTATAGGTTCCATAGAATTAAGCGCAGCAACATAAACAGAATTTAAAGATCTTAGTACTGCACTTGCAATAGTATAATTATATGCATTAAGCTCTGCTATTGCCTCATTGTATACTACTAATGCATTATCATAAGCTTCTTTAATAACATTATAACTACCATCAGTAGTCTCTACAGCTTCTAAATTTGCTTCTGCAGCTTCCAAGTCAGCAGCTGGAGCAATTGTATCATTAACCAAAGCATCTCTATGAGCATTAAATGCAGCAGCCATTTCGATGATTCCTTTATCTGAATCAATTGAAACATTACCTACTAGATCATAATCTTCAATCCATTGTTCTAGTGATTCATAAGCAGTATTAACTTTTACAGATGCACGACCAAGACTTGCCATAAGGTTATCATTCTCAGCTTTCAATTCTGCTTTTTCTAGTTTTTTTGCAGCTACTTGCTCAGCAACAGTAGTCCATTCGTTAGATGCCTGCAATGCTTCATAAGCTTCTAGTTGAGCATTCAAATCAGCTAATTCGCTAGTTTGAGTAGTTACAAGCAAATTTTTAGCAGCAGTTTCTGTAGCTACAAAATTTACATCAGCCATATTTGCACTAGCCAAAGCCATATTTGCACTTACCAAATCATTCTGTGCTGTCAACAAATTATCTGATGTAGTATTCCAATCATCATAAGCTGTTGTATAATCAGCATAAGCACTTGTCAATATGTTATCCTCTAAATTTAACATATTCTGTTTTTGCTGTGCAATTTCATATTCAAACTCAGCTTTTGCTTCTTCAAGAGCAAGTCTAGCCTCTTCTAATTGCAATTCCAATTCTTCAATTTGCTTAGCATTTCTAGCTTCTGCATAAGCATTTGCCACCAATTGTCCTGCTGTTTGTGCTTCTTGATATGCAGCTTGTGCATTTTTATAAGCTGTTTGTGCAACAACATACTCAGTTCTTGCATTTCTCATTGCTGCAACTGATTCTGATTCTTCGTAAGAATCACAAGCAACAATACTTAATGCTAACAATCCTAGAGATAAAAATTTTAACTTCATGGTAATTTAAATTTTACATTAAAAATCTAGATAAATAAAGAATCTACATGAATAAAGGCAATTAGGATCGCCTCTATTACATTTGATTCGATGCGAATATACACTCTCTTACTTCTGTAGACAACCTATATTATGTAGATGAGTAATATAAAACAATAACTGCGTAATTTATTTAGTTAACTGCGTAATCTCTAAAAATAAAGACTTAAATGTATTTATATTTTAGAAGAATAAATAACACAAATAACTATATATCAATCAACAAAAAAAATTAACAACTATAAATTAAGGCTAAAAGTACAATTTATATTTATATATAAAGTATCATACACCCCTCATTTAATCAATAGATTTGTTAAACACAAAAAAAAGAAGCGCTAACGCTTCCCTTCTTATGATATATAAAACAGCTCTTACCTTTTTCCATTTGCTAAAGAATGAGCTAATTCCTTTAATTTTTTTAAAAAATCTTTCTTTCTACTTTCCGAAACTTCAACTTCCTTATCATTTAATAAGACAATACGTCCCCCTCTACCTTTAATATATTGGCTGATATAATTTAAATTTACCAAATGCTTACTATGTACCCTACTGAACAAATTAGGAGGCAATAATTCTTCAAAACTTGATAAAACTCTTGAAACCATTATTACCGAATCATCTTCTAAGTGAAAATTAGTATAACTACCATCCGCTTCACAACGAATAATTTGATTTAATTCGATTACCCTAAGACCATTTAAAGTAGGTAAAATAATTTTTTGATATTGATTATTTAAGCTATCATAAAGCACTCTAATTTTCTCATTTAAATCTATATCTTTTGAATTTTCCTGATACCTATTTACAGCATCCTGAAGTTCCAGATAGTTAATAGGCTTTAATAAATAATGTAGCGCCGAATACTGAAAAGCCTTAATTGCATAATCATTAAATGCGGTTGTAAAAATAAGTTCAAAATTACGATTTTTGACACCTTTTAAAACGTCAAAACCATCTCCATCGGGCATAGAAATATCTAGAAATACCAAATCGGGTGTTAATTTATTAATAGCCTCTATAGCTGTTTTTACGTTATTAGCAAATCCAATTACCTCTACCTCTGGACAATACTTGCTTATTAGTTTATTGAGAGTTGTTTGACTTTTAATTTCGTCATCAACTATTAAAGTTCGAATCATATTTGTAGTAGCCTTTATATTCTGGATTTAAAGATACAAAAAAAGCACCCAATTGGGTGCTTAAATTGAACATTCAATTATTTATTATTCATTTATTCCTACAAGATCCATTACAAACGCATATTCTAATGCAACTTCGTGCAAACGCTCAAATCTTCCGGAAGCTCCGCCATGACCAAAGTCCATATTGGTTTTTAACAGTAAGCGATTATGATCTGTTTTCATGTCTCGTAATTTTGCGACCCATTTTGCCGGTTCCCAATACTGAACCTGAGAGTCGTGCAAACCGGTTGTTACGAGCAATGCCGGATAATCCTGAGCTTTTACATTATCGTAAGGAGAGTAGGACAGCATATAATCGTAGTATTCCTTATTTTTCGGATTTCCCCATTCATCAAATTCACCAGTTGTTAAAGGGATTGATTCATCTAACATTGTAGTGACAACATCAACAAAAGGAACAGCAGCAATTACCCCTTTATAAAGCTCGGGCTTCATATTAACAATTGCGCCCATTAATAAACCTCCTGCACTTCCACCCCATGCGAACACCTTATCTTTAGAAGCATATCCTTCGGTTATTAAATATTCAGCACAACTATTAAAATCAGTAAATGTATTTTTCTTTTTTAAAAGCTTTCCATCCTCATACCAATATCGTCCCATTTCCTGTCCTCCACGAACATGTGCAGTCGCTACAACAAACCCTCGGTCCAGCAAACTTAAACGAACAGAACTAAAATACACATCAGAATTTGAACCATAAGAACCATAGGCCGACAACCAAAGTGGATTTGTACCTTTTTTAAACTTATCCTTACGATAAACCAATGAAATTGGCACTTTTGTTCCATCCTTAGCAATTGCCCACAAACGCTTCGATTCATAATTCTCTTTATTAAAATCGCCCAAAACTTCCTGTTGTTTCAAAAGAGTTTTCTCTTTGCTTATCATATCATAATCGATAGTAGAGGAAGGAGTGGTTAATGAAGTATATCCATAACGAAGAATATTTG
Source organism: Marinifilum sp. RC60d5 (assembly GCF_052400665.1). Classification (NCBI taxonomy): domain Bacteria; kingdom Pseudomonadati; phylum Bacteroidota; class Bacteroidia; order Marinilabiliales; family Marinifilaceae; genus Marinifilum; species Marinifilum sp. RC60d5. The sequence goes on from NZ_JBQTGK010000001.1 coordinate 221,653, forward strand.
TCTCAAATTCAGGATTTGCTGAAATCCACGCATCATAAGTTTCTTCACCAAAATCTAAATAGTGTTCTTCATCGGTCTTCCAATTTCTTATTCGCAGTTGATTTAATCCATTTTTTCTTTCTCCAACTACTAAATAATTCTGAAAAATCTCAAAATTACTCAAAAATACATCCTCTCGATTTGGAATCATTTCTACCCAATTATTCTTATCTGTTTTATTAACTGGTGTTTTCATTAACCTGAAATTCTTGGCCAAATAATTTGTTCGAATATAAAAATGATCTTTAAAATGATCTATTTCATATTCTAAATCTCTTTCTCTTGCCTGAAATACCTTGAATTTACTATTAGGCTTACTTGCATCAATATATCTATATTCGGTAGAAACAGTGCTACTTACTCCTATCATGATATATTTTTTTGATTTGGTTTTATAACAGAAAGTATAAAATGTATTATCCTTTTCCTCGTAAACCAATTCATCTTTATCGGCCGAAGTTCCTAGTACGTGCTTATAAACTCTATAGGGTAATAGGGTTTCTGGGTGCTTTACTGTATAAAAAATTGTTTTGTTATCGTTCGCCCAGGTAATTCCTCCTGTGGTATTTCCAATTTCATCAGAATATACTTTATTATCAATCAAACTTTTAAACTTAATTGTATATTTTCTGCGGCTTAAGGTATCTTCTGAGTAAGCTAAAATTTTATTATTCTCACAAACCGAATAATTTCCGATACTAAAATAACTATATCCCTTAGCCATTTTTGGAACATTTAGCATGATCTGCTCATCGGCTTTCAAACTTTCTTTTTTCCGACAATAAAAAGGATATTCTGCATCACCTTCTGTTCTGCTATAATAATAGAATCCATTTAACTTTACAGGTACCGATTCATCTGTTTTTTTTATACGAGCCACCATTTCATCAAACAATTTGGTTTGAAAATCCTCGGTATGCTGCATTATTGCATCGGTATATTCATTTTCGGCAGTTAGATAATTAATTACTGCAGAATCTTCACGCTGATTTAACCAATAATAATTATCGATTCTGGTATCGTTATGAATCGTAAGTTCTTTAGGAATTTTTTTTGCAACCGGAGCCTTAGGCATAGTAGCTTTTTGAGTACAAGCAACTGCCATTAAACAAAGGACAGCAATACTTAAAATAGATTTAGTGTTCATGTTTAGTTAAATTTTTAAAAAGTATTTAGTTCATATCAGAAAATAAATCTTCGATAAAATGGTTCTAATGAGCCAAATACTAATTTAACAAAAACATTTCTTCAATCAGTAAAAATTTCGACAGAAAGCTTATGATAACGATTAAAGTCTACTATTTCACGATGAAACCACTTTTAAATACGATATTACCAAACGAATTTTATAGTACTCTACTTCCTCATTCATGTAAAGATAAAGTTCTTTTATATTCTCGGTTTTGTTTAATGATCTATAAGCATTTTCTATTTGTTCCAACTCCGAAGAATTAAAAAATTCAGAAAGGTCAACATCAGCACCTTTTTCATAAAGAGATGCCAAATGAGAATATATGGTTACAGGGTTTATTTTTCGGATATTTGCAATCTCATTCACAGAAAATCCCTGTTTGTAATATTCATAAGTTTTATAAAATGACTCGCCACTTTTCTTTGCCTCCTTATTTTTAGCTTGCACATATCCTAATATCTCATTTATAAACAAAGCGCCATACAATTGATATTTTCTCACACCAACCCCCGAAATCAATTTCATCTCAAATTCACTTGTGGGCTTTTCTTCGGTCATTTGCTTCAATGTTGCATCAGAAAAAACAAGATAAGGAGCAATATTTTCTTTGCGCGAAATGCGAAGTCTTAGTTTTCTTAATTCCTCAAACAATCCTTCCCTTGCCAATTGTTTCTCTGTTTTCACAATTGGTTTTACCTGAGGGTCTGATTTCATCGAAGAAAGATGTACCAGATTTACCAAACGCTCACCTAACAAAACTTCACGTCCTTGCTCACTTAATTTTAATGCATTCCCATTTTCATAAGCAACAGATATATACCCAAGATTTAACAACTGTAATATATATTGCTGCCAATCGGAATGGGCAATATCTTTTCCTGCTCCATAAGTTTTAATTCGATTATATCCTTTATTAATAATCTCCTGTCTAAGTGATCCTCTTAGTACATCAATCAAAATACCAGCTGCAACTTGTTCTTTTAAGCGAACAATTGCCGAGAATGCTTTTTGAGCAATTATTGTTCCATCGAACAAGCGAGGTGGATTTTTACAAACATCACAATTGCCACAATCTTCTTCGAGATGCTCACCAAAATAGCTTAATAGAATCTTTCGTCGGCAAATTTGGGCATCGCAAAATTGTTGTATTCTTTCCAATTTAGCATTAGACACTTCTTTTAATGCCGATTCTTCAATAAACCTGCGATGCACAATAACATCCGAAAAACTATAAAACAGCAAAGTATCTGCTTTTAAGCCATCTCTTCCGGCACGACCAATTTCCTGATAGTACGACTCGATATTTCGCGGTAAATTGTAATGAATTACCCAACGAACATTAGATTTATCGATTCCCATTCCGAATGCAATGGTTGCACAAATAATTGGTATCTCATCATTTATAAAATCCTCTTGTCTTTTGGCACGATCGTCGGGTGATAAACCAGCATGGTAATGCGATGCATTAATTCCTGCATTTCGTAATTTTTCGGCCAGACTTTCGGTAGCTTTTCTACTTAGGCAATAAATAATTCCAGATTGATGCGGACGCTGCCGTATAAAACCAAGAATGGATTTAAACTTATCTCTCCCTGGTGCCACAGTTAAACTTAAATTAGGCCTGTCGAATGAAGAAATAAACTGTTCAGGATTTTCCAGTCCTAACTGATTAATAATATCTTTCTGCGTCAAGTTATCGGCTGTTGCTGTTAAAGCAATAACCGGAATGTGTGGAAACTGTTTCTTCAGATAAGACATTTTTGTATATTCCGGACGAAAATCGTGCCCCCAAACCGAGATACAATGTGCCTCATCAATGGCAAATAAATTTACTTTCATTTGTAAAAGCAAATAGTAAAAGTCCTGACTTACCAGTTTCTCAGGCGAAACATATAAAAGCTTAATTTTTCCTGCTGTGATATTCTCCAATACCTGTGCCTGCTGATACGAAGTTTGTGAGCTATTCAAATAATCGGCATAAACTCCATTGGCACGCAATCCTTCTACCTGATCTTTCATTAGGGCAATTAAAGGAGAAACTACAATAGTAACTCCCTCCATTATAATTGCGGGAATTTGATAACACATCGATTTTCCACCTCCCGTAGGCATAATTACCATTGCATCGTTGCCCTTAAGCACCGACTGAATAATTTTCTCCTGTAAAGGGCGAAACTGATCGTATCCGAAATATCTTTTTAAAGCGTGTTTTGCTGCCGACATTGATAATATTTAATTGGGAAGACAAAGCTAGCATATTTCAACAGAAGAATAAAGAAGATTTTATCAACAAATTATATCTAAACCTTATTCTATTGATGATAAAAAATGGAATTATAAATATGTATTTGCAACATATTTATTTATTTCTAAAACTGATAAAGATCATGTAAAAAAAAGTTACGGAAACCATTGCAAAAATTTACATTTGCAGCAAACAAACACACAAAAACAAGAGTACTAAAATGAACGCAATTAAGTCGATTAAGGAAACGAATTTTTTGAAGCAACGGCGCTACGAAGCAGTTCTGTTTCTTCTAACATTTTTCGGAATTTTCGGGTATATGGGTCACACCATGGGCGTATCCAACATGCTGAACACTATAATGAACACAGCATGGGATCTTTTAATGAATACGGTATTCTATATTATGGGAATTACCGTTCTTTCGGGAGCTTTAGGAAAACTTTTAATTGAATTTGGAGTCGTTCGTCTGCTCGAAAAAATTCTTGCTCCTTTAATGAAACCCCTGTTTAATTTACCAGGTGTAGGTGCACTTGCGGGAGTGTTAACTTTCTTATCGGATAATCCTGCTATTATTAGCCTTGCAAACGATAAAAATTTTAGCAAATACTTTAAAAACTATCAGCTGGTTTCCCTAACCAATTTCGGAACTGCTTTTGGCATGGGTTTAATCGTAATCACCTTTATGTCTACTTTAAGAATTCCGGGAAGCGAAGAAAATTTATTTATTCCTGCATTAATTGGACTTGTGGGTGCTTTATTCGGTGCTATTGTATCAACTCGATTAATGCAACGATTAATTAAAGGTCATATTCCTGTGCGCGAAAACAAGAATTATGAAGGAGCTACTGAAAAAATCAGTTTTAAATCGGAAGGTAGTGTATTTCTACGATTTTTAAACTCAATTTTAGATGGAGGAAAATCGGGTGTTGATTTAGGACTTGCAATTATTCCCGGAGTTTTAATTATATCAACCATGGTAATGATGCTGACTTTTGGTCCGAAAGATGCCGTTGCAGGATATCAGGGATTAGCATACGAAGGAGTGCCAATTTTACCAGAGCTGGCTGGATATGTTTGGTGGTTTTTTGAAGGTTTATTCGGTTTTAAACATCCCGAATTAATTGCTTTTCCTGTCACATCGCTAGGAGCTGTAGGTGCTGCCTTATCACTTGTAAAAGCTTTTCTTGCCAAAGGTATTATCGATGGAAATGTTATTGCAGTTTTCACAGCAATGGGAATGTGCTGGAGTGGTTATTTAAGCACACACACAGCAATGCTTGACACATTAAACTATCGCGAATTAACATCCAAAGCTCTTCTTTCTCATACCATTGGAGGAATAATGGCTGGTACATTTGCACATTATCTATACTTACTCTTAAGTATATTTATTTAAAAATACTTCACACCAATTACTTTAGGGCCATTTCTTTATGAATGGCTCTTTTTTCTACCTCACATTTTAAACCCAAACCTGCAAATAAAATTATATTTCCAGATACCTGACAGAAACATAAAAAAAGGAAATCAAATTCCTCTGATCTCCTTTCTCGCCTCCTATCTTTTTCAAATTATTCCATAGTTACTACCGTAATTCCAGAGCCACCCATCTGAAGTTTTTCATCCCTGAAATTTCTTACCAAATCAACAGTTTGAAGATAATCCCGAATTAACTGTCGCAAAATACCATGGCCAGTACCATGTAAGATTCTAAATTCACGAACCTCAAGCATTATTGCTTCATCTACATGATCCATTACAATTTGTAAAGCTTCATCTCCTCTCATCCCTCTAACATCAATATCCTGACGAAAACTAAGTTTTCGTTTCGATATACGTTCCTGCACCAATGCCGAAGTTTGATTGTAGGTTTTTTCCTCTTTTTTTAATTGCGATTTAGAAACCTTTGACAAACGAGTTGCTTTTACAGAAGTTAAAATACTTCCAAACGCAACTACTGCAGTTTTATTATTGATTTCGATTACCTCTCCCACCGAAGTTTGGTTATCGAGTTTTACCATGTCACCTTTCTCAATAATATCAGGATTAAATTGCTTATTAAGTTTTACGATAGATTTGTTAAGATTCGATTTTTCTGTTATTTCTGTTTGCTTAGTGCCTTTATTTTTTCGCTTTTCGCGATTCTTCAACTTCTGAATCTTACGATTAATTCGATCTTCCTCCTCCAATTCGGTTTGAGTAAGCTCTACTTTCGTTTCTTCAAACGCTTTTCTTACTTTTTTGGTTTTCTCTTTTTCGGCTTTGCTTTCCTTAATTTCGCGAATGGTTTTTTCTATCGTTTTATTAGCATTTTGAAGCAAATCTTTTGCCTCTTGCTGAGCCTTTTCGATAATATCCTTTCGCAGTTTACTGGCATCTTTTAACTCCTTATCATACTGTTCTACCAGCTGATTTAATTTCTTTTCGTTTCGTCGAATTTTATCTCTTTTGCTCTCCCAGTAACGCTTATCCCGGACAATATCACGCAAATGCTTATCGAAATTAATATGATCTTCACCTACTTTATCGGTAGCCGATTTCAAAATTTCTTCGGGTAATCCAATTTTTCTTGCTATTTCGAAGGCAAAAGAAGAACCAGGTTTTCCGACCTGCAACTGAAACAATGGGCGCATTTGATGCGCGTCGTAAAGCATTGCTCCATTTTCGATACCATCTGCCTCTGAAGCAAAGTGTTTTAAGCCTGAATAGTGCGTTGTAATTACACCACGAACTTGCTTTCTATTCAGTTTATCAAGTATTGATTCGGCGATTGCCCCTCCTAAAGCTGGTTCAGTTCCGGTTCCAAATTCATCAATCAGCACCAAGGTATTCGTATCAGAATTACGAAGGAAATGCTTCATATTCATCAGATGAGAACTATAGGTACTCAAATCGTTTTCGATGGATTGCTCATCACCAATATCAATGAAAATTTTATCGTATATTCCAATTTTAGATTCCTCTTCTAAAGAAACAAGGAAACCACACTGAAACATATACTGCAGTAAACCAACTGTTTGCAAACAAACCGATTTACCACCTGCATTGGGACCCGAAATTAAAATGATCCTCTGATTATCGTCAATCTCAAGATTTAGAGGAACAACTTTTCGGCCTTCATTATTTAAAGTAAGGTATAAAAGCGGATGCACAGCTTTTTCCCATAATAATGTTGGTGTTTTTACCATTTTTGGCAAAAGAGCATTCACCTTAATGGCAAACATTGCCTTTGCACGGATAAAATCCATATTTGCCAAAAACTCATAAGCCAAAAATAAATCGTTAATATACGGACGAAGCTGAGCTGTAAATTCCTGTAGAATTTTTATTATTTCTCTGCGTTCGGCATATTCAAGTTCGCGAATTTCGTTGTTTGTTTCTACAATTTCGGCAGGTTCTATATAACTTGTTTTTCCGGTTGCCGATTCGTCGTGAACAATTCCTTTTATTTTTCTTTTGTAAGCCGATGGAATCGGAATCACAATTCTGCCATCACGAATAGAAAGTGACATATCTTTGTCGACCCATCCTTCTTTCTGTGCAGCTCTCATCATCGATTGCATTCGCTTAGAGATAGAAGATTGTTTCTGAATTAACGAACTGCGAATATGCTGTAATTCGGAAGATGCATTATCCTTAATTCTACCATTCTTCGTGATAATACCATTAATTCTGTCAAAAATGTAAGGATACATTCTCACATTACCTGTTAATTTTTGAAGATATGGATATTCGTCTTGTTCCTTCTTTTGAAAAAAACGAAGTATGGCCGAAATTGATTCTAAAGATCGCTTTAAATTGTACAATTCTTCCAGTTCCAGATAAGTTCCGTCAATTCTAATTTTCTCTAAACTTCCTCTTACATCAATAAAATAACCAATTGGGAAAGCCTCCTCTTCCTGACAGATGGTTTTAAATTCGTTGGTTTCATTGACCAAACGCTTTACTGTGTGGTAAGAATTCGAAAAACGAATTTCATCGACCAAATCTCGCCCAAGCGAACTTAGGCATTGTTTTTTAACTAGTTCTCTAACTTTATCGAACCTAAGTTTTGTTTCAAAATTTTCCGGATATATCACGTGCTAACTTTCAATCTTTGTTAATTCTCTGCAAAATTAACAAAACTGACGGATAGGCAAAAAGAAAAGGAATAGCACACCAATACTATTCCTTTACTATTCTAAAGTTTAATTAACTTCTTTTACCTGACAATTCTTTTCCCAATACTGCTTTGCAGTATCGGATCCTAACTCCATAGCAGATTTCCAATCGGAACAAGCATCTTCAATTTTCCCTGATTGAAATAAACTAATTCCCCTATTTATATACGCTTGAGTATATTCCGGCTTTAGCTGTAAAGCATAAGAATAGTCTACGACAGCAGAAGAAAATCTATTCTTTTTAAGTAATATTGTAGCCCTGTTAAAATAATAATGAGGAACTAAATAAAAATCAGAGCCATTTATTTTACTATAAGCTATTGCTCTACTGTATTCCATTATTGCTCTATTCAAGTCTCCTTGCATTCTATAAACCTCTCCTACATAATAGCAAATCTCATCATCTTGCTGGAATAATTGCTTTGCTTTTTGTAAGAACATCATTGCAGAATCTCTAAATTCTTCTTTTTCTGTTGCCAATGTATAAAGATACAAGTATGGCTTTCTCAATGTTGAATCCAAAGAAATAGCTTTTACCATCAATGGAATAGCAGCATCATAATTTTGCTTTTGAATATTTCTTATGGCACTATCAGCCATATCAATAGCCATATTCCTCTCTTCGCCTGTAATTGTTTTTTGTTGGCTAATAGCTGATGAATACATAAATATTAATAGAAAAGATAGTAGTACTTTTAGTTTCATTAATTATTTTTATATGTATAATACTATTAATATATCCCAAAATATTATTTATTCTCAATATGAATAAAATAGAAAGTTTGTACAATTAGACAAACTTTCCATTACTAATATTTAATGACTAGCAGCTTATTTCTTATTTTTCACATACGTTTCCAGCCACTTATCCTGCTCCCAAAGCATGTGCATAATATTTTCTTTAGATCGGTAAGAGTGACTCTCTTTGGGTAACATTACCAAACGAACTGTTGCTCCTAATCCTTTTAAAGCATTAAAATATCGCTCACTTTGCATAGGATAGGTTCCTGAATTATTATCGGCCTCGCCATGCACCAAAAGAAGTGCGCTCTTCATTTTTTCGGCATGCATAAATGGTGACATATTGTAGTAAACCTCAGGTGCTTCCCAATAGTTTCTTTCCTCACTCTGAAAGCCAAAGGGAGTTAAAGTTCTGTTGTAAGCCCCACTGCGCGCAATACCAGCTGCAAATAAATCAGAATGAGTTAATAAATTAGCAACCATAAATGCGCCATAGCTGTGTCCTCCGCAAGCAACTCTTTTTCTATCAATATAACCTAATGCATCAACCGCATCGATAGCTGCTTTGGCATTTGCAACCAATTGTGTACGGAACGAATCATTTGGCTGTTCATCTCCTTCTCCAACAATTGGGAAAGCTGCGTCATCTAGAACAGCATATCCACGAGTTAACCAAAAAAGTGGTGATGCCCAATACAAATAAGTAAATTCATTGGCATTAGCAGTTGTTTGTCCGGCACTTGCCTTGTCTTTGTATTCAGTAGGATATGCCCATAAAATCATAGGCACTTTCTCTTTCTTCTCCATATCATATCCCACAGGTAAATATAAAGTCCCTGAAAGCTCTACTCCGTCTTCTCTCTCATAAGTAATCACCTCTTTATGAACTCCCTCGATACTTTTAAAAGGATTTTCGAAAGAAGTTAACTGCTGCAATTTATTTCCTTTCAGTTTTCTAAAAAAGTAGTTTGGATACTCCTTACTCGACTCAATACGAACCAATAACTCCTTTTTCTTCACATCAAACTCCCTTAAATCTTCCAATTTATCGGTATATTCCGATTGATACAGACGCTGCGTCTTTTGTGTTTTCAGGTTTAGTTTATCCAAAAATGGAAACTGCCCTTCTTTTGAGAATCCTTCGCCTAATAAAAACACATTATCGCCTTCGAGTGCTAAAGTGTATTTTCCAAATTTGTTTCTGGCAGTAACAAACTCTCCCGGATCACTATATTTATCCTGATAATTTCGGTCGTAAAGCTTAACTGGAGCTTGCGATGCATCAGAAGGATTAAAAGCATAAGTTTTAGTGTTTCTGGTATTCCACCAGTAATCATAGGCAAGTGCTATTTTTTCATTTCCCCAGTCAATTCCCGCAAAACGATTTATAGTTTTCAAAATACTTTTTCCGTCTCCCTTAAAAGGAGCTTCCAATTGAAAAACCTCGTCTCTATAATCTACTTTATTGGCAGGATCTCCTTCATCTAAAGCTTCAGCATAGATTAAAGAAGCAGGCACATCACCTCTCCAGCTTACATTTCTTCTACCTTTGCGAACAGCCATAAACCCCTGAGGCAGATCCTCGATTAATGGAACTGATAATACATTCTCTACCTTATTTGCATTTTTAGTATAAATGGTAGTTGTTGATGGAAAACGACTATAAGGGACCAAATAAGAAAATGGTTTTTCAACTACACTTATCATTACATAATTACCGTCGGGAGAAAAATTAATGCTCTTATACATAGCTGCAGGCAACCACTTTTCTTTCGATCCATCTAAATTAACTTTATACAAATCGGATAGTGCTAATTGTTCAAAATTAAATTCATCATTTTTGTTTTTTAGCAAATCCTGATAAGTTCTGTTTTGGGCCTTTTTACCTGCATTTTCGGATATTGTAGGTCCTGTTGGAACTGATTTTTTTGTGTTTATTAATTCTTTCCTAGTCTCAGCAACAAACTTCACCAAAACCGATTGTCCATCTTTAAACCAGTTAATTACATCTTTAAGATTAGCATTAACTTTACCTTCGGTAATTTTTTTTGCTGTTGCTGTTTCAATATCTAAAATCCATACTGCAACACCTTCTCCAGTAGTATTTGTCATTGCCAACTTCGACTGATCGGGTGAAAATACAAAATTTGTGAGCCTTGGATTAACTGGTAAACCCTTCACCTGAATTGCTAAATCAGATTTCGATTTCAGCTTTCTTAATTTTATATTATTATAATACCTTGTTCTGCTTCCAATATTGGTTTTAGGATCAATACGCAAGCCTCCCAAACGCATTTCTTCCTGCGAAAGTTCTTCAATTGTTTTATAGGCATTACTATACATCAACACCATATTTTCCTTATTATTATCCAAAATTACAGATGGAGCTCTCTCAACATCGGCCAGATCTAATATTGATTTTGGAGGCTTTTGAAAATCAATGTTATTTTGAGCACTGACATTTACTGCTAACAATATCAGCAATACATAAATTAACTTTTTCATTTTTTGTTGTTTTTGGTATAGACAATATTCTAAAGAATGATTTATTTCTTACAATAAATTTCTGATTAAAAATTATTGAATCAATTAAATTTAAAGAATATACTTCTTACAACAGTATTTTTTCGATAAAATTATGATCATGGCTGTTCAACAGCTCGAATTGTAATTTTATCGTATTTAAAAATAAACCCTTATATTAGATGACTTTCAACAAAAATATATTACAAAATACCAATTAACCCCTTATTTATGCACAGCATTATTGACTATTTAACCCAAATTGAAGGATATCTGGGCGGAAGCCAATGGTTCCCTGTTATTTTAATCGGAACAGGTTTATTTTTCACTATCTATCTTAAGTTTCCACAATTTCGATTTTTTAAACATGCCTTAAAGGTCGTTGCCGGCAAGTACGATAAACCCGGCGAAAAGGGAGATGCTTCGCATTTTCAAGCGCTAACAACAGCTCTTTCGGGTACGGTTGGAACAGGAAATATTGCTGGTGTAGCTCTTGCTATTTATTTAGGAGGACCGGCTGCATTATTTTGGATGTTAGTGACTGCCTTTTTGGGAATGACAACCAAATTTGTTGAGGTAACCCTTTCGCATAAATACCGCGAAACAGACGAGAAAGGATTTATATCCGGTGGACCAATGTATTACATGAAAAATAAGCTAAACATGAAATGGCTGGCTGGTTTTTTTGCCGCTATGACCATTTTTTCTTCCTTTGGAACAGGTAGTTTACCTCAAATTAACTCCATTACCAATTCGCTATTCTCCACTTTTGGATTTAATAAAATGCTTGTAGGCGGAATCTTAACTATTCTGTTAGCATTCGTTATTTTAGGAGGTATCAAACGAATTGCAAAAGTAACTGAAAAACTAGTTCCTACTATGGCTATCATTTATTTTATAGGTGCTTTATCAGTTATTTTTTACAATTACGAAAATATTATTCCTTCATTTATTTCTATTTTCACTAATGTATTTTCGGGAACTGCCGCTGTAGGAGGATTTTTAGGCGCCGGTTTTTCTTATGCTTTAACTAAAGGTGTAAATCGTGGACTATTTAGTAACGAAGCAGGACAAGGATCTGCTCCAATTGCCCATGCTGCAGCAAGAACCGAAGAACCTGTATCGGAAGGTATGGTTGCTATTCTCGAGCCATTTATCGACACAATTGTAATTTGTACTATAACTGGATTAGTTATTCTCTCATCAGGAGTATGGACCGAGAAGCTACCAAATCATTTCCAATCGACCGACATGACTATAATGGCTGACCAATATGACGATACAAATGAAGAAGATCGTACCAAACTATTTCAATATTTAGGACATCAATCGGAATTACCTGTTTTTTCAGGAGATTTAATTGTAGAAAAAGGAGTTATTCAAAATAAGCTTAGTATTATTAATGCCCGATCGGTAGCCGAAAATGTTTTGGTATACACCACAGAAGATCAACTGTTCTCTGGAAATGTAAGCATTGAGAATGGAAAATCTTTATTTGAGAATGAAGTCTATTTTAAAGGAAATTCATTAGTTCACTCTGCGCCATTAACTGCCGAAGCTTTTACAAGAAGTTTGCTTGGTGACTGGGGACGGTGGATTGTATCTATCGGTTTGTTATTATTTGCTTTTTCTACCGCAATTGCCTGGGCGTATTACGGTGGACGATCGGTAACCTTTCTGTTTGGTGCAAAAGGAGTTCTTCCCTACCGAATTATATATTGCGTAGGTTTTTTTATTGCTTCCTTTGCCGATACTACTCTTATCTGGACAATTTCGGGAATTACCATTGTATTAATGGCTCTGCCAAATTTAGCAGGAATATTAATGTTGCATAAGGATATGAAATCAACTTTAAATACTTATTGGGATAAGTTTAAGAAAGAACATCCTGAAGAGGCTTAAAAATAGAATTAGAAAAGGAGTGTAAAGTCACTCCTTTTTTTATTCTATAATAATATCGTAATGTTGCAGTAAACCAGCCAGTCCCTGAGTTGAGAACTTTGCTTTTTTAATTTTATTTGATTCGGGATGAATGGAGTAATTTATTGCTGAACGTAAATCGGCTTTTTCCAAATTGGTAAATTCAAAAACTGCCCCACTTAAATCGCAATCTTCAAAAACAGATTTACTTAAATCTGCTTCAGTAAAATCAACTTCAGTTAGTTTACAATTTTCAAAGATTATTGCTTTTAGTTTTAACTGATAAAAAGAACTTAAGTTTAACATGCAATTCGCAAAATTAAACGATAACAACAAGTAATTACAATCCTGAAAAGCAATTCCCAGCATTTTGCACGATGTAAATCGGATATCTCTAAAAGCAGTATTATTAACTTTTACATTACTTAAGTCGCAGTCCTCAAATTCACATTCCATAAAAACAAGATTTGATAAATCTGAGTTGGCAAACGAGCAATTCACAAATCTACAATTGTCATACTCAGCCTTTGATAATTCATTCGTCGAAAAATCATAGTTTTCAAAGATTTGCTCTTCTATGTATTTCATATTTAAATATTATCTAAATAAATCTCCCCAACACTATAGGTAACTGCATTACCCGATATATTTACTCGTTCACCGATATCTTTACAAAACAGCACCCCTTTTCGCGCCGATAACTGATAAGCCAGCATCTCACTTTTATTTAATCTCCTGCTCCAAAAAGGAATGAGGCTACAATGTGCCGATCCGGTAACGGGATCTTCGAAAACACTAGCACCAGGTGTAAAAAATCGGGACACAAAATCAGCACTCTTCCCTTTGGCAGTACACACAATTCCTCCTTGTCCTAAATCTATCTCTTCCAACTTATTTTTATCGGGACTTAATGCTAAAATATCGTCCTCACTCTCATAAACCAATACATAATCGCGGGCTTTGTAAATTTCCTTTGGCTGTATATTTAAGCTGGCAGAAATTATGGAAGGCAATTTTGATTTTACAGGCATTCTTGCAGGAAAATCGAGAACGTAATTATCTTCTGAACAAACAACAAACAATTCGCCACTTAGCGAAGCAAAACGAATTACATTTCCTTTATAATTTAAATGTTTTTTAATTACATGAGCGGCAGCTAAAGTTGCATGTCCACATAAATCCATTTCAATTTCAGGCGTAAACCATCGAATGTGAAATTTATCACCAACGGGAATAAAAAACACTGTTTCTGCCAGATTATTTTCTTTGGTAATATCAATTAAAACGGGGTCTGCCAACCATTCATTTAAAGGAATTACACAAGCAGGATTGCCACCAAATAATGTATTGGTAAATGCATCAACATGATATTTCTTCAATTTCATAGCTTCGATTATTTTTTTACTCTGCAATAAGATGATTTCATGTAGACTTTATCTATTTTTCCATCTTTTAGACTACCAATTTGATAATTATAATGGTTTTTATCTACATAAAACCAGGTTTCACGTAGAAATTCACCATTATACTCATATTCGTAATTAAGATTTTTATCTTCAAAAAAGCATGTCCCAGAAGTAATTCCTCCATAAATATCAAACTCCCAAAACTGTAATACAGAATCTTTAACATTATAGGATCTTATCCCTTCGTTTCTTAAGCCATACTCATTTGTTTCAGAATTAATAGTACCATAAGTTTTTACTTTTATGATTTTCTGATTTAGTCCCCAGTAATAATCAACCTCCTGTTTAAAACTCTTGCCATTTGCCCAATTCCCTTCTGTCAACCAAATTCCTTCAGTAAAATCAGCAAAACCACTTAAGGACAAAAGCTTCTGCGCTTTCAGAAAAACGGGCAAAATCACTAATAAAGAAAGTAATATACAGAACTTTTTCATGAGTATACTTTTAGTTTATCGATTTAAAATTTTTTCAATTTCAGGAGCTTTAAACAACTCCGATTTTATTACTTTCCCATCTTCACGATACAATGGTTTACCATTTTCATCAAGCTTACTCATATTACTTTTGTGGACTTCCGAAAAAATCTCAGGATATTTATCCTGTAAACCAAATTCCAAAACGGTTCCCATTAGCACATAATGAATATCGGCCAAAGCATCGGCAACCTCGGTTAAGTTTCCAGATTCCCATGCCGCTTTTAATTCGTCTACTTCTTCCTGTATAATATTTTGTCTTAACTCACACCTCTTGGTACTCGGAATTATTGGGCTTTCCTCTACATTCACGCTAAATGCTTCGTGAAACTGCTTTACTTTTTCTAAGGCTGTCATTCTATTATTTCTAATATCATTAAATTAATGATCTAAATATCACTAATTCTTTTCAAACTATAAAGTACTGAACAAAAAAAGACTTCCTTTTAGGAAGCCTTAAAATATTATTATTCTATTCAATTATCGTAAAGTAATTGCAAAAGTTAAAAACAATCTTTCTGTTGCCGGATTAACAGTTATCCCACCACGAACAGGTAAAGAAAAATGATCAGTCAATTTAATATGATCGTACATACACATATTCACATTCACAACATTAAACTTATCATCGTACATGCCTTTGTAGGGAGAAAAACCTAAAGCCCAGGAAAATTTTTTACCGGCTATTAGATTAGAGTAGCCCAGTTCAAAATAGCTTGAATATTGCTGATCTCCACTATCATCTTTATCCATTTCACCATAGAATAGTACAGATGCCATTACTGATACTGGAAACTTTGCGCAACCTTTATACTTTGCTGTTGCATCAAATAAATGCACACTATTTTCACTATCGAAATCAAAGAATTTAGAGTTTTCAAAATTTTGTCTCGGACAATAAAAATCGTACAAACAAAACTGAAATAAAGGAGTATTGTATTGCACATACAAATCTACTTCCTGATAACTATCATCGGTGGCATAGGCACCCCAGACACCAACAGTAAATTCACCAGTTTGCAATTCGAGCGTAGGTTCAATTGTAGGGGCTGTTCCACTATTGAAACCTCTCCACAGATGCTTACTCACAAAATCGATACTGCGATTTAGCCTGGTTTTAGATGGAAGGTTTTCTGCATAAAGTTCCATGCAAAGAAATACCAAGCCGATTAAAGGAATTAGTTTTTTTAGGTTCATCCGTTAGCTTATTTAAAGTGTTGTTGTTTGTTTTAAGAAAGTACCATTAAACGGACAGGTGGTGTGATCCTGAATTAACTCCGAAGCATAAGTACTCTCTCAAAATTTCGCAGCAAAAATAAAAGAAAAGGAATCCCTAAATCATGACAAATGCGGTTTTTTGAAAATATTTTACAACACAAAAAAAGAGGTTAACCCGAAGGTAACCTCTTTAGAAATATATTTTTTATATCTTATAAAACCTCGTAATAATCGGGCATTACAAACCAAAGGATAACATATACCAATAATCCTGGAAATCCAGCACTAAATATTGATAGCAGCACATATAAAACTCTTACAAGTGTTATATCCAGATTGAAATATTCAGCCAATCCTGCACAAACACCTGCAATCATTTTTTCAGATGATCGCTTTAATTTTTTTGCCATGATATAAAACTAACTAATCGTCGAATTCTTCGTCGTAAAGGTCTTCCTGATTTTCTAACTCATCATTATAGAATGTTTCTGCTTCATCCATTATATCTTCAATTAAATTCTGATCTTCCGGAGTTTTATCCATCCAATAAATTGTTTGATTGGAATTAAAATCTTCAACATCACATTCAATAATACATTTCGGACTACGAGTATGAACAATAAAAATAGTATCCGGTAACTCTTGCGAATTGTCTGCTAATAAAAACTTTGGGAGCATAATATTTAATTATTTATTAAGTTGTAAAGATATGAAGAGAATGAGTTCCAAACAACAAAAAAGACGTTAACAATTTATAATTTCTTAATTATATTATTATTGTTTACTTCCAGTTAACACTTTAACTGGAAAAAATAGTAGCTTTTGACATCTCTTTTAAGCTAGTTCGAAATTATTGTTATTCTTTTATTATTATTTACAGTTTATTGTAATAATTAAGTTGGTTTATTAGCACTCAATATTTCAATTTTCCTATTTATTTCCTTTGTCAAAGCAACGCTTTTAAATCGACTATCGTCTTTATTTCAATTAATAAGCCATAAGTAATTTATACAGTTTTTTTATTAGGCTGTAACTTGTTTGCTGTTTATGGCGTCCTATATACTAACACGAATATTCACTAAAATTTTATTTAGATATGAAAATTTCATTCAAAAAACTTTCTCTAAGTTTTATAACATTAAGCCTATTATTTTCCTTATCTGCGAAAGCACAATTTTGGGGAGAAAGAGGTAATGGTAATGTTCAAAAACAAAAAAGAGAAATTAATTCATTCTCTAAAATATCGTCCAGCAGTGGCATCGATGTTTATATTGTTCAGGGAGATAGCGAATCGGTAACTGTTGAGGCCGATGAAAATTTATTGGAATATATTGTTACCGATGTAAAAGGTGACGAACTAATTATTAAAACAAAAGAGAGCATTCGCCGTGCAAAAAAAATGGATGTTTATGTTACTCTTGTTAATGTAAACGAAATAAATGTATCGAGTGGATCTGATCTGGAATCGAGAAGTTTAATAAAGGTTGAAAATCTTGATATTACCGTAAGTAGTGGCGCCGATGCAAAATTAGAATTACAAGGCGAAAACATAACATGTGCTGTAAGTTCGGGAGCCGATGCTGTTCTTGCGGGCAAAACGAATTCCTTTTATGGTAAAGCAAGCAGCGGAAGCAATTTGAGAGCCCGAGAACTAAAAGCCAAAGTATGCAAGGCTAAAGCTTCAAGCGGTGGAGATGTAAGTGTTTATGCTGCAGAATCAATTGAAGCAAATGCCAGTTCGGGCGGAGATGTAAACTACTATGGGAATCCTACAAAAGTAAATGTTAGCAACTCAAGCGGTGGAGATGTTAATCGACGATAATTAATAAAACAATAGAGGCGCAAAATTTTGCGCCTCTTATTTTATTCTATTTCTTTCTTTTTGCCTCAACCTCTTTCATATATTCATCTAAACCTTCAAAAGGCTTGTAGTCCTGAGGAATTCCTAATTTTGCAGATGGATCATTTGCTGATAAATCAACTTTTTTTCCACACTCGGGGCAACTTACTGTATGATGATTGGTAATCTCTAAAATCTTTACAATCATCTCCTTTTTACAAGTTGGGCATTCTATGATTACATCCTGATCGTTAAAATCCATATTTCATTATTTTATAACACACAAAAGTACTGTAATTTTTCAGGGGACTAAAATACTTAAACAGACTTAAATTGAAAGATAAAATGTCTTTAAAATTTAAGTAATTCTAAGTTTAAGTCTATACCAATTTTAATTGCTTATTTATTACCAATACCCCCCTGTATTTTAAGAAAGTAACCAGCACTATTGATTTATGATTTCATTTACAAAGCAAAAAGCCTTCATAAACTTGTGATTTGATACTGCCATGGGCAGGAAACTTTCACAAACTTGTGATTTGATGCTGCCATGGAGCAGGAAGCTTTCACAGACTTGTGAATTGATGCTGCCATGGAGCAGGAAACTTTCACAGACTTGTGAATTGACACTGCCATACGCAGAAGATTTTCACAACTATATGTAGTGATTAAACATTACAAATCACACAAAATTCCTACTAAAAGACTTTCAACTTATCACTTTATACTTTATACTTTATTTATTACTGCTCACAATCTTTCATCGAAAGCTGAATACGTTTTCTCGCCACATCCACTTCAGTAACTTTTACATTTACATGCTGATGCAATTGAACCACATCGGCAGGATTAGATACAAACCTATTGGCCAATTGAGAAATATGCACCAATCCATCCTGCTTCACTCCCACATCAACAAAAGCACCAAAATTAGTAATATTAGTAACTATACCCGGCATTTCCATACCCACTTCCAATTGTTCCACCTTGTAAATTCCTTCTTTAAACTGGAAAACCTTAATTGCAGTTCTAGGATCACGACCTGGTTTTTCCAACTCATCAATAATATCTTTTAAAGTTGGTAACCCCACTTCATTACTCACATAATTATTTAAATCTATTTGCTTTCGCAGATTATCATCAGCAATTAAATCAGCCACCGAGCATTTTAAATCTTTGGCCATTTGTTTTACAATACCATACGATTCGGGATGTACTGCCGAGTTATCCAAAGGATTTTCAGAATTTGGAATTCTTAGAAAACCAGCACATTGCTCAAAAGCTTTTGCACCCATTCGTTTCACTTTCTTAATTTCCTTTCGAGATGGGAAAGCACCATTTTCAGATCGATAATCAACAATATTTTGTGCCAATTGTGGACCTAATCCCGACACATAAGTTAATAAATGTTTACTTGCCGTATTTAAATTTACACCAACCTTGTTCACACATGATTCAACTACCTGATCCAGACTCTGCTTTAATAAATTCTGGTCCACATCGTGCTGATATTGACCAACCCCAATGGATTTTGCATCGATCTTAACCAGTTCGGCCAGGGGATCCATTAATCTTCGACCAATGGAAACTGCACCACGAACGGTAACATCGTACTCCGGAAATTCGTCGCGAGCTACCTTCGATGCTGAATAAATAGAAGCACCTGCTTCACTCACCACAAAAACCTGAACTTTTCGGTCGTAATGCAGATTGGTTACAAATCGCTCGGTTTCGCGACTTGCAGTTCCATTTCCAATAGCAATGGCTTGTATATTGTAAGTTTCCACCATATTTGTCAGTTTTTTTGCTGCCATTTTTCCCTGATTCTTGGGTGGATGTGGATATATGGTTTCATTATGAAGGAGATTTCCCTGTGCATCTAAACACACAATTTTACAACCGGTTCGGTAACCAGGATCAACTGCTAACACCCTTTTTTGTCCTAATGGCGATGCAAGTAATAACTGTCGTAAATTTTCCGAGAAAACACGAATGGCTTCCTTATCTGCTGCCTCTTTCGAAGATTTTGAAAACTCGGTCTCTATAGAAGAGCTTAACAATCTTTTATAGGCATCTTTTACTGCCATTTCAACTTGTGCCGAAGCATCGGTATTTCCTTTTATAAAAATACGGGCCAAGCGATCCAAAACATCTTCCTCATTAGGGGCAATTTCCAATCTTAAAATTCCTTCTGCCTCTCCTCTTCTTAATGCTAAAACACGGTGCGAAACACATCTTTTTAGCGGTTCTTCCGATTGAAAATAATCCTTAAACTTCTCTCCTTCTGCCTCTTTTCCTTTAATCACTTTTGAGCGAATAATTGCCTGACGCTGAAAAATTCCACGAACCGAATTACGAGCCACCTCGTTCTCGTTTACCCATTCGGCAATAATATCGCGTGCCCCCTGCAAAGCTTCATCTTCATTGGCAACCTCATCGCTCACAAATTGGGCAGCTCGGGTTTCCACATCACGCTCCACTTGTTTCATAAGAATTTTAGCCAATGGCTCTAATCCTTTTTCACGAGCTTTTACTGCTCTTGTTTTGCGCTTTTGTTTGTATGGCAAATACAAATCTTCCAGCTGATTTAGTTCTGTGCATGCTTCAATTCTCGCTCTTAGTTCATCAGTTAGTTTTTCCTGCTTGTCAATGGCTTCCAGAATACTTTCTCGCCGTTTATCCAACTCGGTTAAACGTGCCAATTCTTCTTTTACATTTGCAATCTGAACCTCATCTAAACTTCCTGTCATCTCTTTTCGATAACGGGCTATAAAAGGCAAAGTAGCTCCTTCGCTAAGCAATTGCACTGTATTTTCTACCTGAAAAGCCTGCAGTTGCAAGCTTTTCGTGATTTGTGCTATATATTTTTTCATGTTTATTTTAGATATGATAGTTTAGCATTCCGACTAAAATTCAGATTACCAATATTTCAATATTGAGATTACTAATGGAATCAATCCTATTAATTGGGAATCTCACTTGAAGTGAGAACCCCAAGTTTTATCAATTATTATTCTTAAGGTATCGTTTAAATTCCTGAGTAGATCTCTCAACACAATCTTCAAGCGATAGACCATTAAAGTAATTTCCGGTAAGATAAATATTATCCTTTTCTGCAAGCTGTTTTATCTTTTCAATTCTGGTTCTGTGTCCTAATTCCAATACTGGCAATTGATGCTTAGCCTCTTTAGTATCACCAATAACATCAGGTTTTACACCTAATAATTCAGACATGAACTGTTCCTGATCATTTTGAGATTTATGATCTTCTTCGAAATGAAATGAAAAACCTCGCGATTCATGATGTGATATCACATCACGAGTAACCATTGCCAAACAAGCTCCCTGCAAAGGAATAACAAACGAAACAGGATCGAATGTGACTTGCTCTTTAGACAGCACAACAGTTCTTGAAGTAATATTTTTTGTCTGATATTCTTTTAAATAAGTCGATAGATTTGGACTCACACTGCTAAGTATTTCACCTGCAACAGAAGGAGCAGCAGCAAATGCAATATCTTTTGTTCGATATTCATTCCCGTCTTCGGTTTTTACAAAAAACTCATCTGATTTTTGAACACTCGTTACTCTTTGTCCATAATAAAGTGTAAGGTTTTCCGATTGAGTCAAAGCTTGCATAAAACTTTGCATTCCTTGTTTCAACACAAAACTTTTCGGATGTTCCTTGCTCTTGGTTTTTCTCTTTTTTAGAAAGAATTCGGCAGAAAAATTATCGGCTTTCTGCACAATAACGGCACTGAACATTCTATTAAAAACTTTCTCGTAATTCTTCTTTCCTACAATTTTCCCAAAATATTCTTTAACAGTTTTGCCATCGCGTTTCGAGAAAAAAAGATTAGGTCCGGAACATAACAATTCAAACTTATTTACTTTCGACATGATTTTCTCATGCTTGTCGGTAAACACTTTCATGCCTACTTTCTCGCGAGCAACAATATCTTTTTCCAAGCCTAATTGTTGAATCAGGTGAATCAAATTGGTATAAGTGGCATAAAAAGTATGAGCTCCCATTTCTACCCAGAAATCATTCTTGTCATGATAATGAGTGTTCAGGCAACCACCTATTCGGTTTTCGGCTTCCAAAACAAGAACTTTTTTACCCGATTGGGCAACTTGGTAGGCAAGGCTTAATCCGCTTATGCCTGCGCCCACAACAATCATGTCGTAAGATTCAGCTTGGGTCATACTTGTTTAGTTTAGGCTTCTTATTTTTTTATATTGGATCTTCTCTTTTTGAAGAACTTTCTTTTTCCTTTGGGTTTTGATTTTGAGTAAGTTTTTGGTTTGTACTCAGGAGCTTCACCCAATTCAGCAGGAACTGGAATTTTATAGACTTCCGATTCAATCAAATCTTCAATCTTCTTAAAATCGTTTTGATCTTTCTGAGTAATAAATGTTAAAGCAACACCTTCCGACTCTGCTCTTGCAGTTCTACCTACTCTATGTACATAGTCTTCAGCATCATTCGGGACATCAAAGTTAATTACCAAATCAATAGAATCAATATCAATTCCCCTGGCAATAATATCTGTTGCCACAAGTATCTGATGTTTTCTGTTTTTAAATTCGCGCAATACCTCTTCTCTATCTTTTTGGTCCAAATCGGATTGTATTCCTGCAGCTTTAAACTTTTGCTTTTTTAGATCTTTGGTTATCGCCTTTACATTTACTTTAGTAGATGAAAAAATGATAACACTCTTTAGATCTTTTCCCTTTAAAAGATTCGAAATTAAAGGAATTTTCTGTTCCGGATACAGCATATACGCAGCTTGCAGAACTCCTTCTGCGGGTTTCGAAATTGCAATATTTATGCTTTCAGGCTCATCCAGAATTTCTTCTGCCAGCTCTCTAATTTTTGGAGGCATTGTTGCTGAAAACATTAAGTTTTGGCGTTCTTTGGGCAAATGGCTCACAATTTGCATCAAGTCCTCAAAAAATCCCATGTCAAGCATACGATCGGCCTCATCTAAAATCAAGTGTTTTAGCTTGCTGGTATCTACATATCCTAAATTTAAATGCGAAATCATTCTTCCTGGAGTAGCAATTACCACATCGGCACCTTCCATCAAGCCTTTTTTCTGTTGATCCCAAACTGATGAATCGCCACCTCCGTATACCGAAAGCGATGTAATGGAAACGAAGTATCCAAAACCTTCCATCTGCTGATCTATTTGCATAGCTAATTCTCGTGTTGGCACAAGTATTAACGTACTAAATCCATCAATTTTATTTTTTTGAATTTTGTCCATTATGGGCAATAAATAAGCGGCAGTTTTTCCGGTTCCTGTTTGAGCACAAACGATCATATCTTTATCTTCTATGATCTTAGGAATGGATAATTCCTGAACTGGCGATGGTGTTTCAAAGCCCATAGCTTCTAAACCATCCATTACTTCAGGAGAAAAATCAAATTCAGAAAATTTCAACTAGTTTCGATTTAAATATTAATATTAGAGATACAAATCCCTCTATTTTAGTAAAACTGAAAGGTACAAAAAAAGTACCTATTCAACATACAATACTAATCCCTTAAGATATTCTCCTTCGGGATGAAATATATTTACCGGATGATCGGCCGGTTGAGTTAACTGATGAAGAATACGTACAGTTCTACCTGCATTGGCTGCAGCTACAAAAACTGTTTTTCGAAAATCTTCTTTACTTACTGCTTGCGAACATGAAAAAGTAAACAAAATACCTCCTGGTTTAATCTGCTGAAACCCTTTAAAGTTTAATCTCTTATAACCTTTTAAAGCATTATCCAAAACTTTTTTATGTTTTGCAAATGCTGGTGGATCCAGAACTATTAAATCATATTTCTGCGAGGATTCATCCATAAATTTGAATGCATCTTCGGCGTAAGCTTCGTGGCGTTTATCTCCTGGAAAATTTAATTCCACATTTTCGTTTGTTATGCTTATTGCACGTGCCGAACTATCAACGGAGTGCACTAATTTAGCACCACCACGCATTGCATAAAAAGAAAATCCACCTGTATAACAAAACATATTTAAAACCGAACGGCCTTTTGAATAATGTTCCAGTAAACTTCTATTTTCTCTTTGATCGATAAAAAATCCTGTTTTTTGACCTTTTAACCAATCTACATTGAATTTTAAACCATTCTCTACAGCTATGAACGATTCTGTTTCTCCAAACAAATATCCATTTTTAGGTTCGATACCCGATTTAAAAGGAATGGTGCCTTCCGATTTGTCGAAAACAGCTTTTAAGTCGTTGCCTAGTATTTTTTGTAATGCTTCGGTAATTTCTTCTCTATGCAAATACATTCCTACAGAATGACACTGCATAACAGCAGTTCCTGCATAAAAATCAATAATTAATCCGGGTAATCCATCCCCCTCTCCATGAACAAGTCTGAATACATTATTGTCCTTATTACCATATAGGTCAATTGCTTTTCGCAATTTACAAGCCGAACTAATTTTCTCTATCCAAAAATCTAGGTCAATTTCTCTCTCTTCAAATGACAAAATTCTAACCACTATCGATCCAATAGAGATGTGCCCCACCGCTAAAAACACTCCTTGTGCATCGTAAACTGCAACCAGATCGCCTTCCTGCATTCCTTCATCAACTCTACTTACGGCACCTGAAAAAATCCAAGGGTGAAAACGTTTAATGGAATGTTCCTTCCCTTTTTTTAGGTGTACTTTAGGATAATTTATCATTTAATAATCTGTTTTATACTGATATTTAGGAATTACAAAGAAGATTTAATTCCCATTGGTTGATTATTCCAACTTTTATAAAGTGAACTGCAATTTTGCTTTTACTCTTCGATTTTTGAAGCTTTAAGCTTTTCAAAAATCTTTAAAGAAACCCAGGCATCGGTTGCTGCATATCTTAATTGTCCGGGACTTAATTCGGCCGCTTCCCAATTTGATACCTGCTGGCGTTTAGAAATTCTAAAATCCAATACTATGGCCGATAATTTTTTCAGAGAGAAACTCTCAATTCCAAAATTAGACACATAATCCTGCAACTCAAGAAATCCATTGGCATCAAAATCTGTAAGCTTTTGTAAGCCTCTGATATCGTCTTTAATTGCTGCACCAACTTTCATGATATTAGGATCGTTTAAAAGTTCGGTTAACTGCGAAGGCAGACCTATTTTATTGATTCTAAAAAGAAAAGTTTTCGAATTTGCTGCCAATTGAAGTAATGCAACATCGTTAACTTTACCTTTTTTAAAAGACGGTCGGGTTTCTGTATCGAAACCCAATATATCATACTCTTTTAGGTATTTTACGGCATCGTTGATATCCTCATATTGATCGACCAATATAATTTCACCCTCGAAAGCCTTTAATGGCATTTTATTCGCTTCTTCGCTTGTAATTGATTTTTGAAATGGCAACATCTAATACTCTTTTTCTTGAAACATCTGTCAATCCTTCTTAACTACTCATTCTCTTCTCCCCATTCTCTCTGACGCTGAGAAAAAATTGATCCACTTAAATCTATATTCTCGTGAATTGAAGAAGAAATATTATCATCATCTTTTAAACTTTCTTTATCAGCAATAAGCTTATGAATAGGCCTTAGGGTATTCACTAATTTTTGCCCCCAAAGCTGATAAAAATTATTGTTTAAATCCCAAAGTGAATCATTCATCACTTCAAGAGTTCCAATTTTATATGATGTTATAAAATCTTTTAAATCCTGATAAATATCGGCAAAATTTTCTGAAATAGAAGAAATTAAAGGAGTATCGCTATATTCCATCTCATCTTCGAACACTTCCAGAAACTCATCGTGAGCCCCCATTCTTGTTTTTACCGATGAATGTATATACTCCCAATCAGCTTCGGTTACAAATTTCTCGACCTCTTCTTCTAACTCCAATTCATTCTTTGGCAACATACTTGCCTTTAAATACAACAGGGGTAATAATTTTTGAGCTGTTTCTACGAACTCCAGCTTATCTGTTTTAGCCGAATTTTCGAGTAACAAACAAAATTCGTTAGCAACAGTTACAAACTCAATAACATTTTTAGAATATACTATGTGTTCAAAATTATCTTCCATCTTTATATTTTCCTATAATATCATTAAAATTTTGAAGTAATGTGATTAGCAATACAACGAAATATTAAATTGTTTAATTAAAAATAAAGTAGCTTTTAAAATATGCTAACTAAGACCTTTAATTGGTAGAACATTGCAAAAATAGAAAGATTTTATGAATATAGGGCAGCACTTATCGATTTAGCTAGAATGGGCAAATAATCCTCCTCCTATTTCCGTCTTAGTTTATCCAAATTATTTGATTTCCGTCTTTACTTTTAATTACTTCATTATCCTTTAAAATTCTGATAACTTCTAAAATTCGAGTTTCTGAATACGACAAAGCTTTTACCAAATCATCGACCGCTAAACTTTCCTGTTTCAGTAAAGTACGAATTTCATCGGCAATTGATTCATACTCTTGATTACTTAATCCTTTATCCTCTTTTTCCTTACATATGTCGCACTTACCACACACCGGGGCTTTTTTCTGACCAAAATATTCCAAAAGAAATTTCGATCTGCAAATATTCTTACTTTCAGCATAATGAATTACTGCTTGTATTTTAGATTCCATATTTTCTTTTCGCTTATCGTAAACTTCCTTGCCAAGTTTAATAAAGTTTACTGGCAATCGTTCTTGTGTAAGAATAAGAAAAGGAGTTTTTTTTCTAGGAATGTACTTTATGATTTTATATCGGGATAATTCTTTAAGATACTGAATAATCGATTCTTTTTTAATTTTTGATCTGCTAGACAGCAAATCAATATTAACAGGTACATAATCAGCAAACAAACCTGTATAAGAACGCAATAATAACTTTATAAATGCATCATAATCTTTATTTGCTAGCTGAAATTTATACAAATCATCTCTCTGTATTGCAAAAATAATCCTTGTTTCATGTTCTAAATCATCAGTTAATTCTAAATAACCAGCTCGTTGTAATATTTTTAAAGCATTAAAAGCTTGCAATACATTAAACTTAAAATTTTTACAGAACAAACCTAAATCGAAATCAAAAACTGCATCTTTCCCAGCTCCTTCGGCCACCTGCAAAAAATTACCCAAAGCCTGATAAACACGAATTATAAACTCCTTTTCCGGGAAATTTGTTTTTATTCGTTTTAGTAACTGAACACGATCCGGATTAGAATATAATAAAACTGCAAAGGCCTTTTTGCCATCTCTTCCGGCTCTTCCTGCTTCCTGAAAATAGGCTTCTATGGTATCCGGCAAATCCATATGAACAACGGTTCTAACATCAGGTTTATCGATCCCCATTCCAAAAGCATTGGTAGCCACCATAACCTGAACAGCACCTTTTTTCCAACGCTCCTGTCTAAAATCTTTCACATCATTTTTTAAACCGGCATGATAAAACTCTGCTTTTATTCTATGTGTTTTCAAAAACTCTGTTAGCTCCTTACATTTTTTTCTACTTCGCACATACACAACCGAGCTCCCCTTTTGCTTTGTAAGTATTTTTAGCAAATATCTATTTTTATCCTCGGTTTCCCTTACCAGATAAATTAGATTCTCTCTCTCGAAACTTTTTCGAAACACATTCTTTTGCGGAAAATTTAATCGCTCTTGAATATCATTTACAACATCAAGTGTTGCTGTGGCTGTTAAGGCTAAAACCGGAACTGCAGGTAACAATTCTCTTAATTCTACAATTTTCAAATAAGAAGGACGAAAATCGTAGCCCCATTGCGAAATACAATGTGATTCATCAACAGCTATAAGGCAAACATTCATCTGCACCACTTTTTGTCGAAACAATTGTGATCCAATACGCTCGGGTGATATATATAGGAATTTAACATTCCCAAATAAGCATTTATCAAGAATAATCTGAATTTCATGTTTAGACAAACCAGAATACAACAACTCTGCTTTTATTCCTTTCTCTCTTAGATTTTGAACCTGATCTTTCATTAATGCAACCAAAGGCGATACAACAATACAAATTCCGTCGGTTGCCATTACCGGAACCTGAAAAGTAAGAGATTTCCCTCCTCCTGTAGGCATTAAACCTAAACTATCCTTTCCTTCCGAAACTGATTTTATAATTTCATCTTGTAAAGGTCGAAAGCCTGTAAACCCCCAATATTTTTCCAGAACCTTATTGAATTGATCCATTCTTTTAGCTAACAGTGTTTTGATAATTTTAATTATCTGATTTTACGAAAATCAGATTAAAAATAGTAACTTTTAAATTGAATATCTTAATTAACAATTTTTAGATTTTTAATTAAGTTCTATTGCGCTATTTTTTTTGTAATTTCGCATGCAATTTAAACCTAAATTTATTGCAAAATGTTATTTGTATCTGGTAAAATTATTTCTAAAGGTTTAATTTCTGATGAAATTCTTCAAGTTCCTGCTTATAATAATGGAATAGAGAAGAATATAAATTCAAAAACAAAATTCTCAGATTTAGTCTCTCTTAATACATCTATTTTACCTAATCATATTTAAACATATAAAAAAAGAAAACGGTAAAACTCCTCGTACAAAACAGAACTAATTTATTAAGCATATTGCTTACACACAAAAACACTAATTAATGAGAAAAGGCCTTTTATATCTGTTCTTTCTTTTATGTTGCTCAAACTCTACTTTTGGGCAAACAAGTCAGGCAGACACCCTTTTCACAATTAATGATACCCCTTATTCGGCAGATACCTTTATAAATCTTTATCACAACAATAAGCTTCGTGGCAAAAACAAGCAAGCTCTTTCCGTAAAAGATGCGCTGCAATTATATATCAACTTTAAAATAAAAGTACAAGCAGCATTAAATAATAAAATAGATACAATTCCTGAAGTAAGTAAAGAAATTGAAAACTACAGGAACATTGCTTACAATTCCTATCTATACCCAACTAATGTAAGCGAACAATTATTGCAAGAAACATTTGAACGCATAAAATATTTTGTAAAAGCCAGACATATTTTAGTTAAAATAGATGGTCATGCAACTCCAAATGACACTCTTAAAGCATATCACAAAGCTCTGAACATCTACAAAAGCTTAAGAAAAGGCAAACGCTTTTCTAAACTTGCCGATCAATATTCCGATGATCTTTCGGTTAAGAAAAATAATGGGAAAACTGGTTATTTCACTGTTTTTGAAATGGATTATCCATTCGAAACAGCCACATATAAAACTGCAACAGGAAAATTCTCGAAACCTGTACGCAGCAAATATGGATATCATATAATTCAAAACTTAGATAAAGTTAAAAATCCTGGAAAAGTTAAGGTTTTGCACCTTATGCTAGAATTTAAATCTTACACCAGCGAAAAACAAGCTAAAGAAAAAGCAGATTCATTGTATTTACTTTTACAAAAAGGCGCCGATTTCAAAACATTGGTTGCAAAATATTCCGACGATACAAACTCTAAAAAATACGGTGGTGAACTACCATGGTTCGGGCTATATGAAACCCATCAGAAAATTGAAAAAGCTGCATTTAATCTTCAAAGAAAAAATGAAATTAGCCTACCTGTTAAAACAGAATTTGGCTATCATTTGCTTCAGCTTATTGATAAAAAAGAGTATACTAATTTTAACGATTGTAAAAAGGAACTAACAGAACAACTTTACAAAGAAGATCGATCGAAAATATCTCATCAACAACTTTTACACAAACTTAAACAACAATATAATTTCAAAGAAAACATAAACTTACTCTCGAACTTCTATTCTATTCTCGATTATGCCTATGCCGAATTACAGGAACCTTTATTTTACATTAATGATATTTCTTATTCTCAGGAAGCATTCGCTGATTTCTTAAGCCAACAAGCATCAAAAGATATTTATGAAAATTTTAAAGAATACATCAACAGATTGTACCTTAGTTTTTCAAACAATAGTATCTTAGCCTACCATAAAAATAAATTAGAAAAAAAGTATCCTGAGTTAAGATCTTTATTACAAGAATATAAGGACGGCGTGTTGGTATATTTTATCACCAAATACACAATATGGGATAAACCCATGAAAAACGAACAAGATTTAAGGCAATATTATCAACAAAATCGAATAAAATACGGCGTAAATACTAATTTTGAAAAATCAAAAAATCAGATTCTTTCAGATTTTAAAAAAGAACTGGAACAAAATTGGCTGAATGAATTAAAAGAGAAGTACTCGATTTCGATTAATGAGTCAACATTTAATAAAATCGCAAAAAACAAAAATGAATAAATACTTACTACTAATATTGTGTGCTTTATTTACCCTGGCATGTAATACAAATAAAAACAATGACAAGCCTGCTGCAAAAGTCAACAGTAAAATTCTTTACTCAAGTGAAGTTGCTGAGGTAGTACCCAACAATAGTACTAAAGAAGACAGCACTTTAATAGCAGATAATTTTATTCATCAATGGATAAAAAAACAGTTAATAATATCTAAAGCTGAATTAAACTTAAGCGATAAAGATAAAGATGTTAGCCGAATGGTGGAAGATTACCGCTCATCCTTAATTATTCACAAATACAAGCAACAATTAATTGAACAAAAATTAGATACCATAGTTACCCAAGCTCAAATCGATAACTACTATCGTAAATTTACGGGAAACTTTATTCTTAACCGCAACATTATAAAGGCCTTATTCATAAAGATACCTAAACCAGTACCCGATTTTAAAAGAATTCAGAAACTTTATAAATCGGAAAAAGAAGAAGATTTAGATGAATTGGAAGACTACTGTTTTCAGAATGCGACAAAATTTGATAATTTTAGCGGGCAATGGATAAATGCAAAGGAGTTTTTAAATCGAATTCCTACTAATTTTAAAGATGAAGACAAGCTTTTAAAAAGAGTGAAACATATTGAATCTGAAGATTCTACTCATTATTATTTTGCAAAAATAAAAGCAGTTGAATTTAAAAACAATATAGCCCCATTGCCATTTGTTAGAGACGACATTAAAAAAATATTAATAAATAGAAGAAAAATAGAGTTTATTAAAAATCTCGAAGAAAACATTTATCGGGATGCAGAATCAAAAAACAAATTTAAAATTTATTAAACCATAAAATATGCGTAACATTTTTAGAAAAGTTTACACGGTTTTAGCTTTGGTACTAGTAGGTATTATTACTACCAATGCTCAAGATAACGTTGTAGATAAAATCATTGCCGTAGTTGGTAATCAAGTTGTGCTTAAGTCTGATGTAGAACAACGTTTTATAAGCTTAAAAGCTCAGGGTTACACTTCTGGTGGCGTTGATTTAAAAACAGAAATTTTCGAAGACCTGCTTATCCAAAAATTAATGATCGCACAGGCACAAGTTGATAGTGTTGAAGTAACAGAACAAGAAGTTGAGGATGACCTAAGCCGTAAAATGGAAATGTACGTTCAAAAAATTGGCTCCAAAGAAAAATTGGAACAATATTTTAACAAAACAATTCTTGAGATGAAGAATGATCTTCGTGACGATACCCGAAACGAAAGGATCAAAGAAAAAATGCAGGCCGAAATCACAAAAGATATACACATAACACCTGCTGAAGTTCGTGAATTCTATAACAAACTGAATAAAGATAGTCTTCCTACAATTCCCGGCGAATTGGAAGTTCAGCAAATTGTAAAATACCCAAAAATTTCGGATAACGAAAAAGATCGAATCCGTGAAAAACTAAGAGGTTATCGCGAAAGAGTTCTTAATGGAGATAGCTTTTCTACTTTAGCAGTTCTTTATTCTGAAGATCCAGGTAGTGCTCGTCAGGGTGGTGAATTAGGATACACCCCAAGAGCCAATTTAGTACCCGAATTTGCTAATGTTGCCTTCAATTTAAAAACCGATAAAGTATCTAAAATTGTTGAAACAGAATATGGTTTTCATATCATTCAACTAATAGATCGAAAAGGAGAAAGAATTAATGTTCGTCATATTTTATTAAAACCAAAAATTGAGGATGCAAAAAGAAAGGCAGCTACATCGAGACTAGATAGTATTGCCGATTTAATTCGAAAAGAAAAACTACAATTTGACGAAGCTGCATTTTATTTTTCTGACGATAAGGACACACGTAACAATGGTGGTTTAATAGTAAATCCATATACTGCAGCTTCTAAATTTCAAAAAGACAATTTGCCTCCTGCGATTGCTCAGCAAGTAAATCATCTTAAAATTAATGAAATTTCGGCTCCTTTTCTCGATGTTTCAGGCGGAAAAGATTCTTATAAAATAATTAAGATTAAATCGGAGACCAAAGCTCATACCGCTAACCTATCGGATGACTGGAGTCAGTTTGAGAATATGTTATCGCAGAAAAAACAACAAAGCGTTCTCGATAAATGGATTAAAGAGAAGCAAATCAACACCTATGTTCACATCGACGATTCCTATAAAAATGCGAATTTTCGTTTCAAGGGTTGGCAAAAATAAACGAATGATAATTTAACATTCAGACACAGCCCAATGCTGTGTCTGATTTTTTTACAGGGAATTACTAAATTGAAATCCTTATGAATTTTAAAACTGAAGTAGAAGCTGCTAATTCGTTATATGAAGATTATCAAAAATTAATGTCGGAAGTCGGTAAAAAAATATACGGACAAGATGATATTATTAAAAAGGTTCTTATTTCAATATTCAGCAATGGTCATTGTTTACTTGTTGGCGTTCCTGGTTTGGCCAAAACCCTTCTTGTTAATACCATTGCTCAGGTTTTAGATTTAAATTATCAGAGAATTCAATTTACACCCGATTTAATGCCTTCGGATATTATTGGAACCGAAATATTAAACAATGAACGGAAATTTAACTTTATTAAAGGTCCATTGTTTGCCAATATTATTTTAGCCGATGAAATAAATCGTACTCCCCCTAAAACCCAATCGGCATTACTGGAAGCAATGCAGGAAAAAACAGTTACTGTAAGTGGAAAAAACTATCAGATAGAAAAACCATTCTTCGTTTTGGCAACCCAAAATCCAATCGAACAAGAAGGTACCTATCCCTTACCCGAGGCACAGTTAGACCGTTTCATGTTTAGTATTTATTTAGACTACCCAAAACCCGAAGACGAATTAACGATTGTTGAAAACACAACTTCTGGCAAAGAAATTGCTTTGAGTAAGATAATTTCGAGTGAGAAGATCTCTTATTATCAAAAATTAATACAAAAAGTTCCAATAAATAAAAACGTATTGGAATATGCCGTAAATTTGTCGGCCAAAACAAGACCAAATACCGAGTATTCTCATCCAATGGCTAACGAATACATTAATTGGGGAGCTGGACCAAGAGCATCTCAATATTTGGTAATTGGAGCCAAAGCTCATGCTTTATTATCAGGAAAATATTCTCCTGATATTGAAGATGTAAAAGAAGTGGCTGTTTCGATATTAAGACACAGAATCATGAAAAATTACAAGGCAGAAGCCAAAGGAATAAGTATTGAAGACATCATTAAAGAATTATTAAAGTAAAAGCGAATGCTTAGCCTAGCAAAACAACACATAGTATTTTTCATCCTAAGCGGATTGATCGGTTTATTCAGTTTCTCAGCTAATGCTCAAAAAACTGCCAAAGTTGAAATTCAAAATTCTGATGAACTGGTATCACACCGAAACACAAATCCTCCGGTAAATATATTTTGGGGTAATGTTTATATTACACATGACAATATAAAAATGTATTGCGATAGTGTGAACCAATACGATACAGAAAATAGAATTGAAGCTTTTGGTAAGGTTCATATTATTAATGCGGATACGGTTCATATTTATGGCGATTGCCTAAAATACAACGGCAATACAAAACTTGCCGAAATGAGAAATAATGTAAAATTGAAAAATAAATCGGTTACCATTACTACCGAGTTTTTAGATTTTGATATGAACCAAAGTGTTGGCTACTATTTTAATAATGGTAAAATTGTTGATACCTCTAACACGCTTACAAGTAAAATTGGAAAATATTTTACCCGACAAGACTTATTATTTTTTAAAGATAGTGTAGAAGTTCACAGCAACGACTATATATTATACTCCGACACTTTAGAGTATAACACCATTAGTAAAACTGCATTTATTCTTGGCCCAACAAGCATAAAAAGCGAAAAAGAAACTCTATACTCCGAAGATGGCTGGTACAACACCCAAACGGGTATTTCTCAATTTTTTAAAAATACAAGTCTAAAAAGTAAAGCCTATCAAATAAAAGGCGATAGCATTTATCTCGATAAAAATAACGAATCGGCAAAAGTATTTAACAATGTAGAGTTACAAGATACAGTAAACAACATGATATTGAAAGGTCATTTTTTAGAAACTTTTAAAAGTAGCGAAGAAGCCTTAATGACCGATTCGGCAGTGTTTATTCAGGTTGCCGAAAAAGATTCTCTGTTTTTACATGCCGACACACTTACCATATCGAAAGATACTGCAGATTTTAAGTTAATTAAAGCATTTCACCATGTTAAATTCTACAGACCCGATTTACAAGGAAAATGCGATTCCTTGGCCTATAGCATGCAGGATTCTACCATTCGCTTATTTAAAGATCCAATTCTTTGGGCACAAGGCAATCAAATGGTAGCCGACACAATTGGTATTCAAACTAAAAACAAAAAAATTAGGTACCTTCACTTTCGTGGATCATCTTACCTTACAGCCAAAGAAGATAGTGTTTTTTATAATCAGATTAAGGGAAAAAACATGCTTGGACATGTTAGGGATAACAAAATATATAAGTTGGATATCGATGGAAATGGAGAAACTCTTTACTACCCCAAAGATAAGGGAATACTACTAGGTATGAACCTGGCAAAGAGTAGCAACATTACGATTTTGATTAAAGAAAACAAAATCGATCAAATTATTTTCATCAAGAAACCAGATGGAAATATGTATCCTTTATTCGAAGTAGAAAAAGAAATGTTGTTTCTGAAAAATTTTAGATGGTATGAAGGAACTCAACCAAAATCTAAAAATGATATTTTTATTTGGAAAGAGATTCCACCACAAACATCGCAAACAATTTTACAAGATTAAAACCAACTGATTTAAATAAACAAGTCGCATAAAAACATAAAAATGGGGTTTTAAAATAAAACCCCATTTTTTATTTTTAATATTCATCTTCGTTGAATAAAAAATCTCCTTTGCTAGGATAATCAGGCCAAATATCTTCAATACTTTCGAAAACCTCCCCTTCTTCTTCAATCTCCTGCAAATTCTCGATCACCTCTAAGGGCGCACCCGAGCGAATTGCAAAATCGATCAACTCATCTTTGCTAGCCGGCCATGGCGCATCTTCAAGTTTTGTAGCTAATTCTAGTGTCCAGTACATAAGTTCAAAATATTTTTTAGGTTCCTTTATTCTGCGAATTTAATTTTTTTTTCCGAATTTACAAGTCGGGCTCCCATTTAATTTCAGCAGCTCCAACATCCAGTAAAACCTTGCGAGACAAGACAAATAAGTAATCCGACAGACGATTTAAATACTTTAACAACAAAGGATTTATGTCAATCTCTTCCGATAATTGGTTTGCTCGGCGCTCGGCTCTTCTACAAACGGTTCTGGCAATATGACAAAAACCATTAAGTTGACTACCTCCAGGCAATACAAAATTATTTAGTACAGGTAAGTCTTCATCCATTCTGTCCATTTCCGATTCCAGCAACAAGATATCTTCTTCATTAAGATTAAGTTTACTTTTTAAATCAGACTTACTATCATCTGTCGCAAGTCTTGAACCAATTAAAAACAATTTATTCTGAATACTATTTAATACTTCTATTGTTTTTTCTTCAATTTTGTGCGACCTAATTATTCCTATGTAAGAATTTAACTCATCAACAGTGCCATAAGCCTCAAGGCGTAAATGATATTTTGGTACTCTTGTTCCTCCAATTAAACCGGTAGTGCCTTTATCTCCAGTCTTTGTGTATACTTTAAATTTATCCATTGTTTAAATACTTTTTGCAAATTACTTCATCTATAACAAAGATAAAATTTAATGTCAACTAGCAATAAATTAAAACCTGTATTTTCGTTTGTAATTTTGTTTCTGCATGCCCTTCCTGCTAATTAAAACTCCAACATGAAACAAATCCAAACTAATCCTAAACATTTGTTTTTCTTTTAATTGCAACCAAACCTTCTCCATACTTTCGGTTTTATACATATTAAGAACAATCAAAAAACAGCTTTCTGTTAAAATATTCTTATAATTTTCCAATAAATATTCCAGGTCTTTTGCCGAGCAGGTATCAGAAACCACAACAAAATCAGATTTTTCTTTTGCGACTGAAAATCGATTTATCGAACCCTTTAAAACATTATTTATTTTTAAAGAATTCCAAACTATTTCATCAGCAATATTTTCGAGCTGAGAATAAGTTTCTACTTTCTTAATTTTGTTTCTAGAATCAACCATAGCCATATACGCAGCAGTATATGCAATATCTCTGCCAATATACATTGGAAATTTTGCCTTACTAAAATTTAAAAGTCTAAAAATCAACCGATCCACAGATTCTCCTGAGCTAAGCCTTTTTAGTTCTTGCTGTAAAGTACTTTTAATTGTAGAATCTGTATCTTGTTTTTTAACTAATGCTTTCATCAATTTTATTGCTGCTTTTCGCTGATTTTTTAATTTTGCAAAAGCATAATAATGCAATTTCGCCTCTATAACATTTGTTACCAGATAAAAAGTATAGGGAGAATGAATCCCAAAACCTTTTCTTCGATAGGCTTTTAAACGATGCATTCTCTTTTTTAATTGATATTGAATACGACTCATATTAGTGTATAGGTATATTTGGCGAATTTAATTGTAAATTTGAACTTCATCAAATCACAAGACACAAACAGCTTCTATGATTTCATGTAAATATCCAGAATAAGTACGATCAACAATGTCAGAATTAGCAGGACTCGATATAAAATTTTTAGCTGGTGTTGGCCCAAAAAAAGCCACCATTTTAAACCAGGAACTTTCAATATATAGTTACGAAGATTTACTTTACTATTTTCCCTACAAGTATATCGACAGAACCAAATTTTATCAGGTCAACGAAATACATTCCAAACTACCATACATTCAGGTAAAAGGTCAGATTACCAATATTGAAGTAATTGGAGAAAAGCGCCAACAACGTTTGGTTGCCTACTTTACCGATGGAAATGGTATAATGGAATTGGTATGGTTTAAAGGAATCAAATACATTAAAAATAACTTAAAGCCAAACACAGAGTACATTGTATTTGGCAAACCTTCGGAGTTCAACCGAAAGGTAAATGTTGTGCATCCCGAACTAGAAGAGGCTGAAAATAAAAAAGGGAAAATAAATGCTTCACTGCAGGCTTTTTATTTAACATCTGAAAAGATGAAAAATAGTTTCCTGAATTCGAAAGCCATTCAAAAATTACAGGAAAATGCATTAAGATCGGTAAATGGAAAAATACCTGAAACTTTACCTGCTCCACTAATAAAAAAATTAGGATTAATAAATCTTCACGAGGCACTTTTACACATTCATTTTCCTAAAAATGCCGAAACACTAAAAAAAGCACAATACAGACTTAAGTTTGAAGAGTTGTTTTACATACAACTTAACATTCTAAAAATGAAAATGAAGCGAAAAGTGCTTTACAAAGGGCATTTATTTGCTAGCATAGGCGATTATTTTAACCAGTTCTATAAAAATAATTTACCTTTTGAACTTACCAATGCTCAGAAAAGAGTTGTTAAAGAAATAAGGAAAGATGTAGGTTCAGGAAGACAAATGAACAGATTACTACAAGGAGATGTGGGAAGTGGAAAAACAATGGTAGGATTAATGTGTATGCTTATGGCTTTAGACAACGGCTGTCAGGCTTGTATGATGGCCCCTACCGAAATTCTTGCCAATCAGCATTTAGAAAGTATAAGTGAATTTCTAGAAGGCATGAATGTGAATGTGGCTCTACTAACCGGTTCGACTAAAGTTAAAGACAGGCGAAAAATTCATGAAGATTTAAAAAGCGGAGAACTACAAATATTAATTGGTACACATGCACTTCTCGAAGACGTTGTTCAATTTAAGAATCTGGGGCTGGTAATTATCGATGAACAACACCGCTTTGGAGTTGCTCAACGCGCACGCTTATGGAAAAAAAATAATGTTCCTCCTCACGTTCTGGTTATGACAGCAACACCCATTCCAAGAACTCTGGCAATGACTCTTTATGGCGATTTAGAAGTTTCTGTAATTGATGAGTTACCTCCTGGAAGAAAACCCATACAAACGGTCCACTATTTTGAAAAACGCCGCAAGCAAGTTTACGATTTCATGAAAAAACAAATCGATCTGGGGCGACAAATCTATATGGTTTATCCGATGATTAAAGAATCGGAAAAAATGGACTTCAAAAACCTTGAAGAAGGTTACGAGAGCGTATCCCAATTTTTTCCTCCAGAAAAATATGGCATAAGCATGGTTCATGGAAAAATGAAAGCTGCCGAAAAAGAAGCCGAAATGCAAAAATTTGCACAGGGAGAAACAAAAATAATGGTTGCCACCACAGTTATCGAAGTAGGTGTTAATGTTCCCAATGCATCAGTAATGGTAATAGAAAGTACCGAACGATTCGGATTATCGCAATTGCATCAGCTACGAGGTCGCGTTGGCCGTGGAGCCGAACAATCTTATTGCATATTAATGTCGTCATACAAAATCTCGAATGAATCGCGAAAAAGAATCGAAACCATGGTTCGAACCAACGATGGCTTCGAAATTGCCGAAGTAGACATGAAACTTCGCGGCCCCGGAGATATTGAAGGAACCCAGCAAAGTGGTATTTCCTACGATCTTAAAATTGCTCATCTGGGAAAAGACGGACAACTTTTACAGTATGCGCGAGACATAGCTCAGGAAATTCTTGACGATGACCCTTTACTGGAAAAAGAATCTAATTTTACCCTAGCCAAACAAGTAAAAAGATTGAGTAAAACGAAAATTAACTGGAGTGTTATCAGTTAAGTTTGATTTTTCTCCCAAGCAAATGCATACATAATAAATTAGGTCTTATTTAAATTTTAAGCATATCTTTACACTTTAAACAGGGATAATACATCCCTAAATTTGGTATAAACAAATAACTTATAAGATATTATGAAACGAACACTACTACTAACTTTATTGTGTTTATTCCTTTATAAAGGACCTATTTATGCACAAGAAGATAATGTATTTTACAACTTCGACAACTCCTTCGAAAATCTAAGCGCTCCCGATTCAATTAGCTTATTTACGGGAGCCTTTGCTTTTGCCCGAATTGGTGGAGAAAATTATGCTGGTGCCCGTTTTCAACCAGAGCTAAACCTTGGAAAAGTAGGAGTTGGTTTTGATATTCCTGTTTATTTTAATTTGGAAACAGGAAAATTTTATAGCGACGAACTTAAAAGTGGATCTGGTGTGCTTCGTTTAATTAGCTATGTTCGTTATGGTCGTAAAAAGCAAGATCCTGTTTATCTAAAAATGGGACAACTAAGAGGTGAAAGTATTGGATATGGAAGCTTGCTGAATAACTACAATAACACAGTCAGCTTCGAAAAACGTAAAGTAGGCTTAAGCTACGATATCAGAATTAAGAAAGTAATTGGTATTGAAGGTTTGTATAGCGATTTTAATACCGAATCATTCAACCTTTTTGCCATTCGTCCTTACGTTCGTCCATTTGGAAGCAGCGATATTCCTGTTATTAAAACACTCGATTTTGGTTTTACTTATATTACCGACAAAGATCACACCGATCGTTTTGGTGATAATACGGGCAAAAACGAGTTTCTTTCTGATGGTGTTAATGCCTACGGCTTTGATATGGGAATAACACTTATCAACTCTAGTTTTATTAATCTTACCGGATATGCTCATTTAAGCAAATTGGCCAAAATAAAATCTGATTCCCTTGCATTATTTCACCAGGCAGTTCCTCCAACTCAAGGCTATGGAGAAGGAAAAGGAATGGGACTGGGATTAAATGCCAATATGAATGTAGTAGGCAATTTTTTCCGTTTAAACTCCCGAATTGAAAGACTTTGGTATACCGATAATTATTTACCTCAATTTTTCGATGCTCATTACGAAATTAATAAGGATGCAAAAATACTGGCTTTAGGAAATGCAAAAAACAAACAAGGTATATATGGCTCATTAACCGCTTCGCTAATGGATAAAATATTGGTTGGTGGTAATTTACTATTACCCGATAATGTAAGTGAAGAAACTCCGGCAAGTATGCAATTAAACCTTCGTACTAAAGATTTATTCGATAAAATTATTATTGAAGGATACTATACAAAAGGAAATTTAGTTGGTTTTAGTGATGCTTTTGAATTTGATGAAAATTCTCTGGCTTTAATGCGTTTTGCCTATAAAATAAGTCCAATTGTAGCTACAGGTATCGATTACCGATGGACCTGGAGTAAACAAGAGTCCGGAGAATACAAAGCTGATAATTCGGTTATGCCTTATATCGCATTAAGATTCGAATTTTAAATATTACACCATAAAAATCAAAGAGGGAAATACGATTGTATTTCCCTCTTTGATTTTTCATCACTTAATTAATTAGTCTACAAAAAAATGAGCTGCGCCTTTCTCCCCATTATTTATTGTAGTAAAAAAGTTCTCGAACATACTTTCTTCATGTGTTACTGAATCAATATAGTTAGCAGTAATCTTAACCTCACCAGACTCTTTAATTTTTATTTTCACATAATTATACACAAAACCTTTCCCTCTCGGATTAGCTATCAGCTTGGAAGTTGATGAAACCACGAAAGCTTCTTTATTACGAATCGAACCTTTTGCAAAATACTCCCATGTATCTATTTTCATTCCTCCAATGGCATCAACACTCTCCTCTTCTATTTCATTATCGCTAATTAATTGGCAATCTTTATAATAAAATACAGCATGTACTGTATTACCTTGCTTTAAAGCATCCATAACAGCCTCAAAAGATTCTAATTTTTGAGATTTTGCCATTAATAAAGTTGGCAGCAACAATAAACTTAGTAACAGAATTTTCTTCATAATTTCTAATCGTTAAAATAAATAGCTTAGTAAAATTCTTAATTCGATATTTTCATGACATAAATAAGTTAAACCTATATTACACAAGCAAAAGCCTCATAATACAAATAATGGATATGAAGTTAAATAAATTTCAGTCAGGAAAAATTAACTACTCAATAAAAATTACTTCATCAAAATTCAACTTATTTATTTAAAAAGAGTCTAAATTACTTCGATTGCGAAAACAAGAGAAATTAGCGAATTTTTTCTAGAATTGCCCAAACTATCTGTAACAAATACAGATAGAACAAAATTGTAATCTCTAGTTTGCAAAAGTAAGGAAGTCGCTCTATTTAAACACACTATAAATAGACTTTTGCCAGAATATAATGTGCCCTAAAGTATTATTTTTGTTGCGTTGTGTTAAATAATATCACACCTGAAACATTTGAAAATCTGACATTTAAACACAATCTAACACAAAAAAGGGGGTAAAAAATGAGTAATCCCAAAAAAATTGATCACGAGGGAACTATTCTTGAAATAAAGGATAGTAAGATTAAGGTAGGAATTATAAATGTATCGGCTTGTGCTGGTTGCCATGCAAAAG
Source organism: Marinifilum sp. RC60d5 (assembly GCF_052400665.1). Lineage (NCBI taxonomy): Bacteria > Pseudomonadati > Bacteroidota > Bacteroidia > Marinilabiliales > Marinifilaceae > Marinifilum > Marinifilum sp. RC60d5. The sequence goes on from NZ_JBQTGK010000001.1 coordinate 263,180, forward strand.
GAGCTTGCTCTATGGCTGATATGAAGGAAAAATCGATTGATGTTGTTGATTACACTAAAAGATTTACTGTTGGAGAAAAAGTAAAATTAAGCTATCAGGAATCATTGGGTTGGTTGGCAATGTTTTTAGCTTATGTATTACCATTTATTCTAATACTAATCACACTTTTTATAACTACTGCAATTACCAATAACGAATTAATAAGTGGAATTATAGCTGTAGCAGCTTTGATTCCTTATTATATTATATTGTCCTTTTTTAAAGACAACTTAAAGAAAACATTTTCATTTACTATCGAAAAAATCGTAAATATTTAATACTATGAGCATTATAGCTATCACTATTCTGGCTTTGTGTGCGATTGGCGTTACTGCTGCAGTTATACTGTATTTTGTAGCCCAAAAATTCAAAGTGTACGAAGATCCTCGAATCGACGAGGTAGAAGAAGCATTACCTGCCGCAAATTGCGGTGGATGTGGTTATCCCGGATGTAGAGGTTTTGCCGAAGCACTGGTTAAAGCCGATGACATTTCTAAAATGAACTGCCCAGTTGGTGGAGCAGCAGTTATGTCAAAAGTAGGGGCCATTTTAGGTCACGAAATTAAAGCATCAGAACCTACTGTTGCAGTTGTTCGTTGTAACGGAACCTGCGAAAACCGTCCTAAAACGAACCAGTATGATGGAGCAAGCTCTTGTTCTATTGCGGCTTCACTTTATAGTGGAGAAACTGGTTGCCAGTACGGATGTTTAGGATTAGGTGAATGCGTTGAAGCTTGTAATTTCGACGCCATGTATATGGACGAAAAAACAGGACTTCCAGTAGTAATTGAAGACAATTGTGTTTCGTGTGGTGCTTGTGTTAAGGCTTGCCCTAATAACATTATCGAGCTTCGTAAAAAAGGACCTAAGAGTCGCAGAATTTTCGTGTCTTGTGTAAACCAGGATAAAGGTGGTGTTGCAAAAAAAGCATGTTCTACTGCTTGTATTGGTTGTGGTAAATGTGCGAAAGAGTGTCCTTTCGATGCAATTACTATTGAAAACAACCTGGCTTACATCGACTACAACAAATGTAAATTGTGTAGAAAATGTGTTGCTGTTTGTCCTACTCATGCAATTCACGAGTTGAATTTTCCACCACGTAAGGAAAAGCCAGCAGACAAACCTACTGCCAAAACAGTAAAACCTGTTGCCGCTCCTAAAGCAAAAACAGAAGAGGCTCCAAAAGTAAAAGCAGAGCCAAAAGCTAAAGACGAAACTACTGATAACAAATAAATAGGAGGATAATCAGTGTTAAAAACATTTTCTATAGGAGGTATTCACCCAGCTGAAAACAAATTATCAGCGAATAGCGCAATCCAGGTATTGCCAATACCCCAAATGGTAAGCATTCCAATATCTCAACACATTGGAGCACCAGCAACTCCAATTGTTAAGAAAAACGATGAAGTAAAAGTAGGTCAGTTAATTGCCAAATCATCAGGCTTTGTATCTGCAAACATACACTCTTCGGTATCCGGTAAAGTTTTCAAAATTGACGATGTGATGGATGCCAGTGGTTTTCGCCGTAAAGCAATCATTATAAAAGTTGAAGGCGATGAATGGATGGAAGACATCGACCAAAGTGAAAACTTGGTTAAAGAAATCAGCGCAAGTAAGGAAGAAATAGTGAAAAAAATTGCCGAAGCCGGTATTGTAGGTTTAGGTGGTGCTACCTTCCCAGCACACGTTAAACTATCGGTTCCTCCGGGAAAAACTGCCGAAGTTCTAATTATTAATGCTGTTGAGTGCGAACCATACCTAACCTCCGACCACCGTGTAATGTTGGAAAAAGGAGACGAAGTAATGGTTGGAACTCAGATACTAATGAAATCATTAGATGTAAACAGAGCCATTATTGGTATTGAAAACAACAAACCTGATGCAATTGCCCATCTAACAAAATTAGCAGCTAATTATAAAGGAATAGAAGTTTGCCCATTAAAAACACAATACCCTCAGGGTGGTGAAAAGCAATTAATTGCAGCAACCATTAAACGAGAAATTCCTTCGGGAGCTCTTCCTATCGAAGTTGGTGCCGTAGTTCAAAATGTTGGATCGGCACTTGCCGTTTACGAAGCTGTTCAAAAAAACAAACCTCTTTTCGAACGCGTTGCTACCATAACAGGTAAATCTTTAAAAAATCCATCAAACTACAAATTTAGAATTGGAACTCCTGTTAATGATTTAATTAACGCAGCGGGTGGTTTACCTGAAGACACAGCTAAAATTATTGGCGGTGGACCAATGATGGGAAAAGCCCTAACCAGTGTTGAAGTTCCGTTAACGAAAGGAAGCTCGGGTTTATTGCTTTTAGCAAGTGAAGATACTGCTCGTAAGGATATTAAATCGTGTATCCGTTGCGGTAAGTGTGTTTCTGTATGTCCTATGGGATTAGAACCATACTTACTTATGGTTTGTGCAGAGAAAAAAGATTATGAGCGCTTAGAAAAAGATGCAGTTATGGATTGTATCGAATGTGGCTCCTGTAGTTTTACCTGCCCTGCAAACCGTCCTCTTTTGGATTATATCCGATTAGGAAAAGGAAAAGTAGGACAAATTATGAGAGCAAGAAAATAACAATTAGGAATGATGAGTTAGGAATTAGAAAGCATTTTTCCTTAAAAACTCATTCACTCATTTACAAATAAACTAATTTACAAATAGATATGAACACCAAAGTACTTGTCGCTCCATCTCCACACGTTCATAGTGGGGATTCCATACAAAAAAACATGTATGGTGTGGTATTTGCGATGCTTCCGGCGCTACTGTTTTCGTTCTTTTACTTTGGTTTGGGAGCCCTTGTGGTAACCCTAACCGCCGTTGCATCATGTTACTTATTCGAATTTTTAATTTCGAAATATCTTTTAAAAACAGTACCAACAATTACCGATGGTTCTGCATTAATTACTGGAATTCTTTTAGCCTTTAATGTTCCTTCAAACCTTCCTGTATGGATCATCATGATTGGCGCATTAGTAGCTATCGGAATTGGTAAAATGACATTTGGAGGATTAGGAAACAATGTATTCAACCCAGCATTGGTTGGTCGTGTATTCCTTTTAATCTCTTTTCCGGTACAAATGACCAGCTGGCCTAAATCTTTAGGCTTGTCAACTGGATATATCGATGTAGAAACAGGAGCCACTCCTCTTGCGATTATTAAAGAAGGATTAAAAAAAGGAGATTCTTTAAGCAGCTTGATGGATAAAGTTCCTTCGAACATGGACATGTTTATGGGAAACATGGGCGGATCGATGGGAGAAATTGCAGGTGTAGCTTTAATTCTGGGTTTGGCTTTTATGCTGATTCGAAAAATTATTACCTGGCACATTCCTGTGGCTGTTCTTGGAACCGTTGCTGTGTTTAGTGGTATTCTTCACCTGGCTAATCCTGAAGCCTATGCAGGACCTTTATTCCACATTTTAACTGGAGGTTTACTTTTAGGAGCTATTTTTATGGCTACCGACTATGTAACCTCACCAATGTCGCATAAAGGCATGATTATATACGGTATTGGTATTGGTATACTAACCGTTGTAATTCGTGTATTTGGAGCTTATCCAGAGGGTGTTTCATTTGCTATTCTTATTATGAATGCATTTGTTCCACTTATTAATGTGTATGTTAAACCAAAGCGTTTCGGCGAAAAAAGGAAATAATCATGGCTGGTAAAAAAGAATCTACATTTATAAATATGGTTCTGGTGTTATTTATTGTAACGCTAGTGGCTTCAGCCGCATTGGGAGGACTTTATGAGTTAACCAAAGAACCTATTGCTGCTGCAAAATTGGCAAAAAAATTAAACGCTATTAAAGAAGTTGTTCCTAATTTTAACAACAATCCGAGTGATGAAGTATACAAAATTGGCGTAAACGCTAAAGACACACTGGAATTTTATCCTGCCAAAAAGGATGGAAAATTAGTAGGTACTGCTGTCAAAACTTTTACCACAAATGGTTTTTCAGGATATGTTTGGCTTATGGTTGGTTTTAAACCTGACGGAAGCATCAATAATTATTCGGTTTTAGAACATAAGGAAACTCCAGGTTTGGGATCGAAAATGGCAGCTTGGTTTAAACCTAGCGATCCTGCAAAAGTAAAAGCAAGTATCATTAATAAAAACCCTGGAAAATTAAATTTTACAGTTAGTAAAGATGGTGGAGATATTGATGCCATTACTGCTGCTACAATTAGTTCCAGAGCCTTTTTAGATGCTATACAAACAGCCTATAACGAATACATGAAAAAACAAAAAGAAGGAGGAAGTAGCAATGAATAACATTCAAAATTTCACCAAAGGATTCTTTAAGGAAAACGCAGTATTCGTTCTTTTGCTTGGGATGTGTCCTACTTTAGGGGTTACTTCGTCGGCAATTAACGGATTGGGAATGGGATTGGCAACGACTTTTGTATTAATCATGTCTAACATGGTAATTTCAATGGTTAGTAACCTAATTCCTGATAAAGTTAAGATTCCATCTTTCATTGTGATTATCGCAACCTTTGTAACCATTATTAGTTTCTTAATGGAAGCATACACTCCAGCATTACACGCACAATTGGGTGTTTTTATTCCTCTAATTGTTGTGAACTGTATTGTCCTTGGACGTGCCGAAGCATTTGCTTCTAAAAATAAAGTTATTCCATCTATTATTGATGGTGCAGGAATGGGATTAGGATTTGCTATGGCATTAACTATTTTAGGATCCGTAAGAGAACTACTAGGAAGTGGAAAAGTATTCGGAATTTCAATTTTTAGTGATACCTACGGAATGTTGGTGTTCGTTTTAGCTCCAGGAGCTTTCTTGGCATTGGGCTATCTTATTGCAATTATTAACCGATTAAGAAAAGCATAAAGAGAAATTATCATGGAATATATTATTATAATTATATCTGCCATATTCGTTAACAACGTTGTTTTGGCGCAATTCCTTGGAATTTGTCCTTTCCTAGGAGTATCGAAAAAAGTGTCTACCGCAGTGGGAATGACAGGAGCTGTTACCTTTGTAATGATTCTGGCAACCATTGTTACCTACTTAATTCAAAAATATGTTTTGGATGCCTTTGGAATCGGTTTTATGCAAACCATTACCTTCATCCTTATTATTGCTTCATTAGTTCAATTAGTCGAAATTATCCTTAAAAAAGTAAGCCCGGCATTATATCAGGCCTTAGGAGTATTTCTACCCTTAATAACAACAAACTGTGCTATTTTAGGTGTTGCAATTATGACTATCCAAAAAGATTATAACCTTCTTGAAGCAGTGGTATTCTCTGGAGCAACTGCCATAGGTTTTGGTTTAGCTCTTGTACTATTTGCAGGATTACGTGAACATCTTGATATGATAGATCTTCCTAAAGGGATTAAAGGAACTCCTGCTGCTCTAATTGTAGCTGGACTACTTGCTATGGCTTTTATGGGATTCTCTGGAATTGTATAAATCAAAAACAATTCATTATATTTCCTGGCGACTCCAAAAGAGTCGCCTTTTTTATTGTATAAAATCTCTTCTACATAAGCAATATTTGGCACTTCATCAAAATTCTTGTAAAAATCCATCAGAATAATTAACTTACAAAGGAAAGCAATTCAATGTGGCTCTAACCAACCACTAATTACACACTAACATAACACGTTGAAGTTAAATGCTAAATAAGTTAAAATTTCGTACTCGAGTACTTTCCGGATTCGGACTTATTTTACTGTTCACGGTAACCTTTCTTGTGCTTTCTATTTTTCAGGTTAAAAACCTCCGTAAAGAATCAGAATTTATATACACCCACACTTATATTGTTAGCAACAACGTCCGGGATATTAACACTCACATCCAAATCATGGAAAGTGCCATGAAAGATGTTTTACTTGCCAATACACAAAAGGAATTCGATCAGGCAATCGACACCATTAACTTATACCACCTTAAAGTAATTAGTGAATTTGATACTGTATTTAACCGCTTTTTAGGCGATAAACGAGATGTTGGTATTGCCTATCACACTTTTGTTGAATGGGAACAAATTAGAAATAAAATAATAGATCTTAAAGTTAGCGGAAAAGAACTTGCAGCTAAAAAAATGGTAGATGGTATTGCTGCAAAACACTTAAACAAGCTAAATCAAAAAACAAAAGTAATGACCGATTTTGCAGAAAAAAATGCAAAATCGAGTTATAAAAAAGCCACTGCAAAACACAAAGCAACCCTGCTTTGGTTTACAATAATTTCTGTATTAATCGTTTTTGTAAGTATCCTTATTACCTATATTGTTTCGGATAGTATTTCGCGCCCAATAAAAAAATACATTTACAAAGCTCAAGCCATTTATCAAGGGCAGGAAAATGGTTGCGCTAAAAAAATCTGTGAGGAAAATCTCCTAAACAGATCCATCTCTGAACTAACAGAAACCTATACAAAACTGCAGAACGAAATAAAAGAACGTAAAAAAGGAGAACATACAATTCGCAAACAATATCAGGAAATACATGAATATTCGGAGCAATTAAAATCGTTTAACGAAAAACTTGAAGAACGTGTTGCCGAAAGAACAATTGCGCTTGCCACCAGCGAAGAAAAATACAGAAACCTAATAAATGGAAGTAACGATATCATCCTTGTTATAGAATACCTTGGCAATGGTACTTCAAAATTAATTGAAGTAAACGATACCGCATGCATTCAGCTGGCTTATACTCGGGGCGAAATGCTTAAGTTAACACCCGATAATTTTATCGAAAATTTAAATTCTGATTATATTAATGATACCATAAAAAGACTTACACGCGAAAAGCAATTTACAACAGAACAGGTTTTTGTTTCGAAGTATGGCAAAAAAACACCAATGGAAAACGTAAGCCAATTAATTAAGTTGCAGGGAAAATATGTTATACTGTCTACATGTCGCGATATCACCGAAAGAAAACATGCACAACATGCAATTATTCAAAGCGAAAAACGCTTAAAAAAGATGATTCACAAATCGCCTCTTCCTATAGTAATAACAGATAAGAACGAAGATATAGAATATCTTAATGATAAATTTATTGAACTTTTTGGTTATACTTTAAAGGATATAAAAACTTCAGATGAATGGTACAATAAATGTTATCCGAATAAAGAATATCGTGAAATGGTAAGATCGAGCTGGACTATTGCTATAGAAACAGCAAAACTGGAAAATTCCGATATCGAAAAACAAGAATTTAACATTACAACTAAAAAAGGAGTGACAAAACACTGTGAATTTTTTATGGTTCCATTCGATACCTCATCAATGATTATTATTAATGATATTAGTCCTATTATTAATTCACAACAAGAGCTACTAAAAGCAAAAGAAAAAGCAGAAGAAAGCGATCGCTTAAAATCGGCATTTTTAGCCAATATGTCGCACGAAATTCGCACGCCTATGAATGGCATAATTGGCTTTGCAGATATGCTTAGAAGACCTGGTAAAAGCGATGAACAGAACAATTCATATATCGACATTATTTATAAAAGCTCGAACCAGCTACTAAAAATAATTAATGATATTCTTGACATTTCGAAACTTGATGCCGGTCAAACTATTATTAGAGAAAAACAATGTTCGGTTAATACTATTTTAGATGATCTTTACAGACAATTTAGTAAGGATAATATTGCCGACGACGAAATTGAATTTAAACTATCAAAATCTTTACCTGACGAAAAAACCCTTGTTATTACTGAGGAAAGAAAGCTTAAACAAATCTTATCTAACCTATTAAGTAATGCATTTAAGTTTACCTCAACAGGAAGTATTGAATTTGGATACAAACTAAACAAATACAATTTTCTTGATTTTTATGTAAAAGATACCGGAATAGGTATAAGAACCGAAAAACAAGAAATTATATTTGAACGATTCCGTCAGGTAGAAGAGTCATTTACCCGAAAATATGGAGGAACCGGATTAGGTTTAGCCATATCAAAAGGGTTTGTAGAATTAATGGGTGGCAAAATTCGCCTTGAAACTATAGAAGATAAAGGAACAACTTTCTTTTTTACCATTCCTTATAAACCTGTTAATGCTACAAATTTACAGACAAAAAAAGTAGAACAAAACAAAGATTACAAATGGGACGACAAGTTAATACTTGTTGTAGAAGACGACAAAACCAACTACAAATATATCGAAGCGGCTTTAAAACCAACTAAAGCAAAGTTATTACATACAATATCGGGAAATAAGGCTATTGAATTGAGTTTACGAAACCCAACCATTAGCTTAGTTTTAATGGATCTTAGATTGCCAGATATAAACGGACTGGAAGCTACTCAATCGATAAAAAAGATGAGATATAATTTACCTATTATTGTTCAGACAGCAAATGCCTTACGCGATGACAGAAACAAGAGTATAGAAGCTGGATGCGACGATTTTATTGCAAAACCATTTGAAGAAAAAAAACTACTGGAGACAATTAATAAACATTTTATAAAAAAGGAACATAAAGCAGAGGTTTAATTTAAAAACATTGAGTAAGATCTAATTTCATTTTTTCCGAATTAATAGAATCTACCCAATAATACGTATGTATACTAGTAATTGAATTTTCCTTTTTTTAATTATCCACTAAATTATTAAAACCAGCAATCTTCATTTGTATGAACCCTGAATGCAGCACTAATGGCATTACTATAATTAGTAATCTCCTATTTAAAATTTATTGCAGCACTATAAATTACTTCACATATAAATATCTTCTTCTTTTACAGATTATAAACAAGTCATTTAAAATAAAGGAGAAAACGAATTACCAAAATATTAATACCACTTAATCCAGAAAGTCAGTAATATCGTATTTCTCCTTTTGAATTATTTTGCCAATTCCCCAATTGATTTTAAGAAATTTACTTCTTTTAATTTGTAATTTATTTTAGCATCGATTAGTTCGCTGTGTGCATTTTGCCAAAAAGCTTGTGCATCTAACAACTCTGTTGTATTTGCTAAACCTTCGTAATATGAATTCTTCGCCAATAGCACATTCTCATTAGCCTGATCCATAGATGACTCGGCCAATTCAATTTGCTGAAATGCCTCTTGTAAATTAAAATAAGACTGTTGAACCTGAAGAGAAATCAGATCTCTTGTTCTGTCCATTTCTAACTCTTTTTGCTTGCTTTGAAATCGAGCGGATGCCACTTTATGCTTTCTTTCGTTCCAATGAAAAACCGGCACAGATAAACTTGCTTTCATAGCCAGAATCTTGGTTGAGCCAATCAAATCTGCAATTTCACTTGTATATGAATAAGAAGCACCTACTCCCAATTGAGGTAAATAATCGGCCTTTGTATTTTTTACTTGCTCGCGAGATATATCAACTTGCTTAGCTAGCATTAAAAGTTCTGGTCTTTGCTGTAAAGCTTTTAACATATAATCGGAATCAATTGGCTTTTTATCTACAGCAATTATTGTATCTACAGCAGTAATATCACTAGTTAGTTTCTTACCAATAACCTGGTTAAGAGACATTTTCGAAAGCACCTTAAGATTTTTAACCCTAAACAAATCGAGTTTTGCCTGATTTAACTGAACCTGAGCTTTTAACAACTCATTTTTAGTGGTAATTTCTAAATCATAAGCATTTTGTAGATCGTGAACCAATGCCGATAACATCTTTACATATTTTTCTGCCAGGTTTTTCTTTTCGTTAACAGAAACTAAATTCCAATATGCCTGATCGGTTTCTAAGAGCACATCGGATGTTTGCAACTGCTTATTATAAACTGAAATTTCGGAACCCATTTTCGACATCTCGTAAGAACTTCTAATTTTTCCTCCCATATAAATAGGTTGAGTTAGAGTTAAACTAGACGAAAAATAGTCTACATTTCCAAGCTTCACATTTAAACCCGGGAAGTAAACATCGCTTAATCCGCTATAATTCCCCTTCTGGGCATCTGCAAGACTATTTGCTGTAGGCAAAAAGAAACCAGCTAAACTTAAATCATCAATATCATGATAGTAATTATAAGAACCGCTTGCCTCTAACTTGGGTAAAAAATATGTAAATGCAAATCGCTTATTCGATTCATTTTCTGAAATTATTTCATCGGCAATCTTAATTTTTTGATTGTATTCTAATGCCAATGTTCTACTCTGCTTAAGAGATAATTTTTCTTGAGCCAATCCCTGAAAAGCTATCAGGGAAAAGGCTATAAGACTATATATTTTATTTCTCATATCTGTAAACACTTATAAATCCATTACATTCTTGGTGGAAATCCGATAAAAAATAGCATATAAAACCGGAACAATTATTAATGTAATAACAGAACCAATCAGTAATCCAAACATGATAGCAACGGCCATACCTCCAAACAATTCATCGCTTATTAAAGGAATCATACCTAAAATAGTAGTAAGCGATGCCATAATTACCGGACGCAATCTAGAAACTGCAGAATCGATAACTGCGACTAAAACATCTTGACCTTCTTTTATTTCTAAGTTAATTTGATCGAGCAGTACAACCGAATTTTTTATCATCATTCCCATTAATCCGAGCGTTCCTAAAATAGGCATAAAACCAAATGGCTTACCGGTTATCCACAAACCGTAACTCACACCAATAAATGCTAATGGAAGAATAGAAAAAATAATAATTGGCTGCCGAAAATTATTAAACAAAGCCATAATAATAATTACCATTAACAAGATAGCCAGAGGTAAGAATTTACCAATATTATCATTCGCATCAACACTATTTTTATGCTCTCCCAGCCACTCTAAGTCATATCCCTCAGGCAATGTAATGGCCTCTATTTTATCATGAACAGCCTTGTAAGTATCCGGAGCATTATAACCTGGAGCTGGATCGCACTGGGCTTTTATGGCTCTTCTTCTGTTGTAACGCTTAATTAAGGGATCTTCAAAATCAATACCAATAGAAGATACTACCTGACGCAAAGGAATACTATGAAGTCTGGCTCCCCAAACAGGAGTATTTTCTATCGATTCCATGTATTTATCATCCTCCACAGTCGTTTTTAAATAAATCGGTAAAATATCATCTGCTTTTCGAAAAACGCCAATTGGTAACCCATCGGTAGCACAAGCCATTGCATTGGAAACATCCGATCGTTGAATACCTGTTAATCGAGATTGTGCCTGCGAAAAATGAGGGTTCCAAACTTTCACCTGATTTTTCCAGTTATTGGTAACTTTAACTGCTGTTGGCTCCTCTCGCATTATATTTTCAGCCTTCTCCGATAAATCTCTTAGGACTTGTGGGTCTGGACCGGAAAATTTTGCTTCTATCATTGACTCTGTTGACATAGCAGAATAATACCTTACTCTAGCTCTGGCCCATGAATAATTCTCATTTAAATACTCCTGTAATTCGGCACCAAAATTTACGGTTGCTTCATAATCTTTAGTGTCAACAATTAACTCCCCATAATTCGAATTACTCATGTTAAATGGTCTTACCAAAGTATATCTCGCAGGTGTAGATCCTAAACTGGTTGTTACATTCAAAACCTCATCACTGTTTAATAAATAAGTTTCTATTTCGGATAGGTCTTTTTCTACAGTTTCAATATCGGAACCCTGAGGTAAAAAATACTCAACAACAAACTGGTTGTATTCCAAATTAGGCAGAAAAAGCTGCTTAACATTCTTAAATACAAAAACCGACGACACAAAAAAGAATATTGTAATCAGTAATATCATTGTTTTATGGCGCAAAGAGTATTTTACAAAATGACGGAATTTTAAATAAAATTTACTTCCGTAAGGATCGGATGCCCCTTCTTCTATATTCTCATATTTTTTACCTTTCAAAAATAAATCGCAAAAATACGGCGTTTGCGTAAGCGATAATATCCAACTTAAAAACAAAGAAATAGCAACTACCTGAAATAAACTTTCGCAGAATTCTCCAGTACTATCCGGAGACAAATAGATAGGTAAAAATGCTAATATTGCAACTATGGTAGCTCCTAATAATGGAAGTGCAGTTTGTCGTGAAGTTCTGCTCATGGCTTCGCTTCTCTTTATTCCTTTCTTTAAATCCACCAGGATACCATCGGCAATTACAATGGCATTATCCACTAGCATACCCATAGCAATAATAATAGCTGCCAAGCTTACGCGTTGCAACATTATATCCATACTTAACATCACTATAAAAGTACCTAATATGGTAAATATTAACCCACTACCAATCAGCAAACCTGTTCTAAAGCCCATAGCCAAAAGCAGCACAAAAACTACAATTAGCACAGATTCGATAAGGTTCATCATGAAAGTTTCAATGGCGATATCCACACGTTCGGGCTGGTAAAAAACCCGATTCACATTAATTCCTACAGGAATAGTAGCCTTTAATTCATCAATACGATTTTGAATATGTTCCCCCAATTCAATAACATTTCCTCCTTTTTCCATTGCAATAGCAAGTCCAATGGCTGGTTCTTTATCGTATTTTAATTTATGAGTGTAAGGAGTAACATAATCCTCTTTAATATCAGCTACATCTTTTAAATAGATAGGGTTTTTACCATAAGCTGAAATCAAAATATTCTTTAAGTCCTCTAATTTATGAAAACTACCATCGGAGGCAATTCTAATTCTATCACCTCCTACTTTTAAACTTCCGGGATCCACAACTTCATTTTGATTATTCAAAATTTCAATCACTTTTGCCGGATGAATTCCCAAGTATGCTAATTTTTCTTGCGATAATTCAACATTAATACAACTTCGTTGCTCCCCAAAAAGATCGATTCTCTTTACACCATTTACCAGCAAAAGTTCACGTTTCATATATCGCGAATAATCCTGAAGTTCTTCATCCGAAAAACCATCGCCATTTAGGGCAAGAAAGATTCCATAAACATCACCAAAATCATCAATTACCATTGGCTTCGATGCTCCCTGCGGCATGGCTAAAGTAATATCATTCACTTTTCGCCTAAGAACATCCCAAATTTGAGGCAATTCTTTCGAAACGACAGATTTCTTAATATTTACTGTAATTTCGGAATATCCTGCCATCGATCTGGATTCAATATTATCAATATCATCCATTGATTGAATGGCTGTTTCCAGAATATCAGTAACTCGTAACTCTACCTCGTGGGGAGAAGCACCTGGATATTGTGTAATTACTAAAGCCGTTTTTACGCTAATTTCAGCATCTTCGAGCTTTCCCATTTTAAAGAAAGCTGCTACTCCACCAAATGCAATTGCAATTAGAACAAACAGGAGTACTTTTCGCCGTTTTAAAACAGCATCGGTAAAACTCATAACTGACCTCCTATGTTGGTTTTAGATCTTTTATCTAGCATTTTCACCTTCTGTCCCTCTTGTAAACTATGAACTCCGGCAGCAACAATTACTTCACCTTTCGAAACTCCCTTTGCAATATTAATCATTCCCTGAGAATCGAAAGACATAAGTTCCACTTCGCGTTGTTCAACACAATTTTTCGACGAATTAAAAATCCACACATACGATTTTCCTTTTTTACTAAAGACAGAAGCTACCGGCAACTTAAACGAACTATCCTTAATTGATCTAAGTCCTACGCTTACGCTAGCTGTCATGCCAGGAACAATCTGATAATCTTTCTTATCAATTTTCAATCTCATTCTAAAGAAACTATCTCCATTAGGTTTTTTTTCAATATCAATCAGACTTAAATCGAAATTTACATCTTTAAAATTCTCGAATTTACAATTGAAAGTTTCATACAATTTACTTTGTAAAAAATCATTCTCACTTAATGCTACCGTTAGCTCTAAATTATTTAAATCTAGCAAAGAAACTATTGGCTGACCTGCACCAACCTTCTCGTAATTTTCAACATACATTGCTTGAACATAACCCGAAAATGGAGCATAAATTTTTGTGTCGTTTAATGCATTTTCTGCTGCTTCTTTTTGAGCTTTTGCTAATTTAAAAGCTGCCTGAACCTGATCATAAACACTTTTCGAGGTACTCTTCTTTTCGTATAATGCAGTATATCTTTCTGCCTGTAATTTAGCATTATCAAACTGTGCATTTGCAGCCTCGAGCTGCACTAAATAATCGCGCTCGTTTAATGCAGCTATAACTTGTCCTTTCTTAACAAACTGACCTTCGTTAACATTTAATTTTACCAAAGGTCCGGCAATTTGAAAAGCCAATTTTACTTCTCTCGACTCTTTTACCAAGCCGGTAAATACTTTCTCTGATAACTGGTTAGAACCACCACTTACCTTAAAAGTTTTAACAGGCTGAATAATTTCAGTCCTCGTTTTCGATTCTTGCTTACAAGAAACAAGTCCTGTGGTTAACATTACCAACAAGATCATTACTTTTGAAATCTTTTTCATGTTCATTCTAACAGCATTTCGAACTATATAAGTTCATTAAATTCAATTATAAATAACCAAAGCAAAAACACTTTGAAAATTGTACCTTTTTTACATTTTATCAAATAGACTAAGTAAGTGTGTTTAGTTCATTTTTAATAAAAACAGAAATGAAACTCATTAGCTTCATTTATTTTTCCTTATCTATTTTAAAGGAATTCCCATTCCTCTAATTACACATTTAAATGATGTTCTTAACCTGTCAATTGCCTCACTTTTAGAATAAGGACCAGTTACATAAACTTCATTTAAATCTTGCAAGGCATCCATACAATATGCAACATTAATATCCTGCCTAATTAATCCAGCTTTTTGCCATTCTTCATACTTTTTATAAACAATTCTAATTTCCTCTTCATACTTTTCTTCAATATCTTTTTCTATTAAAGGATATTCCTTGTATATCTGGTGGATCAATATTTTTTGTCCCTCTATAGCATAATCAAAGTAATTATCCAAAAACTCCCTTGTTGCTTTAACAGGATCATCAACCGTTTTATAAGGCTTTAAAACCTTAATAATATTCACATTAAAGATCTCAAATGCAATTTCTTTTACTAAATCTTCCTTGGTTCCAATTATTTTGTATAAAGTTGCTTTTGCTAAACCACATTCTTTAGCTAATTCAAGCATATTTAACCCTCGCAACCCATACTTCATCATCATATCCATAGCTATTTTTGTAACCTTCTCTTGTACTTCTGCTTTGTCTGATTTTGCCATAATTGAACCCTATTGGTATTTTGAGTACAAAATTAAATAAAATAATTCCATGATCAAGTTTGTTAATAAATTTTAACAATTATTGATTTAGTTAAAACTCATAAAATAAATGATAATTGTAAGACTAGGATCTCATTAGCATTGCTTCAAAAGTCTTTACCATCTGATCAAAATCAGGATAAACCTTTTGAGCATTATCTATAGTTTGAACTTTAAGAAATTCTTTTAATTTTTTATTGCCCCCTTTATTAATTAAAAACTCGATAAAAGCAGCACCTACAGGATAACTTAAATTACGCTCGTAACGGGTTGGTTCCTGCCACAATTCTAACAATGAAAACTTTTCTTTTGGAATTCTTTTTCGTGCAGTGGAGAACAAATTTTTATCCATGGTATCGAAATATACGCCTAAACCTTTGTTTATTAACATACTTTTAAATTTCGGGTTCACCACTTTTTGACACAACATATTGCTAAGTTCATAGTCATTTTTATCATTCATATAAACATTCACAATATTTAAATCGGAATTTGAACAAGCAAGAGATCTATTTAATTTTCGATAAGCTTCATTCCTATCACTCCATATAAAAATATCAACTTTTTTATCTGGAACAATATCAAAAAATGAAATAATTCTGTCGTAATTAATTTTGGTTTGTTTTATATAATCTTCTAAATTCTTAAGCTTATCTAAATCCTGCACGTGATATCTTATGTTCTTGTTTTCTATTAACTTCCATGATTTATAATATATCCCATTCTGAAATAAACTCAAATATTTATTGGCATATCGTACAGATTCTCTTGAGCCTTTACTCTTTTGACATTCTTTTAGCAATTTCACAGCATCTTCTGTTTTCCCACTAGCAAAAAGACACTTTGCTAAATATACTTTACTTAATGATATGGTTTCTGCCGATGCGTTTTCGTTTGCAATAGATTCTTTTAAAAAAGGAATTGCCTTAGTAAACATTTTCGATTCGGTGTAAGCTCGTCCTAATATTGAATTAAGATTTGGATCATTACTATTATCGGACAATAGCAAATGAGCTTTCTCTATGAGCTTATCATATTTCCCTTTTGAGTATAATTTTTTTAGCTCCTTATTTTGACCTATTGAACTAAAATTAAAAAAGATAAGTAAGAGAGCGATAAAAATTCTCATCATAACGGATATAATATTTAATCAATAATTTTATTAAAAATGCTAATTTACTATTAATAACTTTAGAAAAGCTATTCATAAATAATGAAAAGGACTATAGTTCATATATTACAAAATGCTGATCAGACGATCAGCATTTTGTAATTATCTATAGAAAAAATAAAAATGGAATTATAATACCAATGGCAATTAACCATTTTCCTCTTCCACTTATTCCTTTTTTACCAGGAACCATAAAAATACCCGATATGGCAAAAAATATTAATACAACAGCAAACAGATCGGCCATAAAAGTCCATCCAAGTTTACTATTATAGTGTAGTTTATTTATAAAATAAACCCACTTCTTTTTTTTATAAATCTCAAATTGCAAATTTCCATTTACAGGATCATACTTTCCAAGTCCTCCTTTTAAATAAACATCGTAAGCTTCGGCATTTGGAATAATTCTATTTAATTTATAATCTTTTAAATTTAAACTCCAATAAGCTGTTAATTCATCGGGACTCAGTGATTTTTTAATCTTAAAATTAAAATACTCTGTTTTATATGCAGGATCGGATTCGTGTGTTTTATGATTTAAGATAATTCCTGATACAGCATAGATAATTGTTATTCCCACAAAAAAATAACCTAAATCTCTATGTATTAACCTAAACCATTTTCTAAGCTTATTCTTACTCAACAACTTCATATTCTGTTCCATCTACAAAATAAATAGCATAATAATCCTTGTTATTTTTTTTCATCCACTCACGCATTTCTTTAATGTTTGTCATTTCAGAACTACAATGCTCACCTTCATTTTCAGCATCTGCTTTTTCTTTAACATCACTTTCCCATTTATTAATATATTCGCTATCTAACCTTTTTTCGCGCAATATACCTGTTACAATAAGATCACTACCTGCTATTTCTCTGTTAAATCCTTTAAGTTTCCCACTAGCCTCTACGCGAATAGATAAATTTCCTTCTGCGTTTTTAAGAATACATCTCTTACCAGAATGCGCACAAACATGATTTACTGTACCTCTAAAACAAATTTGCTTTCCAATATTTGTTTCTGCAGTCTCCATTAGCTGATCAATAGTAAGAATTATTTGATTTTCTACCCCTGCAGATTTTGTTTTTTGTTTCGATGTAGAATTACAAGAAAGTAAACTAATACAAACAATAAATAAACTTAAGTATTTCATTCTTTTTCGATTTAATTGTTTAAAATATTTTTTTGATATGACCTAGCAATAATATTACTATGCTTTGATTTATCCAAACAGAAGTACAAATATTTAACATTTTAATTATTAACAAAAAAAAATCTTAACACTATTGCCATTAAGGGGTTAAAACTTATTATTTTTTCATTAATATTTAGCAAAATAAATCTCTGACAGAAAAAAAACATATATTCACACTAAAAAAGTAACCATTCATTACAAAACCCGTAATATATGCGAGATTCATAAAGGTTGAATTATTAATTCTTTTTTTACTATTAACACATAATTTCAGATTATATATAATGAGAAAGTTCAAAGACTGGAGTATAAAATCCAAACTTATGCTTTTAACTATTTTAACACTTTCTAGTATTGTAATATTAAGCGTAACTGCCAATTATTTTTTCAATACCAGTAAAACTTTTAGTGTTATGGTTAACGGATTACGTATTCATCAGGTGTTATTACAAACCGGAATCGACGACTTATATAACTATAGACTAACCAAAGAATTAAAGTACAAAGAGAGAGCTGTACGAAATTTAAACAGATCGAACGACCTTGTTCAGGATTTGCTTAAAATCAAAAATCTTTATTCAACAAAAACTAATGATGAAATCGCAGGCTATCTGTACGAAAATTTCCCAGAAGTATACAATAATGATTACGAAAATGCCATTTTAATGGTGAGCAGGTTTAGGTTATTACATAAACTTAATAACAATGAAATGGCAGCAGCCAGAGGAAATACCGCTCTTATTTTATCGGCATCTCAAGAGCTTACCAACCAATTATTGCATAATAAAACAGAGTTTGATGTAAAATTAATGCAAGAACAATTGTATACCGTTCAAAACTACTCAACAAAAATTAGAGAAGATATAAATAGACTAACATACAAATTTAGCAATGCCCTAATTTGGATAATGAGTGTAATTGCTTTCATAATTGCCCTATTTATTCTTTTCTTATCAAGATACATTTCAAGATCGATTACCGTTCCTGTAAAACAAATGGTCGATAATTTTAAATTAATTGCCAGAGGTAATTTTCGGACTCCGCTTAATATAAATACGAAAGATGAAATTGGAGCTTTAGCCAGATCCTTTAAAACAATACAAAATGATTTTCAAAATGTAATTGAATACACCACAAAAGTTGCCAATGGTGAATTAAACATTCGTTTAAATCCAAAATCGAAGGAAGATGAACTTTCGGTTTCGCTAAACAAAATGGTTAAAACTTTAAAAGATTCGAAAGATACAAATGATGAAACACTCCGGTTTCGATCGAGCAAAAATTTGTTAAATGAACAATTACAGGGAGATCATGACCTTACTGAAGTTTCTGATCGAATTTTAAATTTTACTTCTGACTTTCTTTCTGCACCGCTAGGGGCTATTTATATTTACAATAAGGAAGATGATTCTTTACACTTAAGCTCATCAACCGGCCTGAAAGTAACTGAGCAACAAAAAATTATTAAAGCAGGACATGGTTTAATTGGCCAGGTAGCAAAAAAACAAAAAACACAACACTTAAAAGATGTTCCGGCCAATTACTTTACTGTATTTTCTGGCACTGGTAAACTTCAACCAAGCAATATTCTTCTTATTCCTTTTCTTTACAACAATGTATTTTACGGTGTCTTAGAATTAGCTGCTATTAACACTTTTTCTGAATCGGATCTTAAATTTATGGATTCGATTCGCGACAGCATTTCTGTTAAGGTTGCCTCAACTACAGCTCGTAAAGAATTGGAAAACTTATTAGAAAAAACGCAGCAACAAGCAAATAAATTGCAAGTTCAGCAAGAAGAATTACGTGTTGCCAACGAAGAATTAGCTGAACATACCAATATTTTAACCGAAAACGAGAAAAAATTACAAGTTCAGCAAGAAGAATTACGTGTTGCCAACGAGGAACTCGAGGAAAGAACAAATCAACTCGAAATTCAGAAAGACGAAATTGAACAGAAAAATACTGGTTTATCATTGGCTCATAATAAAATTGAGGCTAAAGCCAGAGAAGTAGAACAGGCCAGTCAATACAAATCGGATTTTCTTGCCAACATGTCTCACGAACTAAGAACACCACTTAATAGTTTATTAATACTTTCGGGCATTCTGGCTAAAAATAAAAAAGGCAATCTAACTCCCGAAGATGTAGAATCGGCCGAAATCATAAATAAAAGTGGTAAAGATTTATTACAACTAATTAATGAAATTCTAGATTTATCGAAAATTGAAGCTGGTAAAATGACTGTTGAACTGCAACAAATTCATCAGGACAGTATCAAGAATGAAATTTTAATGAATTTTAAACATCAAGCCGAAAAAAAGAAACTAAAATTCTCTGTTAATATCTCCAGCAATTTCCCTCAAAATATTGAAACAGACTCCTTAAGACTAAATCAAATTATTAAAAACCTACTGTCCAATGCTCTAAAATTTACATCTAATGGTGAAATTAGTGTAAGTATGGAAAAAGTAAACAATCAGGCGAAATTCTGGCGCAAAGATTTAACAAAAACAAATGCTTGTGCAATAAAAGTTTCAGATACCGGAGTTGGGATTCCTGAAGAAAAAAAAGAAGCCATATTTGAAGCTTTTCAACAAGCCGATGGTAGTACTTCCAGAAAATATGGTGGAACAGGACTTGGCTTATCAATTTCCAAAGAGCTAGCTCGAATTTTAGGTGGGGAAATACACCTCGAAAGTGAAGTAAATAAAGGTTCTGTTTTTACTTTATTTATTCCCATAACACAAAATGGAAAACAAGTAACTAAAGCAAGTCAAGAACCTAAAATAGAAATCCCTAGTACAAAGATTAAAAATAATGAACCTGTTGTTTTACCAATTTTTATCGATGATGATAGAAATATTCCTCGCACAAAATCTACTGTTGTACTAATCCATCCAAATAAAAAAGAGGCAAGTTCCTTATACCATCAAATACATGAAACAAATTTTCAGGCTTTGGTTGCATCTAACATTAAGGATGCCATTGTTTTAATTGAAACACATCAGCCTTCGGCTATTATTATTGGCTTAGATCTCATACTCGCAAACGGAGAAGAAGTATTGGAGCCATTAAAATTAAACAGATATGCATCAAAATTGCCTATGCACATAGTAAATCCGCTTGAAGGATTTACAGAAAGTAACAAACAGGATTTACCAACTGTACAAGCAAATAATCTTACACAGATTATTGATAAAATGAATACCCGTTTATTTACCGAATCGAAAAAAATATTGGTAATTGAAGACAATGAAATAACCAGAAAATTAATTAAAAACATATTAATTCCTACCAATGCAAAAACAGAAGAGGCTGTTACCGGTGCTGAAGCCTTTAAATTAATTTCAACTAACAATTACGATTGCATTGTTTTGGATTTAGGATTACCTGATATTACAGGAAATAAACTATTAGAAAATCTAGCCAATGCTAAAATTAAAATTCCGAACACCATTATTTATACCGGAAAAGATCTATCGAGAGATGAACATCGTGAATTAAGTAAATATACCAACTCAATAATACTAAAAGGCCTTAAGTCGGACGAACGATTAATGGATGAAGTAAGCTTATTTCTGCATCAGGTAGCAACTATCACACCTGAAAATAAGGAAATAAAAATTCCAGACATAGATGATTCTATTTTTAAAGGCAAAAAAGTTTTAGTTGTCGATGATGAAATCAGAAATATTTTTGCCTTAGGTAGAATTCTAGAAGAAAAAGACATGGAAGTTTTAGAAGCTGAAAATGGAAAAATTGCCATTGATGTTTTAAAGAACAATACCAATATCGATCTAATACTTATGGACATTATGATGCCTGAAATGGATGGATATGAAGCCATGACAGTAATTAGAAAAACTCCTGAAATTAAAGATATTCCAATTATTTGCCTCACAGCAAAAGCAATGAAAGATGATTATGAGAAAGCAATAGCTTCTGGGGCCAACGATTACCTTTCTAAACCTATTGATGAAAACAAACTATTTTCAATGCTTAAAATTTGGCTTTATAACTAGCTAAAAAGATATAGAAATATATGATTAAGGAAAAAATATTAATTGTTGACGACAAAATAGAAAACCTGATTAGCCTTGAGCGATTACTCAGCGATTTTAAAGTTGATTTTGTACGTGCCGAATCGGGAGAAGAAGCTTTAAAGCAAACTCTTCACGAAGATTTTGCAATGGCAATACTAGACGTTCAAATGCCTGGAATGGATGGCTATGAAACACTGGACTTTATGCGTCAGCGAAAAAAAACAAAACTATTACCTGTAATATTTGTTTCGGCAATTCATCAAAGCGATTTACATATTATAAAAGGAATTGAAAGTGGCGCGGTAGACTTTATCCCAAAACCAATAATTCCTGAAATATTGCAAGGGAAAGTAAAGGTATTTCTCGATTTATACCGACAAAGAAAAGAACTGAATACTCTTTTAAACTATTTAGAAACGAAAAACGAAGAACTAATTATTGAAAAAACAAAAGCAGAAGATGCCACTAGAGCTAAATCTTTATTTTTAGCTAATATGTCGCATGAAATTCGCTCTCCTATGAATGGAATTTTGGGTTTATCTCAACTTCTAAGGAAAGCCGACCTAGCCGAAGAGCATAAAGATATGCTTCAAGTAATTTGCACTTCGGGAGAAAACTTGCTGCAAATAATAAACGACATCCTCGATTATTCAAAAATTGAAGCCGGTCAAATAGAAATAGAAGAAATAGAATTCGATCTTAAAAAACTGGTCGACACCATTTACCACCTATTAAATTTTAAAACTCAGGAAAAAAATATCGAATTTATCGTTGATATTGAAGACAACATACCAATCAGTTTAATTGGAGACTCGTTTAGACTAAATCAAATATTAATGAACCTGGTTAATAATGCAATTAAATTTACGCATAAAGGTTCTGTTAAATTATCAATAAAATGTCTCGAAAAAAACAACGAATATGTATCTTTATTTTTTTCGATAAAAGATACAGGAATTGGAATCTCGAAAGAAGCACAAACAAAACTATTTAAAGAATTTACACAAACAGATAGCTCAACAACTCGAAAATATGGAGGTACTGGACTAGGATTAGCTATTTCTAAAAATTTAACCAACCTCATGGGAGGTAAAATTAGCCTGGAAAGTACACCCGACATTGGCTCGGAATTTATGTTTGAACTAAAATTTGCTTACAAAGAAAAGGAGACTGAAATGTTAAATAACGAAAACGTAGAAATTCCAAAACAACTATCAATTTTGGTAGCAGAAGATAATCCTATTAACCAAAAGGTTGCCATTCTTACTCTACGTCACATGGGCTTACAGTGCGATGTTGCTAAAAATGGACTCGAAGCATTCGAAATGCATAAAGAAAATCACTACCAAGTTATTCTTATGGATATGCAAATGCCAGTTTTAGATGGAATTAATGCAACCGAAAAAATCAGACATTTTGAATCTGAAAATCCGGATTTAGCCAAAACTTTTATAATTGCGCTTACTGCAAATGCTTTTGTAGAGGATAAACAAAATTGTATTGATGCAGGCATGAACGACTTTATAAGCAAACCATTTAAAGAAGAAGCTTTAAAGAAAATATTAAGCCAAGTGTCTAAAAGTATTGCTTAACTATGGAGAAAAATAAATCAGTCGATTCTGATATTATTGATGTAGAAATCCATCTGTTTCTGGAAGCAATGTATCAACAATACAGTTACGACTTTAGAAATTATTCTAAAGCACACATCAAAAGAAGGTTAATGCATAGATTGGCCATAGGAAATTTTTCATCTATTTCGCAAATGCAGGAAAAATTGTTGAGAGACAGAAATTTCTTTATTGATTTGTTGGCAGATTTATCGATTAATGTAACCGAAATGTTTCGCGATCCTGATTTTTATAAATCCTTTCGCGAAAATGTTATTCCCACTTTAAAAACACATCCGTTTATTAAAGTTTGGCACGCCGGATGTTCTACGGGAGAAGAAGTGTATTCGCTCGCTATTCTTTTGCAGGAAGAAGGGCTTTTAGACAGGTGTCAAATTTATGCTACCGATTTTAACCGGAAGGTTTTAGAGGTAGCTAAATCGGGAATTTACAACACTCAGGATTTAGATAAATTTCAGCAAAACTATATAAAATCAGGAGGTAAAAAAGATTTGTCTGATTATTATACTTTAAAATATGGTTCAATTAAATTGGATCAAAATCTATCAAAAAAAGTAGTTTTTGCCGATCATAATCTGGTTACCGATCATGTATTTGCCGAAGTAAACCTTATTCTCTGCAGAAATGTTCTCATTTATTTTAACAGAGAACTCCAGAACAATGTTATTAATTTATTTTATGACAGCTTATTACACAGTGGATACCTTTGCTTAGGAACAAAAGAATCTCTCAAATTTACCGCCTACGATAAACTATTTAGTGCTACCGACTCCAAACAAAAAATATTTAAAAAACTTATCTGTCCATGATAAAAGCAATTGTAATTGGAACATCGTATGGAGGCTTAGAAGCTTTAAAATGTATTCTACCTAAGCTTCCCGAAAATTTTTCATTACCAATACTTGTTGTATTGCACATTGGAGACAATAACAACGATTCTTTTATTTCATATATTAACGACATAAGTAAAATAAAAGTTAAAGAAGCCGAAGAAAAAGAAATCCTACTGGGTGGACATGTGTATTTTGCACCTCCGAATTATCACATGCTAGTAGAAAAAGATCATAGCATATCGTTTACCATCGATAATAAAGTTCATTACTCCCGACCATCAATCGATGTGCTTTTTGAATCGGCCGCATGGGCTTATGGCGATAAATTAATAGGTATTATATTAACGGGTTTAAATCAGGATGGAGCAATGGGATTAGAAACAATAAAATCCTATGGTGGAATTACAATAGTTCAAAATCCTGCTAAAGCTGTTGCCTCAATAATGCCACAAGCGGCTATCACAATCACAAATCCCGACTATATCATTGATATCGAAGACATTTGCAATAAAATATTAGAAATTACAAATCAAAAATAATTCTTGCTTAAGAAAAGGAATCCTTTCCTTTTTTTCCGATATTTCTGCTGAATTTCTAAAAGAAATAAAAAATGCCATTAACAGTCGAAATAAAAGCTCACTGCAAAAATCAAGATAAAATACGCAGAATTTTAAAAGATCATAAAGCTATTTTTAAAGGAACAGATCATCAAATAGATACTTATTTTCATTCCAAAACAGGCAAATTAAAGCTTCGCGAAGGAAATATCGAAAATACTCTGATTCATTATGTGCAGGAAAATAGAAAAGGATTGAAAGAGAGTAAGCTTACTTTATACAAAACCAAACCAGAATCTGGTTTAAAAAATATCCTGGAAAAATCAATTGGAACAAGCTGTGTTATTGATAAAAAAAGAGAAATATATTTTATCGACAATGTAAAATTTAACCTAGATACAGTTAAAAACTTGGGTAAGTTTATTAAAATTGAGGCTATTGATATTAATAATAATACACCGAACGAAAAACTACAAGAACAATGTAATCATTACATTAAGTTACTGGAGGTAAATGCAAAAAACTTAATATCAGAATCTTATAGCGATCTTCTGCAACAAAACAGTCTTTTTAACCAGATATTTATAGAAGAATAAGTAATTCTAAATTTAATTTATTGTAAGCATCATATTTAGTAACTTTAGTGTAGACTCAAAAACTACTAAAATGCTCCAATTCGAATTTGACATACGACAACACAAAATCAATAATAACAAATCGAAAGGCAAACAACTTGCTTTAGGAATTGCATTTATACTTACAGCTTTACTTCTCTATTTTTTTAATCGTTATTTTAATTTTTTACCACATGGAAATTATTTAATCCTTGTATTGAGTGTTTTAGCAATTTATTTTATTGGCCTGCTATTAGGCTGCAAATTATTTTATCCGAACGAATACCTGATTATTAACTCGCGTAAATTAACCTACAAAATAGGCTGGCAGAAAAAGGAAACAAAAATCTACTTAAAGGATATTGAAGATATTCTTGTTAAGAACCACAAAATGGAAATTAAACTGAAAGAGAAAGAGATAATTCGATTAAATCTTTCCCACCTAAATGACAATTCCATTTCAATCCTAAAAAATTATCTGAATATCACAGAGTAAAAAAAACGGAAGCTAGATTAACTTCCGTTTCTTATTTATTTAATGGTCATTCTGGCAAAAGGTGCCGTATCCTGATCAACAAATTCCTTTCTTAAATATTTAAAATATCCCGTTATGGCAACCATAGCTGCATTATCTAAAGAATAACCCAACTGAGGAACAAATACTTTCCACTTAAATTTTTCTGCAGCACTATGCAAAGCTTCTTGCAAACCCGAATTGGCCGAAACACCTCCCGCAATAGCTACTTGTTTAATCCCGGTTTCTTTGGCCGCTCGCTTTACCTTATTCATTAAAATATCAACAATTGTATGCTGTAAGGAAGCACACAAATCATTCATATTTTCCTGTATAAAATTTGGATTTTCCTTTATTTTGTCGCGAACAAAGTAAAGAAATGATGTTTTTAATCCACTAAAGCTATAATTTAAACCCTGAATTTTAGGTCGGCTAAATTCAAAAGCAAGCGGATTTCCAAGTTTGGCATTCTTATCGATAATTGGCCCTCCCGGATAAGGCAAACCCATAACTTTCGCACATTTATCAAAAGCTTCGCCTGCAGCATCATCAATGGTTTCTCCTATTACCTCCATATCTAAATGATCTTTCACAATAATAATTTGAGAATTACCACCCGAAACCAAAAGAGCTAAAAATGGAAATTCCGGATGCTCATATTTATTTTTCACATCATCAATAAAATGAGCTAAAATATGAGCCTGCAAATGATTTACTTCTATTAAAGGAATATTTTTCGACATAGCAAATCCCTTAGCAAAAGAAGTTCCTACCATTAAAGATCCTAATAAGCCAGGCCCTCTGGTAAAAGCAACTGCATCAATTTGATCGGCATTAACCCCAGCTTTTTCCATTGCCTGATGAACAACTGGAATAATATTTTGCTGGTGAGCCCGAGAAGCCAATTCTGGCACTACTCCACCGTATTGTTCATGCACATCCTGATTCGCAATTATATTTGAATAAATAATTCCATCCTTAAGTACCGATGCCGATGTATCATCGCAAGATGATTCTATTCCTAGTATGGTTACACTCATCAATTTAATATTAATATTGAACATTTATCAGCCTTTATCCTTTAATTAGTTAAAAAAGTCAAAAAACTGCTTAAACGCTCCAATGTATGTATTATAATTTCTTCTTTTTCGCTAATTTTGTGCATCTCACAAAAAGCCAAAATTATTAAAAAAATATTCAAAATATCAATTTGGAGCTTATTGGTTATCATTATGATTCCCTGTTTAATGTATCTGCTATTTTTAAGCAGCACTGTTCAAACTTATTTAAGCCGCAATTTAGCCAACTATCTATCTAAGCAAACCCATAGCCCTATTACAATTGAAGGGGTTAATATTTCGCCTTTTAAAAGTATTATACTTAAAGGTTTGTATGTGGAAGATTATCAAAAAGACACTTTAATTTATATTGATAATTTGAAAGTACAGATCGATTCCTTTAATTTTAGTAAAAAACAACTTCATATTAATAAACTTACGCTCGACAAAAGTTTATTTAAATTATATGAAGATGCCGAAAGAGTTTTAAATCTTGATATTTTTTTAGATTCCCTTTCAAGCAATTCTTCAACAAGTTCCGAAGATTCTCTTCAAAAATCATGGAATATAAATGTCGCTAATATCGACCTTGAAAATACAAAGTTTGCATATAAAACCATAGCTGCAGCTCCTCAAAAATTTGGAATGAACTACGACGATATATACGTAACAAACATAAACTTACAGGCTCGTGATATTAAACTCATTAACGACTCTTTAGACTTTCAAATAAAACACCTTAGCTGTCTGGAAAAATCGGGTTTCGAGTTAAAAGATTTTGTTGCTCATTCGTGGGTAACCAATAAACAATGGGGATTAAGTAATGTAAGGATCTCGTCCGAGAAAAGTAAACTAAATGCTGAACACCTTTACTTTAACTATGTTGCTCACCAAGGATACTGGGCAAAGTTCACAAAAAAAATGCAACTGGACTTTCAAATTCGCTCCTCGCGAGTTAGTTTTCTTGATTTAGCTTATTTTAATGAAGATTTGTTAGGCTTTAAAGAAAGCGGCTATATTTCAGGAAAAATCTATGGTACTATTTTCGATTTAAGAGGTAAAAATATTAATATCGCTTACGGCCATAATACTACACTTAAAGGGCGTTTTTACATGAATGGCTTGCCAAAAATTAAGGACTCCTATCTCGAAGCCGACTTTAAAGAATTGACAACCAGCATTGCAGATATCGAAAAAGTATATATTCCTGGCTACTCTAAAGAGCATTTTAAACTACCCGAATATTTCAATAACCTTGGCTTAATACAATACAAAGGTAAATTTAACGGATTTGTAAATGATTTCGTTTTTTACGGTAATTTTAATACTAAACTGGGAGATCTTAAGACAGACATTCTTTTTAAACCTAATCACAAAAATGGCAAACTCGATTTTACTGGTGATTTAACTACTCAGGAATTTAATCTGGGAGGCTTTGTAGGAAGCAGTAAATTTGGCGATGTTTCTTTAGATATATCGGTTAAAGGTTTCACATCTGCAGAAACAACTCAAGGAACAATGAAAGGAAACATTTCTAATCTTGATTTTTATGATTATGAATATGAAAACCTTAGCCTAAATGGTTTCTTTTCCGAATCTCAGTTCGATGGACAAATATCTATTCAGGACCCGAACATTGGCTTTGATTTTTCTGGTAAGGTAGATTTCTCGCACGAAACACCAACAATGAGATTTAGCTCGAATATAAACAAGGCCAAATTATTCCCACTAAACTTAAATACCAAAGATCACAAAGCAGAATTAAGTATGGCTATAAATGCTAACTTTACAGGTAATGGATTAGATAATGCCAATGGTATTATTGAAATAAGTAATACTAATTATAAAAATAGCCTGGGAGAATTTCAACTTAATAAGTTTACAATAAACTCATTTACTTCTTCTAATTTTAAAAAAATCCTTCTAAAATCAGATATCGCAGATGCTAAAGTTGAAGGTAATTACGAAATAAGCAAACTTATTTCGTCTATTGCAAATCTTACCTACCATTATTTACCCGCCTACGCTCCCAATAAAGAATACTTAAAAACCGACAGTACAAATAATTTTAAATTCTCAATGAATTTAAAAAATACCGATTCTATTACATCTATTATTTACCCAAATTTAAGTTTAGCTCATAATACCAATATTTCAGGCGAAATTATAGCCATAAACCACATGTTGGATATGCACTTTAATTCCCCAAAACTAATTTATGATGGCAAATCATTCGATGAATTAAAAATAGATTTATCAACAACTAATGAAGAACTAATTCTGAAAGGCAGAACAAACAAATTCCTTTTTTCTGAAAATTTTGGACTATACAACTTATCCCAAAAAATTACAGCAAGAAATAACACCGTTAAACTGGATGTTTTATGGAACAATTGGGATAAAGTTACCTATAGCGGCTTTCTTTCTGCAGTAGGAAGAGTAGAAAAATCAACAAAAACCAATAACTCAATCTGGAACATTAACCTACTTCCAAGTACAATAATAATGGCCGATAGTGTTTGGAATATCCCAAAATCCAAATTTGTAATTGATAGTACAAGTTACCAGATCGATAATTTTAAAATAGCAAGAGAAAATCATTTCTTTGGTTTAGATGGCAAAATATCCAACAATCCCAACGACAGCATAACCTTTCAAATTCAAGATATTAGCTTAAAAAACCTAAATGATTTAACCCGTAATAAAAACATAAATATCGACGGAACGGTTAAAGGCTATGTTCAATTGTCCGATTTTTATGGCGACAGATTATCCAACTCTAACTTGATGGTTGAAAAACTGGTGTTAAATAAAGATACTTTGGGAAACCTATTCCTATTAAGCGATTGGGACAAACAGGAAAAGAGACTCTCCTTTTCATCATTTACAGATTATAACTCCCAAAAAGAATTAGAAGTGTTGGGAACATATATCCCCGATCAGGATTCTTTGAATATGGACATCAAAATAGATCAACTAAGAATGGAGCTTTTAAATCCATATTTGCAGGAAAACATTTCTGATATTAAAGGAAAAACTGCAGGAAAACTTCATATTGAAGGCAAAACCAATAATCTTCAATCGAATGGAAAATTAATATTCAACAATACTGAATTTACTATTAAGCAACTACAAACCAGATATATATGCAACGATAGCATAATTATTACACCTTCGGAGTTAAGGTTTAACGAGTTTAAAATAAGAGACCAACAAAATAATACTGCAACTATTTTTGGAGCAATCACGCACCAAAACTTTAATAACTTCGGCTTAGATATTCAAATTAACACCCTAAACTTCAATGTCTTAGATACTAAGATAACCGATAACGAATTGTTTTATGGAGAAGCTTACATGACAGGAATAACTGCCTTGTATGGACCTATAGATGACCTTGAAATTGATATTACCGCTAAAACCGACAAGAATACAAAAATTAATATTCCTTTAAATAACAGCGGAGATATTCAGGAAAGCAACTTTATCACTTTTGTAAATACCAACAGAATTAAAGAATCTTTAGAGGAAGATTACAAAATCGACCTATCAGGTATTAAATTGAATTGCGATCTTGAAATTACACCACAAACTGATATTCAGATTATTTTCGACTCAAAAATTGGAGATGTTTTAAAAGCCAAAGGAAGTGGAAATCTTAAATTAGGAATTGACACAAAAGGAGAATTTAAAATATTTGGAGATTACACCATACAAAAAGGAAGTTACCTATTTACCCTACAAAATGTTATCAATAAAAAATTCGACCTTGCAAATGGAGGTAATATTAAATGGTCAGGTGATCCTTACGATGCAAAGGTAGATATTAATGCAGTTTACAATGTAAAAACCACCTTATACGACTTGCTATTAAATACTCCTTACGTTGATAATACTAGTAAAATTCCGATTGAATGTAATATGAATTTAAGCCAGAGATTAGAAAATCCAAACATTAAATTTAGTATCAATTTTCCTACTCTCGACCAGCAAACTCAAAGCATTCTTTCTGGTCTGTTCTCTACCGAAGATGAAATGAATAAACAAATTCTATCTCTGTTGGTTTTGAATCGTTTTTATACTCCTGAATATCTAAGGTCAACTGATCCTGATTTTGAAAATAAAAATTCCAGTTATGCCGTTGGAGTTACCACCAGCGAGCTGCTATCGAACCAATTATCGAACTGGTTAAGCCAAATTAGTAACGATTTTGATATTGGTGTTAGTTACCGCCCTGGCGATGATTTAACAAGCGACGAAATTCAACTGGCACTATCTACTCAAATTTTTGATGATAAAGTTACAATCAACGGAAATGTTGGAACAAGTAACAGCCAGGAAAGAGATAATGATATTGTTGGCGATGTTGATGTAAACATTAAACTAGATAAAAAAGGAAAATTACAACTTAAAGCCTTTACCCGATCTAACGAATATTTAGTCTACGAAGAATCAAGGAATACGCAAGGTGTAGGTATCTTCTATAAAGAAGACTTTAATACTTTTTCTGATCTTTTTAAAAAATACATTTCCTTCTTAAAAGGTAATAATAAAAGCGAAAAAAAATAATAATATGAGTTAGAAGTATATTAAGAACACCTTGCTTAATGTTTTTTAACAGAACTAATGATAGAATTTTTTATTTAATTGTCATCTGATTTTAAAAAGCAAATATTAGTATATTCACATTTTATCAATAAGAAAATAAATTCACCTAATAAATAATCTATTATTATGTTTGCATTAATGGTTGTAGTTTTTGTTCTGGGCTATATAGCAATTGCTTTGGAACATCCACTAAAAATTGACAAAGCAGCTTCGGCGCTTTTAATTGGAGTTTTAACCTGGACTATCTACGTGTTCGGTGGAGTTGATATTCTTTCCTCGGGTGTTAGTAGAGCCTGGAACGAATATGCAGCTCACAATCCTGGAGTAGATAATGTTGAAGGTATGCTGCACTTCATTACTCATCATGAAGTTTACCATCACCTTGCCGAAATTTCAACAATTCTATTCTTCCTTTTAGGAGCGATGACTATTGTAGAAATTGTAGATCAGCATCAAGGATTTAAAATCATTACCGACAAAATTAAAACCACCAACAAAGTAAAATTACTTTGGGTTCTTAGTATCTTAACTTTCTTTATGTCGGCAGCTCTGGATAACCTTACAACTACCATTGTAATTGTGGCCTTAATTCGTAAATTAATCGATGATCAGAAAGATCGCTGGTTTTTTGCATCTATGGTAGTATTAGCTGCTAATGCTGGTGGGGCATGGTCTCCAATTGGCGACGTAACAACGATTATGCTCTGGATTGGAGGACAAGTAACCACAATTAATATTATTACACGAGTAATCCTTCCTAGTTTATTTACTATGATTGTTCCTCTTATTATTGTAAGTACTTATCTTAAAGGTCAGGTAAAACGCCCTCAGTTATCCAATGGAGATACTAAAGAATATACAACACATAAAGAGCAGTTATTCATTCTCTGTTTAGGTGTTGCATCTTTACTTTTTGTACCGGTATTTAAAACAACCACTCATTTACCTCCTTATTTAGGTATGCTTCTCGGACTGGGTGTTATGTGGGTTGTTACCGAAATTATGCACAAAAACAAGGGACACGAGTTTAAAAGCCGCTTAAATGTAACTGGCGTTTTAAAGAAAGTTGATGTTCCTACAGTACTTTTCTTCCTGGGTATTCTTACTGCCGTATCGAGTATGCAATCGGCAGGCCATTTAGACATTTTAGCCTCATGGTTAGATAAAAATGTTCACGATATCTATATAATTAACCTTATCATTGGTGTATTATCATCAGTTGTTGATAATGTACCTTTAGTAGCTGCTGCAATGGGTATGTATCCTATCGAAGGTGCTCAGGCTGTTGGTTATGCTTCTAACTTTGTTCAGGATGGTTTATTCTGGGAATTCCTAGCATATTGTGCTGGTACAGGAGGATCAATGTTAATTATTGGTTCTGCTGCCGGTGTTGCTGCTATGGGAATGGAAAAAATTGATTTTATCTGGTACCTAAAGAAAATTACTCTTCTTGCCTTTATCGGATACCTTTCCGGAGCAGGAGTTTACTTCCTTCAGGCAATGTTATTGCATTAAAATAATATTTTCCCATATTTTGTATGGAGAATAAAAAACAATAATATTAATTTAGCGAGATATAATATTCTTTATTATATCTCGTTTTTTTATGTATTAGATTAAATTAGAAAACAGAAGCATGAACTACCTTTCGATTATTACCGGCATACAAGATATTGCCCAAAATGAATTACCTATTGAAAATCAAGGAGCCGAAGCGACCCAAATCACCTTAAATTTTGTTGATTTAGCATTTAAAGGAGGATGGATCATGATTCCTATCTTCGCACTTTCGATTATCGCAATTTATATTTTTGGAGAAAGATATTTCGCTATCCGAAAAGCAACTAAAGCGGATTCTAATTTTATGAATCGCATAAAAGATTACATTCACGAAGGAAAAATAGATTCAGCATTGGCATTATGTCAGTCGAAAAATACTCCAGTTTCTAGAATGATATCCAAAGGAATTAAACGCATTGGTCGTCCGTTAAACGATGTAAATGCAGCAATTGAAAATATCGGTAATCTGGAAGTTTCTAAACTGGAAAAAAACCTACCAACTCTTGCTACTGTTGCAGGTGCTGCCCCAATGATTGGTTTCTTGGGAACTGTTATGGGTATGATTCAGGCTTTTTATGACATGTCGAATGCCGGGAATAATATTGATGTTGCTTTACTTTCGAATGGTATTTATACAGCAATGGTTACAACTGTAGCGGGACTTACCGTTGGTATTATAGCTTACTTTGCATACAATATTTTGGTTGCCAAAGTAGAAAAAGTCGTTTTCAATATGGAAGCTACCACAACCGAATTTATGGATTTACTAAACGAACCTATTAAGTAATCAGCAGATGGCACTAAAAACCAGAAATAAGGTAAATGCAAGTTTCAGTATGTCTTCAATGACTGATATTGTGTTTTTGTTGCTGATATTTTTCATGGTAACATCCACATTAATTAGTCCGAATGCACTAAAACTTCTATTACCTAAAAGCAGTAATCAGACTGCAGCAAAGCCAATAACAACAGTTTCTATCGATAAAAATTTAAATTTCTTCCTAGAAACTACTCCTGTTCCTTTTTCTCAGCTCGAAAATAAATTGCAAAGAAAATTAGCAAGAGAAGAAGACCCAACTATTTCGCTTCATGTCGATAAATCGGTTCCTATGGAACAAGTTGTTAAGGTAATGAACATAGCGAAAGACAATAAATACAAACTAATTTTAGCAACAAGAGCTAAGTAATATGGCAGATTCCAAAAACAAGAGAGTTGGACTTGCAGGAACACTTTTTTTCCACATAGGATTAATTGCGCTTTTGTATATTCTTGGATTTCACACACCTCTTCCTTTACCCGAAGAGCAAGGTATTCTTGTAAATTTTG
This sequence comes from Marinifilum sp. RC60d5, assembly GCF_052400665.1. Classification (NCBI taxonomy): domain Bacteria; kingdom Pseudomonadati; phylum Bacteroidota; class Bacteroidia; order Marinilabiliales; family Marinifilaceae; genus Marinifilum; species Marinifilum sp. RC60d5. The sequence goes on from NZ_JBQTGK010000001.1 coordinate 297,480, forward strand.
GAAATTCGAACCAGGGAACTGGAAAACAAGATCCTGCTCCTGCAAAAGCTCAGAAAAAAATTGCTTCTGCTCCCCCAGCATCTATTCCTGAACCAATATCTGCAAAAGCAAAACCAGTTGCAAACGAAGTTCAGGAAAAAGTCTTAACTCAAGATACCGAAGATGCTCCGGAACTTCCTTCGGCCGAAGAAATTGCCAAAAAGAAAGCTGCTGAAGAAAAAATTCGAAAAAATAAAGCAGAAAAAGATCGCTTAGCCAAAATCGAAAGAGAAAAAAAACAACAGGAAGAACTAAGAAAACAAAAAGAAGCCGAAGCCGAAAGACAAAGACTAGTCGAAATTGAACGAAAACGCAAAGCAGAAGCAGAACGTCAAGCTAAAATAGATGCCATAAATAACAAAGCAAAAAATGTGTTCGGCCAAGGAACTTCATCGAACAGTTCTCAAGGTGTAACAAACTCCTCTGGCAATCAGGGAGCACCCACAGGATCTCCAAATTCTGACAATTACAGTGGAACAGGTTTGGGCAATAAAGGTATTTCTTACGACTTACAAGGACGAAGTTCTCTATCTATTCCTAAACCACAGTACAATTTACAGGAAGGTGGAAAAGTTGTTGTTGAAATTACTGTAGATAAAAATGGAAAAGTTGTGAATGCCCGACCTGGAATGCCAGGATCCACAACCAGTAATTCTTCTTTATTTGAAGCTGCTAAAAAGGCTGCATTAAAAGCGAAATTTAATTCAGATAACAATGCTCCTGCATATCAGAAAGGAAGCATAACTTATAATTTTCAGTTAAATTAATTAGTGCAAACTTAAGAGGTCTACAATTCCAAAGCATAATTTTTTGGAATTTGAGATTTGAAACTTTAATCTTTTTACATGACTCTAAATCAAGCCAATCATTTCGTACACTCCAATAAATTTAAGCGAGGCAAAAACAATTACGCCAAGTAAAATATAACGTACAAATTTAGCACCCCAACTAACTGCAAAATTTGCAGCAATATAGGCTCCAATCATATTACCAGCAGCCAAAATAAATCCAATTTTATAGTCAATTTGTCCGTTCATAATAAAAACACCTAAAGCAAATGGGGTATATAATAAAATCACAAATACCTTAATAGCATTCGCTTTAACCAAATCGAAACCAGCACCCAAAACCAATCCTGATAAAAGAAAGAAGCCAACTCCTGCTTGTATAAAGCCACCATAAATTCCAATAAAAAAGAAAATTACAACTTGTAATATACTAGGTTTTGAACGCACCAAACCTGCCTGACCTTTTATCCAGGCATCGGGTTTATATAGCACAATAAAAAAAAGAAAAACCAATAAACCTCCAATGGTTTTCTCCATAATTTCTTCGTTAATTTCTACCGCCAAACTCGCACCTACAACCGAGCCTATAATTGCTGGCAATGCCAGCCATATTCCCTCCTTAAAAGAAAATACCTTTTGCTTTTTAAAACTCGAAACACCAACAACATTTTGTAATAAAATAGCTATTCTATTGGTTCCATTAGCCACATTAGCAGGTAAACCCATAAACATTAACATAGCTAAACTAATAACAGATCCGCTACCAGCCAAAGTATTCAAAAAACCGGCAAAAACACCAACCAGCACAACCAATAAATAATAATACCATTCCATAGTCTAAAATTTTATGATCCTAAACTACAGATAAAAATTGTATCACAATATGTTACAAAACAAAGAGGCCATCTAAAAAGACAGCCTCTCAAAATTATGTTACTATATTTTATCTACCAGGCAAACATCGGACGCTCACACATCATTTCGTTTACACGAGAACGAACCGAAGCAATTACTTCTTCGTTTTCAATGTTCGAGATCACCTCATCAATCATCTGAACAATTACTGGCATATCTTCCTCTTTTAATCCACGAGTTGTAACCGCTGGAGTTCCTACACGTAACCCCGAAGTTGAAAATGGTGAACGTGAATCGAATGGAACCATATTTTTATTGATTGTAATATCAGCCTGAACCAATACATTTTCCACTTTCTTACCTGTAATCTCAGGAAATTTAGAACGCAAATCAATAAGCATTGAATGGTTATCTGTTCCACCAGAAATTACTTTGTATCCAAGATTCACAAACTCTTCAGCCATTACCTTGGCATTTTTCTGCATCTGAATAGCATACTCTTTATAAGAATCGGTTAAAGCCTCTCCAAAAGCAACAGCTTTGGCAGCAATAACATGCTCTAAAGGACCACCTTGCTGTCCTGGGAATACTGCAAAATTCAATACCTGAGACATCATTTTAATAGCTCCTTTAGGAGTTTTTTGTCCCCATGGATTCTCGAAATCTTTACCCATAATAATCAAACCTCCACGAGGTCCACGAAGTGTTTTATGAGTAGTTGTAGTAACAATATGACAATAAGGTACCGGATCACTTAACAATCCTTTAGCAATTAAACCTGCTGGGTGAGCAATATCTGCCATAAGCAAACATCCTACTTTATCAGCAATCTCACGCAAGCGTGGAAAATCCCAATCACGAGAATAAGCCGAAGCTCCAGCCACAATCATTTTTGGCTTATGCTCAATTGCCAATTGTTCCAATTCATCGTAATCAACTGTTCCTGTTTCTTCCTTTACATGATAAGCAATTGGATTGTAAAAATTACCTGATAAATTTACAGGAGACCCATGCGATAAGTGTCCTCCATGAGATAAATCAAGTCCTAAAAAAGTATCACCTGGCTTCATGCAAGCATAAAACACTGCTGCATTTGCCTGAGCTCCCGAGTGAGGCTGAACATTTGCATATTCTGCTCCGAATAACTCACAAGCTCTATCGATAGCCAACTGCTCGGTTTGATCAACAATTTGGCAACCGCCATAGTAACGTTTACCAGGATAACCCTCGGCATATTTATTGGTTAGGCATGATCCCATTGCGTCCATAACTTGCTGACTTACGAAGTTTTCTGATGCAATTAACTCAATACCATTTTTTTGACGTAGGTATTCCTGGTCAATAAGGTCGAAAATTTGGATGTCTCTTTCCATTGTTGTTTGTCTTTTCCCCGATTTTACTCGAGATGATTTAATGATTTGTTAGTGTTTTTAAAGGGAAAAAATCCCATGTTTACTGAATTTTGTTCCCCCTTGAAAAGATGATGCACCGCAATATTTTATCTATTGTTCTATTCCTAAAGTGCAGCATCAAAATTAGACAAATCAAGATATTAAAAAAATTATTTTCAGCTTAATTCACCCTTAAACAAATATTTATAAAGCATCTATTTTTTTGTCAGTCAAATTTACTAAAAGCATTTCTATTCTTATTTAAGATTATCAGGTAAAAAACTGTTCTTAACCAGCTATTTTAGTCGAAAATCTAATTAGGCTTATATCATTTTCATACTTGTTTTGTTTATTGTAAATTTATCTTTGTGATTTTACCCTGAATCTTAAACTTATACCAATGGAAATTGTTGAAACAAACCCAAAACAAAGACCAGGATTACTAAGCGTATTGTGTATTCTTACATTTATAGGAAGTGGATTTGGTGTTTTAAATAATATAATGGGAATGATTATTTCGCCCATTAAAAATTTTATGAATACTGAATTCTTTGAAATGGCCAGAGAAAACCTGCCCGAAGAACCTTTTTTGAGAGAATTTGTTGAACAAGCTTTAGAAATAGGACAAAAAGCAATTGAACACTTATTTGAAATCTCATTAATTCAATTTGTACTTTATGCAGCTAGCTTAACTGGTGCAATTTTAATGTTTCAGTTAAAAAAATCAGGATTTTACATTTATACTATTGCTCAGGCAATACTTTTATTTGCTCCGGTAATATTTCTTGGTTTTAATTTTATTGTTAATATTGGAATTTTATTCTCTAGTGTGTTTACAATCCTGTTCATTGCCCTTTATGCTATCAATCTTAAAAAAATGAATTAATAAACTTATTACTTACCCTATAAAACTATTTAATTATGGAAGAAAATGTAACTACTGTAGAATTGCCTAAAAAAAGACCAACTTTTTTAACCGTACTCTGTATTCTGTCTTTTATTGGTAGTGGGCTTCTTTTAGGAAGCACTATTGTTAATTATTTCACTTTCGAATCGAGCTATCCTGCACAAATGGAAAAGTGGGAAGAAACTAAGGAAAATCTATCTGATGCAGGAATTGACTCTGGTTTTGCATACAATGGCGTTGAAAATGGCCTAATAACTTTAGAAAAAACATCTCAAAATCTAGGACAAATTACAGGAGCAAATACACTTTTTGCACTTCTTAGTCTTTTAGGTGTATTTTTAATGTTCAAACTAAAAAAGAATGGATTTTACCTATATACTTTCGCGAATCTTTTCTGGATTTTGGTTCCTCTTGTATTAATTGATTTTAATGCAGCCATGATGACTGCAATCATGACTGGTGTAGTAACTGTTATATTTGTGATATTATATGCCATGAATTTAAAACACATGGAATAATTTATTTTCCGAAAATACATTTTAAAGCTGCTCCCAAACGAGCAGCTTTTTTAATACTTTTTAAAATATTTTAACGCTGATAAAACAAGATGTTTTGTAAATTTATGATGCAAAAAACATTAAACTTATTTATTATGAAACATCTAAATAAATTTGTGCTATCATTCTGTATTTTACTAATATCTGCATCAGTATTCAGTCAAACTACAAAAAAAGAAAACCTACCCAAAAAAAATATTGATGTAAAAAGAGAATACGACAAAGATGGTAATTTAATTCGCTACGATTCTACCTACGTTTATTCATGGTCTTCGGACAGTACACATCAATTTCTGCCAGACTCTATTTTCCACAATTTCTCAGACATGTATAAAATGAGAAAGAAAATGCAGGAACAAATGGAGCAATTTTTTCACAGAGACAGCTCTAATAATAAGGTATTTCGACACCCATTTTTCTCCGATGATTTTTTTGACAAGGACTTTTTTAATCCACAATTTTTCAGGAGAGATTTTTTCTCGCAAGACTCCAGCAAAAATGATTTTTTTAAAGAGTTGGAAGAAATGTTAGAGTCGCGAAAAAACGTAAGACATCAGCACAATAGTAAAATGCAAAAAGAACTAGATTCCCTCCGACATGAGTTTCTAGAACAAAGAAAAGAATATTATCAACAAAGAGATTCGATATACCGTAAACACGAAGCAAAGCAAAGTAATACGGTAGACATATAATACGAAGATCGATTCGATTTTTTAAATATAATTCATAAACAGCCTGACAGTTCAACGAGTCAGGCTTTTTTATGCTTCGAAATACTTACTGCAAAAGAGATAAGTTCTACAATTAAATCAGTCTTATTTTTCCTGATAGTTCATAAAATTAATCTGCTGTAATCTTAACCAAATACTGACGGTAAGCAGTAAAAAGTTTCGATTTAGAAACAAAACCTACATACTTTCCCTTGCTAATTACAGGTAAATTCCAGGCTCCGGTTTCAGTAAATTTTTTAAGTACTATTTCCATGGTATCCTTATAAGATATCGAAGCCGGAGGCATTATCATTAAATTACTAATAGGCGTTGAATACATTTCGGTGTTAAACATTATTTCGCGCACATCGTCTAATAAAACCACACCAACCAGATAGTTTTCCTGTGTTAAAACCGGATAAATATTTCGCTTCGATTTAGAAATTACTTTTACTAAATCTTCTAAATTTGCATTTTCATTAATACTCTTTAGATCTTTTTCGATAACCTGCGATAACTGCATAAAAGTAAGTACTGCTCTATCTTTATTGTGTGTAATTAACTCCCCCTTTTTAGCCAGCTGAATTGTTATTATCGATTCGCCCTGAATACTTTTAACCGTAATATACGATATGGTAGTCGATAACATTAACGGAACAATTAATTCGTATCCACTGGTTATTTCGGCAATTAGAAAAATTCCGGTTAAGGGCGCCTGTAGCACTCCTCCTAACACACTTGCCATTCCAACCAAAGTGTAGTTATTCGCATCAAGAGGATCTCCTAACTCAAAATAGTTAAATGTATAAACGAACACAAAACCAAGCATGGCCCCGGTAAAAACCGAGGGTGCAAATATTCCTCCCACTCCACCAGCTCCCAATGTTATAGATGTAGCTATTACTTTTAAGAACACCATTGCTCCAATAAAAATAATTACCATAAACCAAACATGGGTATAATTTTCGAATAAACTTGAATGAAAAACTTCGTTTAAACGACCTCCAATTAGAGCTTTTACCATATTATAACCCTCACCATATAAAGCTGGAAAGTAAAAAATTAAAATCCCTAAAATTAAGCCCCCAATTAACATTTTGTTTCTGAGTAATTTAATTTGCTCAAATTTATTCTCAATCCACAAAAACATGCGTGTAAAATAAACCGAAGTTAAACCAGATAGAATTCCCAACAATATAAAAAAAGGAATATCAGATACTACAAAAGGAGAAGTAATGGCAAACTCTATTAAAATATTCTCATCTAAGAATAATTTAGTGGTAATGGCTCCACTTACCGATGCCATTAACAACGGAATTAATGAGAATCGTGATAAATCGATTAGTAAAACCTCTAAAGCAAAAACAATTGCGGCAATTGGGGTATTAAAAATTGCCGCAATGGCACCCGATGCACCACAAGCTAACATCACCGTAATTTCTTTGTAATTAAGATTAAAATTACGCGCTACATTCGACCCAATTGCCGCCCCCGACGATATAATAGGAGACTCCAGACCAATACTTCCGCCAAATCCGGCAGTTATAATAGATCCAATAACCGATGAGTAGGTTTTATGAAATTTAACAATGCTATTCCGCTTGGAGATTGCCTGAAGCAGGGAAGTGATATTGTGCTTTACGAAGTCACGAATAATATATTTTTTAAAAATAAGGGTCACCCCTAAACCAATCATTGGATACAGAAAGAACAAATAGTTCTGATACGTCCATTCTATTCCATCCAATAAAAATTCACGCCCGTGATAAACAGCTGTTTTTAAAATTAGTGCAGTAATTCCCGCAGCAATGCCAACAAACACACTTAAAATAAGCATGAAATTTTGATTGTTGATATGGCGGAGTCTCCAAATTAAAAATCTGCGCCAGCGAGTAGTTTTTGCCATAGGGTTCGAGTTAGAACTCCTAATTTAATTATTTGATGATGAATAAAAAAGTGAAAAAGTATTTACATTTTCAGTATTTGCTAAGCCTTCTTATTATTAAATCACGCTGCGCAAAAAGTATACTGGCCTTCGTGCTTTTTTGAGGTGCTGCGGCAGAATATCATGCGCTGCGAACTTTTTAGCTAAATCTGCGGATTTTTAAGCTCCGCTGCGGCAAATCATGCCATGCCTACACATTTTTAAGCCGTGCAGCGGCAAAAACACCTATGCTGCGCCTAAAAACAGAACGCTGCACTAATTTTCATCCTCGCTGCGGACTTTTTATCCGCGCTGCGCATTTTTTCCTAGCCTGCGCAGGGCTTACAGAGGTTTTTTCAAAAAAAGCCTGATTGCATAAATACAACCAGGCTTACACTTGTAGGTTTTATTGATACTGGTAACTAGTTAATTTTTTCTTCTTGCTCCTCACGCTCTTCTCTTAGTTTGCGAAAATATGCCGACGAATATTTCTCCAATCGCTCCTCATTCTCCCAGAATACATATTTACCAAATTCACAGATTTTATCAACTGCCTCTTTCAAGTAAACATAGGCACGATCTCTCATTTCTTTTGTAGGCTTATCGTTTTCATCTCGTTCGCCGTTAATGGCACTTAGCAAAGGCCCCAGGGTATTGGCAAACTCCAAAGCTTTTTCCAGTTTCGCATTATCAAAACCAATGTTGAGTAATGCCTGAGGATTTGCTGTGCCAACCGAATGCAAATCACTAAAATCCTGAACCATGTCATCATATCCACTTCCCTCAGCAATATCGTCCACCACTTTTTTTAGATCTTCCTCGTTACGATAAGCAAATTTAAAATCGTGTATTAACACACGGTGCAAAGCCATTGCTTCTTCAGAAAGTAATTTCCACTCTTTGGCAGCTTCGGTTTTGCTTTCCGATTCCTTTTTCCATTCCGACTGCGCATGACGCAATGCTCCAATTCTAACAGGTAATGTATCTACATAATCCACATTTAATCCGGCAGCAATAAGCTTGTCTTTATCTTGAGAAGCATAATAATATTTGTTCTCTGCCTCCTGTACAAAAGTATCTACAGGCATACCCGGTTTGGTAACATCGTTTTTTAAAATTAACAGTAGTTGTTCTTTTATTGCTTCGTAATTTTCCTGATTACTCATCACTTTGGGTTTTATGGGTTTGATTATTAATCACAAAGGTTAATTTTAGAAACGTTAATTTATTAAATGTAAATCAAATTTGCAAAACAATATGCTATAATTGTTCATTTTATTAAACCAACATATAATATTTTTATGATTTACTACAAGTTAAAGTGTTAATTGAAACATTTAAACATATTATGTGTTTTTAAACATGAAATGTGCAGGGTTACCTTTTGTCAATAACCAGAATAAAAGGTTGACCATATTAATTAAATCACAAAAAATTATGAAAAAAGTATTATTATTTGCAGCAGTTTTGCTGCTGGTTTGGTCTTGCAGCAACGAAGACACAGAGTATTTAGATTTAAATGATAACAATAATTCATTTTTTGAACATACCCAATCCGAAGATCCTTTTAAAGAGTTTATTATCGACTATCTGCAAGAGGTTAACGATTCTACTGAATTTACAAAGCTATTTGTTGAAATCTTTGGTATTCCGCAATGGGATATTTGCGAAAGTTATGGAGTGGAAAGTGCCTCTACCCTAATTGTTCCCATTCTCGATACTGACGAACAGGCAATTAGTCCTCTCTATTTTTTCACTTGCGATAACAACCATTTGGATTATTACCTGTTACTGAACGATGCCGATGATATTTCGTATGAAACAACCAAACATCTTATCCAGTTTTTTGAATTAAAACTTAACCTGCCGCAAAGCAATACCGATTTTTATACAAAACTAGACGAAGATAATCTTAACAGTAACACCAAAACTGCCAGAACAGTAGTGATAGAATGCTGATTTTATTTTTCCGGTACTACAAGCGATCCTTATATGTACTAACAGGAGTCAAACTGTTCTTCTTCGGCTAGTGTCGATTTTGAAAGTGACAGAGGTGCATGGTCTACCAACCTAACCGGGGGTGGCTCCGTGCCAAATACTCCTACCCCAGCCAATGGAGGTGGCGGTGAAAATGGCACAAAAGACCCGAATCCTAACCCGAATCCACCAGTTACGGAAGATGACAGTTGGACCGATACGTAAGCCGATTGCGTAAAAGATAAACTGGAAGCAGGAGGTAGTAATTCTATTTTAAATAAATTACTTAAGGGCTTTAATCTTAGTACAAGTACCATTAATTTAACCTTTTATGTAAGTAATACTGATTATAGAGGTAAGCCAGTACCAAATGGCAAATGTATTTTTGATCCTAATACAGATAGAATGTATGTATATGTTAGTGAAGATAGGTTAAATGAATCTTCACTTGAAATAGCACGTACAATTCTTCATGAATGTTTTCATGCTTACATATATGGTAAACTTTACGGAGAGGATATTCACAATGGATTAGCTCCAGAACCTGATTTTGCAAAAGATTTTGCTGAATACGAGAAAAAATATAAAATTAGTGATGAAGATAATGAATCTCAACACAATTATATGGCTGATAAATATAGGACTTGCATGAAAGAAGGGCTTAATACTTATTTTGAAGCTGACCCAAACTATAATAGGCTCATAAATTTCTTTTCGGATTTGCCAGATTGGCACGGTGTTGATTATATTTATGAATCTTTAACATGGGGTGGACTGAAAAAAACTGATGCTTGGAGCGAGTATATTAGCAATCCCGAAAATCTAAAGAAATGTAATTCACAAAATGAAATATATCAATACTTAACCAAAGAAAATTGTCAATAATGAATTCAAGATTATATTATAAAATCACAGTATTTGTTCTTACAATAGCTTATCAAACAGTAAGTTATGCACAAAACAGCCAAACTGATACTGTATTATTTTTAATTGATAAGAATATGAAAGAATATGAATATCGAACTCCAATAAAAAATAGCAATAGGTTTGATATAAAAATAAGCTGTAAATATTACACTCAAAGTCCGCCAGCATTTTTTAACTTTATTGAGCTAGTTCCTAATGATTATAACATGAATATCAGTGTTGAAAAAACAAAATGGAGAATAGATAAAAAACAACTTAAAGGTTACCAATTAATTAATATGGAATGGGTAGCAGAGCAGAAGAGTTTAAATATGATTTACAAAGAACTGTATAAGAATAGTAGAGATTCTTACTATTATATACTCTTCAAGGATGAACTAGATTGCACCAAGAGTGATTCTGTTTTACTGCATCAGGTTCATGTAGGACATGTTGACATTGATATTGAATAAAGTGTTCAATATTTTAATTCAGGTAAGAGAGTAAAAACCTTGCCTGAATTATTTCTTAAATAATGTTTTTATGTGGAAAAAGATTGCGACTAATATGATAAAGTTTAAACATACACTTGCTTTTTTATTAATATGCTTCTTATTTGGTTCGTTTACTACTCATGCTCAAAATGAAACAGAAAAGAATATTGATTATAGGCGAATATATTCTAAATCCTTTTTTGAAGAATGGCATAAGAATAGTGAATTTACATCATTATCGAATGATACACTTAAAGCTATTCAGGAAATAATAGAACTACTATAGCCTTATCCTTATGAAAATAGGAATGATGCTTCTGATCATGTAGAAATCTTTACAAAATTGGATAAAAACGGAATTGCATTGACTGAAGAGCAAATACTAAAAGAATGTAATCGTATTAGCGATCCCGTTGCAAAAATTGCAGATTCACTAAAATTTCTTTTTTACGACAGTAGATTAAAAATTAAAATTGTAGATTCTATAAATTCATGTTCATTTTCTGTAAATTTTAAAGAAATAATATTTAAACCTAAGCTTAAAGGAAAAATACTATTTATAGATCATAACAACTCTACTATATTTGATAGTATTGTTAAAGCAATTAGAAACGATAATTCTAATGCCCTAGGTCGGGTTGAAAATCATATTGGGGTTTGGTATAGATATTATCATTGGAATGCTCCTTTTAACAGGCATATGCAGAAACTCATTTCAAATAAGTGCTTAAATTATTCTTATGATTATGGAGAATTTGCACCTATAGATCCTATTAGAACAATAACGTTAAACAAAGAATTAACAAAAGCAAGGGTTATTCAAAAACCATATGAATATACACCAGAAATAGTCTACTTGAGAAAACTTGATGGGAAATGGAAAGTATTGCAGAACAATAAACTATTTTTTCATTAAATAATTAGAGTAAGTAGTAAATTATATTTTATTAAAATAGTAAGGCTGTCAATTTTGGCAGCCTTACATTTTTCAATCCGAAGCACCACCAAACTCCACCACCGAGTTGATCACCGCAAAAACAATAATAGCAGCTAGTTTTGAAGTACGATTATCTTCATCGAAACGAGGCGAAACTTCGGCAATATCGAAACTCATAACTTTACCCGATTGAATAAGGGTTTTTATCAGTTTTAAAATTATTTCGGGATGCAAGCCAAATGGCTGAGGCGCACTCACGCCCGGCGCATAGGCCGATGAAATTACATCGGAACATAGTGTAAGATAAATCTTACTTTGTTTCTTTGTAAAACGAACAATATCCTGTCCTACCGAAAACATAGTATCTCTAGAAATATCTCTTGCCATTAAGTATTTCACGTTCAATTTATCTGCCTTTTTAAACAAACTAACCGTATTACCATACTGCTGAATACCAGCAACCATATAGTTAAATTCTTTGCTCTGAGTCTCACACCTATCGGCAATTTGTGCAAACATAGTACCCGAACTAGGACCGTTTTTATAGGGTCGCATATCGAAATGAGCATCCAAATTAAAAATTCCTAAATTTTCATTTTTCTGCTCCGATAAATATCGCTCAATTCCCAAATAATGGCCATAAGCTATTTCATGACCACCACCTAAAATAATTGGAAACAATTCGAGTTTTAGCATTTTATAAACTGCACTAGCTAATATTTCCTGCAAATCTTCCAGCTCAGCTCCCTTGCTAACAATGTTTCCGCAATCGTAAATATTGGTTTCCTGAGAAAAAGAGCATGGTAAATTAACCATTTCTTTACGGATACTATTGGGAGCCGTCGAAGTTCCTTTTCGTCCAAGATTTCTCTGCACTCCTTTGTCGCAACAAAAACCGAGCAAACCAAATCCTTTTAAACATTTATCTTTCGTTTCGAAAAGGTTTATCGGCTTTACAATTTGATGCCAGCGAAAAGCATCGTAATCCTTCTCATCATCAATCCTTCCATTCCAAACTTCAGAATCGATAGTTTTATAGTGTTCGTTCATGCTTAATTGTTTGTTAAGGCAAAGGTAATTATTATAAAAGTCCAACTATCAAATCCCAATCACCAAATGTCAAGAAAAAAGCTCACTCAATTCTGAGCAAGCTTTCATCTAACCTATATAACTAATCTAAAACTACTATTCATCTGAGAAGTGAACTAATACTCTTCTATAAACATTAAATATTTTTGCTTTTGATACAAAACCCAAATATTTTTCGTCCTGAATAACGGGTAAATTCCAGGCCCCTGTCTCTTCAAATCTTCGCATCACCTTTTCCATTGGTGCATTGGCATCTAATATAGCGGGTGGCATAATCATTAAATTACGCACATAAATATCATCGTACATTTCAGGACTAAACATGATATGCCTTATGTCATCCAACAAAACAATTCCCAGTAATTTTTCTTCTTTATCAACAACCGGAAAAATATTTCGCTGCGAATGAGAAATAATCTTTACAAGTTCACCCAAAGTAGCATCCGGTTCTACTCTTTTCAAATCGGTTTCGATGACCTTACCCAATTTCATTAAAGTGAGTACAGCTTTATCTTTATTATGAGTAATTAACTCTCCACGTTTTGCCAAACGTTTAGTATAAATTGAGTGAGGCTCAAAATACATAATGGTAAGATAGGCTATGGTAGCTGTAATCATGATAGGAATAAACAACTCGTAACCTCCCGTAATCTCCACAATCAGGAAAATAGCAGTAAGTGGCGCATGCATAACCCCAGCCATCATACCGGCCATACCTATTAATGTAAAATTACTTTCAGATAGATTTACAAAATTAAATCCATTTACAAATCGGGCTACAAAAAAACCAGAAACCCCTCCAAGAAATAAAGATGGAGCAAATATACCTCCAACTCCTCCACTCCCCGTAGTAACAGTAGATGCGATAACCTTAAAAAACAAGATTAAGCCCATATATCCTAACAATAACCAATAATTATCTTTTAAAAAATAAAAAATACTATTGTTTACTAATTGAGCATGATTTCCGCTTAATAAAGCCTGAATAGTATTATATCCTTCACCATACAAAGGTGGAAATAGAAAGATCAAAACCCCCAAAGCCAGACCACCCATCAACATTTTACGATAGCAATTAGTCACTTTATCGAACAAAGATTCCAGATACATAGAAAAGCGCGTAAAGTAAAGCGATACTAAACCGGCAAAAACTCCCAGCAAGATATAATATGGGAAATTTCCAATTACAAAAGGCTCTGTTACATCATAAGAAAGCAAGAATCCTTTTCCCATAAAAAAGTAAGCAACACTTGCTCCAGTAATCGACGATATTAGCAATGGAATAAGTGATGCCATAGTTAAATCCAACATCAGAACTTCCAAAGTAAATACCATACCAGCCATTGGAGCCTTAAAAATTCCTCCAATTGCACCTGCAGCTCCACATCCAACCATTAGTGTGATAATTTTCTGATTCATGTGAAACATGCGCCCTAAATTAGAACCAATTGATGCTCCCGTTAATACAACAGGCGCCTCAGAACCAACCGATCCACCAAAACCAATAGTTAATGTACTGGCAATAATCGAAGAAAAATTATTGTGCGACTTAATATGAGAATTCTTTTTCGAGATGGCATACAGTATGCGCGAAACTCCATGTCCAATATTATCCTTAACAAAGAATTTTACAAATAAAAGTGTTAGAAAAATACCTATTGCCGGATACGCCAGATAAATTAAATTAGCCGAATCGACATGTAAACGATGAGTTAAAAAATGATGCGTAAAGTGAATTGCATTTTTTAAGGTTAAGGCAGCCAAACCACTTATAGCACCCACAAAAAAACTTAAAATAAGAACGAACTGACGTTCTTTAATATTCTTAACTCTCCAAAGTAAAAATCGGGAAAGCAAACTTTTATTCTTCATTATTCCGAATCAGGATTAGCTTAATAAACTCTAATAAATTAAAATTTAAAAGGTCGGATGGCTGCAAAAGTCAGGCGGCCTTCAATTAAATACATAAGAATATCAGGTGACACCTCTACATTTATGTATTTAATTGATTTGAGAACATTTAAGATAAAACAAAAGTAAATATTGCTCAAAATTCGACTGCAAAAGTAATAGATAATTACAAAGGATAAACTCTTTTTATAATAAATTTATAAAACTTTTCAATACACCAACTAAACTACTGATTTACTGACACAAATAAGCAAACGATTGTTTTTATATGACAAGCATTTAAAAGTTGTGATTTGCCTGTTAATCTTCAGAAAAGTGTTTTAACAGTCGACGATAAGTTGAGAATATTTGTGCACGCGAAACACAACCACAATATTTACCCTCATTTAAAACTACTAAGTTGAATTTATCAGAATATTGATATTTAGCTGCAACATCAGCCATCGATTCATCATGTTGAATTACAACTTGAGGAATTACCATTAGCTCACGTACATTTACACTGTCATATTTTTCCGGCTGAAACATAATTTCACGAATATCATCGAGTTTCACAATTCCCTCAAAATTATTCTCTTTATCAATAACAATAAAAATATTTCGGTGAGCTTTTGCTATTACTTTAACTAAATCGCCAAGTGTGGCTTCTGCATTAATTGTGCTAAAATCTCTCTCAATTAATTTTGTTACTCGCATTAAAGAAAGAACATTTTTATCTTTATCGTGAGTCATTAACTCCTTACGTTTAGCTAATTGAATGGTATAAACAGAATGAGGCTCAAATGTTTTTACCGTGGCATACGAAATTGTTGCAGTAATCATTAAAGGTACAAATAACTGATAACCTCCTGATATATCCGCAATAAGAAATAAGCCGGTTAAGGGAGCATGCAAAACTCCGGCAATCATACCAGCCATGCCAATTAAAGCAAAATTATTTACTTCGAGATCCCGAAGACCTAAATATTGGACAACTTTGGCAAATAGCACTCCCGAATTCACACCCATAAACAGGGTTGGTGCAAATATTCCTCCAACTCCTCCTGCTCCAAAAGTTATTGATGCAGCTATAACTTTAAAAAATATAACCAGAACAAGCAAAACAATCAACATCCAAAAGCTATCGCTAAAAGAATAAAAAAATGAATTGTTAAACAGATAAGAATAATCGCCCGAAAGACATGCATTAATAGCATAATAACCTTCGCCATATAAGGATGGCAAAAAGAAAATAATTAATCCTAACGACAAACCTCCAAATATTAACTTTCGATAAGTAGCTCCTATTTTTTCAAACACATTATGTATAAACATGTACGATTTTGTAAAATAAGTGGCAATTAATCCTGTGAAAATTCCCAAAGCTATATAGTAAGGCAAATCTTTCATGTCAAAACCATATTCAACCTCAAAAGGGTAAAGAACATCCATCCCCAGAAAGAAATAGGATGTAATAACTGCTGATGCTGATGCCAATAATAATGGTACCAGCGACCACATTGTTAAATCGAGCATAATTACCTCTAAAGCAAATACTATAGCGGCAATTGGAGCTTTAAAAATTGCAGCCATTGCTCCCGCACATGCACATCCTAAGAGTAAAGTAATGTGCTTATAATTTAAATGAAAAAGTTTTCCAATATTAGATCCCAAAGCTGCACCTGTAGCTACTGTTGGCCCCTCTAAACCAACCGATCCACCAAAACCAACTGTAAATGCAGATGTTACAATAGATGAAAACATATTGTGCCGGTTTATTTGTGCATTGCTTTTCGAAATGCCATACAAAACATTAGGAATACCATGCCGAACGGGTCGACGAATCACATATTTTATAAAAAGTACTGCAACTAAAATACCTATAGTTGGATAAATTACATATAGAAAATTCTGGTATTCATCAGAAGAGTTATCCTGTAAAAGTATACTAATTAAATGTACTGAGTTCTTTATTACAACAGCAGCAATTCCCGCAGTAACACCAATAAGTACCGCCAGGAATAAAATAAACTGACGATCACTAATGTGCTTCAAACGCCACACTAAAAAACGACCTAATAACGATTTTTTCTTCACCCTTAAATATATAAAACCAATATAGTTTGTAACTGTTAATCCCTCAATGCAATTCAGTGCCTAAAAATAAGGAATATCTATTTTAACAAACAAGTGCTTTTATGAAAATGCACTCATTATTACTTTTGACCTATAAAGTTAACTAATCTATCGAACAAAATACTCATTATCCAATTTATCTATCTTGCCCATTCTTAAATTCATACTTCGAGATCTTAATCTTATCAAGAATTTTTCTAAATTTGCAATCAATCAGATAATTTAAATAAGGCACAAGAGATCACCTGATAGACTTGTGTCTTTTTTGCTTGTTAAAAAATGAATCAATATAAAATGAACAATAAAATCACATCTCTATTTAATATCGAATTGCCAATAATACAGGGTGGTATGGTATGGTGTTCGGGCTGGAAACTGGCAAGTGCAGTTAGTAACTGTGGTGGACTAGGTTTAATTGGTGCCGGATCGATGCACCCTGATACATTTAAAGAACATATCAAAAAAACAAAAGCAGCTACCTCTAAGCCATTTGGAGTTAATATTCCTCTTCTTTATCCCGAAATTGAAGAGCTTATGGATATCATTATTAAGGAAGACGTGAAAATAGTTTTTACATCGGCTGGCAGTCCTAAAAAATGGACTCCT
The DNA here is from genome assembly GCF_052400665.1 of Marinifilum sp. RC60d5. Classification (NCBI taxonomy): domain Bacteria; kingdom Pseudomonadati; phylum Bacteroidota; class Bacteroidia; order Marinilabiliales; family Marinifilaceae; genus Marinifilum; species Marinifilum sp. RC60d5. The sequence goes on from NZ_JBQTGK010000001.1 coordinate 314,686, forward strand.
TTTTTAAAGCAACATGGAATTACGGTTGTACACGTTGTTTCAAGCGCTTTTTTTGCAGAAAAATGCGAAGATGCAGGAGTTGATGCCATTGTGGCAGAAGGATTTGAAGCTGGAGGTCATAACGGAAGAGAAGAAACCACAACAATGGCTCTTATTCCCTCGGTACAAAAAGCGACCTCATTACCATTAATTGCTGCCGGAGGAATTGCAAGTGGAAAAAGCATGCTTGCAGCCATGGTTTTGGGTGCTGATGGAGTTCAAATAGGCAGCCGTTTTGCTGTTTCAGAAGAATCATCGGCTCATATCAACTTTAAAGAAGCAATTCTAAAACTAAATGAAGGCGGAACCAAACTGGCTCTAAAAAAACTAGCACCTACCCGATTAATTAAAAATCAATTTTTTGAGCAAGTTAACAATGCAGAATGCAAAGGAGCTTCGCCCGAAGAAATGAAAACAATTCTTGGAAAAGGAAGAGCTAAAAAAGGAATATTTGAAGGAATACTTGATGAAGGAGAACTGGAAATAGGACAAGTTTCGGCCATGATTACAGAAATACAATCGGTTAGCGAAATCATGAACGAAATTAAGAACGAGTATCAGGAAAGCATACTGAACATGAAAAAACTGGAATTTTAAAAATGATTGAATTCAATAAATTTACCCTTAAAAATGGCCTTCGAGTAATTGTTCATCGCGATGAAACAACTCCAATGGCAGCTGTTAATATTTTATATAACATTGGTGCTAAAGATGAAAATCCGGAACGCACCGGATTCGCACATTTATTCGAGCATTTAATGTTTGGAGGTTCGGTAAACATTCCAAACTACGATGAGCCATTGCAATTGGTGGGTGGAGATAATAATGCATGGACAAGTAATGATGTTACCAACTATTACCTTACTGTTCCAAAAGATAATTTGGAAACCGCTTTTTGGTTAGAATCCGATAGAATGCTAAGTCTGGCTTTTAGTGAAAAAAGCCTGGAGGTACAACGCAATGTGGTAATTGAAGAGTTTAAGCAGAGATATTTTAATCAGCCTTACGGCGATGTGTGGCTTCATTTACGCCCTTTGGCATATAAAAAACATCCATACCAATGGTCTACAATCGGAAAATCGATTGAACAAATAGAAACCGTTCATCTCGACGAAGTAAAAGAATTTTTCTTTAAACATTATGCGCCTAACAATGCTATTTTAGTAATCTCAGGCAATGTAGATCTTGATAATGTGAAGGTTCTTGCAGAAAAATGGTTTGGCCCGATTGAGAAGCGTGAAATTGCAGAAAGAAATTTACCCGAAGAACCTAAACAAACAGAATTCAGAAGTTTGCATGTAGAACGAAATGTTCCTTTTGATGCCATATATATGGCTTTTCACATGGGCAAACGAACCGACAATGAATTCTATACTACCGATTTGGTTTCTGATGTATTATCCAACGGTCAATCTTCAAGAATCTATCAAGCGTTAGTTAAAGATAAAAACTTGTTTTCTTCTATTGATGCATACCTTACAGGAGATCATGAACCCGGATTATTTTTGATTACTGGTAAACTAATGCAGGGCATCTCATTTGAAGTTGCTGAAGCTGCAATTTGGGAAGAGTTGAACAAAATTGCTAGTGAAAAAGTTTCTGATTATGAACTTCAGAAAGTGAAAAATAAAATTGAATCATCGCTTGTTTTTTCAGAAATCAGCTATCTGAATAAAGCCATGAACCTAGCCACTCACGAACTTTTAGGTGATGCAGATGATATTAATAAAGAAGTTTGTAAATACCAAAAAGTAACTGTTGAAGATATCCTAAACACATCGGTAAAATTGTTTAGAAAAGAGAATTGTTCAGTTCTTTATTATCACGCGAAAAAATAGAAATGGAAAAACTATATAGAAACACAGCACCCAATTTCAAAACCATTGAAACTCTTGATATTTTGCCTCACAAAAGGCACAAATTAAGCAATAACATTCCTGTATATGTGCTTAACGGAGGTAGTCAGGATGTCCTTAAAATTGAATTTATTTTTAACGCAGGAATATGGAATCAGGAAACTCCATTAATTGCCAGCATGACAAACAGCATGCTAAACGAAGGGACCAACAAATATACTGCTGCAGAAATTGCAGAAAAATTCGATTTTTATGGTTCATACATAGGTTTTTCTACAGGAAAACACGATGCAAGTGTTAGTCTTTACACTTTAAATAAATACCTAAACGAAACACTCAAGGTAACAGAAAACTTACTGAAAAATTCCACTTTTCCAGATAAAGAGTTTCAAACAGTATTGCAAAAAAAGAAACAACAATTTCAAATTGAGCATGAAAAAACAAATGTTTTAGCTAAAGATAAATTCAATGAATTGATTTATGGTCAAAAACATCCTTATGCCAATGTGTTTTCCATTAAAGAGTTTGAAAAGCTGAAAATAGAATCAGTAAAAGAATTTTATACAAAATTTTACAGACCTGAGAACTGCCACATTATTGTAGCTGGAAAAGTGAGTGATGAAGTAATACAGCAACTAGAAGATTTATTTGGTGAAGATAAATGGCCTGCCAAAAAGCAAGTAAATATTCCTGTGCACACACCAACTAAGTGCAAGGATAAAAAAACTTTTGTTTGTAAAGAAGATGCTGTTCAGGCATGTATTCGAATAGGAAGACCAATATTTAATAAAACGCACAAAGATTATACAACTCTTCAATTATTCAACCTCATTTTAGGTGGATACTTTGGTTCTCGCTTAATGCAAAATATCCGCGAAGATAAAGGATATACATACGGAATAAACTCTCTAGTGATATCGTACTTAAATGCGGGCCATTTTGTAATCGTAACCGAAGTCGGAAGTGATGTTTGCAAAGATGCCATAACCGAGATATTTAAAGAAGTCAAAAAACTAAGAGAAGAACTGATCTCCGACCAGGAAATAAAATTAGTTAAAAACTATCTCTCGGGCGAAATGCTTCGCAATTTAGATAGTCCTTTTGCCCTATCTGAAAGCCTGAAAGGCAATCTTCCTTTTGGTTTAGATAACTCTTATTACCAAAGGTTTATAAAAGAAATAAAGAAAATAAAACCTCAAGACATCAGAAACTTAGCAAATAAATATTTTCAGGAAAAAGATTTACAGCTAGTTGTTTGTGGACCAACGTCATGTAACGAAGCAATTAAATAAAATCTTTTTTCAATAAATAGATTCATTAAGGAGATAAAACCACCAGTTTCTTGTTCCAAATGCTATAAAAATAAGGTTTCCTAATAAAAAAAGAAGAAATAAGTAGTCTTATTTCTATTAAAAAATTGTTAGTTTTCGCTATTTTTAGGCAAGACATCAGTTACTAACAACACTCACCAGAAAGGTTTTTATGGATATTGAGACCGAAAGAGATAAAGAATTAATACTTGAAGCTTACAAAGCGCTTTTAAAAGATTGTAAAAGAAGTCGCGCAGCTGAAAGTCAGAAAATGATTGATAAGGCTTTCCATTTTGCATGGAAAGCCCATAAAGGTGTGCGCCGAAGATCTGGTGAGCCATATATCATGCATCCCATTGGAGTCGCACATATTGCGGCCAAGGAAATGGGACTGGGAACAAAATCAATTGTAGCATGCTTACTTCATGATGTGGTAGAAGATACTGAATACACTCTTGAGGATATTGAAAATTTGTTTGGTGCAAAAGTTTCACAAATAGTTGATGGCCTAACTAAAATAAAAGGAGTTTTCGACAAGCAAACATCAATGCAAGCTGAAAACTTTCGTAAAATGCTACTCACCTTATCGGATGACCTTAGGGTAATTCTAATTAAGATGGCAGATAGATTACACAATATGCGCACGCTTAGTTCAATGCCTCTGCGTAAACAAATGAAAATTGCCGGCGAAACCTTATTTCTATTTGCTCCCTTAGCTCACAGAATGGGACTTAACCGAATTAAAACAGAACTTGAAAACCTCAGCTTAAAATACGAGCATCCGGATGACTATAAAGCCATTTGCAAAAAAATAGAAAAGCAGGAAGAAAAGCAGGAAAAATTAATTGCTAAGATAATAACACCTCTTCAGACTAAATTGCAGGAAAATAATATTGAGTGTTCAATAAAAAATCGTCCTCGCTCCATCTATTCCATTTGGAATAAAATGCAAGTGCAAAAAATTAGCATCGACGAAATTTATGATCTCATTTCCGTACGAGTTGTATTTAAACCTCAGGAAGGAATTCCAGAAAAAAACCAATGTTGGAATATCTACTCCTTAATTACTGATATATATAAGCCCAAACCTGAGCGCATACGCGATTGGGTAAGCACTCCTAAAGCTAATGGTTACGAAGCTTTACATATTACAGCAATGGGACCACTTGGGAATTGGGTCGAATTTCAGATTAGAACAGAAAGAATGGACGACATCGCTGAAAAAGGTTTTGCAGTACATTCAAAATACAATACAAATGGTAGTGGTGAATCTGAATTAGACAAATGGCTAAAAGATGTAAGAGAAATACTAGATAATCCTGAAGCCGACGCAATGGCTTTTCTCGATGAATTTAAATTAAACTTATTCTCTCATGAAATTCAAGTATTTACGCCCAAAGGACATATAAAAACCTTACCTAAAAACGCAACAAGCCTCGACTTTGCTTACGACATACATACCGACATTGGAAACCAATGCATTGGTGCAAAAGTAAACCATAGACTCGTTCCGCTTAGTCATGTTCTTAAAAGTGGTGATCAGGTTGAAATACTAACCTCCGAAAAACAAAAACCGAAACACGAATGGCTCGAATTTATAGTTACTGCAAAAGCCAAATCAAAAATAAAAACTGCTTTTAAAAAGGAACGAAAAGAATACACCGCAAAAGGATCTAAAAACCTGGAAAGCCATATTGACGACTTAGGTTTAAGATTAAATGCCAAGGCCTTTAGAAAAATGCTCGAGCACTACAACCTATCCAATAAAGAAGAACTTTACTATAAATTAGGATTAGGCAAAATCGATATTAACGAAGTTGAATCGGTTATTAAGAAAAAATCAAGAAGTAAATTTATAAAATACTGGAAACTACAGTTTTTTGGGGACTCTGAAAACAATGATGAAACTCCTGAACAAGAAACTGATGACACCCAAAAGCCATCGGTAGACAAGAAAAAAACTCTTGTACTAAGCGAAATGTCTGCAAATGAGACTTATCGAATTGCTCCCTGCTGCAAGCCAATTCCTGGTGATGAAGTTCTTGGTTATGTAGATATGGCCAATAATGTGATTATACACAAAAGAAAATGCCCGAATGCAATTAAGTTAATGTCCAGTCAGGGAGATAGAATTTTAGCTGCCAACTGGACCAGTCACAGATTAATGTCTTTCTTAGCGGTTATCGAATTATCAGGAATCGACAAAATCGGAATCGTAAATGAAGTTACAAACATCATTTCTAAAGACCACGATGTGAATATGAGATCGCTTCACTTTGAAAGTCACGATGGAATTTTCGAAGGCTTAATTCATCTATATGTTCATAATACTGAAGACCTTAACAACCTTATTATGAAATTAATTAAGATTAAAGGTCTGGATAACGTAAAACGAATTGAAAATATTGAAGAATATTCGTGAATTAAAATTTATTCTAAATAAGGATCCTTTTCTAAAAAAAATTATTACATTAGAGCCATTATTTTAAATTAGATTAGATAACACTTAGGTTATTTTTATAATATGAGCAGCGAGGATACAAAAGAAATTGTTAAGAAGATGTTTACAGAATATCTTCAGAAAAAGGGACATCGAAAAACCCCTGAAAGATATGCTATTTTAGACGAAATTTATTCCCGTGAAGGTCATTTCGATATAGAATCGTTATACATTTTTATGAAAAATAAAAACTATCGTGTCAGTAGAGCAACTCTCTATAACACAATAGATCTTCTTTTAGATTGCAAGTTAGTAATCAAACATCAGTTTGGAAAAAATATTGCTCAATTCGAGAAAGCTTATGATAGTAATAAGCATGATCATTTAATTTGCACTCGTTGCGGAAAAGTTCTTGAATTTTGTGATACTCGCCTAGATGATGTTCGTAAAAATGTATCAGATGATATGGACTTTTTAGTATCACATCACTCCTTATATATTTACGGAATTTGTCAGGAATGCCGAAAACTAGAAAACGAATAAGCATACAAACAACTCATAAACACAAAAAAACCTCTTAATATTAAGAGGTTTTTTTTATGCCCATTAATAACTTATCAACAAGCTAATTTTTCTAGGATCGATAATAAAAATAATTACTACCTTTGACTGTTAAAACTTGGAACCAACCTTCAAGATTTAACATCGAGAACCGAACCGTTTTATAAATCCGATTGAAAAAACAGGTGCGGATATATACATGTAAGATTTAATCAAATTATTAGACAGATGAAAGTTGATGTGCTTTTAGGACTCCAGTGGGGAGATGAAGGTAAAGGAAAAGTTGTGGACGTACTAACCCCAAAGTACGATTTAATTACCCGTTTTCAGGGCGGACCAAATGCCGGACATACGCTTGAATTTAACGAAATTAAACACGTATTACATACGATTCCTTCAGGAATATTTCGCGATGATAAAATCAACGTAATTGGTAATGGTGTTGTAATCGATCCTGTAATCTTCAAGAAAGAAATTGAAGGAATTAAAAAATTAGGCGTCGATTTGTCTAAAACACTATTCATATCGAAAAAGGCTCATCTTATTTTGCCATCGCACCGCATTCTGGATGCCGCTTCCGAAGCAGCAAAAGGAAAATCTAAAATTGGTTCTACTTTGAAAGGAATAGGCCCAACTTACATGGATAAAACGGGTAGAAATGGACTCCGTGTTGGTGATATCAATAGTGATTTTAAAGGAAAATACGATGCATTGGTAAGCAAGCACCGTCAGATGCTTGATAAATTTTATGAGTTCGAATACAATATTTCGGAATACGAAGCCGAATGGTTCGAAGGAATTAAGGTTTTAAGCGAATTCCAATTAATCGATAGCGAACAATACTTAAATGATGCGTTAAAAGCAAACAAATCGATTCTTGCTGAAGGTGCGCAGGGAACACTACTGGATGTTGATTTTGGTTCATATCCTTTTGTAACCTCTTCGAATACTGTATGTGCAGGTGCTTGTACTGGTTTAGGCGTAGCTCCTAACAAAATTGGAAGAGTAATTGGTATTTTTAAAGCTTACTGTACTCGTGTAGGTATGGGACCATTCCCAACCGAACTATTCGACGAAGATGGTCAGAAACTAAGAGATTGTGGTAATGAGTATGGTTCTACTACTGGTCGTCCAAGAAGATGTGGATGGTTAGATTTGGTATCATTAAAATACTCTATCATGATTAATGGTGTTACTGAATTAACCATGATGAAATCGGATGTAATGGACAATTTTGACAACATCAAAATCTGTACTTCATACAAAGTTAATGGTAAAGAAGTTGAGTATGTACCTTATGAAATGACTGAAGATATTGAGCCGATCTACACCGAATTTAAAGGATGGAAAGCTGATATGACAGGAATGACTCATGAGAATGAATTTCCAGAGGAATTTAACGCTTATATCGACTTTATCGAGAAAGAGACAGAAGTACCTGTAAAAGTTGTTTCTGTTGGTCCTAACAGAGCTCAGACAATTGAAAGATCTCTTGATTAATCAAGATTTATTATAAAATAAAAATCCCGCCAAATGGCGGGATTTTTATTTATGTTGTTTTTACTACTTCAAAAACAACATCCCCATTTTTGAGAAAAACTTTCTTATAGTACACCCTATCTACTATATAATAAGTTTTTCCATCTAATTCTAAAATTTCATATCCTTCAGGTAAATCATCAACCTGAACTCCCACTGGAGGAAGAACAACCACATATTCCCTTCCTTTTACCACATAGTAAGTACCATAGTGATAGAAATATGGTTTTCGATGAATCACAATACGAACATGATTTTTTGGCAACACTTTAATTCTACAACCTACAGGAGCTGCAACTACCTTGTATCCAACACCTTGCTTGCGATAATATATTCCATTGGATTTATAATAAACAACATTCTTATGCCTAAGCGTTTTTCCTGTATTCACCCTTACAACAACTGCACCTTTAGCAGGATATTTCTTATACCTTTTGTGTTTTACCACAACCACCTTTCGATGCACTTTTTTAGCAAACGATTTATTAGATATCGATGCTCCTCCTGTTAATAACAGAAAAACTGCTATTAGTTTAATAAAATTCCCCATAATAATTGATTTTTATTCAACTTAGTGTTTCGTTAGACACATTTTCATTAGAAAGGTTTAAATGCACTAAATTATTATCTTTTATCCGCAATCATATTTTTTTCAGAAGATGAATCCTTCAAATTAATACAAAACGATCCTCCAACTATGTCCTTGTATTCACTGGTTTTAACAAACTTTACATTACCCGTACCTTTTAAAAATATTCGCCCTTCAAATCTTCCTTCCAACACATTATTTTGAAACTTAGTGAGGACTAATCTCATTTTATCTCTCTTAACATTTCCTTGAAATTCGCAAGAATTACTGGAATCTGCACAAAGTAATCTTTCCTTAAGTACTTCTTGTTCATTGTACCATCCAACAATTGCTGCTTCATCAAAATCAGTACTTACAGTATGAGGATACTGAGTATTTTCAAGATCTATACCTTCAATGGAAATATTTATTTGTTCCACAGTCCCCGTGCTATTTTTACGAATAAGCAGTCCTGACAGAAATACAGATTGTTTATTCTGATCCCAAATTCCGTCACATTTTTTGGTTTCAAAACAACAATCCCCATTTCTTGAAAATTGTAAGCCTATATGAGTTGAATTAATATTCCCGTCACTATCATTATTGGTAATACTTTTACCAGTGGAACAACATGAAAGAAAAGGGATGACTACAAAACAAAGAATTCTATATTTTATATACATAGTGCTTTTTTTATTATCAGATGCAATTTATCTCAAATGGTTGCAAAGCGACCATTGTATAAATAAAACGCATAACTGTAGCATTTCCCTACCTCACAATCTAAAATTATTTACAATAAGATGCTACCCTACTTGTTATCAGGCACAAAAAAAAGCTATCTATTAAAGACAGCTTTCTATATCAATAAGAAATAAGTATTATTTACTATTCGATGGCAACTCTAAACCATAACCTGACACTTTATCTTCACGCTTCAGTAAAAGAGCAAACACCAATCCAATGATACCAAGGCAAGCAAACATGATCATTGTAAATGTGTAATCCAGATTTTCAGTACCTTCTGTATTTGTAGCATCTAACACCATGCCTGCCAAAATAGGGAATGCCCATAAGCCAAGATTCTGAACTGAAAACATTAATCCATAAGCAGAACCAATACGCTTCTCATCAACCATTTTAGCAACTGATGGCCACATTGAAGCTGGAACCAATGAGAAAGCCAATCCAAGAATTACCATCATCACATAAGGAGATAATCCTGTGAATGCGAATGTTAAATGTACAGCTACAAGTATCAATGAACCATATATCATTAGTGAAGCTGCTTTTCCATATTTGTCAACAAAAAAGCCAAATAAAGGAGTAAAAATCATAGTTCCAATTGGTAACATGGAAGAAATAAAACCACTCTCCTTTATCGATAGATTGAATTTATTCAAGAAAAAATCTGAAGAAAAGGATAAAAATGGAAACACTGCTGAGTAGAACGTTAAGCACAATAACGTAACATATATAAACGAACGATTTGTTAACAGTTTGGTGATATCTGAAATATGAAACTCATCACTTGCGGAAAGCAATCCCTCTTGTTTTACTTGTTTATCGAGCTTCAAATCAAACATCATATAAATCATGAATACAAGTAAAGCTGACAGAACTAAAAATGCCGCAAACCAAATTGCAGTAGTCCATCCAGACTCCGATTCTATTAATACAGGAGATAGATTAAATGCCAGGAATGATCCGGTTCTGGCAAGTCCTAATTTTACACCAAATGCCAATGCAAGTTCTTTGCCTTTAAACCATTTTACAATTATTTTACTAATTACAACAATACTTGTTTCAGCACCCAATCCGAATAAAAATCGCCCCAATAGCATCATTTTTAATTCAGGAGAATAACCGGTCATAAATGAAGACATAAGTGAATAGCCGAAACCATCGTTTCGATACAAATCACTGGCACCATACGCTGTAATCAAGGCACCAAAAGCCATAAAGGCAACAAACATGAATCCAGTTCTTCGAATTCCCAGTTTATCCAGAATAATCCCACCTAATACGGCCATTAAAAAAAATACATTGGGAATAGAATAGACCGAAACGAATAATCCAAAATCGGTACTGGTAAACCCAAATTCTTTGGTTAAAGTAGATTTTAAAGGAGAAAGAGCATCGTAAAAGTAATAGTTTGCTGCAAGAACAAATCCGACAGTTATCAGCATTGCCCATCGAGTTACTACGGAATCTCGTAATGAGGTTTTTAAAGCTTCTGTATTCATTAGTTTAGTATTAGTTGAACTTTCGAAAATACGAAAGCTTTTTGAAACGGCATAAAAAAAGCTGCTCCGTAGAACAGCTTTTGAATATAATAAAATAGAATTATAATTACTTTGACAATAACTAACTAGGTAACTCTAAACCATAGTTTTGATCTCTATCTGCCTTTTTAAGTAAGAACGATAAGAAAATAGAAATTACACCACAACCTACCAATACCAGAATTGGAATTGTATAATCTTTAGGCTGACCATCAGGAACTCCCTTGTTTACAAAATCGAGCAGAGCACCAATTCCCCAAAAGAATAAGCCTAAGCCCCAGTTTTGTAGTGTAAACATGGTAGCATAAGCAGTTCCTAATCGATTTTCAGCTACAATTTTTGCAACCGATGGCCACATAGCTGCTGGCACTAGCGAGAAAGCAACTCCCAAACTTAATAATCCGAAATATGCAATTATTACATTATGCAGAACCGAAAGAGATACGTGAGCAAAAATCAGTAATAATGATCCAAGTATCATTAGCGATGCCGCTTTACCTTTTTTATCAACAATATTACCGAAAATTGGAGTAAATATAATTGTTCCTAAAGGAATTAAACTTGCTGTTTTAGCACCATTATTCAACCAGATAGCCAGAATATCTTTCATTACAAATAAATAGGCCATAAATGCCACTAAAGCACCAATTTTAAACATGGCCTTAGTTTGCTTATTCTCAAAATTATTTGGTACAACGGCAAACAATATTGCAAACAGGAAGAATACAATATAAACACTTGCAGCACCAAATGCCTTACTTCCCCATAATAAAACCTCACCAGCCTGAGGTAAATCCTGAGTAAACCCAAATTTATTAATCAACAAATCGGGTGCATACTGCATAAATGGGAAAATAGCTGCATAAAATGTTACGCAAAGCAGAGCAATGTATAAAAATGATTTATTCTGAAGCAAAGTAATTAAATCTGAAAATTTAAAATCCTCATCGGTATCGCATACTTCACCACTTTTTTCCGAGCTAATGGCTTTTTCCTGCTTATCTAATTTAACATCGAACACGGTGTAAATTAAAAACATGATAAGAGCCAAACCTATTAAACCTGCAGCAAAAGTAACAGCAGGAGAAACGTGACCACCAGCAATATCAAGTGACAAAGCAGTACCCATAGCACTTCCTAGTCGACCAAATCCCATATTTATGGCCATTGCCAAAGCAAGGTCGTATCCTTTAAACCATTTTACAATAGTTCTGGTTGCAACCACACAAACAACTTCAAGACCCGATCCGAATAAAATCCGACCCACAATAATAGCATTTAACATGGTGCTTTTATCTGCACCAAATAAACCAGCAGCACCCATTGCGGAAATTGCACCTCCAAGAACTGCAATACCACCGAATACTATACCTGCAACTCTAATTCCCCACTTGTCGAGCATGATACCACCAATGATAATCATACCAAACATATTAGCAATAGTAGTCAAGCCTAATATTCGACCAAATTCTTCACTGGAAAATCCCATTTCGGTTTCCATTAAACCTTTCAAACCAGAAAAGAAATCCTGGAACCAATAAGTACTGAAAGTTAATCCCGAAAGGAGAATCAACATTGCCCATCTCATTGCTGAAGAATCGCGCAATGTTCTTCTTAAAGTTTCTGTCATTTTTGTTATATTTTAAAGTTAAAATAGGTTTTAGCGGCTACTAAATTAGGATAAATGAAGAAAAAAACAAACCATAACCCTCTTGATTGCCTGCATGAAAAAAGCCACTCGAAAGTGGCTTTTAAAATATCTTAGCAATTTTTATTTTTGAATATTTGGTAACTGAAGACCATATCCTTTAAGCTTATCTTCACGCTTCAATAAAAATCCAACTATAATGGCCAAAAATCCCAGTCCTGTAAAAATCAACATTGGATTAGTATAATCGTATAAAGGTATCTCTGTTCCGTTTGCCTTAGCTAATGCTACTTGCGGATTAGATTGATCTAACACATAACCAATTAACAATGGAATTCCCATTAAACCCCAGTTTTGTATCCAAAAGATTAAAGAGAAAGCTGTACCTAACTGTTCCTCAGGAATAATTTTTGGTACCGATGGCCACATTGCCGAAGGAACAAGTGATAATGCAATTCCTAAAATAATAGTTAATGCAACTGCAACATACCAATAGTTTAATATAGGTAAAGAGAAAATAGAGTGAACAAATAAAATAAGAACTGCTCCTATAATCATTATGGTTGCACCTTTTCCCAGCTTATCGTAAATACCCCCAAAAATAGGTGTTAAAAATAAAGTTCCCAATGGTAGCAAACCAGGTATACTACCTGCCACTTCTTGATCTAAACCATATTTATTCACCATTAGATCGGCAGCATATTTTATAAACGGAAAAACCGATGAATAAAATAAAACACATAAAATAGCAATTAACCAAAATCCTTTGTTTCGAACAATTAGTAATAAATCTGAAAAAATACCCGTCATTAATTCACTAAATGTAGTTGATTTTTTTTCTTCATTACTTTCTACAGCTTCGGATGCATCTAACTTTTTATCCATAGATACATATATAAAAAATGCTATAAACCCAATTACTAGTAAAATTAAGGCAAAAGCAATCGGTGCCGAGATACTTGGCCCCATTTTTTCAACCAATTGTCCATTTTCAACTTGTGTATGAACATTGGAAAAGTACATTGCTAAAGGCACTGGAGCAACCATTGCGAGCATGGTTCCAATTCTGGCTACAGCCATTTGCATACCCATTGCAAATGCCATTTCGTATCCTTTAAACCATTTAACAATTATTTTTGATACGGTTATACCGGCAATTTCAACACCAACACCAAAAATTGCAAATCCAACCGAAGCTAAAAATACCTGCGTATGAATTCCAAACATAGTACTACTTTCGAGAGTAGGATTTGTAACTGCCCAAAACTTAATTGCAGCTCCCAAAACCATAATACCCGATGACATTAAGCCGGTAAAACGAACACCCATTCTATCGAGGATAATACCTCCAAAAATAAGCATAAACAGGAATACATTTAACCAACCATAAGCACTTGTAAAAATTCCATAATTAGTACTCGACCAGCCAAACTCTGATTCGAGCATTGGTTTTAATGGAGACATAACGTCGGTTAAGAAATATCCGGCAAACATTGTGATAGAAATTATTCCCAATGCAGACCATCTTGCGGCTTTAGAGTCACGCAGACTCTGTTTTATTTTTTCAGTCATATTATTTATATGTTAGTATTTTATATTTGTTTAAGCGACGCTAAAGTAAGATTAATCCAGTTAGGAACAAAAAGCATTTATCAGCTGTAACTTATTCATATTGATTCCATATTTCAGAGTTTCAATGCAGATAATCCTTATATTTGGGATGATTTAATTTTAATATTATCCGATGAATACACTAACGGAAAACTCTGGTTTGTATACTGATTTTTACGAACTAACTATGGCTCAGGGATATTACCTAAGCGGCAAAGGGAATGAAAATACAGTATTCGATTACTATTACCGAACAAATCCTTACAAAGGTGGCTACTTGGTTTTTGCTGGACTTTACGATTTATTAAAAATTCTGCAGAACTTTACATACAATAAAGAAAACATCGAATTTCTGCGAAATGCAGGATTACGCGATGAGTTTCTGGAATATTTAGAAACTTTTCAGTTTAAAGCTAAGGTATACAGCGTTCGCGAAGGAGAAATTGTATTCCCAAACGAACCCATTGTGCGAGTTGAAGGAAATATAATTGAAGCTCAGCTAATAGAAACACTTTTATTAAACTATCTTAACTTTCAATCTTTAATTGCAACGAAAGCATGCAGAATAAGAAACGTTATTGGCGATAAAACATTTTCCGACTTTGGGTTACGAAGAGCTCAGGGATTAGGAGGAATACATGCTAGTCGCGCAGCAGTAATAGGCGGCGCCGATTCCACATCGAATGTTTACAGTGGCTTTAATTATGGTATTCCAGTTAGTGGAACTCAAGCCCATGCCTGGGTACAAAGTTTCGATGAAGAAATAGATGCCTTTAGAAAATACGCAGAAATAAATCCCGAAAGTACAGTTCTTTTGGTTGACACCTATAACACTTTAAAATCAGGTGTTCCCAATGCAATTATTATTGCTAAAGAATTAGAAGCAAAAGGTTATCGTTTAATTGGAATTAGATTAGATAGCGGCGATTTAGCATACCTAAGCCAAAAAGCCAGAAAAATGCTTGATGATGCAAATCTTGAATACGTTGAAATATTTGCCTCGAACCAACTTAACGAATATGTAATTAAAAGTTTGAACGAACAAGGAGCACAAATAGATGGCTATGGTATTGGAACCGAATTGGTAACAGGACAAGATACAGGTGCTTTAGATGGAGTGTACAAACTTGTTGAAAACAATGAAATTCCAAGATTGAAAATTTCAGAAAACATCGAGAAAATTACCATGCCTGGGAAAAAGAAATTAATTAGATACCTTGATTCTGATGGCTTATTTTTTCGAGATGGAATTATCCTGAGCAATGAAAATAATCTGGATAAACTTTATCATCCATTTCATAAAGATAAAAATACCGATGTTTCCAATTACACATCGGAAGAACTTACTCAACTGGTAATGGAAAATGGTAAAATCCTGATTAAAGAACAATCTCCGGGAGAAATTAATTCTTATCTAAAAAAACGATTTGCCCAACTCCCCGATGGTCACAAAAGATTTATTAGCCCTCACATTTATAAAGTTGGTATCTCTAAAAACTTAATGAGCTTAAGAGATAACATGCTAAAAGAAATTAGAAGTAAAATTTAAATTAAGCAAAGGCTGTAAGTTTAAAATTAGAAACTTACAATTTGCAACCCACAAAATTATGAATGCACTGCACACCAAAATAGTTAGGCCAACTTTATTAATTGATAAAGCAAAATGTATTGCTAACATTGATAATATGATTGCCAAAGCTAAACGAACCAACACCCGATTACGACCTCATTTTAAGACTCATCAGTCGGCCGAAATTGGTAAATGGTTTAAAGAAAGAGGTGTGCAGTCTATAGCAGTATCGTCGCTTAGCATGGCAAAATATTTTGCTGATAATGGCTGGACAGACATTACTGTAGCCATTCCGGTAAATGTGCGTGAAATTGATCTTATAAATGATTTATCGGCTAAAATCCAGTTAAACCTGCTGATAGAATCAAGAGAAAGCATTTTGTTTTTAGATTCAGAACTAATCAATACCGTAGGAGTTTATATTAAAGTAGATACCGGTTATAATCGTTGTGGACTTCCAAGCGAGGCGATTGGTTCCATTCAAATTTTACTTGACTTGATTAAGGAATCTAAAAATTTAAATTGCAAAGGCTTTCTTGCTCATACCGGACACAATTACAAAGCAAGCGATCAAAACCAAATTCATAAGAATCATAGCAAAACCCTACTCGATTTAAATGAACTTAAGGATGTATTTCGTAAAGATATTCCTAATCTGGAAATCTCTTTGGGAGATACCCCTGCATGCAGTATCAGCGAAGAATTTTACGGGATAGATGAGATTCGTCCTGGCAACTTTGTATTTTTTGATATCATGCAATATGTACTTGGATCATGCGACGAAGACCAAATTGCTGTTGCTATGGCTTGTCCGGTAATAGCTAGAAACATAGACCGTAACGAATTGGTTATTTATGGAGGTGGCGTACATTTTTCTAAAGAATTTATCAAAGCCGACGAAGAAGGCACTAAATTATTTGGAAGCATTGTTCGCCTAACAGAAAATGGCTGGAGTGAAATTTTAGGTGGTGGATTTTTAGCTGAACTTTCTCAGGAACATGGAATTATCCGCTGCAGCGATATGCTGTTCGATGAATTTACAATTGGAGATTTAATTGGAATTTTACCTATTCATTCATGTATGACTGCTAACTTGATGAAAGAATATCTTTCTACAGATGGAAATTGGATCAAGACAATGAACAGCTGTCAATAAACAATTACAGGTAGGTTAAAAAAATTACAAAACATCACCAAAATACTAAGAAACAAGTGCAGAAAGCGAACATTTCAGAATCTAAATTGTTTCCTGATAAACAAAGATGAAACAAATGAATTATCAAGCGTATATCGAGAAATTTAAATTTTCCAATATAAAAACAACTATTGTTTCGGAGATTACTGCTGCCGATAACTCTAACTATGTAATTGCTCTCTCTTTGGCATTAGGTGCTTTTTTAGCATTCTCACCGGCATGGGGTTTTCAGACAGCTTTGGCAATAGCTTTAGCACTAGTCTTTCGTTTAAATAAGGTTTTAGTACTGTTAAGCGTCAATTTAAGCAGCATTCCTCCTCTCATCCCGCTAATTCTGTTAGCAGGATATCAAGCTGGCTCGTTTACTTTATATGGTAAATTTCAAAATCAAGTTCCAGACCTTACCAATTTAAAAACTTTAGGTGAGAATTATTTGCAGTTTGCTTTGGGATCTTTTATTGTGAGTATAGCAGTTGGTACAGTTTTTTTCATTACAATTTATTTCCTTCTAAAAATATTCAGATCAAAATAACACCTAAGACCTACCACTAGCACACTTTGT
The DNA here is from genome assembly GCF_052400665.1 of Marinifilum sp. RC60d5. Classification (NCBI taxonomy): domain Bacteria; kingdom Pseudomonadati; phylum Bacteroidota; class Bacteroidia; order Marinilabiliales; family Marinifilaceae; genus Marinifilum; species Marinifilum sp. RC60d5. The sequence continues at coordinate 331,870 of NZ_JBQTGK010000001.1, forward strand.
ACATCAAAAAAAAGGGACGCACATTTGTACGTCCCCTGATAAATCGATATTGATTTATTTATTCTTTTACTGGAATATGCTTCAAAGTTTCTACTACAAAATCCCAGAATTTAACAACAGTATCAATTTTCACTTTTTCATCTGGAGAGTGAGGAAAACGGATAGTTGGTCCGAATGAAATCATATCCCAATTTGGATAAACAGCACCTAACAAACCACACTCTAAACCTGCATGAATTGCTTTAATTTCAGGCACTTTGCCAAATTTATTATTATAAACCTCCTGCATTGTTTTTAAAATTGGAGATTCCATATTTGGTTTCCATCCTGGATATTCACCTTCTAATTTCACTTTTCCTCCTACCATTTCGAAGGTAGAAGCTACCATTTGTGCCAAATCATCTTTAGCCGAATTTACTGATGAACGAATTAATGCTTGCACAATAATTTTTCCATCATTGCTATATACACGAGCTAGGTTCAATGAAGTCTCTACCAATCCTGGCATATCATCGCTCATGCGAATAACACCATTAGGACAAGCATAAATAGCATTAGTAAGATTCTTTTGAGATTTCTTTTTGAATACCTTTTTAGGAGCATCAGTAGCTTCTGCAAAGAATACCAGATCTGGTTCAACAGCAGAAAGTTCGGCTTTATAAGTAGCTTCGAACTCGGCCACTGCAGCTAAGAATTTCTCATTGTATTTTTCGGGTACAGCAACAACAGCAAACGACTCACGAGGAATTGCATTGCGAAGAGATCCTCCATCAACCGAAGCTAATTTTAACTTAAAGTTTTTTGTTGCAAATTTTATGAAACGGAACAATAATTTGTTTGAGTTTCCTCGACCCAAAATAATTTCCATTCCCGAGTGTCCACCTTTCAAACCTTTCATGTAAAGCTTATAAGCTACATGACCTTTCTCAAGTTTTTCCTCTTTGTATTTCATTGTTACATTGGCATCGATACCACCTGCACAACCTACATATAGTTCACCTTCATCTTCCGAATCCATGTTCAATAGGATATCACCATCAAGAACATCATTTTTAAGACCAAAAGCACCAGTCATTCCTGTTTCTTCATCAGCGGTAAACAAAGCCTCAACTGGTCCGTGCTCAATATCGCTAGACTGCAAAACAGCCATTGCTGCAGCCACACCCATTCCATTATCTGCACCTAAAGTAGTACCATCGGCAGTTACCCAGTCACCATCAATAATAGCAGTAATCGGATCTTTTTCAAAATCGTGATCTGTATCTGCATTTTTTTGAGGAACCATATCCAAATGCCCTTGCATTACTACACCTTTACGATTTTCGAAACCAGGTGTAGCTGGCTTTTTAATTATGATATTTCCTATTTCATCTTTGATGGTTTCTAAACCCAAATCCTTACCAAATTTCATCATGAAATCCTGAATTGCATCTTCATGCTTCGATGGACGTGGTATTTGAGTTAGTGAATAAAAATTTTCCCAAATTGCCTTAGGCTCGAGGCTTAAAATTTCTTTGCTCATTATATTTTTCCTCCGTTAAATTTTAATGTTTATTATTTAAGAGGACTAAAGGTAATATTTTTTAGGAAAGGCAGAAAGAGAATCCCAAAAAGAGAATCTGAATTAAGTTTTTTTAAGAAAACGGTTAAAAACTTCAAAACCCAAATTTCAAAATCCAATTGTGGAATTCGAAATTTGGGTTTTCTATATTTTAATATTAAGCATTCAAACTTTAGCCTGAATACTATTCTTTCAAGTTTTTATTTACTTACATTCTTTATGGATCCTAGATCAGGATAAAACTCAATAGCATAATTTTCGTTTAACAATACCTCGGCAGGCATACTCACAATTTTTCCAAACTGAGCAATTGGCATGCGCTTTTTTAGCAGAGTACTTTTACCATTTGAAATGGTAACATCGGCCATACCAGAAATTCGATACTTAATTTGTTTTTGAGGATCGGTACCTGCTGTTGGCAAAATTGTTAACTCCTCAGTCGTATTCCTATTTTTAAAATCAATACGAATTGGTCTTCCGCCTAAATCGCTTACATCAACAGGACCATTTTGTGGCGACATGCGAAAAATAACACCTCCATTTTCTCCTTTTTTAGGTACATAAGAAAATTGAAAAGATTTATGAACACTAACTTTTTTACCTATAAACAGAGATAGATACTCATTTTCGAGCTTAGCCAATTCATCGACTATAATTTGATATGCTTTTCCATCGGGAGGAAGAACCTCATAATTGGCTGTTAAAATCTTAAATCTTCTTTTTCTCAATTTAAAAATTTCATGAGCTGCTTCTTCGGCTTTTTCTTCCAGCGACTTTGTTAAGGCCTGTTTTTCCAATACCGGAACTTTTACAAAAGCAGTATCTGTTTCAACAACTTTATAAATAGTATCCTCTTTGTATTTAATGATCGGGTCGATAGAAAATTTACCATATTCTATATTCACATCATCCTTAGATAAAACAATCTCCTCACGCTCTATATCTTCTGAGCGATTATTTTTTAAGTTAAAACCTCTGATTAGGCCTTCGGGTGTTAAAGACACTAAAGATGGTTCATAATCTACCGAAGTAACTATTTTATGAAACTGCTGCGGATCAACCTCTCCTTTTCCTGTTAATTCGGCAGAAATAAGCTGCCAACTGGTTCCATTAGCTTTTACAATATCAGAAATACCTAAATATTTTTGAGCATAATCGGCAAAAGGACCTTTCTTTAGAATGGTTTTCTTTGCAATAACATCAACTTTTAATACTGTTTGCGGTAATGCATAAATTACTGTACTTGGGGTATCTAAAGTTCTTCTTTTTTGAGCATCTGTATTTTTAATTGTTCCTGCAACAATTAAAAATGCAATTAATAATTTAAAGATGTTTTTATTCATTTTGTGTGTTTTTTTTGCGAAATAGTATTACACTTCTATATCAATATCACTAAAGTAATTTTATTATTTTTTTAGCGCCAACCAGGCATTTGGCAAAAAATTAACAATATCGCTCGCAGTAAGAGCCTCTAAACCAATTTTTTCAGCAGCCAAATCACCAGCTAATCCATGTAAATATACTCCAATAATGGCAGCCACTTTCGATGGATATCCTTGCGAAAGCAAAGATAATATTATTCCTGTTAGCACATCGCCACTTCCTGCTGTTGCCATACCCGGATTTCCTGTTGGATTAAAATAGCAGCTTCCTTCGGGACATGCAATGGCAGTATACGCTCCTTTTAAAACCATTGTAATTCCGTGTGCTTTGGCAAATTCACGTTGCATACAATTTCTCGTATAAGCATCCTTTGATTTTCCCACCAAACGCTCAAATTCTTTCATGTGCGGCGTAAACACACAACCCATTGGTAAACTATTTTTTAATTCAGAATGCTCACCAATAATATTTATTGCATCGGCATCAACAACCATTGGTACTTTTACGGCTTCCAGTAAATCAATCATGGCGCGATATGAATTCTGTTTCTTATCAATTCCCGGACCAATCGCGATTGCTTTAAACTGTTCAAGTTCAGGAAATTCTGTAAAAATAAGATCTGACCGATCAATACTCACCATTGTTTCGGGAACCGCTGTTTGCATAATTTCATAACCCAAACGAGGAATATGCGATGTTAACAAACCAATTCCCGATCGCAAGGCTGCTCTGGAAGCCAAGACTGCAGCACCCATTTTCCCATAACTTCCGCTAATTAATAATCCATGTCCATAGCTACCTTTATGATCGAACTTTTTTCGTGGAATCAACAAAGATTTTACAAACTCGCGCGTCAACATTTTAAAAATAGTCGGTTCTGTTCTAATGATCTCAGGATGCAAACCAATAGGTAAAACGCTCCATTCTCCAACATATTTTGCATTCTCAGGAAAAAGAAAAGCTAATTTCGGAAATTGAAAGCTTAAAGTAAGGTCAGCCTTAACAATACCATGACTATTATTATTCGAGTTATCTTCTCCCATTAATCCTGATGGGATATCAATGGCAATTACTTTTGCTTCGCAGGCATTAATCGCCTTCACTACTTCTAAGGCAATTCCACTAAGAGGCCTCGACAAACCCGAACCAAATATTGCATCAATTACAATATCATCCGGAAAAACCCAAGGCATGGCTTCTGCTGAAGCCAATTCATAAATATCAATCGTTTTAATCAATTTTAACCTTTGCAGATTTATCTCTGCATCAGTCGATAGTTTTTTAGTAATATTTAGCATATAAACCTCAACTGAGTAACTACTCTGATTCAGTAGTCTGGCCAAAGCCAAACCATCGCCACCATTATTTCCTGGACCTACAAATATTTTACAGTTACGAGGAGCAGGAAATTCTTCAATTACTTTATCAAGAAGTTTACCCGCTGCTCTCTCCATTAAATCGATCGATAAAATGGGTTCATTTTCGATAGTATAAGCATCTATTTTGGCAACCCGTGCTGATGGAAAGATTTTCATCTATTTATTATTTTAGATTTTAGACATAAAAAGCAAGCATAAATATTTCGATCAATCCTCTTCTCACATTTTACGATAAACAGGAACAATCAGAGACTTAGCATTTCGTTATCCTATTTTTAAACTTATTTTTTTCACGAAACATTAATTATCTCAGGCTTTCATATCAAAGATACTAAACTTTTGAAATTTAGTTCTGCTTACGAAAACGATTTAAATTCCTATAATCTGCTTACAAATCATTATAGACTTCTGATTTTTTCTATATATTTGTCAATCTTATAACTAAAACTTAACTATTATAATTTAAAACTAACATTTATGTTTAAAGGACATCCTAAGGGACTCATTCCGGCAGCATTGGCAAACATGGGGGAACGTTTTGGTTTCTACACCATGATGGCAATTCTAGTCTTATTCTTGCAAGCAAAATTTGGCCTTAACGGGTCAGATGCAGGTCTTATTTATTCTGTATTTTACTTTTCAATTTACATTCTAGCATTTGTAGGAGGTATTATTGCTGATAAATTACAGAATTTTAAAGGCGTTATTCTTACTGGACTAATTGTTATGGCACTTGGTTATGTAGCTATTGCAATACCAACACCAACTCCTGTTCCAAACAAAACATTGTATCTAACACTTACATGTATAGGTTTATTTGTTATTGCTTTTGGTAACGGTTTATTTAAAGGTAACTTGCAAGCACTTGTTGGTCAAATGTATGATAACCCTGAATACGATAGCAAAAGAGATTCTGGTTTTTCATTATTTTATATGTTTATTAATGTTGGTGCTATTTTTGCTCCTTTTACTGCAATTGCAATTAGAAACTGGTGGTTAGGTAAACACGCTCTAGCATATAATGCAAATCTTCCAGCTCTTTGTCACAAGCAAATTGAAGGAACTTTGGAAACTACCCGTGTTATGGGTAATGGACTACTAGATAAAGCTCAGGGAGCAGCTGAATCCGTATATTCTTTAGACCCAACAAGTCTTTTCCAAAATCTGGCAAACGAAGTAACTGTAAGCAAGGCATCTAATTTAACACAATTTGCAGGAGAATACCTTAATGTTTTTAACACTGGATTTCATTACGCTTTTGGTTGCGCAATTATTGCAATGGCTATTTCTTTAGTAATCTATCTTGTTAATAAAGGAAAATTCCCTAATCCACTATCAAAAGAAGATGCTGCCAATAACAAAGGTAACAATGGTAGTGTACCAGAAATGTCAGTAAAAGAAATTAAACAAAGAATGTATGCTTTATTAGCTGTATTTGGGGTTGTAATTTTCTTCTGGTTCTCATTTCATCAAAATGGATTAACCTTAACAATGTTTGCCCGCGATTATACTGATTTAAGTGGTATTAAAATTGATTTAGGATTTACATCGATACAAGGTGCAGAAATTTTCCAATCTATTAATCCAATCTTTATTGTTATTCTTACCCCTATTATTATGGGTATTTTTGGATGGTTAAGCGCACGAGGAAAAGAACCATCAACACCAAAAAAGATTGCAATTGGTATGTTCATTGCTGGTCTAGCTTATGTAGTTATGGCTATAGGATCTTTCGATTTACCATTATTCTCACAAGTAGAAAGCAGTCCTTTATCTGATGCTGCCAAAGCTACTCCAATGCTACTTATCGGAACTTATTTTATTCTTACCGTTGCTGAATTATTTATTAGCCCATTGGGAATCTCCTTTGTATCTAAAGTAGCCCCTCCACAATATCAGGGTATTATGCAAGGTGGTTGGTTAGGTGCAACAGCTGTTGGTAATCAACTTTTATTTATTGGTGCAATTCTTTACGAAAGCATTCCAATTTGGATGACATGGTGTGTATTTGTTGCCGCTTGTGCAATCTCAATGTTCACTATGCTATTCATGGTTAAATGGCTAGAAAAAATTACTGAGTAATAAATTTTAAACTAGAAGAAAAATGAAAAGATTAAAAAATATCTTTAGTATAATTATACTTTCTCTTTTTTTCGTTGCCTGTGGAAAAGTTGAAGCAGAGAAAGATGTAACCAATTGTATTAATAAGCTAAATCGCTTCAATAATCTTTATTCAACATTATCAGTAGATGGAGTTATTTCTAAAGAAAAAGTTGGTGAAGAAGATTCTGAATTTGACCAACTTAAAAAAGTAGCTTCAGAATATTACGAACTTGTTAATAAAATCAATTCTGACATTCAAGAAGAAAAAGAAAAAGCTGAAAAAGGTAAAAAAATCAAAGGTTACGAAAAGAAATATCAGGAAGTATTAAAAGCTAAACATTCTGAAATTGAAAAAGCAACAAAACTTTTCGAAGATAATTTATCTAAACTTTAGAAAAATAATTTTCTGTGTAAAAGCTGCCTCACTAGGCAGCTTTTTTTTTGTTTTTGCCTAACTATTTAGTCCATTTATAAAATCAAATAAAATTCTCCTCCCTATTTCAGACTAAAAGGTATTTTATATTATATTTGTTTATCTAAAATAATTCTAAATAACTTTTCATGTTTGAAAAACTTAAAAAGCGCTGGAATATTACGTCCAATATTCAATTGATTTTAATTCTCATAACATTCTCAGTCACCGGAAGTCTTTCGGTACTAGTACGAAATCCTATTTTCGAATATTTTTCCATAGGCTCTGATACTCACATCTTGCTGCGAATTCTTTTAAGCATTCTAATTATTACACCAACTTATCAGGTTTTATTGCTGATAGTAGGAAGTTTGCTGGGGCAATTTCCCTTTTTCTGGAATTTTGAAAAAAAAATGATAGGTAGGTTCTTTAAAAAAAAAGCAGTTAAAAAATCAGTATAACAACAAACCTTAACCTAATTTATGAATAAAGAACAGATAGCAGAACGATTTAAAGAACTACAAGATAGAATTTGTAAGGCTTTAGAAAAAAATGATGGAAAAGCTTTATTCCAGGAAGATAAATGGGAAAGAAAAGGTGGCGGTGGTGGTCGTAGCCGAATAATTAAAAATGGTAATATTATTGAAAAAGGTGGCGTTCAATTCTCTGCAGTTCACGGTAAGCTTCCACATAAAATTAAAGACAAATTAAAGCTAAATGCCGATAATTTTTATGCTACAGGAGTTTCTTTAATTGTACATCCCGAAAATCCACATGTTCCAATTGTACACATGAATGTGCGCTACTTTGAATTAGAAGATGGCACTTTTTGGTTTGGCGGTGGTATCGACCTAACTCCTATATACATAGATAAAACTGAAGCCCGGGAATTTCATGTCAAATTAAAAGAAGTTTGCGATCGCTATCACAAAAATTTTTACAACAAATTTAAAACCTGGGCCGACGAGTATTTTTATATCCCATTTAGAAAAGAAACAAGAGGAATAGGCGGTATTTTCTTCGATCATTTAAATGATGATAAGGGAATGAGTAAAGATGAAATATTTAGCTTTGTAATGGATATTGGCAATTTATTTGCGCCACTTTACTGCAGAGTTATGACTAAAAATACCAATAAATCTTATTCTGCAAAAGAAAAAGAATGGCAATTACATCGCAGAGGCAGATATGTAGAATTTAATCTGGCGTTAGATAAAGGAACTCAATTTGGCTTAGATACCAATGGACGAACCGAATCAATTCTTGTAAGTATGCCTCCGGAAGTAAAATGGACCTACCAATATGAAATTTTGAAAGGTTCTAGAGAAGAAAAAACTTGTCAGCTTTTAAGAAAAGGAATAAACTGGATCGGCTAAGCAAATCCATTCTATTTTTTAGATTCTGATTCAATGTCAAAGAAAAAATATTAATTTAACAATCCAGATATTTATATCGATACTTATTATTTAAATTCGCTTGAATTCTATTTTATATGCCAAAGAAAACCACAATTTTACTTCTAAATTTAGGAACTCCAAAAAGTCCTAATGTCTCGGATGTTCGAACTTATCTTTTCGAGTTTTTAAACGATAAAAGAGTTATAGATATTCCGTGGTTATTGCGAAAAATTTTAGTGAACCTTATTATTGTTCCCTTTCGCGCAAAAGGTTCATCAAAAATTTACAAGCAATTGTGGACCAAAGATGGTTCTCCATTAATGATCTATGGCGAAAAAGTAAAGGAACTACTCCAAAAAGAATTGGATGATAATTACACCGTAGAGCTGGCAATGCGCTATCAGGAACCTTCAATGGACAAGATTTTGGAAAATATCCGACAAGATATGCCCAATCGCCTTGTCATTCTTCCCATGTATCCTCAGTATGCCTCCTCAACAACAGGTTCAACATTTGAGAAAGCGATGAATATTATCAAAAATTGGGAGGTAATTCCTGAAGTTAAATTGGTAAATCAATTTTTCGACCATGAAGGATATCTTAATACAATTACAGAGAATGCAAATAAGTACAATTTAAACCAATTTGATCACTTTATTTTCTCCTATCATGGTTTACCTATCCGACAAATAAATAAAGTTCACCCAGAAAGAAACTGCCACAAATGTAATTGCCATAAACAATTTAATCCTGATACCGATTACTATTGCTACAAAGCAACTTGTTTTGAGACGAGCAGATTATTGTCCGAAAAATTAAATATTCCCAAAGAAAAATATACAGTCGCTTTTCAATCTCGATTAGATAAAAACTGGCTGGAACCATTTTCAGATAAAATAGTTGAGAAATTAGCCAAAAATGGAGCCAAAAAACTTATGGTTTTTAGCCCGGCATTTGTAGCCGATTGTCTGGAAACCACAGTTGAAATAGGTCTGGAATATGGCGAATTATTCAAAGAAAATGGTGGCGAAGAACTAGTGTTGGTAGAAAGTTTAAACGATCATCCTCAATGGATACAAGCACTTAAAGATTTAGCTCTTAAATAAAATTGTAATTTATAAATACAATCATTCACTTCATAAACCAACTATAAAACAAAAGAGCTTAATTCCTTTGATTAAATTAAGCTATTTTGTTTTATATTTCACTGGCATTTATTCAAAGTCATTCTCATTCGGTTCGATTTCCGAAATTGGCTTTAAATTTTCTGGAATCTCCTCGTTCACCTCATCACTAAAAAATGGAAAAATATCCATAATAGGACTTTCACTAATTGCAGGAATTTCGAAAGGTACAATCATATCACTTAAGCATTCTTCTAAAAACTCATAAGCCTGTTTCACATTATTAGCTTCTGCTAACATATACTGATTCGTTTTCTTCTCTTTCCCAGATGCCTCATCAACATCAACAAAAGAAACTTTTGCTTTATACCAACGATCGCCATTTTCGTTTGGGTACAATTCTATAACATTAGACTTACTAATATTGGTTACATTAAATTCACCACTAATCATTTGTTCTAATTCTTTGTGAATTCGTGCTTCCGCCTCTGTGAAAGACATTGCATCCACCAAATATGGCTCAGAAACTTTCTTCTCTTTTCCAGATACTTCGTCAATTTTAACGTATTTTACTTTGCATTCAAACCAATTATTTGTCATGATATAGATGTTTATATTTTTAGAGGATAGCAAAGATAAAGGATTTAATTTTACTCAAACAAATGCACATAAAAAAAGGAAAACAATTTTCATCGTTTTCCTTTTTTTGTAGCGAGAGGCGGGCTTGAACCGCCGACCTCGTGATTATGAATCACGCGCTCTAACCAGCTGAGCTACCTCGCCGTTTTGCTTGATTGCGGTGCAAATATAAATGCATTTTATTTCTAAAAAAAATCTTTTCCCTTAAAATATTTCATGATAATTGACTTCATATATTAAAGTCTCTGTTTTACAGAAATATTACAGATCAAAAAAAAATAAAAAATTTATTTAAACTCACAGAGTTATTAACTATTCGTTTAATTAAACCCATATTTTAATCTAGAAATTCTTCTTTCTAGAGTCGGCAATTGTTCCGAATCTACTTTTTTACACTTAAGATATTATATTTTAAAGTTAGGAGTAGATTCAAACCTAATTATAAAAAAAGAGGAAACAATTTTCATCGTTTCCTCTTGCGTAGCGAGAGGCGGGCTTGAACCGCCGACCTCGTGATTATGAATCACGCGCTCTAACCAGCTGAGCTACCTCGCCGTTTTTCTAACAGGCTGCAAATATAGAATCCTTTTTGTTAAAAAAAAACAATTCAGATGATTTTCTCAAATCAATTATTTTTAGAAATTTATTTTTTGTAAAATCATCCCTTAACTTAAATAATATTTGATATTGAGAAGAATTAACAGTATATAAATAAACAAAGAATTTAATAAGGTTTTTTATATTTCAATAATTCTTAAGTATCTTTGCAACAATTTTTAAGTATTGACTTACATTTCATTATATTAGTGTTATTTTTAATACTTAAATAGCTTAGCTTAAAATAGGGCTTTTCCTATTTTATCATTAAATATTTATGCCCCAAATCAATGAAAAAATTTGAACTGGAATACGTACTTCAAGCTTCTACAAAAGTTGTTTTCGATCGTCTTAGTAGTGCAAGCGGCTTGTCCGAATGGTTTGCTGATGACGTTAATCAAAAAGGAAATATCTATAAATTTTTGTGGGATGGCGCTGAACAGGAAGCAGAACTTCTAACAAAAAAAGACAATCGTCTTATCCGATTCCATTGGTTGGATAGTGAAGATGAAGAAAGCTTTTTTGAATTTAAAATTGAAATTGACGCACTTACAAATGATTTGTCTCTCATAATTACCGATTTCGCCGACGAAGATGAAATTGACGAGAGTATCGAACTTTGGGATTCTCAAATTTCTGAGTTAAAACATGTATTAGGGATATGATTTTTTAACACTTCATATCAATAAAACCTAAATAAATTAGCTTATTTTTGTAAGCTTATGAGACCAGTTTCTTCATGTTATTGGTCTTATTTTTTAGGTGCTGTTTTTACTATTGAAACAATCTGTTTACATTTTTTGTATTTGCAGACTTCCTATTTCAATTTAAATATATTTAGAATGAAACGATTACATTCATTTATCCTTAAAAGTTTTTTAGGCCCTTTAGCCTTCACTTTCTTTGTTTGCATGTTTGTCCTACTAATGCAATTTTTATGGAGATATATCGACGAATTAGTTGGTAAAGGATTAGAATGGACCGTAATTGGTGAATTTTTATTTTATGTTTCGGCAACATTGGTTCCAATGGCCTTGCCGCTGGCTATTCTTTTAGCCTCTATTATGACCTTTGGCAACATGGGCGAAAACTACGAGCTTACTGCCATGAAAGCGGCAGGCATTTCGCTACAAAGAATCATGAAACCTTTAACAATTCTTGTTGTCAGCATTAGCATAAGTGCTTTTTTCTTTGCCAACTATGTAATGCCTATCGCCTCGTTAAAAACAACATCATTACTATTGGATATTAAAAATCAGAAACCAGAATTAATTCTGAAAGAAGGAATTTTTACCAATGACCTGCCCAACTTTAGCATTAAGGTTGGACCAATTAATAAAGAAACAGGAATGATGTATGATCTGCTAATTTACGATCATAGAAATAGAAGAGGAAATACAAATGTTACTATTGCTGACTCAGGAACAATGGTAACCTCCGAGAATAATCAAAATATGACCTTAACACTTTATAGTGGAAACATGTATGAAGAGGTTAAGGTGAAATCGAGAAACAAAAAGCATCCTTCACGTAGAATTAAATTTGGCGTATACGAAACCAATGTTCCTCTTCGTAGTAATAAATTAAAGCGAGGTGACGAAGATCGATACAATAAAAACTACAGAATGCTTAATTTAAGGCAATTACAACACTCAGAGGATTCTTTAAATAAAGTACTAAACAAATCGAAAGGTCTTTTTATAAAAGGATTAATTGCCAAAAATTATTTTAAAAAAGATGTCAAGAAACTTAGAAAAGACTCTATTAAAGTAAAAGAGCTATTAAAAAAAACCAAAAACGTAGATTCGCTTTTTCATGTTATTCCATTAGATAAACAATTAAGATCGGTGAGTAATGCCTTAACCTTTGCACGAAAAACACGAGAGAACACATCTCGTAAGGAAGGTGAATTTATAGCTAAAGAAAAATATCTTAAACGATTTACTAACGAATGGCACCGAAAATTCACTTTACCTTTTGCATGTTTAGTGTTTTTCTTTATTGGTGCCCCTCTTGGTGCAATTATCAGAAAAGGAGGATTGGGAATGCCTGTTATTATATCCGTATTGTTCTTTATCTTCTACTATATAATTTCAATGACTGGCGAGCGTGCTGCTAAACAATTGGTTATGAACCCAGCTCTGGGTATGTGGATATCATCAATAATAATTCTTCCTTTAGGAATTATTCTAACCTATAAAGCAACTACCGACTCAACATTTTTTAACATCGAAAATTATATTGATTTCTTTAAAAAAATTAACCCATTGAAATTTTTCAAGAAAAAAAATGCCTAAATTTTTTTTACTATATCTGGTAAGCGTATTTTTATTATTCTCATCGTGTAAAAATAATAAAACTGAAAAAGAAAGTATCGTTACCAATTTAATAGACAACTGGCATAAAGATGCAGCCAGTGCAAATTTAGATGACTATTTTAAAGCAATGAGCGAAGATGCCATCTATATAGGCACCGATCCCAGTGAAAAGTGGACCAAAGAAGAGTTTTATCAATTCTGTAAACCTTTTTTCGATAAAGGAACTACCTGGAACTTTACACCTTTCGATCGTAAAATATATTATTCTTCGGATACGAATACCATTTGGTTCGATGAATTACTAAATACATGGATGGGCGTATGCAGAGGTTCCGGAGTAATAGTGGTAGAAAATGGAAATTACAAAATCTCCCACTATCATCTGTCGGTTACCATTAAAAACGAGAGCATGCAAGAATTTTTACAAGTAAAACAAAATTAAATGTTCGACGATTTAAAACCGGATATAGATTATTATATGAGCCCTGATGGATACAGAATACTTACCAAAAAGTATTTAAGCGAAAGAGGCTATTGTTGTGGAAACGGATGTAAACATTGTCCGTATTTTCCTAAACACACAAAAGGAAACAGAACTTTAAAAGAATAATACTAAGTAGTATTTGATTAAATACCATTAACCATGAGTTTAAGAATTGTATATATGGGAACTCCCGATTTTGCAGTTGCACCTCTCGAAGCATTATTAAATGCAGGATGCAATGTAGTTGGTGTTGTTACCAATCCGGATAAACCAGCAGGTAGAGGCCAAAAAATTCAAGAAGCTGCGGTAAAAAAATATGCCCGTGAAAAAGGACTGAAAATTCTTCAGCCAGAGAAATTTAGAAACGAAGTTTTTCTAAACGAACTAAGAGATTTAAAAGCCGATTTACAAGTTGTAGTGGCCTTTAAAATGCTTCCGGAAATGGTTTGGAATATGCCAAAATACGGTACTTTAAACCTTCATGCATCTCTACTACCTCAATACAGAGGAGCAGCTCCAATTAACTGGGCAATTATTAATGGAGATAAAGAAACCGGCGTCTCTACCTTTCTGCTTCAACACGCAATTGACACAGGAAATATCTTATTTCAGGAAAAAACCAATATCGGAGAAAATGATAATGTAGAAATTATTCATGATAAGCTTATGAATATTGGAGCTGATCTGGTTGTGAAAACTGTAAACGCAATCGAATTGGGTGAGTATCCACAAATTCCGCAGGAAACTTTAAGCAATGAAGAATTAAAATCGGCTCCAAAAATCTTTAAAGAAGACTGTAAAATTGATTGGACAAAAGATATCGATACAATTCACAATTTAATTCGAGGTTTAAGTCCCTACCCAGCAGCATGGACCGAACTTATTCCTACTACCGAAGGCAAAAAAATTGGTTTAAAAATATTTGCCACAACAAAAGAAAGTGTTTCTCATCAGGAAGATATTGGAAGCCTGCACTCCGATGGTAAAACATACCTAAAAATAGCTGTTAATGGTGGTTTTATATCTGTTAACATGTTACAACAAGCCGGAAAAAAACGAATGAAAGTTGAAGATTTACTTCGCGGATTTCAACAAATATCCAATTATCACTTATAATTCAAACGGGGCAATCAAAATTGATTGCCCCGTTTGAATTTTAAAATCTTTAATTGTCTTTATTCCATCTTATAAGTCGGTACTCTTCCGGGAGTCCAGGGAGCTCCTTCTTTCTCCAACTCAGCTTCAATCGCTTTAATATTGGCAGATAATTGTTTTAATCGCTCTAAAGCTGCAGGAAATTCCACTTTTAGAATCTCGAACTGATCTTTCTGTGTTTTCGTTACCCCCGAAGTACTTGCCCAATGCACACCAACAATATTGTTAATTCGATTAGATATTGGAACCTGAGCAGGAGGAATTTCTTCCCAGCTTGCCCTGGCTTCCACTCCATTAAACAGGAAGTCGATCTCGATTAAATCGCGATACAACTGCTCTGCTTTCTGACTAAGGCCTGCATTAATTCCTGGTGTATTGGTTAGTGCTGTTCTTATGGCTGCCAATTTAGATTTATACGATTCTGTTAATTGCATACTTCCCTGAATGGCTTTCGACATGCGAGCCACTTTTTGTTGGAATGCAACCAATTCGTCTCTGTTTTCAGCAGGAAGCGTTGTATTGTTCAATGGCACAGCCTTAAATTCTAACGGACCAGCCAATTGCCTGTATTCTCCATTGGCAACAATTCCCATTTCCACCTGATACTCTCCCGGCATTACAAACATGCCCGACGAAACCTTAGCTGTAGGCTTAAACTCACTGTTTTTAAGTGGTCGAAGCGATGGAAAACGCAAATCCCAATTGGCTCTGTTAATTCCTTTTTTAGCACTGGTATTAATTCTGCGAATCTCCTCGCCATCCTTATCTTTAATGCTAAAAACCAAATAAGGAGCAAGCTCTTTTGCCTCCTCATCTAAACTTTTCCAACTTGGCTGTGGAATATAGCTACCCGCTTTTGCCAGTTCTTTTTCTTTCTCTTTACGAATTTGCTTGGCTGTTTTTGGTACTTCCTTTAAGTAATAGGTAAAAGTTGCCCCAAA
Organism: Marinifilum sp. RC60d5; assembly: GCF_052400665.1. Classification (NCBI taxonomy): domain Bacteria; kingdom Pseudomonadati; phylum Bacteroidota; class Bacteroidia; order Marinilabiliales; family Marinifilaceae; genus Marinifilum; species Marinifilum sp. RC60d5. Next base: position 347,363 of record NZ_JBQTGK010000001.1, read on the forward strand.
CTCAGGATTAGGAGCTGTAAAATAAGTTGCTCCCATACTTCCCTTTCCGCCTTTCTGAATGTACATTAAAGCATCTTTTACAGGAAATAATCTGGCCTCTGATTTTACCATTTCAGCATCCACATCTCTTAAAGGAGAATAATCATCCAAAATAAAAAATCCACGACCAAAACTAGCAGCAACCAAATCGTTTTCACGCTCTTGTATCGTTAAATCGCGAATGGCAATAGTAGGAATTCCTGCTTTTAGCTGCACCCAATTTTCACCATCATCTTTGGTAAAAAAGACTCCAAACTCGGTTCCAACAAATAATAAATCAGGATTGATATGATCCTGCTCAATGGTATGAACAGTTCCATTTTTAGGTAAATTACCGGCAATATTCACCCAGCTTTTACCTTTATCGGTACTCTTTAAAATGTATGGCTTAAAATCATCGCGTTTGCGATTATCAAAAGATGCATACACTACATTTTCGTTGTGCTTAGATGGCAACAAATCGCTCACATAAGTATATTGAGGAACTCCCGGGAAACTCGCCTGTTTACTCCAGCTATTTCCTCCCTTGTCGCTTACCTGAATTAATCCATCGTCGGTTCCAACATACAATACATTCTCGTTTAGCGGAGATTCTGCCAGGGAAACAATAGTTCCAAACTGTGAGGTTGACACATGCTTTTTCACTGCATCAGCGCTCCAGTATTGTCCCATTACTTTAAAGGAATCTCTATCTCTTCCGGTGGTTAAATCTTCGCTAATTACTTCCCAGGAATTTCCCCTATCCTCACTTCGGAACAATTTGTTTGCAGCCACATACAAACGAGTATGCTGGTGTGCCGATACAATCATTGGTGCATTCCAGTTCCACTTATATGCCAACTCATCTTTACGTTCGCGGGGTTTTATGCTTATTTTTTCTCCACTTCTCTTATCGTAACGATACGAATTTCCATACTGATATTCACAATACACAATATTTGGATCTTTAGGGTCTACCTGTGCCCAAAAACCATCTCCTCCTAAAAGTGGTTCCCATTCGGCATTGGTTACGCCTTTTCGGCTGATATTTCTCGAAGGACCGCCCAAACTATTATTATCCTGAGTTCCGCCATATACATTATAAAACGGCTTGGCATTATCGACCTGCACACGGTAAAACTGCGTTACCGAAAGGTTACTTTTAAAAATATAAGTTGCTCCGGCATCGAAACTTTCGTAGATACCGCCATCGCCACCAATCATAAAATGCTTGGTATCGTCAGGATCAATCCAAATTGCATGATCATCAACATGGCGATTTTTTAAGCCCAAACGAGTCCAGGTTTTTCCTCCATCTTCGGTAAAATGAGTAAATGTTTCAACCGAGTACACTTTATCTGCATCAATTGGATCACAATAAATCTCATTATAATATTGGCCGCTACTGGCATGATTACTCATCTTTGTCCAGGACTCTCCTCTGTCGGTTGAGCGGAAAAAACCACTTTTCCCTTCTGCAGCTTCAATAATGGCATACACATAGTTATGATTTACCGGCGAAACAGCAATTCCCATTCCTCCTTTATCAACTGCAGGCAAACCTGATTTTAACTTCCTCCAATTTTCACCTCCATCAGTCGATTTATAAATTGCAGATTCTGGTCCACCATTAATTTTTGCATACACATGTCTGCGTCGTTGTTCCGAAGTGGCATACATCACATCCGGATCAACAGGATCCATAATTACATTGTTAACACCTGTATTTTCACTGATATTCAAAACTTTTTTCCAGCTTTCGCCACCATTTGTAGTTTTGTACAAACCACGATCACCACCCGGTCCCCAGGCCGAACCTTCGGCTGCTACAAACACAATATTTGAATTTCGGGGATCGATAACAATGCCACCAATATGGCGCGATTCTTTCAAGCCCATGTTTTTCCAGCTTTTTCCGCCATCCATGGTTTTGTAAACTCCATCGCCATAGCCTAAAGCTCTCTGGTGATTGTTCTCTCCTGTTCCGGTCCAAACCACATTGCTATTGTTAGGATCCATTTTAACTACACCAATAGAATACGAACCATATTTATCAAATACCGGTTTCCAAGTAGTACCATTGTTTATGGTTTTAAAAATATTACCACTGGCTACACCTACATAATATTCGCTATGATTCTTCGGATTCACTGCAAAATCGGCAATACGTCCCGAGGTTGTAGCTGGACCAATTCCACGGAATTTTAATCCGCTAACTAAGCTTGAATTAATTAAGGAATCTTTTATAGGTTCTGTAGTTTTTTTCTTTGCAGAAGAAATTTGCGGAGTAAATATAATTCCTGCCAAAGCAAGAACACATGCAAATCTCCTCAAGCCAATAGTCAAGGTGTTCATCATGGTTAGTTTTTTAGGGTAATAAAGTTCAGGATCAACACTTCCTGAATTTTAATTTGTGTATAAACTTCTGAATGCTGAATTTACAGGTTTTCAGTTTAAATTCCTAAGCTTGAATGTTGACATTATACTTAAAACAATAAAATACACTTACAAACTACTGCATACTGATCAGCGAAAATCATAAAAATCTTACACAATCTGCGTCTCAATAATTTCAAAAAAAATCCGATTCATTACGAACCGGATTAATCAAATATCCTTTTTATTGGTAACCCGACTTGAAATCAGGATACCAAAAATAAAATCTATCTTTTCTTACGGCGAAGCCAAATACGCTCTCCAACTTCAACTTTATAATCTTTCTTCACACCATTATACTTACAAAGCTTTTTAAGTTTTACTCCATACTCTTGTGAAATTTCATACAATGAATCACCCTCTTTCACACGGTGGAAATTGTATCCGCGGGCAGCTTTGTTACGTTTGTTGTGTAAATACAATCGCTGATCGATTTGCAAAACATAATCTCTCGAAAGATCGTTGTAACGAAGTAATTTTTTCTTCTTTACGCCCAAATTTTTCTCAATACTGTAGAATGTATCTCCCTTTTTTGTGATGATATAATGAACCCCATTGGCCTCTTCTAATCTGGCACCAAACGGATCGATACTTAAATCACCATCGATATCGGCCAACTCGGTAGGATCTGGTTTTTCGATATAAAAATCGCCACCAGCACCTTTCCTATCCAATTTATGAAGTTGTTCGTCTTCAATAATTTTAATCAGCTTATGCGGATATCTAGGATCGGTTGCATAACCTGCTTTTTTAAGCCCATGTGCCCAGCGCTTGTAATCATCGGAACGATACTTAAACAAAAAAGCATAACGCGAACGAGTAGTTAAAAATTTAGAATGATCTTTATATGAATCGTAAGGCCTTGAATATTTACGAAAACACTCCCCCTTTTTATCATCATCAAACTTCATACTCGGACCTACCCAATCGTGACACTTAATCCCAAAATGATTATTCCCCTTACGTGCCAAATCGGAATTCCCATTACGCGATTCCAATATTCCCTGCGCCATTGTAATACTTGCCGGAATTCCTGTTCGCTCCATTTCCCGAACTGCCAAGTCTTTATATCTCTGAATATATTGTTTTCGAGTATAGTTTTTCGCAAAAACATTAGTACTTACTGATATAAAAAGTATGGCGTAAAGAATAATTTTCCTCATAAGCTGAATTATTTGTAAAAATGGGAAATCTATAATTTTATGTCTATATTAGTCTCGATTTCCTAAGCAACCATAAAAATATAACAATCCTGTTATTCATTGTTATTTATTAACAATTTTTTATTCACAGATTATTCCGTTGATAAGCTAACGATGATACTATAGTAGATAGTATCGAAAGTATTGTATATTTATTAAGGGACTAAAAACAATGACCTTTTCATCACTCGTTGCCAGCAGTAACAACAGGTGACTAATCAATTGTTTATTAATGACTATAAAGATGAAACAGACACAAATCATAACAACAGTTTACGAATACGATTCAATAGAAGAACTTTCGCAGGAAGATCAATTACTGGTAAATAGTGCAAAAGAAGCCGCTCATCGTTCGTATGCACCCTATTCTAAATTTAATGTTGGGGCTGCTTTGCAACTGGGAAATGGTGAAATTATTCAGGGAAACAATCAGGAAAACTCAGCTTATCCATCGGGTTTGTGTGCCGAACGCGTTGCTATTTTTTATGCCAATGCACAATATCCGGATATCCCTGTAAAAGCAATTGCAATTACAGCCCGTAGCAATGGATCTTTTTCAGAAAGTCCTATTCCTCCTTGCGGATCGTGTCGCCAGGTTTTACTGGAAACCGAAGATCGATACAAACAACCAATAAAAGTTATTCTTTACGGAGAAAATAGAATTCGAATTGTTGAAAATATCAAACAATTAATGCCTTTGTATTTCGATAAGGATATGCTGGATGAGTAGATATTTATTATCAGCACCCATTAGATGCGCCTGCTCCTGCTGTCGGCAAGCGATAAAACAAAACCGATGAACTAGCATCGGTTTTGTGTATTATTTAAGCGTTAACTAAAGCATCGAGCTCACGCCATAAATTGTCTTTTTGCGGAACAGGAGCTGTTATTTTAATTGGCTCTTGCTTTACCGGATGGATAAATGAAATTTCACGAGCGTGTAATCCAATTCCTCCTCCAGACTTAGAGCGTTGTGCTCCATATTTTAAATCGCCACGAATTGGCACCCCAATTTTCGACAGCTGAGCTCTAATTTGATGATGACGACCGGTATGTAATTTTACTTCGAGCAAAAAATACTTCTGCGAACGAGTTATCAGCTTGTAATCCAACACTGCTTCTTTTGCACCTTTCTTTTGTTTATCGAAAACATTGGTACGATTCTTCTCCTGATTTTTCAGAACATAGTGCGTTAGTCTCTCCTCCTCCAATCTTGGGCAGGTTTGCACAATTGCCCAGTAAATCTTACTGATCTCCTCACCTTTTTCCTGAAACATTTTATTCAGGCGGGTTAGAGCCTTACTTGTTTTTGCAAAAATAACCACACCACTTACCGGACGATCGATTCGGTGAGGTACTCCCAAATAAACATCTCCTGGCTTATCGTACTTTTTCTTGATATAGGCTTTTACCTTTTCGCTTAAAGGTTCGTCGCCCGATTTATCACCCTGTACAATATCGCCACAACGCTTGTTTATTGCAATCAGATGATTGTCTTCAAATAATATTTCTAGTCTTTCTTTTGCCATTTTTCTTTGTCGTTAGTAACTAGTCATATAATTGACCTGTCCACTTTAAACTTTCTACTTTGAACTTTAATACTGCTCTCTCTCGTTCGGGAAATCCTGCGATTTCACATCGCCAATATAGGTTTCAACTGCTCCTTTAATCTCTGCAAAAAGGTTATGATACCTTCGTAAAAATCGAGGTGAAAATTCCTGAGTAATTCCCAACATATCATGAATGACCAACACTTGCCCGTCCACACCATTGCCAGCACCAATACCAATAACCGGAATACTTACACTTACAGCTACTTTTGTTGCCAAACTAGCAGGAATTTTTTCCAAAACAATGGCAAAACATCCGGCTTCTTCCAACATTTTAGCATCTTCCACTAATTTTTGAGCTTCCTCTTCCTCTTTGGCACGAACTGCGTAAGTTCCAAATTTATGAATCGATTGTGGAGTTAAGCCTAAATGCCCCATTACTGGAATTCCTGCCGATAAAATACGAGTTACCGACTCTAACACTTCACGTCCACCCTCCAACTTTACTGCATCAGCACTTGCTTCCTTCATAATACGAATAGAAGAATTTAAAGCTTCTTTCGAATTTCCCTGATAAGTTCCGAAAGGAAGATCAACCACAACCAATGCTCTGTGCACTGCTCTTACCACCGATGCTCCATGATAAATCATATGATCCAAAGTAATTGGCAAGGTTGTCTCATGTCCTGCCATTACATTCGAGGCCGAATCTCCAACAAGAATAACATCTATACCTGCTTTATCAACAATACTTGCCATTGAATAATCGTAGGAAGTAAGCATGGAGATCTTTTCCCCTTTTAATTTCATTTCTGAGAGAACATGCGTGGTTACTCTCTTTACCGATTCTTTATGAATTGACATCTCTATAAAATTTTGGACAATAGTAAAGTAAGGATCAAATTGTCCTAACTATTCTAATTTAATATGCAAAGGTATAAAAAAGGAGAAAGTAACAAGGAGAAAGGAGAAAGTAACAAGTAAAAAGTAAGAAGGAACAAGTAAGAAGGCAAAAGGAACAGGTAAAAAGGAGTAAAGTAAGAAGGAGAAAGTAAAAAGGTAAAAGGAAACAGAACGAGAGTAAATCAATAAGAATAATATGAGTTGTGAATTTGTAATTCTTCATTCGTAATTAATTGTTTCTGTCTTTTTGTCAGCAATTATGTCATGAATTAAAATTATTTTTCTGCTTTCGGTGTCAGATTTGCATTAAGAACCGTAAATTTTCGAATGGCACAGGCTTTGATTACTACCTGACGAATCTGAAAATGATTTGTAAAATTATTGAAAAAATAAGAACATTAAATAAATACTAAAATGGGTAAAATTATTGGAATCGACTTAGGAACTACCAACTCTTGTGTATCTGTAATGGAAGGTAACGAGCCTGTAGTAATTCCTAACAGTGAAGGAAAAAGAACAACTCCATCTATTGTGGCGTTTGTTGAAGGTGGTGAAAGAAAAGTTGGAGATCCTGCAAAACGTCAGGCAATCACAAATCCAACTAAAACTATTTTCTCTATTAAGAGATTTATGGGTGAGAGTCACGATAAAGTTTCCACAGAAATCGGACGTGTTCCTTACAAAGTAATTAAAGGTGATAACAACACTCCTCGTGTTGAAATCGACGACAGAAAATATTCTCCACAAGAAATTTCAGCTATGACACTTCAGAAAATGAAGAAAACTGCTGAAGATTATTTGGGACAAGAAGTAACTGAGGCAGTAATTACTGTTCCTGCTTACTTTAACGATGCACAGCGTCAGGCAACTAAAGAAGCTGGAGAAATCGCTGGTTTAGCTGTTAAGCGTATCATCAACGAACCGACTGCTGCATCATTGGCTTATGGTCTTGATAAAAAAGATAAGGACATGCAAATTGCAGTGTTCGACCTTGGTGGTGGTACTTTCGATATCTCAGTATTAGAATTGGGTGACGGTGTATTCGAAGTAAAATCTACTAATGGTGATACTCACCTTGGTGGTGATGATTTTGATCAGGTAATTATCGATTGGTTAGCTGACGAATTTAACAAAGATGAAGGAATTGACTTGCGTCAGGATCCTATGGCTCTTCAGCGTTTGAAAGAAGCTGCTGAAAAAGCAAAAGTTGAGCTTTCCAGTTCTACTAGCACTGAAATCAACTTGCCATATATTATGCCAGTAAATGGTATTCCAAAACACCTTGTTAAGTCTCTTTCCCGTGCACAATTCGAGCAATTAGCTGATAGATTAATTCAAGCGGTAATCGAGCCATGTAAACTTGCGTTAAAAGATGCTGGTATTTCTACTTCTGATATTGACGAAGTCATCTTAGTAGGAGGATCTACTCGTATTCCTGCTATTCAAAATAAAGTACAGGAATTTTTCGGTAAAGCTCCATCGAAAGGTGTTAACCCTGATGAAGTAGTAGCTGTTGGTGCCGCAATCCAAGGTGGTGTACTAACCGGAGAAGTAAAAGACGTTCTTCTTTTAGATGTTACTCCTCTTTCTTTAGGTATTGAAACCATGGGTGGTGTAATGACTAAATTAATTGAGTCAAATACTACTATTCCAACTAAGAAAACTGAAACATTTACAACTGCTGCCGATAATCAGCCATCTGTAGAAATTCATATCCTACAAGGTGAAAGACCAATGGCTCAGGGAAACAAAACGATTGGTCGTTTCCACTTAGATAGCATTCCACCAGCACCACGTGGTATTCCACAAATCGAGGTGACTTTTGATATCGATGCAAATGGTATTTTGAACGTATCTGCAAAAGATAAAGGAACTGGTAAAGAGCAAAACATTCGTATCGAAGCATCTTCAGGATTATCTGATGCTGAAATCGAAAGAATGCGCGAAGAAGCTAAGGCTAACGAAGATGCTGATAACGCTGCCAAAGAAAAAATCGATACTTTAAACAAGGCTGACGGTATGATTTTCCAGACTGAAAAGCAACTGAAAGAGATCGGTGATAAATTACCAGCTGACAAAAAGCAGCCTATCGAAGATGCTTTAAACAAATTGAAAGAAGCTCACAAAGCTCAAGATGTTGATGCATGTAATAAAGCTATTGAAGAATTAAACACTGTATTCCAGGCAGCTTCTCAAGATATGTATAATGCACAGGCACAAGACCCTCAAGCAGGTCAGCCAGGTCCTGATGCAGGAGCTCAGGCAGGCGGTCAGGCTAAGTCTGATGATGAAGTAACTGATGTTGACTTTGAGGAAGTCAAGTAATCTGACTTCAAATATATAGAAAATGGCGATCGAAATTCGGTCGCCATTTTTTTTATATACTTTAGGGAAACGAAATTAAACAAATCTTGAATGGTAGTGTTGAACACGGTTTGCAAACATCAAAAATTGAAGAAAAGAATAATTTTTTTGATATTGAGATTGTACAAGCAACTCTAAACAATTAATACAGTCTGCAAAAGAAATGTCCAGTTTTTAATAATAAACTAGACATTTTATTTTTTTAAGTAAAACAAACGTGAAAACATCTGAATACATAAGGATTAAGATCGATAAGTTCCTTAAGAGATATGTTTTCACCTACAATTATTTAATCACAGGGGTGAATAAAAAAAAAGCAATCCTAAAAAGCTTAAACAGAATGGCTGCTTCAGGTAAAATAATAAAACAAGCAAAAGGTAAATTTTACAAACCGGAAACAAGTGTATTCGGTACTCTTGCTCCAGATCAGTACCAAATTGCAAAAGATCTACTAGAAAAAAATGATAAACTAATTGGCATTTTATTCTTCTTTATCGAAAGTCTTTTAATGCTTCTTGTACAATTTTCAGATCACTTTCTTCTTTGCGAATAATCTTATTTCTATCATCGTATTCAAAATCAGAATAAGAAATAACAACCAATGAAATTTCATTCTCTGGAAGAACTTTGGCTCTTCTCTCATCATAAATTCTTCGTTGTTCTTCTCTCGACAAGGTCTTTGTGCTTTCCTCATCCTCATCTTCCTCTTCTTGTATTTTTGAAATGGCAAGAGGTCGGTAATTCTGTATTTCTTTGTACTCTACCACTAATTGCAATTCTTCGTAGTAAGCATCTACAGGAAGTAAAGTCTGAGTTTTTCCATTCTTATGAAGATCACCCAATAAAAAATCAAACCTTTTTTGTCGATTTGCTTTCAATCCTAAAACTTTATCACATAAAGAAATCACATAGGTTTCATCGCTATTTAAACGAATGGCGATTGGATCGTTCTCAGGCTTCTTTTTTTCTTGTTTGTAGGGTGTCTCAGGAGCTGATGCGGTAGCTGGAACAAAGTACCAATATGTATGTTCTCCATGTCTTTCAGCATAAAGAGTAGGAATTAAATTCAACTCATTACTTGCATCTAGTTCTCTTAAAACCAGTCGAATTGGCAACCCTTTTTTTATGTCTTTTGTAAATATTCCTGCCTTAATAAAAGCTGGCATCAACGCTTTTACGGGTGCTATTTCAAGTGAAGAATTCTCTTTAAAATATTCCTCAACAACTTTGTTTATCTTTTCTATTTTGGAAAGATCTTTCATAAATTTTATATTTTTGCCATATGTAACTTACCATATAATCATCTCTCAGTGTGTAGAAAGCTTTATACATGGACGTTTCATATTCATGTGACTTAATTGTGTATCTAGTATTTGTGCATATCCTTAAAAAGACATCCACATTATCCATGAACCATAACTTTAGCAGGTATTGAATGGAACTGCAAAGATAGATTTTAATTCACTGATAAAGGCTATCCACTTTTCCTATTGTTAGAATTGTTTTGTTGATAAAGTTTCTTATTTCATCACTGACACCTATCAAAAACACCATTTACTCATTTTACAGATGCCCAAATTGCACATCTTTCTCCATTTTACAGACGTGTTAAATCGCGTCTCTACAGATTTACATGACGAACCAATTTACTAAAAAAAAGAGATGCTTCAAAAACAATGAAGCATCCCTTATCACTAAAACTAACTAATCATTTTCTATAGATCTTTACAGAATAAAAGAATATCATTATAAATTGTATTTTCTTATTATTCCCAAGGTAGAAGAATCGGTATCGTAAACTCCATACCAGCCCTGTAATTCGTGAGGAGGATCACCCAAGAAAGTATCCCCTTGCAACCAGAATTCTCCCGGACGTGGCGGTCTACCTTCTCCAGAATAGGACCAAAAGTTCAATCCTCTCACAACTCCTTTATTCTTAATGGATTCATCGACCTTACTAAATATATATTCGAAAAATTGATCCCGAGAAGTGGTCGTAGTATCCGGAGAAAAAGAAGATGCATCACGAGCAATTCCAAACTCCTCTAAAACCATTGGTTTTTTCAATTTTTTAGCGGCTTGCACATGAACATCCCAATAAGCATTTACCTTTTTCATTGCTTCTTGATAAATCGAATCGCTTTGTCCGGGCTTGTACCAGCCCCAATTTTGCGCCCAAATGTGCATAGTTATGTAGTCAATGTTTGGATCATCATTGTCAATCAGCACATTAACACCAGAATTTACACTGGCGGTATTTCCTTCGGTTCCCAAACAAACCAAATGATTTTCATCCAAGCTTTTGATGTAGGCAGAAGTTGCTCTTGTCCATTTTTGCAATTGTTTTGGCACATCGTAACCGCGTGGTTCGTTCGCCAATTGCCAAGCCATAATAACCGCATCCTCCTTATAAGCTTTTCCGTTCACCGAATTGATTCTTCCTATGGTGGTTTTAATGTGATTCTTCATCATCTGTTGAGCCAAATCGTTGCTATAAAACTGTTTGGAGTAATCGGTAAACTCTTGCCACGAAGTAGGCAGTTCCTGAGGATAAGGAACATCGCCCATACCTGCCCATCGTAAATACTGAGGAAATCCCCCACTCCAGGTCCAGAAATTTCCAAGCACCATAATCGCTTTCATCTCTCTTTTTCCCATTTCGGCAAGTAGGAAATCCAATCCCTGCCAAATATCTTCATTGTACACTCCTGGTGCAATTTGCAAAGCCGGATGAATGCAATAGCGCATTGCCGAATCGGCTTCGCTGGCTGCCAATATGCGTAAATTGGTTATTCCCAATGTTTGCATCTGATCCAATTCCCGAATTAATCGTTCCCGATCTCCCGATTTGGGTGCTCCCAGATTCATGCCCTGCCAATAATTAGCTCCTTTATAATTGTAATCTTTTCCGTTTATCGTAAAAGCCATGTCTTCAACCTTCACAAAATTCGTTTCTTTTTCTTGCTGACAAGATGAAAATATCATACTCGCAAAAAGAATTAGTAATCCTAAAAGTTTATTCATTGTTCAACTATTAAAAGCGACGATAAAAATAAATTCTCATCCTCGCTATGGATTTTTTATTCTGTAATTTGTTGCAAATGCATTAATTGTAAGTCGCTCTGCTTTGGAATATCTGATCCTGACAATTCAAGAGTTCGTCTCTCTCCCGGTAACAAATCAAAATAGTTATCGGAACATCTTAAATCTGAATCTTTAAAATTCAAATACAGATCGCGCACCAATTTATCGGTAGAGACTTCTGCAAAGTACTTACCTTCTTTTTCACTAATCTGCACCTGAATATTTACTTCGGGCAAGAGTAGCTCTTTTGGCTTGGCAAAATAGTAGTTGTTGTCTGCTAGCAAGTCATCTCCTGCTTTCAACTCCATTTGCAAAACAACAGCATTTTTATCGTAATCTCCGAGAAGCGTTTCAATACTCGAATCGTACAAAACACGACTTGTATTGGCTACTAAATCGACAGCTATTTCTTTTGTAAACAACTGCTTACCATCAAAATCAATCAAGCGAAGACTTAAACTTGCATTTTTACTTTCCAGCAAATCGGAAACTCCATATATTTTTAATTGCCCTTCGCTTGCAAAAGCAGACAATAAAACTGGTTGATAGGCTTTACGAACTATATAATGCATGGCTTTCCATTTGTGATAATAATCGGTACTACTCCAACTTGCTACTGGCCAGCAATCGTTTATTTGCCAATAAAGAGTTCCCATACAATAAGGCATTGCTCTTCGATGTGCCTCAATGGCGGCTTTTATTCCTCTTGCTTGCAACACATGACTCATGTATAAAAATTGCTCAAAATCGGCAGGTACTTTGTAATCCCAGCTCATGTATTCTTTAATGCGAAGATTCCCAATACCACTGCGCTGATGCGATGCCATTACTTCCGATTCGATGTTGTAATCTTCCGGCAACGTATACTTCTTTACCGTTTCGAAATCGGGAAAGGATTGAAAACCATATTCACTCATAAAACGAGCTTTGTATTGATCGAAAGCTTCGAAAGGATGCAATCCGTGCCAAACACCCCAATAGTGCATATCGCCACTTGCGGTTTCGTATCCCGCATGTTTTTCCACTTCAAAACCTGCTTGTGGCGACGATGGCCAATAAGCATCCCCATCGGTATATTTACTCACCGCATCGGGTAAAATTCCATGAAAAATATCCATATAGGCTTTCTGAATTTCTTCTCTCTGTTCTTCGGTATACAGCTCTTTCCAACCCCAACCATCTTTCGAAAAATAGCTCCAAGCGGTATTCATTTCGTTATTTCCACACCATAATGCAATAGAAGGATGATTGCGCAAACGAATCACATTATCTTTGGCCTCCTCTTTTATGGAGTTCAACATTTTTTCGTTTCCGGGATACATGGAACAAGCAAACATAAAATCCTGCCAAACCAGAATACCGTTTTTATCACATAAATCATAAAAAATATCATTCTCGTAAATACCACCGCCCCACACTCGAAGCATGTTCATATTGGCATCTTTTGCGTCGGCAATTACTTTTTCGTAATCCGCTTGGCTTACTCGTGGTAAAAAATTATCATTTGGAATGTAATTGGCTCCTTTGGCAAATACAGCCACACCATTCAATTCAAAATAAAACGATTCTCCGGCCTCGTCTTTTTCGCGAATCAATTTTAAGCTTCGCAATCCAGTTGACAACTCATAATTGGCAACAATTTCCTTGTCTTTTATCACCTTAGCTTCAAACTGATACAAGTTTGGTGCTCCCAAACCGTTCGACCACCACAATTTTGGATTTGTAATCGTAAAAGGAATCGAAATTAGATTACTTCCTTTTTCAACATCTACCTGCTTACTCAACATTAGCTTTCCGGTTGATTTATCGGTCAATAGCACCTTTCCCGAAAAGGCCTCATTTGCTTCCAAATTAAAATCAGCCAACAATTGCGCTTCCTCTTTCTTTACAGATTTTTGTTGAATAAAAACATCTTTAATGCGAAGCGCATCCCAAATTTCCAGATTGATTGGTCGCCAAACACCCGAAGTTACAAATCGTGGCCCCCAGTCCCAACCATAATGATAACCGGCCTTACGGGTAAACACAGATACTTTTTGATCGCCTAACTCTCCATTTTCCGATTGATCGTTTACCGCTGGATAAGTATATGGCGATGCTTTGAACAATTCCAATCCTTTGTTAATGGGTGAATGAAAGTAGATACGAAGCTCATTCTCTCCCGCTTTTGCTATGTTTTTAACATCAATTTCCCACTCGCGAAACATGTTATCGGCTTGCAAAACCAAGCTATCGTTCACGTAAACATCGGCATAAGTATCCAAACCTGCACAATGTAGAATGATATTTTGCTTTGCCACTTCCTTTTCGGATAAATGAAATAGAGTAGCGTATTCCCAATCTTCCTTATCAATCCACTGCTGACTCTTTTCATTGATGCGATAAAATGGATCTTCTATTTGCTTGTTGGCCAATAAATCGGTGTGAATCGTTCCTGGCACCGTTGCTGTTCCCGAAATAGATCCATTCACCTGTCGGTAAGTCCAGTTTGCATTCAATTCCCTCGTTTCCATATTTTGGATTTCTTTAGGTTGACATGAGGATAGAAAAGTTGTGGCAACTATCCAAAAAGTTAAATAATACAGGTAGTTTTTCATTCTAGTTCATTTAATTTCAGATACAAGTATCAAGAATTCTATAATCTGATTTTATTCTCATTTAATATTCTTAACATTTCAATATGATGATAAATCGATTTTCCTTTTTGCCCTTTCGCTTCAATAATTGGCTTTCCATTGATATCAATATTCGCAATTTCTCCTCCATTCTTAGCATCTACAAAGGAATCGAAATAGAATTTTTTAAGTAATTCAAATTCATCTGTCAACTCAGGACAAAAAGACAAGGCAATCAGTGCCTCACAATGTTGCCACCAAGAACGATTCTTATCCAACACTTCATTTGTTAATGGATTTATTCCTCCATAAAATCCATTGGCTATGGATTCATCTATCCAAATATCTTTTTTCAATGTTTCTTTAAGAATCCTTTTGCCAAGCTTTACATATTTCTCTTGTTTTTTATTTGAAATAAAAGGCCATTCGGCACTCCTAAGTAGTAGAGTTGCAAACTGAAAATTATGTCCTGGACTTACCCATACTTTTTCTTTGGATTCAATGATCGGATTCCACCTGTCGTCAAACTTTGTATTTACCCAGCCCAAAGAATCGTTCCAAACTTTACTGTAAGCAATAGATAAATGCTCTTTTATGATTTCTTCGTACTCGGAACGATTCTTATCATCTGCTAAGCATAAGTTAGCCATGTAGGCAGTTATAGGATACATTAATGATTGAATGGTTTTAGTTCCTGCAATTCCACCAGAATTACAAGCATATTCGCCATAAAAACCACCATTTTCCTCGTCTTTAAAACGTTCTACGAAGGCCTTACTGAGATGATGAATTTGAGTTAATAATTGTTCATCTGAATTTGAACGATAAAGCTCTGTAAGACCGCACAATCCATAAGCTTGTTGCCAAATATCTAAACGTTCAGACCGTCTAATTTTTCCTTCTCCCACTTCTGGTATAAAGTAGAATCCAAGTGAATCTTCTCCTAACATTTTTGTCAATTGAAACCTAGCCAAATGTTCGGCACGTTTTAAGTTCTCGGGAAAGTATTTTGAAGAGTAGGCTAATCCATAAATTAATCGGCTTAATGCAACTGTATAAACTTTAGAAGAGGTAGTATCTCCGTAAAAATCAAGCTCAGAAAAACACACACCACTTTTGGCATCAAATGCTTTATCGAAAAAAGAAATCGAACTTTTAATGGAAGACTGATATCTATTCTGGTTTTGCTCTTTTGATTCTGCACAGGAAAACAAGATAAAACCAATTAGAAATAACAAGCAATATTTATTTTTTAACATCATATAAACCTATTGAGCTCTATTTTTAATCAAATGAATTTCTTTCAATTCAATCGTTTTTTTACCGGATATATCTAATGCTTGAATCGTAAGATTGTATTTCCCTTCTTTTAGATTCACATTTCCCACATCTAGTTTACCCCAATCCGTTTCCGGTGCTTCCTGCTCTCTCTTCACTCTATCGTAATCTTTTAATTCACTATGAATAAATGCTTTGTCTACTTTAAAAACAACATGCTCATCTCCAATTGTGATTTTTAATTTAGTGCCAACATCCTCATCTGCAAGAGCATAATATATCTCCAATTTATAATTCGCTTCTTCAACAACATCTATTTGCCACTGTGCATAAGCGTCGGTTTTGGTCCAGAAGTCAATCCAATCGTGTGCCCATCCATACAAACTGTGATAAGCAATTCCCGTTTGTCTTCTGTCTTTTCTAAACTCGAAAGGAGGAAATAGGTTTGCTTCATGCGCAGGAAGTTTACAAATAGGATATTCCTTATAACCTACCGGAATGGCTTTGCTTTCTTGCTCCTCAACTGCTAAATCAGCGTACCATTTTTTGTAATCTGCTTGTAAGGAATCAAACAAGTTGGTATGTTGTCTTCGGATATTCACCAGTTGCTCAGGATCTTTCTGAATATCGAAAAGTTCCTCATCAATCATTAAATAAGGATCTGAAAGAACTCGCTTTCTTCCCGACCATTCACCGTACAACTTTCTTTTTTTCAGCTGTGCTTCCTCTTTTAGTAAGCTCGCAAAACTTAGCCCATCCAAAGGCTTTTCAAATTCATACTCCTTACCTATTAGATCCAACAAAGTGGGCAATAAATCGATGTGTGCCAAAGGAGTAGAAATGGTTTTCCCGACAGTGGTTTTTCCTTTCCAACTGATGATGAAAGGAACTCTTACACCTCCCTCATCTTCCATTCCCTTGCGACCTTTTAAACCTTTGTTAAACCGAAAATTTAAAGGCCCATTATCCGATAAAAAAACAATAATGGTATTCTCTTTCAAATCTTGTTCATCCAGTTGTTTTAGCAAACGTCCAACATTATCATCTAAATTCTCGCACATGCCGTAAATACACGCATCGAAATCGTCCAAGCCCTTTTCTTTGTATTTATTAAAATACCGATCGGGAACCTGCAAGGGCGTGTGCGGAGTTTGAAAAGGAAGATAGCAAAAGAAGGATTTCTCTTTCTCTTTACTTTCTGATATAAAACGAATTGCCTCATCGGTTAACACATCTGGCAAATATCCTTTTGTAGGAAAGTCTGCTCCATTTTTCTCGATGGTGGTATCAAAATAATTGCTCCAGTGTCCTGATGTGAAACCAACAAATTCATCGAAGCCTCTGCCTAGTGGGTGATAAGGATAATGCGCTCCATTGTGCCATTTTCCAAATATTCCTGTGGCATAATCAAAAGACTTTAAAACATTAGCCATGGTAGTTTCATCCAAACGCATGTCTTCTCTGCCCCGAGTTACGCCACTAACACCCGTTTTTTGATGATACCTACCTGTTAGTAAACTCGCTCGGGTTGGTGCACAAACCGGACTTACGTAAAAATGATCGGCAAATACTCCTTCCTTTGCCATTTGATCCAAAACTGGAGTTTCCAGATAAGGATTCTCAGTTAAAGACAAATCACCATAAGCCTGATCATCAGCAACTATTAATAAAATATTAGGTGATTGAATACGCGTCTTATTACTACAAGATGAAAAAAAGAGCAAGAAAATTAAAATGAATGAAAAAATTGATTTTATTAGTCTCATATCTATAGCTTATATGTACTGCAAAATTACTTATACATCAACTCAACTCGTCCTATTTGTGCTTTATGATGGTAAGTTATCTTCAAAAATTCATTAGCTCCTGAAAGCTCTGAAACCTGATATTTAATACCATCCCAATAATCATAATCACCTGTACCGGTTCTATTACCAAGAATCTCGGGATCAATATCATTATAGGTCTTACCATCTATAGATACCTGAAGTTTCAAACCGACCTCTTTTTCCTGTTCAAAAGAATATATGTTTAAACTAGAAAGAGTTCCTTGCACATGATAGATAATTTCACTTCCATAGTCGCCTACCATTCGCTCCATATCCTCCTTAAACTTACGATCAAATTCGGTATCAAAAGTGACACCTTTTGCCATGTAAACAGTCATCATATTTCCCATTTTATCAACTAGAGCCTTTTCTTGCACTAATACAGGACCTACTACATTCGATTTAGGAGAAATTCCACTTGCATTGGTCGCCTCTATTCTATAAAAATAAGATTTACCAATTTTTGCTGTTTTATCATTAAACAAATCAAAATACGGAACATCGGCATCCGAAACATGATAAGCAATCTGTTTCCACTCACCATTTTTTGATTCTGCTCTTTCGATATTATAGCCAGATGCACCAACAGAACCTTGCCAGTTAATCTTATAAACCTTATCTATTGGTAATAACTTTGGTGCCTTGGGCTTAGGCAATGCAGGTGGTTCTTCACCATCAATTTTATAAGCCATTTCTCTTATTAATGTCAATAAACCAATTTCATCATACTGATAACCACTTACGAAACCAGGCCAATGATAAGCTTTATACAAATTATGACCAACAGGTTCTGAGTGCCAGTAGAAACCACCTTCCCTTCTGTGAGAACGAATACTCCAATTTAGGGTACCTGCAATGTCTTTATTATCAATTATCATATTGTAAATACGGTTGTGTGCAGTTGTGCTTTCAAACCCCAATTCACCAAGTACGTAAGGCTTTCTACCTTTAATTATATCAAGATTCTTTTGGATATTAACGACCTGTTCAAAAGGGTTTTGCTCATAATGATGTGATGACAAAATATCAATATTGGGATCATTTACAGACTCCTCATATACATATCTAAAATGATCAATAGCATGATAACCATCCATTAAAAGGTGATTTTGATCTAGAGATTTTACGTATGCAGCAATTTCTTTGACCCAACTGTATGGGCAAACCAATTCATTTCCAGTTTCCCAACACATAATAGATTTATCATCTCTATATTTTACACCAGTTAGCGTATTGGTTCTATTAATGGTGAATTCAATGGTTTTCTTAAAGTCTTCTATAAGCTGAGGATCTACCCAAAAATCATCAAATTTTTTGCCTCGAAAACCTGAATACTGAGGAACTCCACCCATCCATTTCCAGTTATTAAGAAATGAAAAAATAATACGAACACCAGTTTCATTTGCTATTTTCAACATTAAATCATTAACCACAAAGGCTTTTTCAACGAACTTACCTGGACCAGTTACAAATGCCGGAACATTATCTGATTCATCAGAACGTTTTACTGGAAGCGTATAAATACGTATTACTTTCCCGCCCATTTGTTTAACAGTTTCAAATGCGTCACGAATTTCAAATTCATTAGGATAACGATATGGATGTTCACGATTAAAAGTCATTTCATCTTCCACATAATTAAGATTGGGTATATTCATAGAAACAAAGCGATAGACCTTATCTCCATCCATTAGATCTTTTCCTTTTGTTGTAACAAAGTTGTCAAACCCCTGTTGTTGAGCTGATATCGTTAATACAATCAGCACCAATGTAAATGTTGCAAATATTTTTTTCATTATACTATTTTAAATATTAAACTCTTATACAATACATAAAGACTTACTTGATTTCAAAAATTTTATAGTTTTTAAAAATTTCTCCTTTTTCTTCATAAGCAGTTACCTCTTCTTTATGGGTTCCTTTTAGTGTATATCCAGATTTTCATCTGTAATATCTCTTTGTACTATATAGAAATCTGCTTTATTTAAGCATATCAATAACACTACCATTCCTAAGGTAAATCAATCGTTGTTCATCTCTAGTTTGAGAATCACCAACTGCTAGTACCTTAAACACTTTGTCTTCATAATTTGGATATAAAGAAAAGTCCAATTATCAGGGAGCTTTTCCTGTTGGTTTTTCGCCTAAATATTTAACGAAGCTCCATTGAAATGATGATGATAATAAAACTTAGGAAAATGCAATAAATACTACTTTAACTGATAGCCTGTAGATTTTATCAGACAATCAAAGGCGATATCCCTCATTAATATGGCATATTCGCCATTAGAATCAGTTGCCACCACATCTTTTTAATTTAATATGGCAACATCTGAAAGTGATTGTCCTTCATTTATATACCCAATCATAATTTTCATCAATAAACACAATGCCATTAACTTTTTTGAGCAACAACATTAGAAATAAACCTATCAATATAAATCACAGAAGAACTCACATGAAAAATATTAAACTTACAACAACTATGATCTACTAAAATTTGAAGAAACTTCACCTTTTCACATAAATAATTTAATCTTTTCTTCTATCAGAAAGCTCGTTAGTGACTTTCACCATATACTTATCTGTAAGTTTATACATAAGCAAGAATACTCCTGATAATGCTGCAGTAATACCTGGGTAAATACTAATCATTAAACGAATACCTTCAAGCGATGTGGCTGTCTGCTCAGTATTAGCTTCAAATCCATAAGATGACAGTATATATAAAGGAAGAACTCCTCCTGCCATCAGTCCTAACTTCTGGGACATTGAAGATGATGAAAAGAGTAGTCCTGTTGCACGACGACCTGTTTTCCATTCCGAATAGTCGGCAATATCTGCATACATAGACCAGACAATTGGCAAAACGATTCCAGCACTTATACCATTAATAATGTTTACAATAAAAATCAGGAATACCTCTTGCGGATTAAGCCAGTAAAGCAAAAAGCTGAGTATAGCCGATAAAAACATCGCTAGAATAAAAGTATATTTCTTTCCAAATCTGTTTGATACAGGAATAGCTAAAAGAACTCCAAGCATATTAGCTACCAACCACATAGTCATATATGCACCAGACAATTTACCCCATGAAACATCTCCAAATAAAGGCAAGCTTTGATCTTGTACAAAATATTTGAAATAATACATGATGCTAGACTCACGAAAAGTTAAAAAGACCAACATTAGTATCCCAGCTCCCAACATTATAAACCATTGGGCATTCTTGGCTAAATCCTTTAAATCTCTCAAGATAGAATTCGTTTCCTTAATGGCCTTCACTCGTTCTTTGGTCCACAGATAAGTCATGACAAAGAAAAAAGCTGCAATTATAGCATAAATGGTAACCATGTATTGATAACTCTTTGCATCATTAGCTCCTGCATTCGTAAAGAAATCAAGAAGATAAGGTGCTGAAGCTGTCATAACAATACCTCCAGAATAAGCTCCAATAAAACGGAAAGAAGCTAATGATGTTCTCTCTTTTGGATTTTCGGTCATCACAGCCATCAATGAACCATAAGGTACGTTAATTGCAGTATATACCATCATCATTAAGGTGTATGTTATATAAGCATATATTAACTTGCCCGAAGGACCAATTTCTGGAACCGAGAAAGTAAGCACACCAATTACACCAAATGGTATCGCTACCCATAGCAAAAATGGGCGAAATTTCCCTTTAGACGTATTGGTACGATCGGCAATTATACCCATCAATGGGTCGTTTAATCCATCCCAAAGACGAACCATAATAAACATCATAGCTACTGATTCAGGTGATAGTTCGACCACATCGGTGTAGAAGAAGGTTAAATACATTGCAAAAATCTTCCAAAACATAGAAGATGCAAAATCACCAAAACCGTAACCAATTTTTTCTTTTAAACCTATTTTATGATCCATGATCTCTACGAAATTTTATCAATACGTTCAATTACCTCCATTAATGCGCGAGTGTTGTGATAAGAACACTTCCAAAAACCTAGCTTATCATCGCTTGTATTAGGCTCTCCATTTTGATCTACCCGCCAAAACCATTCTCCATTTGTTTTATCGATTAAATGCTTTTTAATAAATTCCCAGGTTCGATTTAAACCAATTAAATAATTCGGATTTGTGTCGACCTCCCAAGCATCTATCATTCCAACCATAGCTTCGGCCTGAGGCCACCAATGCTTATCGGTATCCAAGTGATTTTCCTCTTTTTCATAGAATAGTGATCCATCCATATCAGTTCCTTCATTTAAACTGATATCCACCAACTTAAGCGATAACTTCTGAATTTCTTCGATCAGTAAACGATCTTTTAATTCAATTGCTGCCTCATTCAGTAACCAAGCCCCTTCAATATCATGACCAAAAGAAATAATACTCGATTCCACTTTCCATTCCATATCGAAAAACAGATTGAAATGCCCAGTATTCGGATCAATTATTTGATTCTGAAAAATAGTTAAAAGATGACGAATACTCTGCTCTAATTTTAAATCAGGCCAAACTTTTAGAAGATTGGTATATGGCTCTAAAATGTGCAAATGAGTATTCATGGATTTCGGACTGTTGGCATCTTTCTCACTTAATCGCATGTCTTTTTGACTCGTCCAATCACGTTGCAAGGCTTCAATATATCCGCCGTTCTTTTTATCCAAAAACTTATCTTCAAGAATAGAATATAGCTTTTTAGCATAGTCCAAGCTCTGACTATCCTTGCTTATCCTGTAATATTCTGAAAAAGCATATATCCCAAACCCTTGAGCATAAGCTTGTTTTCTTGAATTAAGAATTGTGCCTGAATTGTCTACTGACCAAACCAATCCACCAAAGTCATGATCCCAAAAATATTCAGTTAAATAATGATATGCCCGATCGGCATTCTCCTTGTATTTTTGTTTTTTCGTTACTCGATAAGCAGCCGAAAAAGTCCAAAGTATTCTTGCATTCAATACCGCGCCTTTCGGCGATTGAATATTTTTGACGCCAAAATGATCAATACGACTAATAAAACCTCCATTTTCCAAATCTATAGCTTCAGTACTCCAAAAGTCCAACAGATTCGTTAGTTCTGCAGACATTTCGGACTTGATCGTAAGCAAATCCAAGCCTGCATATCCTTCTGAAGTAAAATCAACCTTTTCTTTTCCTCTCATATAATTCAATCAATCAGATTAGTAGCTTCTTTTATATTTTTATCAATTAATTGATTAATTGTCTCGACAGAAAGATGCGAATGCAATTTATCTTGAGGTGAATTGATACAATAATCGACCAACTGATTAATTGTTGATGTTGCAACATGCATTCTAGTATCGGATGATGCATAATAAATGTATACTGTACCATCTTCATCGGTGATCCATCCATTCGAAAAAACTACATTGGAAACATCCCCCACACGTTCCTCCTTTAAAGGTGCCAAAAAATGACCATGAGGTTTGTAAGTAATCACCCAAGGTTTTTCAAGATCCGTCATGAACATGTATAGTGTGTACCGTAAACCTGCGGCTGTATTTCGAACACCATGCGCCAAATGCAACCATCCATGTGTCGTGCGAATTGGAGCGGGGCCCAAACCATTTTTCACTTCGTAAATGGTGTGATATGTTTTTGCATCTACAATTACTTCCTCTTTTACTTCTGCATTTTCCATAGAATCGGACAAGCCAAAACCAATTCCTCCTCCTTTTCCGGTATCGATAAAACCATCTTGCGGACGAGTGAATAAAGCGTATTTACCTTCTACTAAATGAGGAAATAAAACCACATTGCGTTGCTGACCAGTAGTCGATTTTAAATCCGGCAAACGCTCCCAACTAATTAAGTCTTTTGTTCTGGCAATACCAGCAGCCGCTACGGCACTCGAAGTATCTCCCTCCGGAACATTTGGATCTTTTCTTTCGGTGCAAAATATCCCGTAAATCCAACCATCATCGTGCTTAGTTAAACGCATGTCGTAGACATTTGTATCTGCCTTTTCGGTTTGAGGCATGCTAATTGGACGATCCCAGAATTTGAAATTATCGATTCCATTAGGACTCTCGGCAATTGCAAATATTGATTTTCGATCGTTTCCTTCTACCCGAACCACCAAAAGGTATTTTCCATTTAACTTTATTGCTCCCGAATTTAGAGTTGCATTAAAGCCAATGCGCTCCATAAAAAATGGATTGGTCTCCTCGTTAAAATCAAATCGCCATTGCAAGGGCACATGATCTCTCGTCAAAATTGGATTTTCATATCGATTGTATATTCCATTGGTACTAAACGTCTTTATATTCTTTCTTCTCAACAATTCTTCGTGTCCTTCACTTATCAGCTTCACTCGTTCTGTAAACAGATCCTTCTTCATACCAGAAAGTTTTAATTATTTGTTTTGATGTTTTTTAGTTTGTTAAAATCCTTCAGCAAAAGTATTTCAGGTCGATCTAAAAACCTTTTTGCATCGCTTGCTGCGGGATGATTTTCGTATGGAAAAAAGAAATGAACCTTTGGATCGTTTCTCCACACCATTGCATAACTTAGCTCGTTTCTAACTAAAGAATCGCTAAGCACTTTGCCAAGTTTTTGTGTAAACCACAACGAATCGCTTACATTTTCGAATCCTGTTTCGGTGAGTGCTACTAATTTATTTTTCTCCTTAGCATAGTCTATCAACATGTGCAATTTTTTAACGACTTCCTGTTCACCATTTGGTATTTTAAAATCGTAATAATCGTCTAAACCAATAATATCAATCACATCATCTCCAGGATACCAAGTGAGGTATTCCTCTAAATTTGTAAAATTTCTATCGGGAGAATAGGCAACTAGCATTTGTGTTAAACCTTTTTTATTTTTTAGATAATCAATGGTAAATCGAAAAAGTTCTTTCACTTCAATTGGAGTACAGGCTTTACTTCCCCACCAGAACCAAGTGCCATCCATTTCGTGCCAAGGGCGAAAAATAAATGGAATTGGCGTCGCGTTTTTATCTTTCAAATTTTGAAAAAATGTTGCGAGCTTATCCAACTGATTTTTAAATTGCTCGTGATAAGAACCACCAGGAATCAAATATTTCACTACTTCAGCATCTCCACTCCAAGAGCTAATACTATCAATTGGCGAATACGGATGCCAGCTAAAAGTATTGATATCTCCCATCTCGTATCCTTTCACAGCTAATCGATTCATTTCCTGAAATGGCACGCTATCCAAATTATGAGTGTGATCCAATTCTATTCCACCCAATTCCCAGCCAAACAAGGCAGGATAATCACCAGCTACTCGTTTCACATCCGATTCTCCATCTACGTAGGCCCAATTTACTCCGTAAGCCAAATCATCTTGATGACCAAAGAGAATTCCTTTTCCTTTCACCAAGTCTAATTCTGCAACAATAGGATTTATCGTTTTCTCTATGCTTTTTTGATTCTGTTTGGAAGAACAAGATATCAACATGGCTAGCCCTAAAATGGCTGTTACGTTTACTTTTATCATTCTATTCTATATTTTACGAACTCTTTTTTACTGATAGATATTCAAAGCTTTTGCATCGGTTTGGAAAAGGGTCTGTGCATCTTTTTCAAAAGTGACAAAATCGTCTTTCGACTCCGTTGAACTATTGCTATTGGGAATAAATAAGTCATCTTGAGAAGAAGACCATGGAGCATTGAACCAAGCTAAAACCCATGCAATTCGAACCTCACTTCCTCCTTCTTTAATTGCTGCAAGAACCTTCGATGTCCAAAAGTCAGGATCGTTTGTGGTGTATGCATTACGATCACCCGTCTCTGCTAAAATGGCCACTTTATTGTGCTCGTAAGCAAAATTGCTTAAATCAATTAATTTCGATTTTAAATCTGTTTTAGAAGGCTCATACAAATCGAAACCCACAACATCCACATAAGCATCTCCTGGATAGTAAGATTCATTCACTTGGGCATTTGGTGACCATGCAAACAGTACCAAATTCGTTTTCCCTTTGATGTAATCTGCGGCTAACTGATAAAATTCTTTGTACAATTCGGGTGAATGATTTTTTGTTGAAGTTCCCCACCAAAACCAGTTGCCATCCATTTCATGAAACAATCGAAAAACTACAGGAAAACCCAAATCGTTGTTGATGATGTTTAAAATTTCGTCCAATTCAGCATAGAACCATTCGCGTGTTCCGTTCTTATCATTCACAATGTCGTAAACCAATTCCTTATCGGATTGTGTTGATAAATCGGAAAAATAAATGGAATGATCGGTTCTGCTTTGCTGGTGAAAATCGAAGGTAACCACACTTCCATTTTGGTAAGCATGTTTGGCTTCGTTGATATGCGTTTCTTTTTCCTGATCTGTTTTGTAGAGCATGTAGTGAGGATCTATTCCATAAACTGCAGGATGATCTCCGGTTACCTCTTTACAATCGGAGGTACTTAAATCGTGACGGATACTGCCCAACTGAAAAGAAAGTGGGTGCTCCTGACCAAATAGAAACTGTTCACTATTGGCAATTTTGCCTAAGCTCTTATACAAATTGATTGTTTCTTGCGAAGCATCCGCATCTACCGGTTGATAATTTCCAACCAAACGAACTTCAACTAACAAATCGTCGCTTGCACTTAGTCCTTTACTATCGGTAACTTTTAATTGAATGTTATGAATGCCAATTGCAAATTCATGTTCTACACTTGCTGTGCTGGCAAATATCTCTCCATTTTCCAGCCACTCAAACTTAGCAATATCTCCCTCAATATCAGAAGATAAAGATCCATCTAAAGAAACCATTGCTGTTCCAACGCCCTCTTCTACTAAAACTAATTTATCTGCTCCTGCAATTGCTACTGGTGCATTGTTTGAGGCTTCGGTAATGGTAAGTGTGTACTCCTTTTCACTTTCAGAAGCTCCAATAAGCGTATAATTGAAAGGCTCTTGAAAATTATTTTTACTCTCCCCGGAAACTTGCAATTCCTCTCCTACCAGCAGTCTAGCATTTTCGGTTAAGGAAAATACTGCTGTTAAATCAGACAAATCGGTTCCATTTAATACTTCGCCTTCAATTTTCTGATCAGTAATCGTAAATACCACATTCGGAAGCTCCTGAATTCCAAATGACTTTATTTTTGGATCCTTATAGATGGTCACCGTATAACTTGTTTTGCTTCCATCTTCGGCTTCTACCAAATAAACCACTGGTTTTGTAAAATCATTTTGCGTATAACCCGAAGTTTGTATGGTTGTTCCAACAAATACTCGAGCCTTATCAGAAACTTTAAAAACAGCCTTCAATTTACTTAAATCAAACTCATCTGGAGCCATTGCTTCTACACTATAATCTGCACCAATAATAAAATCAGCAGACAAACCATCGATCGAAAAACTTTCTAATTCTGAAAAATGACTTTTCGCCTCATCTTCACTGCACGAAACACTTAGACTTACAATGAGCAATAAAAAACACATAAACCTGATCATACTCTTGTATTTAAATGGATTCCCTTTTTCTTTCAATTAAAAGACAGGACATGCCACTCTCGTGACAGTCCTGTATTCTTACTTTTTATTCACTATATCTTGGTCCTTCGGTAATTACCATTTCGTCTATACTAACTTCAATAGGATTGTCTCCATTCTTGCCAACAATAATTTCAATTCTATCAATTGCCACATCAGGATTTAATCTTTTTAATGAAGCATAGTGAGCACCCAATTCGGTACTTCCATCGCTCCAGTTTTCCATATCGGTGTTGAATAAGCTAAACTCGAAAGTTGCCCATTTCCCATTTGTATTTGGGAAAAATTTCTGAACTACCACCAAAGCCTCATCGTACTGATACATTCTAACGATTACATATTGTGAGTTTTCTGATGTATTCAATGCAAAAGACAAATAAGGATCATCAAAACTTGTTAGATCCATTGCTTTTGTGTCTTTAGAAATCGTCTGATTCCAATAAGCTCCCCAAGCACCTTGTGAACCATCATCCACGTAAGTGAAAAATTCATTCCCTATAAATGGTTCTATTTCATCTTTTCGGAAATCTAGTGAAGCAATTACATTATCTCCATTCATAAGATCTGGCCATTCACTTTCTACCTCAAAATCCATAACTGTGATTTTTGGTAATTTTGTTGATCCACCAATAGCATCACCAATTTCCTGACTGCCATCAAATTTTCCTTCGGTAATTTTCACGTAAGCAATATCTAAATCTTGATGAACACCAGCATTACCCGCTTTGAATCCTAATTTAGGCATGAAAGAACTACTATTAAATTCTCCGCCTTCCCAGCCTTCTCCTAGAGGTTGCGAAATAATAATCCACTCACCATCAGTATCGAAACCATAACCAAAGTGTCTCCAATTTCCTGCTTGATCTTCCATCTGAAAATAACCTGCGCTTCCCGATGGTGTTCTCACACAGAATGTAAGGTATGGATTCACCAACTTACTTACATCAGGCACTTCAGAAAAGGCCATTTCGCCTGTTAACTTATCCCAGCTATAACCTGGTGCACGCAAGGAAAAGTACTTCTCTTCATTTCCTAAAACATCACCCGTTTCAACACTTGCTGTTCCTTCTCCAACATAAGCGTGCTCACCATTGGAAAAATCCCAAATCACAACTTCCTCGTAGCTGATAAATGGATAAATTACATTCACTTTAGAAACTGCAGGAACTTCGTTTTTCGCTAAACTCTTAAAAGCTACTTCAGCCAATGTGCCTGCTCTTAAGTTAAGACCTGCCACCGACACTACAATTGAATTAATACTACCCGAGATAACTGTCGCTGGATCTCCATTGACTGTAATCTCAGTTAATAAATCAACGTTTTCACCTTCAATGGTAAAAGTCAATTCTGTTTGAATATCACTTACCTTACTCACCGTTGTTGCTGGAATAATAGGCACAAATAATTCAGCCGTTTGATAAGATTGACGGTATTCATTAGTTACCACTATAGGTGCACCATCTACCATCATTTTTCTTGGAACATTTACCGTTAATGATTTTTCATCTGATGCCAACTGAACATTCGTTCCATCCACATCACCAAAATACACCTTATTCACTTTCGTGAAGTTTCCCTCTAAAGTTATGGTACTCGAAATTAGTCCTGAATAGGAGCTAACTTCCGAAATTACCGGAACTGGCCAATCAATGTCGTATTCAGTATCATAATCACAGGATGTAAACATTCCCAGAAATAGAATAGACAGTAATGTATATATGAAATACTTTTTCATCTGTTTTAAATTTATTAATTACTAATAACCTTTGTTCTGCTCTAGTCCAAACGTATTCACATCACCTACAGGTAGAGGTAATAAGCCAGCATGTGCTTCGTAATTCGCCTTTGCTGGCAATAAATCTGTTCTTCCAGTCCTCACCAAATCAAAATAACGAATACCTTCCATAGCCAATTCCATTCTTCTCTCTTTCCAAATAGCACTTAGTAGATCAGCACCAGTATCAGTAATTGGTGCAACAGAAGCTCCAGGATAAACGTCGTAAGTAAAAGCAGTGGTCTGTCCAATAGTAGATCCCAAAGGATAAGTTGAAGATTCAGCACGACTGCGAACCTTGTTCACATAAGTTCTTGCTTCAGCCTCTAAACCTTTATAGTAAGCCGCTTCGGCATGCATTAAAAGAACATCAGCATAACGTATCACCCGTTTGTTGTTTGGCTGATTGTTATGATTTCCATGACGATTTTCAGTAGCCAAAGCATATTTCCGATTCAGTCTGCATGCTGAAACCAAATCTTTTGTGCTTTCGTGCGACAAAGTCCATTCTTGTTTGTCCCAAATTTGTTCAACACCATAAAGAACATTAAATTCCTGTCCGTAAATAGCACATTCTCTTCTAGGATCAGCACTACCAAACGTATTATACAAAGCATCGGTTGGCAAATCAAAACACCATCCCCAATCGTCGCGGTTTCCCATTTGTACAATGGTTGTGTTTCCTACACTTTCGCCCCAATCATTATTTGTTGTTTTGTGCTGAATCTCAAAAATTGATTCCTCATTATTTTCCCCTTCCTCTTCGAAAATAGTTGCAAAATTAGAAGCCAAAGTGTACTCACCCGATTCAATCACATCTTTAGTTAGCTCATAAACTTCATCCCATATTTCGGCTGTACTAACAGGATATCCGCTTACCTCAAGAGCTGAATTGTAATGATACGATGATTCCTGCATCAACACTCGTGCTTTTAAAGCTCTGGCAGCACCTTTAGTGGCACGTCCCAAATCATTTGCAGCATATCTACTCGCCTCAGGCAAAGCCACAATTGCCTCACTCAAATCAGTTTTTATAAATTCATAAATGGCAGCTTCAGAACTACGAGGTTCTACCAAATTATCAACTGAGTAATCCGCTTTCACAAGAGGTACCGGACCAAATAAAGCAACCAACTTAGAGTAAGAATAAGCTCTTAAAAACTTAGCCTCACCAATAATTCGGTTCTTTAGTTCTTCATCGAAAGTTGCTGTAGGCAATGAATTCACAATCTCATTGCAACGAACAATTGCAGTGTACAGTAAAGACCATGTTCCTGAACTTACGCTATTTCCCGAATTGGCGGTAAACATTCTTATGTACTCCCGATCTACCCAATCGAATAAGTCACTACCTCCTTTTAATGCATCATCCGACATAATATCTCCGTATACAAAATATTCATCTTTCGATACTGAAGAATAGCATGCATTTAGTCCGGCTAAGGCATTTTCGGGATCATTAAAATATATTTCCGAAGTCTGAGTTCCCAAATTATCCAGCTCCAAAACACTATCTCCACAAGAACCCATTGCAAAGACAGCTACAACCAGAGACATATACTTGATTAATTTCATATCTTTTATTTTTTGTCTTGTTTAAAATGTAACATTCACCCCAAAATAAATCACTCTAGGTTGTGGGTAATTACCCAAATCAACTCCAACACCTAAACTTGAAGCATCAGAATCTGCATCAAAAGTTAAATCGCCAATTTCTGGATCGTAACCACTATAATCAGTAAAAGTGATCAGATTCTGTCCTGATACATAAACACGAAGTTTATCAATCTTGTATTTTTCGGTCAATGATTTTGGAAATGTATATCCCAGTTGAACATTTTTCAATCTCAAATAAGAACCATCCTCCACATATCGATCAGAAAACTGGGTGTTGTTATTATTATCCGACAAGGTTACTCGTGGTTGAGAACCATTTGGATTGTTTACAGGGTGAAAACGATCCATTCGATTTGAATAAGCATTTGAATAATCTTTCACTTCAAGAGCAAAAATATTCATCCCATTCACGATTTCGCTACCATAAACGCCATACAAATTACCCGAAAAATCGAAACCTTTGTACTCCATACTGAAATTCATTCCATAAACAAAATCAGGAGTTCCCGAACCTAAATAAGCTCTATCATCAGCATCAATAGTTCCGTTTCCATTTCGATCTACAAATTTAACATCACCTACTTTAGCGCTTGGCTGAATCGCTGTACCTGCGACTGAATGTGCATTTAATTCCTCTTCACTTCTAAAAATACCATCTGTTTGATATCCATAAAAATAAGCGATCTCTCTTCCTGCTTCCGTTCTGGTAGTATTCCCCAACTTATCAATGTAACCTCCATCGATAAATGCTTCTGGATCGGAGTTCAGTTTTTTAATTTCATTGGTAATATAGGAGAAGTTTCCACCGATATTAAAACGTACATCGCCAATTGTTTTTCCATAATTCGCTGAAAATTCGAAACCTTCATTTCGCATGGTTCCAATGTTCGCATTAGGTCGATCTTTTGGATAGTAACCAGGCAATGCAACACGTGTAATCATGTCTTTTGTATCTTTAATAAAATAGTCAGCTGTTACATTCAAATCTCCATCAAGGAATCCCATATCCAGACCAAAATTCGAAGTCTCAACAATCTCCCATTTTAAATCAGGAGTCGGAATATTAGTAGTTGTTCCGCCTTTATAAGCGATATCATTAAACACATAATACATTCCATAGTTGCTAATGTTCGCAACATCCGATCCTGCCTGAGCACTTGCTTCATTACCTACACGCCCCCAACCAGCTCTCACTTTTAAATTCGAAAATAGGTTCAAATCTTGAATAAAATCCTCTTCGCTTGCTCTCCACGAAGCACCAACAGATGGGAAAAATCCCCATTTGTTATCTCCAGTAAATTTATTTGATCCATCGTAACGAGCTGTTCCTGTGATCATATACTTATCGGCAAACGAATAAAAAGCTCTGGCAAAAAATGATTCTGTTCCTCCTTCACCCTGATAGGCTCCTAATTGTTCTTTGTATTCTTTTGCAAGATTCAAATATCGAAGAGCTTCCTCTTCTGGAACATTGATTCCTGTTCCACTAAAAGCAGAATTCTCATTAAATGAAGACTCATGTCCTAGAGTCGCAATAACCTTGTGTTTCTCAGAAAATGTTTTGGTATAGTTCAGTAAATTAATCCATGTCCAACTGTACCATTCACCTCTTTGCTCATACAATTCGCTGTCAGTGCGATAAAAATTTTCACTCAAGTAGTAGCTTGGGCGATAGTCTTTATTATGAGTAAATCCTCGCGACATATTAATTGTTGTCTTAAAAGTAAGACCTTCAGTAAGGTTAATATCTAACCATCCTTTTACTCCGTATGAATTGGTTGTATTTTCAGCATATTTCATATGATCGATTGCCAAAGATGGATTTTGTCCAAAAAATGTCTTTGTTGCAATAAAATTACCATCAGCATCAACTCCAGTATCCATAGGGCTTGTTGTTAAAGCCAAAGGAATTGGACCGCTGTAAAGTCCTTGCTGAAAATTGCCATTTTTCTTGCGGAATAAATCCAATTGCACACCAGCTTTAATGCGACTATTGAATTGATATTCTGTTTTAGAATTCAGCATCATTTTATTAAAATCGGTATTCTTCACCACTCCTTTTTCGTCGTAATAAGAACTACTTACCGAATAAGTCAATCTTCTATCAGCTTGATTTTCGGATTGAAAACCACCACGAACACTGAAATTATAATTTTGTTGCACACCAGTTTGAAAAATTTCATCCTGCCAGTCAGTTCCCGTATAGTTGTTAGCTAAAACGTAGTTAATTCTGGTTTCTAAATCAGAAGGAATTGAAATTCCATCGTTTGCAGCTGCTTCCAATATTAATCCACCTTGCTCATTAGCATTTAATAAGTTCACTGGATTAGCAACTTGTCCCACTCCATAATATGAATTAAATGAAAATACCGGTTTATCTGTTAAAGAACCAGATTTGGTAGTTACAATAATAACTCCATTCGCCCCTTTATTTCCATAAATTGCAGTAGCCGAAGCATCTTTTAACACCTCTATACTTTCAATATCTTCAGGTGCAATATGTTCCATATCAGTTCCAGAAGGTATTCCGTCAATAACATAAAGCGGATCGGAATTATTTGTACTACCAACTCCACGAATCCGAACTTTCATGCCAGCTCCTGGATTACCCGAACTTTTTGTAATACTAACACCGGCCACTCGCCCCTGCATGGCTTCCACTGGACGATTTGATGCTGCTTTTTGAAGTGCATCACCAGAAACCGACGCAACAGAACCAGTTAAATCGCTCTTTTTCATGGTACCATAACCAACAACTACCACTTCATCCAATCCAACCATATCTGTTTTTAACACCACATCAATTATCGATTTATCGAGAGCATCAACCTCCTGATCAACAAAACCAATAAATGAGTAGACAAGTACATTTTGGCTCCCCGAGAGAGCAATCTCATATTCTCCATTAATATTTGTTACAGTTCCATTCGTTGTTCCTTTAACAACAACCGTAACACCTACTAATGGCAATTTACTTTCATCAACTACCTTACCGGTAAGCATTCTGCTTTGTCCAAAGACGGTCCAATGGCAGGAAAGAAAGAAAATCAATAAAATAAATCGCAGATTCCTTTTCATAGATTTTAAATTTTAGTTTTAGGCCATTCAATTTTGATCCTTAGAATCGCAACTATTTTTTGTTGAAAGTAAATGATCAAAAACCTCTTTCGCCTATTTTTTTTGTGCATTAGCACTTGTTATTTTTACTAATAGTAAATTTCCGGAAATATTTACACCTCAAAATTATATCGATTGCAAATCTCTAACAAGTATTTTTAGATCGTTGACCGATACTTTTTTATCATTATCACTAAAAAGAACGATTTTTTTCGAAGAGTACACTAACACACTTTCCTACAGTAGCTTTAATAGTGCCTATCTACACAAGCACTACTACAGGCCTTAAAAATAAAGCCAAATAGATTCTTAAAGCTTACAAAATTCACATTATTTAATTCAATTCTTCCCCTTAATTGATACTAATAATCATTCTCTCATTGTACTATTTTATCATTTTGTGTATTATTGTGAAAAATTAGCACCCATGAAAGATCAAATACACAGGGAGATTACACCCTTAAAAGAGAACGATTGTTTTTTAATCTTTGATCGTGAAAGAAACGCATTTACGTTTCCAATTCACTTTCATCCAGAATTTGAGATCAATTATATCTCTAATGCACGAGGAGGTAAACGTATTGTTGGTGATCACATTGAAGAGATCAACGAAAGAGAATTGGTAATGGTTGGCCCTAACTTGTATCATGGTTGGGAAAACTACAAAAACGACAGTAATGAACTCCTGCATGAAATCACAATACAATTTCCCAGGGAATTATTCGACGAGAATACCTTAAACAGAAACATGCTTAAACCAATTCGAGAATTACTCAACAATGCCAATAGAGGTATTTTATTTTCGAAGGAAACTACAAAAATGGTAGAAGCTAAGCTTATTGCTCTTAGTCAGAAAAGAGGTTTTGACAGCTACTTGGCTTTCCAATCATTGTTATATGATCTCGCTATTTCTAGAGAACAAAAATTGCTAACAAATATGTCATTTCACCGTCAGAGTGATTTTCACAATAGTGAAAGAATTGAAACCATTTACAAGTACATACAAGAGAATTACCAACAAAAGATTAAACTTGAAGATGCCGCATCACTCGTAAACATGTCGTCAATATCCTTTAGTCGCTTGATTAAGCAACGAACAGGGAAATCTTTTGTGGAATTTGTAATTGAAATTCGATTGGGCTACGCCACTCGTTTATTAATAGAAAGCAATAAAAGTATTGCTGAAATTTGCTTTGAATGCGGTTTCAACAATATCTCTAACTTCAATCGTATTTTTAAAAAGAAGCAAGCTTGTACTCCTACTGATTTCAGACTAAATTTTAATGGGATAAAAAATGTTTTATAAATCCCATTAAACAATACCACCACGAACTAATTCCCAGCCACTTAACATCAAACCCTGACTCACCCTCTTATTCTACTTAACATGAAGATATTCACCTAATATAAAGATCGTTTTTTTGCATCCAAAAATTTTATGAATTAATCTATCGGAAAACAAGATATAAACAACTAATCACTAAATAAATAAAAGCTATGCGGAAGGACTTAAAATAATATTTGTGGAGCTTCATATTTTCAAATTTGAATATTCAATATTAATTTATAAAATTGATCTAGATAAAACAATATAATAATTGCAATAAGCTGAAAATACCAGCAAAATAGAAATGACTTATTATTAGATAGAATATTAATGCTTATAAAGAACAAACTTTTACTTCGGGATAACCATAAATTTGCAAAAGAGAAGGAATCATACTGCACTATGATTTGTATGGTAATCGTTTGCTGCATCTAAAGAGAAAATCTTATCTATAAATAAAGCAAGTGACTTTTGAATACGAATATATTTCTTAATATATTTGTTCTATAGAAACATTTAAGTAACACAAATTATCACCACATTGTGTTTAAGTTCTCAATCGAACTTTTGAGATGAATTAAATTGTTTGGGTTTGTCATACCTATAAAGCTATCATCAGCATTAAGCCTGCTGATGATAGCTTTCTTTTTATACTTCACTCAGAAAAGAAACAATAAGCTTGATCTCATACTCTTAAATATGAGCACTAAAATTAAATTTATTATTCAAAAAAATAATTGAGCGATTGTAAAGTACTACAACCAACTCTTCCAACGGAAAAATAGGAAAATCAATACAGAAGAAACCAGCATGGCCAAAATGGAATATGGATATCCGTAGGCCATTTTAAGTTCTGGCATTACATCAAAATTCATCCCATAAATACTTGCAATAAGAGCGGGAGGCATAAATATAAGCGTAACAATAGTTAGCATTTTAATTGTCTTATTTTGTTCCATACCAACAAGTCCGATAAAGGTATTTTGCATAAACTCTAAACGATCAAAATTAAAACCAGAATGTTGCAATAAAGACGCAATATCTTTATTCATAACCAGAAATCTTTGTCTATCAAGCGATGGAAAAAAACTACTTTTCAAAATAGAAAAAACAATTCTTTGCTTTTCCATTAGCGTCTCTCGAATCAACACACTTGATTTTCGAACCTCTGATATCTGCAAAAGAAATGAACGTTCAAGCTTTTGCTCTTTAGCTATTTTTCTGTTTAAGGTATTAATATCATCTGTTATTCCTTCAATTAGGTCTGCATCAAAATCAATTCTTGTTTCCAATAAGTTTAAAAACAGATCTACCCCACTAAACAACTTCAATTTATTTATTTTTTCAATGAGCTCAATAAAGCTCTTGTAATCTTTTTCTCTTTGGGTTATTAATACTTTATCAAGCAAAATAAAAGACACTGAAGATTTCTGATAACCATCATCCTCAACACCAACAAAATTCAAGTTAATACCAACCATACTTTCATTCTCGATATATTTTGAACTGGTTTCAATTTCTTTTCTTTCATGCTCTGTAAATAATTTCACCTTCAATTTTTTTTCAAGCTTTTCAGATTCTAAAACATCAGCCTTATAAAGATCTACCCATACCAAAACACTATCATCCCGCCTAAAATCCGATTCACATGAAATTAAATCATTATCCAAATAATAACACTTAATCATAAAATATTCATTAAAATTTGCAATTAACCTTTTGTAAATTAATAATATTTTAATTTAAGTATGCACAATTCAGCACAAAAAAAACACCGCTATAAAAATAGCGGCGGTAAACATTTAAACGGCATATTACTAGCCTTACAAAACAGCTATTCTCTGCTAGCAACACATCTCTTAAAAAAACACTTTTGTGTGAAAATTAATTAGCTTTTACTGTACAACAATCTTTTTACCTGGACTTAAATAGTTGAGTTTATTTTCTTTAATCAGATTAAGAACAACTCTAGCACCAGAGAAATGCGATAAATTTAACCCCGCAAGAATTTCACCTAAGCCCACTGGTTGATTTTCATTAACAAAATCATAAATCTCTTCCCTTAAAACTTCTCTATCTTCCATATAGTATATATATTTATTTAAAATTACGATTGACCATTAAAAACTCGTTTCTCTATATATTTAGAACTCATTATCCGCAACACTCCCATATAGTCGAGATTAAACTCAATCAAACCTCCTACCTTATAATTGCCTTTATTCTCGCCTAAATCAATCACTAACATATCTGAGCTAGCGCCAATTAAATTTATAGAACTATCTTTAGGTATGATATGATTACTATCAACATCCAGTAAGCCTAGATCAATAATTGCCCTATTAGAAGTAGCCCCATGATTTTCCAACTCTACCTCTAATGATTCTCCTTCCAGGTTGGTTCCAAATTCACCTACCGGCACCATTGGCTTTTCAATCAATTCAATAATTTCAGCGTATAATTTAAAAACATCAGTATTTAATCCATTCAAAGGCTTATCATTATAAACATCCGTTCCCATAAAAAGTGATTCACCAATTCTAAAATGATTCACCCCACTAGGAAGAACTTCATTAAAAATTAAAGGAATTGTTACCGAAGATCCGCCAGACACCATTGGAATTTCCTTAGTAAATTTAGCTTCAATCAATTGTCTATAGAGACTTAATTGTATCAATTTATCTTCACTAGGCAGTACTCCGTTCAAACACGTTAGGTTAGTTCCAATACCAACAACTTCAATATTTGGCAGCTCAAAAACCTTCCTATAGAAACTAACAAAATCTTCACGCATCACCCCCTCTCTCAACTCACCTAATTCAATCATAATAATAATTTTGTGAGTTTTATTTTGTTTTAGAGCTTCCTTCGAAAGCCAATTAATGGTTTTTAATTCAGTATTAACACTAATATCCGCAAATTCCACAACATCTTTTACCGATTGTTTAGGAGGAGGTTTAATATAAATTGTTTCAATATTACAATTCAGGGTTTTAATCATTTTTAAATTGGTTACACGAGAATCGCACAAGCTTTTCACTCCTAAACCAACAAGCTTTTCAAGAAACATTTTATTGCCACACAACAATTTTGAAACAACTGACCACCCTATCTTTCTTTCACTTAACAAGTCATCTAAAAATTTAAAATTAGCCTGCAACTTATCAACATCAAGAGTTATATATGCCATGGTAATCTCATTTTTTATATCTCATTTCAAAATACTTATTCTCAAATCCCAATTTTTCATATAAATTTCGTGCAGGATTTTCCGGCTCCACATGTAATGCAATATCCCCTTTACTTAATTTAATTGTCTTCTGCATAAGATGCTTTCCAATACCTTGGCCTCTACACCTTTTATGAGTAGCTATATAAACCAGAATATTTTCAGGAATATATCCCTCCATTCCTGTTCTATTCACT
Organism: Marinifilum sp. RC60d5; assembly: GCF_052400665.1. Taxonomy (NCBI): domain Bacteria; kingdom Pseudomonadati; phylum Bacteroidota; class Bacteroidia; order Marinilabiliales; family Marinifilaceae; genus Marinifilum; species Marinifilum sp. RC60d5. The sequence goes on from NZ_JBQTGK010000001.1 coordinate 385,386, forward strand.
ACTACCACCCCAACAGTTTCATTAGCTTTTTTAGCCTCAAGAACAAAACCACCCATCGAGGCACGTTCTTTTAATGCATAAGCAACTGCTTTATCAATATCTTGTTTCTCGTCACCATATTCTTCCAAATTCTTATACAGAAAATCTACAATTTCTTCTCTCTGATAGTTATCTGGTTTTAAAAAAGACGTGAATATTTTACATTCTACCATATTTATTTTTTTAGTTTCTACACGACAAATATAGCAAAGAATACATATTTTACAAACCAACAAACACTACTATATCATATCTAAAACAAGATACAAACACCACTAGGAGCTTATTAGTAGCTACTTACATAAAAACTCCTAAGCGCTGATTTTATTTCTTATTTAAATTGATTTTCTATATTTTTGTCGCATAGAACTTTTTATTCTAACAAAATACATTCAAAATGAGCTATCACTTAGGATTAATATTTAAAGAATATATTGAAAAGAAAGAAAAATCAAATGGCAAACCTCAGAGCAAAAAAAACAACACCTTAACAACATAATATATTATTAATTTGTAATGTTCAAGGATACACCATAAATTCACACACACAATTCCTGAAAAACACCTATTACAATTCACCACATTGGATATTCTTACAAAAAACTATATTTTCGACCTATAATCATGTTTATATTATGAGTTTGATAAATTTTTCAGATCAACTTTAAAACTGTATTTAATTATTATCAACTGCACTCCTATTTTTTATAACACAACATCTTTTTTATTCATATCATTGTAGATAGGCAAAATAAGACTAATAATTATCTTACACCCCCTCTAATAAAACTGATTAAATTTATTTTTAAGTTTCAATAGTATTGATATTAAAATATCAGAAATTGAGCGATCAGAGAAAGAAAAGTTCTATTAGCTTGTAATTCAAAAAAAAAATAGAATTATACATTGAAAAAACGAACTTTTAAAAAACAAAAACCTGGAAATATTAATTACATACAATGAGCTATAGTGAAGACAAATACTAATCAATCAAGAGTTGACTAATCCCCACTTATCTCTTTTTTAATTACATCTTCAGCGGTTAACAGGGAGAAGCATCAATATCCTCGATCTCCAACATTTCAACTAATAAATCCAATGAATCATCAATAATCTGCAATTTATCAGCTGGTATTCTCTTTAGTTTAAGAGCTAATCTTTGCTGCAGAAGATCTGGAGTTGAACTTAGCACTTCATCTCCAATTGAGGTAAGAGTAATCGTAGTAACTCTTCGATCTCCTGATTTAGGGAAACGAGCCAATAATCCTTTCTTTTCCAACCTACTAATGATACTAGTTACTGCACTTGAATTAAGATTCGGATGATCACTTATCCTCTTTTGCGTTGCCTGATAATTTATTGACTTTATTAAAATTTGTGTTGAAACTTATCCTATAAAAACAGTAAATATTAATTAGTATCAGTAAACTTTAAAATATCAGGTAATATATCCTTAGACATCAACAACTGCATCGGATAATGAATACATCCAAAAGGTTTTTACCTTCATTTTAATATAATTTAGTTCGTACTCAACACATTTAGGTGGATCAGTTTTTCTATATAAACTCTGACCAATTTCCATCACATCTTGCAATGTTGCCCAAAGATGATTCAAACATCGGAAAACCTCTTCATTCATCATTCCTCTGGAATTAAGAGAACGATGCAACTCTATTCTATCTAATTTAAGAACCTGATAAATAGAATGAATACCATCAATAATTGATTTTGCGATATCCTCATTTTGCTGTGGTATGTTCAACTCTAATTCTTCTAATAGATTAGGCACCATAGGCAATACTGAACTTAAATTTTTCCTCTCCACAACTTCCAAAATAAAATCAAATTCTTTAATTCTTGCAACCGGAAAATAATCTTGCACCTCAAGTAGTAAGGTATTTAAACTTTCAATTCGTCCAGCAATGCCAATTCTGATATTTTTAATATTCACCCCTTCAGTCCCGCAACAAACGGTATCTTTTGCATTTTTAATTTGTTCTTTAAATCTACTTCTAAAAGCATCATCGAATACGGGGTAAATTTTTGAGAAGTCTTCAATATCTCTTGAAAAACTATCGAAAATAAATTTTGCCGCAATGGGCATTTCATCGAAATTAAAAGGAAAATCCATTGTTTCCATAGTACCAAATTTGTTAGTTATGCTTTTTTATATTTCTCACCATTAATCAGCAAAAATCAAACAATACACTGCTGACATAAAATGTATTATCTAAAAAAGATAAGGCTGTTTCTCACCAAAAACATATAATCTTGTAATCATATTAAACACATCATTACACTCCCCCTTATAATTTTCAATTCATAAAATACGAAATATCAATACGATGAAAAAAATATGAGTAATGATCTACAACATATTTTTTTTAAAAGGACACATAGGCCCTGATTTTTGCAGGAAAAATCCTCTGTTTATTTTTCGGCCTGTATTCTTTTATTAGTTTTGTATACACTCAATAAAAGTCAGTAAATAACTTTCTTAATTATTGATAAAAATGAGTACTACTTGTTCTTAAACTAAGTTGATTTTTAAAATACTTAAAATCCAAAATCTCTTTGTATGTCAGGAATACTCTCAACATTAAAAAATCGAAAAATGACTCAAAAAATTATCCTTCTCATACTTCTTATTCTACCAACTCTTTCTAATGCTCAAAATATCAATAAAGTCGATAAAAATGGGAACAAACAAGGACTTTGGGAAAAACAAGATCCTAAAGGCAGAATCATATACCGGGGAATTTTCAAAGACAATTATCCTATTGGCAAAATGAAGCGTTTTCACAAAAACGGCACTTTAAAAGCAATTCTTTTATTCTCCGATAAGGGTAAAAAAACAAAGGCATCTCTTTATAACGAATCAGGAATTTTAAAGGCCAAAGGAAATTTTATTGACTCAAAAAAAGATAGTATCTGGGATTATTTTGACACCAAAGGAAATCTGAGAATGAGTGAAACTTACCAACTCGGACGTAAACATGGAGAGTGTATTTATAGATTTAAAAATGGAACTATTTCGGAATCGATTAATTACAAAAACGACAAAAAAGAAGGTTTCTGGATTCGTTATTTTCAGAATGGAGAGCCTTATATCGAGGCAACGTATACAAATGGAATTTTACATGGCAATTTTCAGATCCATTATCTTAATGGTATTATTGAATACGGAGGAAAATACCTAAACAATAAAAAAGAAGGCGAATGGAAACACTTTTCTAAGAAAGGAGAACTTCTTTTTATAATAAAATATAAAAACGGAATTGCAAATAATCAGGATGAACTGGATAAGTACCAGCAAGATCAATTGCGAAACATGGAGGCTCAAAAAGATAAATTAATGAATCAGGATCCAGAAAAATTTGTAAATGACCCAGACGCATTTCTACGAACAAAAATGAGACAATAACAGTATAAATTCAGTTTTTTACATGAGTACAAAAGGAATTAGTCTCTTCAACTTAAATACAGGAATCAAAAATATTTTAAAAAATGCTTTTGATTCAAACGTATGGGTAGTGGCCGAAATTAGCGAGTTGCGATATAAACCAAATGGGCATTGCTATTTGGAGTTAATTGAGAAAGATAAAGATACAGACCAAATAATTGCCAAAGCCCGAGCTACAATATGGTCGTACACATTTCGAATGCTAAAGCCCTATTTTGAAACTAGTACGGGTCAGAAATTTACTGCCGGAATAAAAATTTTGATCAATGTAAGTGTCGAGTTTCAGGAGGTTTATTCTTACTCGTTAAACATTAAAGATATTGATCCCACCTATACATTAGGCGATATTGCACGCAAAAGAAAAGAGATTATAACTCGCCTGAATGAGGAAGGAGTTCTGGAAATGAATAAGGAACTTAAATTTCCTGAAATCCCAAAAAATGTAGCGATCATATCCTCTCCCACAGCTGCTGGATTTGAAGATTTTATAAAACAATTGGAAAATAATTCTGCCGGTTACAAATTTCATCACAAACTATTTGCAGCTGTAATGCAAGGAGAAAAAGCCGAAGAATCGATTATTTTAGCTTTAGATCGAATAAATGAATATGAAGATATTTTTGATCTTGTTGTAATAATTAGAGGAGGGGGATCGCAGGCCGATTTAAATTGTTTCGACAACTATTGGCTGGCCTTTAATATTGCACAGTTTCCTTTGCCCGTAATTTCGGGAATTGGCCACGAACGAGATGAAACTATTGTTGATATTGTTGCCAACGTAAGAGTAAAAACTCCTACTGCAGCAGCAGAATTTTTAATTGATTGTTTTGATGAGAGACAAAGTTATCATGAGAATTTACAAGAGGAATTCGTGTCTTCGATTAATGAAATTTTACTAAGCTCGTCAGAAAACTTACAATACTTAAGCAGGCAATTTTCGCCCATGGTTAAACGAATTCTGGAAAGTAAATCGGACCAGTTACTACTGGCAAATGAAAAACTGGTAAGCTCGACAAAACAACTTAACCGGAGTGAAATGTATTTGCTAAATAACTTTAAGAATAGAATAAAGTATACCACAGAACAACATTTAAACCTGGAAGAGCAAAAAGTACAAAATTTGCAGAGTAAAATAAGAATTCGCATGAGACGATTAATGGAAAATCAGCATCATAAAATATCCCTGTTCGAGCAATCAATAAGATATTTGAATCCTGAAAATATACTGCAAAAAGGCTATACTCTGAGTTTGAAAAATGGAAAAATCATTAAAGACATAAAATCATTATCCGAAAAAGATAGAATTGAAACCAGATTTAAAGATGGATCAGTTGAAAGTGAAATTGTAAAGATAAATTCTAAAAAATAAATACAAATGGCTAAAAAGAAAATCAGCTATAAAGATGCTATAAGCGAAATTGAAGAGACAATTGCCTTAATTGAAAACGAAGAACTTGATGTGGATGAATTATCGGACAAAGTAAAACGTGTTTCGGAACTATTGGCAATTTGCAAATCCAAGCTAAATAATACAGAAAAAGAAGTTGAAAAAATTTTAAACGAAATGGATGAATAGATTATTTCTGATATTTATTTTGCTTAGTTTGGGCATATCTTGTTCATCGCAAAAGCCTGCACCCAATAAAATTAAAAAAGCGGTTGCACAGTTTACCGCCGACTCTTGCTTTAAAGCAGCAGGAATTAGCCTGATAATTTCCGATACCAAAAATAATAAAGTATTATCTGAATTTAATTCGGATATGGTTTTAAGCCCGGCTTCCTGTCAAAAGCTAATAACGACTGCTAGTGCATTGGAAATTTTAGGTCCAGATTATAAATTTAAAACGGTAATTTTAATCGATGGAAAAATAGAAAATGGTCTGTTAAACGGTAATTTAATTGTTAAAGCCTACGGCGATCCTAGCTTAAACTCAAAGTATTTTCCCGAGCAAAAAAACATCTGTAAACAAATTTTGGCAAAGCTAAAAACTCATAACATTAAAAGCATTCAGGGTAAAATTATTACGAACACCGATTACTTTACAGCAAGTATCCCTGCAACATGGATATGGGAAGATATAGGAAATTATTACGGCACTGTTCCGCACGCACTTACTTATAACGATAATATGTACAGTCTGTTTTTTGAATCGGGAAAAGCAGGTACACTAACTAAAATAAAAAATAGTAAACCCCTAAGAACAGGTTTAACATTCGAAAATAAAGTACTTAGCTCGAATGTTAATCGCGATTTAGCATATATTTTTGGAGGAAACACCAGCACGAAACGAAGAATTGAAGGAAGCATACCTCAAAATAAGAAAAACTTTAGCGTAAAAGGAGCACTTCAATCGCCCGAAATAAGTTTCTTATCCGATTTACAAGAAGAATTAGAAAAGAATAATATATCAGTACTAAATGCCATACTTAAAACTGAGAAAACTCATGAAATATTCTCTATTCTATCTCCTCCTCTAAAGGACATTATATTCCAAACCAATCAAAAAAGCATAAATCTTTTTGCTGATCATATTTTATTTGAAATTGGACAAAAACAAAATGGAATAGCCAGCTGGAAATCGGGAACAAAAGCAATAAAAGAATATTGGAATCAAAAAAATACTTCTGCAAAATACATTAGCTTGTACGACGGAAGTGGTCTGTCGCATTTTAATTCTGTTTCGGCAGGTTTCTTCAATCAGCTATTGGAATATATGTACAATAGTTCTAATAAAAATACATTTATCCAGTCGCTTCCTGTGGCAGGAAAATCGGGTACTCTAAAATCATTTGGCAAAAATACAGTAATAGAATATAATTGGAAAGCCAAAACTGGATCTATGACAGGAGTAAGATCCTACTGTGGTTATCTAAAAAGTTCTTCAGGTAAAACTTACACAATTAGCCTCATTATTAACAACTACAATTGTTCCTCATCAAACTTAAAGAATAAAGTTCTAAATCTTTTAATTAACATTTATAATTCTTAAATTACTTAAAATCTTAACCTAAAGCCAATATTTATGAGAATTAAGCAAAAACTTATTCTTTTATCTCTTCTGATATTTACTTGTCTTTCGGCTTACTCTGCAAAAAACAAAAACATTCTTGTATTAGTCTCCTATCATAATGGTTTAAGCTGGACCGATTCTGTTGTAAACAGCATTAAAAATGAGTTTCTTCCAGATCACGAATGCTCCGTATATATAGAATATATGGATACCAAAAGATACTTTTCGGAATCCTACTTAACTCAATTAAAAGATCATTATAAAAAGAAATTTCTAAATACTAAATTCGACGTAATTATTTCGACCGATAATAATGCTTACAATTTTTTAAAAGATAACAGAGACGATATTTTCGGACCTGTTCCTGTGCTATTTTCTGGTTTAAATTCTATTATTGATCCTCCTAAAGGCTACAGTGGTGTTTTTGAAAATTTCAGTTTCTGTGCCACCCTTAGTCTAATTAATAATTTTCACCCTAATCATTCCAAAATTGTTGTAATTAGCGATTACAGTACCACAGGAGAAACCCTGATAGATGCTTTAAACAAAGATCTCAAGCAAATGTCGGAACCAATACGTTATGATATTGTTTGCCCAAAAAGCATAGAAGATCTTAAAAATAAAATGTCGAAATTAGATTCCAATTCAGTCGTTTTGTATTTAGTTTACAATCGCGATATTAATGGAAATTACTGTACTTATGAGAGTGGTTTTAAACAAGCAAAACCTTATTGTAAAGTACCCATATATTGTGTATGGGATTTTTACATAGATAAAGGCGCTATTGGTGGATCATTAATAACCGGCCGAATTCACGGAAAGCAAGTTAGCGATATGGCTAAAAAAGTTCTTTCTGGAACCTCTATCGATGATATTCCTCCTCTGAAAGCAGAATACAAATACATTTTCGATTACAAGGAAATGAGTAAATTTGGGATTAAAAAAAGAGATCTTCCTAAAAACTCAAGAATATTAAATGTTCCCTACAGTTTTGTTCGCGAAAATAAAGAAATTGTAGTTTTAACAATTACAGTTTTGGTGCTTCTTACTGTCATAATTATTGTATTAATGATAAATATGCACCTAAGAAAACTAAGAGCACAAAAAGAAAAAGCCCATTTAACTGAAATAAAAGCAAGCAATAAAAAACTAGCTAAAGCAAAAATAATTGCTGAAGAATCAAGTAGGTTAAAATCGGCATTTTTAGCCAATATGTCGCACGAAATACGCACGCCAATGAATGCTATTTTAGGATTTACCGAATTACTTTCCGGCGATAATGTTGAAGATAGTAAAAGGAAAAGATTTATATCTATCATTCAAAAAAATACAAACAGCTTATTACGACTGATAAGTGATATTCTTGATATTTCTAAAATTGAAACCAACCAATTAAAAATAATTATTGATACATATAAAATTTCAGATTTATTTGAATCGATAAAATCGAACTACGAATCAATGCTTGATCAAAATGGAAATAAAAAGCTTGATTTTAAACTTAGCCTTCCCGAAACAAACGAAATCATAGAAATATCTACTGATATAATTCGATTGCAGCAAGTATTTTCTAACCTTCTCGAAAATTCATTAAAATTCACAAACGAAGGCGAAATTGAAATTGGATATACCGTGAAAGGTAAATATTTAGAATTTTTTGTTCGAGATACAGGAATTGGTGTCGAAGAAAATAAACAAGCTATTATTTTCGATAGATTTAGACAAGCCGAATTAGATGCTAATACCCGTAAATATGGAGGTACAGGCTTGGGGCTTGCAATTTGTAAAAGTCTAATCGAATTACTGGGAGGAACAATTAGAATGAAATCGAAATTGAATAAAGGAACAATTTTTTATTTTACAATTCCCATTTAATTGCCAATACATTAAGAATAAAGGCGAGCTTAAAACTCGCCTTTTATTCTGTTACTAAATTAGAACAAATAATACACACCTAAAGAATATCTGGTATTTTCTACCCATTCTGCATCAGCAACTTTAGCTTTTTCGGCAACTCGTCCATAAGCTGCTGCTGTATATTCTGCTTCAAATTCGAATTTTAAATTCTTATATGTTTTACATACTCGAGGAGCGAACCTGTATAGTTTGCCAATATCCTTTCCCCTACTATAGATTAGATCGGGAGAAACAATATGATCATCGGCTCCCATATTTTCTGAATAGCCAGCAAGAAAAGCCCATTGCCAGTTATTTTTCGAATACGACAACTCGGCCCAGCTTGCCAATACCTTTATTCCGGTATAGGAAGCCTCGTTTGTTAATGAATTTATCTCTTTAACGGCATAACCACCCAGCATTAAAACATCTGTAAGATTTGTTCCATAAGTTGTTTGAGCCTTAAAAGTGATCGGCTCCAAGTTCAGCTTAAAATATCCCATTAAGGCCCAGGATGAAATAGTTTCATCATTTTTCCAAATGCGCAAATCGCCCGTTTCTTCAGATCCGGTAGAACTCATTAAGGAGGGTTGAATATTCTTGTACTCACCACTAATTCCCAACAAATGTTTGCCTGCATAATAATGCACCTGAGCTTGTACAATTGGCAATCCGGCATTTCTCAGGTATTTATTGCTTGCGCCATCGGGTCCTGTACTTGTATAATCTCTTTCGGATGCAATTGCAGCTACAAATTTCCAGTCTTTGGTTTTATGTGTACATCTTACCTGCGGATTACGGGCAAATGGTTTAAATGGCAAGCCTGCATTGGCTCCTACGGTTGCCGGAAAAACTTCGGCCACAAATAAAGGCGACCAGGTTTGCCCTATAATTAATGAAGTATTACCCCAATCCAAGTTTATAAAAGCATGACGCAATCGCAAACCATTCACATCCGATTCTCCATTACCAATAAATTCAGCTTCGAGTAATCCCGATGTTTTTGCACCTAAAATTTCGGGTCCTGTCAATTTAGCCTTTACTCTAGACTGAATAACGGCCATATTATAAACAGTTTCTTTGTTAATATCTTTACCCGCGGCATCTATTATTTTATTTTTAGGATAAAGTAGAATATGCCCTTCACGAGCAGATACAGTTTGCCTTGTATCGTAAGTAAACAGAGAATGTACATATCCCCCAAACTTCACCCTGATCGGGGATTCCTTTTTTTGTGCTTTAAGTACTGATATTCCCATTAATACAGCACATAGCAATATCACTAATTTTAGATTTTTCATCGATTTTGTTAGGTTTTATTCGGCTGCAAATATAATCAGCTTTTAAAAATATCGTAAGTTCCTATAGCAAAAGAACCTAAAAATTTATCGAAGAAAAAATACACCAAAAATCTAATATTCCTGATAGATAATCAATGGGCCACCTTCAAATTCTATTCTAAAACTATCTCCCATCGATTCATTTAAGGTTCCTTGCCACATCATATCAAGCTTTTGACTTGTTAATGCATAGCGAAGGTTAGCTGTTGTAATTGAAGTATTAGAATTGGGCGAAAAAATAGAAACTTGTTGGCGAGTATAGCTCTCAAAATTTTTCGATCGAAGTATTGGTGTGAAAATTCCATAACTGGTAAGCATTCTAACTCTTATTTTTTTAGCATACAAAGGCAACAAAAAGATATTCCCAATCATGTGATCATCTCTTTTTCCGGTTGCTCCAACAATTACTACTTCGTTAAAATTATTTTCTAAGCACCAATTTACAGCTTTGGTTAAATCATTATTATCCTGATTCGAAAAGTGGTAAATAATATCGCGATATTTCCATTTTAAATCCGGATCGAGCGAATCTAAATCTCCCACAATAGCATAAGGTTCTATTTTTGCTTCTTCTAAATTGTTAATTGCTCCATCACAGCAAACAATATGTTTTGAATTTTTTAACTCCTTTAAAGGAATTTCGTGAGTAGGAAAGGCTCCATTTGCCAAAATAACCGCTTTTTTTTGCATTCTTTTCGCTTATTTAAAGAGGTGATAATAATGAAATGTCGTACAAAATTAATTAATTGCCCGACATAGCTCTAGAAACAAGCATATCTTTTTTCCATTGTAAATAACCTATGATAGCCAATACGGTATAAAAAAAGAATAATATTGAAGTAGGATAAAGACCTTTATAGATATACAGTCCTAGCGAAACAGCATTTACAATTACCCAAACCAACCATTGCTCCAATATTTTTCGGGCTAGCATCCAGGTAGCAACTATACTTAAAGCTGTTGTAAATGCGTCCCAATAAGGAAGTGAAGCATCGGTAAAATTTACCAAAACGTAAGAAATAACAACATAAATTGCCATACTTACAGTAAATAAAGTAACAAATAATTTACGGCTTAAATGTGTTACGGGTAATTCTTCTTTAATTTGATTTGAACCATGAGACCAAATTATCCATCCGTAAATACTTATGAATACATAATAAAATTGCAGCGACATATCGGCATATAATTTTGCCACAAAAAACACATAGATATACATCACAGAAGTTAACAGTCCGACTGGCCACAACCATTTATTTTGCTTAATTTCCAGATAGAGAAATATTAATCCGGAAAGGGTTCCAATAATCTCTATGATGTTATCAACAATCCAATTCATATACAAATATTATAAAAACACTGGATTTTATGCAAGCTAAAATCCAGTGTTCTATTTTTCAAATATTAAAATCTTACTGTTACGCCTGCCAGAAAATTAATTCCTGCCTGTGGAAAGTAACCATCCATAGCAAAACGCTCACCTCCAATAATATATGAATAAACCCATGCATTCGATTCATATTCAGCATCGAATACATTGTTAACCAAGAAATTAATTTTTAAACTCTCGGCAAAACCAGGTTTAAACTCATACGAAAAATTCATATTCGATACAGTGTAAGCATCTAAACTTCTGTCCTTACTCGAAGAATTATCGATATATTGCTCTCCCACATATTGTGATATAAATTGTACTCCAAAACCTGATTTATCATACGAAAAAATAGAATTCGCAGTCACATTTGGCGAAAAAGCCAAATCAGTGGTTCCCAGGTTCGTAATATTCTGTTCTCCTGTTTCCCAATTATCAACATGCTCAACAAAATTCTTCACCTTATTTTTACTTAATGATAAATTACCTTTCCAGGAAAAATATTTGGTGATATTTGTAGCTGCACTTAACTCAATACCTGCACGGTACGATTTATCAACATTCATCATTACGGCACTACCAACATCATTTATCTCACCAGTTAAAACCAATTGATCTTTGTAGTTCATATAAAACATATTTGCTTCAAATAAGAAATTAGCCTTTGACATTTTATAGGTCAACTCATAATCAAATAAGCGCTCACTTGTTGGAGCTTCTCCTGGTTTAGCATCGGTATAATTACTTCTGTTTGGCTCTCGGTTGGCAATAGAAAAAGAAGCAAAAACACGATGATTTTCATCTATTTCATAATTTAAACCCAGCTTAGGATTGAAAAATAAGAAATCATGCTTTTGGCTCACATCCCTTAAGTCTGAGTCTATTCCTTTAATTTTATAATCAATTCCTCTTAGTTGCATATCGGCATAAAGACCAAATTGCTGATTAAGAGCAATGTTTGCTTTTGTATAAACATTGTACTCTTCCTTTGTTCCGTTATTATCGTAATACTTATCACCTAAGAAAGCATCTCCCGCATTTTTCATCCAACGAATTTCTCCAAAGTGGTCACCATCATATTTGTTCCATCCACCACCTGCAACAAAGTCTACAGAATTCATCTTTTTAGAGAATGAAAATACAGTTCCATAAAAGTCATTATCCAACCATTTACGACGAATAACATCCGTTTTTTCTATGCTTTCACCACCAATTACAATCGGAGCTAAACCATATTTCTTTAGTTTGTCATTTTTCTTGAACTGCTCATAATAACCTTCTCCCTGAGTATAATGAAAAGCCATATTGAACTTTGTATTATCATCAAATAAATGTGTTAAAAACAAGCGATAATGCTTTTGCCAGTAATTATCAGTTTCATTTTTATAAGTATACTGATTGTATGTTCTGCTATCTGAAGCCATCATATGATCTACCACATCTTGGCTCACTAGCCAATGATCTGCATAACGCTGCATACCAGCTTCATCATTTTCCAACCGAACTTTTGGAACACCATTCCATGCCTGATAAGTTTTTTCTTTACCCACAATAATATTGGCCTTTACACTTGTTTTATCGCCATAATATCCTCCCGAAAAATAGGCTGACTGCAAGTTAGAACTTGCTCTGTCAATAAATCCATCCGAAGTAATTTTGGATAAACGAACATCAAAAGCGAATCCTTTTTTCAAGCCAGTACCCAATTTCACTGTATTCTTAAAAGTATTGAAAGAACCGGCTGAACTTGAAATTTCAGCGTACGATTTAGCATTAACATTTTGTGTTTGCATATTTATACTTGCACCAAAAGCTCCTGCTCCACTTGTTGATGTTCCAACTCCACGCTGAATTTGAATATCATCTAATGACGAGGTGAAATCTGGCATATTTACCCAATAAACACCATGCGATTCTGAATCATTCAATGGAATTCCATCAATTGTTACATTGATACGATTTGCATCTGATCCACGAATTCGAAAACCAGTATAACCAACTCCTGCACCTGCATCTGTTGTTGTTACAAATGATGGCGTAATGGATAAAAGAGATGGAATATCTTGTCCTAAATTCCTCTTCGATAACTCTTTGTTACTTACATTGGTAATTACAACCGGAGTTTTTGAATCTGCACGAGTTGCAGCAACTAGCACTTCATCAGCCATTATAGCAGATGCTTCTAAGCTAAAATCAATAGTAGCTGATTTTCTTAGTTGAATTTCTTTTTGAGCAGTTTGATAACCCAAAAATGAGACTACTAAATTGTAATCGCCTTCTTTTAAATTCTGAAACTTGTATTCGCCATTAGAATTAGCTATTGTTCCTAAATAAGTTCCTTTTACTACTATTGTGGCACCCTGAAGTGTTTTTCCTGCTTTATCGGTAATCTTTCCTGTAAGATTAAGTTGAGAGAATCCGATAAAACAAACAAATTGCAATAGCATTAACACGCTTGCTCTGAGCAATACAGAGTTCATCTTTCTTGAAAACATTGTTTAAAAGTTAAAAACGTTAAAAATATATTGCAATGAGGTTTAAATAAGATCAGGTTGGCGAAAAGTTAATTCGCAATTTTCCTACGCCGGCATTACCCGGATCAGGTTTAAGGGTATGATCTCAGCCTGTAATTTTAGGCACCCCACTGTGATTTCGCTGCAAAGGTAATTGGAAAATTAGCAAAAACAAAAAAGCCGGCCAAAAGCCGACTTTTAAAAACCTAAACTATAATTAATATTCAAACCTATTTTAATGATTCAGGTGCTTCTACACCTAAGACATCTTTTATGGCTTTCACCATAGTTTCCTGTGGTAAAGCTCCTTGTGCCATTGTTGGTTTTCCTTTCATAGGAATAAACAATAAACTCGGAATACTTCTAATTCCAAATGCCGCAGAAACTTTAGGTGATTTATCGGTATCCACTTTGTAAATCTGGATATCGTCACCATATTCCTTCTGTAATTTTTTTAATACAGGAGCAATTTTCTTACAAGGTCCACACCAGGTTGCATAAAAGTCAACGATTACAGGTTTATCACCTTTAAATACCCAATCTTTACTATTCTCAAAATCGTAAACCTTTTCCTTAAAACTGGTATCATTCAAATGAATTACATCATAATCGGAACTTGCCTGAGCAAAAATATTAGTACCTACAAACGTGACTAACACAAGTAATATCAACTTCTTCATAACTTTCTTTTTTTGTTGGTAAATTGAATATTGAAAGCCAGTTTCAATATCGTGCTAAAGCTACAAATGATTTAGTTACACAGCTGTTAACGAAAACCTAATTCTTATTTTTTAGCAACTCCTAAAACCTCAGAAAATGCCTGTTCAAATGATTCTTTCGATAATGCTCCCTGAGCCATTTGTGGTTGACCATTCTCTGGAATAAACAACAATGAAGGTATACTTTGAATTCCAAACATAGATGCCAACTCTTGCTCTTGCTCAGTATTTATTTTATAAATGTTAAGATCCTCACCATATTCTGCTTTTAGTTCTTCCAAAATAGGAGCTACCGTTTTACAAGGTCCACACCACTCTGCATAAAAATCTACTAAACAAGGTTTATCTCCTTCAAATTTCCAGTCTTTATTCTTATCAAAATCAAATACTTTAGCTTTAAAAGTCTCTTTTGTTAAATGTTCTACCATAACAACTCCTTAATTAATTTAAAATTCTACTTATCTACAAATATATATATTTTTATTTTACAATTTGTATGCCAAAGCAAATATTCTTAGTTTTTTCAATTTCAGCTTAAATAATTGTAATTTTGTCAGCGAAAGATCCCGTCGATTTGTCATAAATGCGATAATGGGAATTAATAACGACCTATGCGGGTCATCTGACAATATAAAAGTGAAAGAGCATTTAAAACATCCTATATTTTCAATCATATCAGAAATAGTAAGCAAAGAAAATTTGGAAAGCTATGTGATTGGAGGATTTGTAAGAGATATATTTTTACAACGAGAATCGAAAGACATTGATGTTGTAGTAATAGGTAGCGGAATTGAACTTGCCCAGCAAGTTGCTGCAAAAGCAGGTAAGCCTAAGGTTTCTATTTTTAAGAATTTTGGCACAGCCATGCTAAAATTTAAAGATCTTGAAATTGAATTTGTAGGCGCAAGAAAAGAATCGTACAATAGAGATTCAAGAAATCCAATTGTTGAAAATGGCAGTTTGGAAGATGATCAAAAACGAAGAGACTTTACCATTAACGCACTAGCCTTAAGCTTGCATAATGATAATTTTGGGGAACTTCTCGATCCTTTTGGTGGAATTAATGATTTAAACAGCAAAATTATTAAAACGCCCATGGATCCAATGATCACCTTTTCGGATGATCCTTTAAGAATGATGCGGGCAATTCGTTTTGCCACTCAGCTAAATTTTAAAATATCAGACGAGACATTTGCTGCAATAAAAGAAAACCGGGAGCGAATTCATATCATTTCAAAAGAAAGAATTATTGATGAGCTAAATAAAATTGTAATGTCTGAGAAGCCATCAACTGGCTTTAAATTACTGGAAGAATGCGGTTTATTAAAAATAATTTTCCCAGAATTTCAAAAACTAAAAGGCCGGGAAACCAGAAATGGAATAAGTCATAAAGACAATTTCTATCACACACTTGAAGTTCTAGATCAATTGGCTCCAAAATCAGATAAGCTTTGGTTAAGATGGTCTGCTTTGCTTCATGACATTGCCAAACCAAATACAAAGAAATTTGTAAAAGGCATTGGCTGGACTTTTCATGCTCACAATTTTATAGGAGAAAAAATGATTCCCCGCATTTTTAAGAATATGAAATTGCCGCTGAACGAAAAAATGAAATTCGTACAAAAAATGGTTCTTCTTCACATGCGCCCCATAGTATTAGCACAGGAAGAAGTTACCGACTCAGCAATTCGACGTTTGCTTTTCGATGCAGGAGATGATATTGACGATCTTATGAAATTATGCGAGGCCGATATTACCTCGAAAAACGAAGAAAAAGTAAAGCGTTTTCTTGATAATTTTCAGTTGGTGCGCACCAAATTAAAGGAAGTAGAAGAAAAAGATGCAGTTCGCAATTTTCAGCCTCCCATTGATGGTCAGGAAATAATAGAGACATTTAATTTGTCGCCCTGCCGAATGATAGGTGATATTAAAGTAGCCATAAAAGATGCAATTTTAGATGGAATAATTCCTAACGAAAGAGAAGCTGCTTATCAATATATGATAAAAAAAGGAAAAGAACTTGGGCTAAAACCCGTTAAAAACAGCAAATAAAAATAAGCCAGGATAATTCCTGGCTTATTTTTTACACTTGCAAACTTTTGCATGCTGTACAACACATCTCATACCATATCTAATGTATATTTTTGCCGGCTGAAAAACTAACTAACCTATTTAAAATAATATTTAATGGCCTACGTCGACAATACTATGATTATCAGAAGAGATCTGCTATCCAGAATGGCAGAACTTTTTAATGAAGGTAATTTCACGGAACAATTGGATCGAATCCCATTGGAAATGGCTCCTCGCCGCAAACAAGATCTTGATCGTTGTTGTGTTTTTAAAGAACGTGTAATTATTAAAGAAAAAATAATTCCTCTTTTGGGTTTCGATTTAGAAGATGACAGAGACGAATTAAAAACTTTATCTTCCTATGCAAAGGAAGCTCTTGAAAGAAAAAATCCAATAAATAAAATTCTTACTGTTGTAGATGAAGCGTGTACTTCCTGTGTAAAAAATTCCTACATAGTAACCAACCTTTGTAAGGGTTGTGTTGCGCATCCATGTATGATGAACTGCCCGAAAGAAGCCATTAGCTGGAATGCAAATGGTCAAGCTCAAATTAATCCAAAAACCTGTATTAACTGCGGTATTTGTATGAGCATTTGTCCATATCACTCCATAATTTTTATGCCAGTACCTTGCGAAAATGCCTGTCCTGTGGGAGCCATTTCAAAAGACGAATACGGTATTGAGCAAATTGATGAAGAAAAATGTATCGACTGTGGAAAATGTATCACAGCCTGTCCTTTCGGATCGATTATGGAAAATTCACAGATTGTAGATGTGATGAAATCGCTTAAAGATGAAGAAACAGAAATTGTTGCAATAACTGCACCTGCAGTTATTGGGCAGTTTAAATCATCTACCGAATCGGTTCTTGGTGCCATAAAAAAATTAGGTTTTACTGATGTGCTGGAAGTTGCCAAAGGTGCAAACACAACAACCATGAACGAAGCAGACGAATTATTGGAACGATTGGAAAGAAAAGATCCATTCATGACAACTTCGTGCTGCCCTGCATATATTTCTGCCGTTGAAAAACACATTCCGGAAATCGCAAAATATGTGTCGGAAACAAAAAGTCCGATGTATTATTCGGCCGAGCAGGCTCGAGAACAATATCCTAATGCAAAAATTGTATTTATAGGGCCATGTATTGCCAAGCGTCGCGAAGGAATGAAAGATCCAAATGTTGATTACGTAATGACTTTTGAAGAACTTTCTGCTCTTTTTACCGGCTGGAAAGTTGAAGTTACACAAGAGAATCCTATTTCTCTTGATAAATCAATTTTAAATCATGGAAGAGCTTATGCTGCCAGTGGTGGAGTAGCTCAATCAGTGCTTGAGGTAAAACCTTACGTAAACATTAAACCTGTAATTGTTAATGGTTTGGATAAGAAAAAGATTAAAATGCTTAAAGCTTTTGGTAAAACTGGAAAAACCAGTGGTAACTTTATTGAGGTAATGGCTTGCGAAGGTGGCTGTATTGCTGGGCCTAGTTCTAATTTCGATGCTAAAACCGGTAGTAAACTATATGAAAAAAATCTGGCTTCATTGATTGAAAGCCTCGAAGATTAATTAAATTATAAAGCAGGCGGTAATTTTTATTATCGCCTGTTTTTTATCAGTATTATTGGCTCCAAAAATCAAGGATTATTGGCAAATGATCGCTATATCCTCCATGAAACTTATATCCTGTAAAGGTTCTGAATGGTTTTATTCCATAGTAGCTTTCATCCGCTTCCAATAAAAAATCGGGAGCAAAAATACTCATCCCCTCAACATCGCAATATAAAATTGACTTTCTGTTAAGAAGGGTTCCCGATACCATAAATTGATCGAGCATCCCCCATTTCCCCTGATACTTATGACTGGCAATACCTCCTTTATTCTCGAACTGAAAAGCCAGGTTATACAAGTTATTATCAGATAAAATTCCCTCGGGAGCTTCTGCTTTTAATATATTTTTAATGGACACGTTTCCGGGATAATCATTAAAATCGCCCATAATAAGCAAATTGGCTTTGGTATTAGTTTGTAGAATTGAGTCGAGCTTATTTCGCAGCAAACGAGCTGCTGAAATGCGTTTATTTTCCGACTCTAATTGTCCTCCCCAGCGCGAAGGCCAGTGATTTACAAATACATGAATGGTATCGGAAGATCGTAATTTACCTTTCACATATAAAATTTCACGTGTTGTTGATTTATTTTCTCTCCTATAAATTAAGGGTATAAAAGTGGTATCAATAGGACTAAAAACCTCAGGCTGATAAATGAGAGCTACATCAATTCCTCTTCTATCGGGCGATTCTCTATGAATAATCTGATAATCAATATTTTTTAATGGGGTATTTTTAAAAATCCCATTTAATGCAAAGCGATTTTCTATCTCACACAAGCCAATTAAATCGGGAAACTGCCATCCTCCCGCTGCCATTATCACTTTAGCTATTTTATTTGTTTTTTGCTTGTACTTCTTCCAGGTCCAGTTCCTAATCCCATGAGGGAGGAATTCATTGTCTATTTTAAGGCTATCATCGAAACAATCGAAGCAATTCTCTACATTATAAAAAAGAACTCTTAAATCGCCTCTTTTATACTCTTCTGTTCCTTCTAAAATCGATTGAGAAAAAACAAATTGGCTTGATATTACTAAAAACAGAAAAAATAAAAATCTCATGAATTACTTTATTCAGAAAATTCATAGACACCCATATCAGGCGTACTGCTTATTCTTGAAACTCCCAATAAATCTAAAGGGAATAAGTTTCCGTATTCTGATTTTCCTTTGTCTATGCATGGAGATTCAGAAGTGAGAGTAAAATTAAAGTTTTCGGCATCGGTAAAAAGCGGATCTTCATTAAAAATGCAATCTGAAAAAACAGAAGCATAACTGGTAATTTCGGAAGAAGGTAACTTTAGCAGGCTATTCTCAATTTTTAAATCTGAAGAATTTAGCAAACTAATTTCGTTGTTGCGTGTTCCCCAAACAATAGAATTGCCAATTTTAGAACTACTGTCCTCATCATTGGCAATAGTAAAGGACGAATTGGTTCGAACCCCATAGTACCAGGAATTAAATATGGTAGAATGATACAATTCCACATTCCCATTTCCCACAACATGTAAACATTCCTGGCCACAATTAGCCAATATCATATCGTGAGCTACAAGATCGACATTCGTAAGAGAAAGTCCTTTTTGTGTAAAATTCTTAATTACCCCATACTCTAGGTGAAGAGTATTTGCAGACTCACCACTACCTAAATATATCAAACCATTTTTTCCATTTTCGATGGTAAAATGTTTTAAGTCACAATTCTCACTACTTTCCGACACGTAAATACCATCCCACTGCCCGGGCACATTTTTATAAAGATCTTCGAAACGAGAACTTCCAAAATAAACCGGTTTTCCGTAGCTTCCCTCTACTTTTAAATTTCCATTAATATACAAAGCTGCATTTTTTTTGAAATAGATTTTTGCCCCTTCCTCGATACTAAGAGTGCTTTCTTCGGCCACAGAAATACTCTTCTCGATTAAATAGGGCCTTTTTCCCGACAGGTTTCGTGAACTTACTATATCTAAACTCAACAAAATAACATCTTGCGCATAAGTCTCTAAAATGACTCCCTGTAACTTTTCATTAATTTCGAAAACAAGAATATCTTCCAGACTTCTTGGTTCATCAATATCTGCAACTTGCAAATCTACTTCAACAAAAACAAACAAGCTATCGTTTGCCGGGATATCAATATCTACATAATTATTATTGCGAATACCATTTACGTTTAAACGATATGGGGAATTTTCATTGTATAAAAATATTCTGGAAAGCTTAACTTTCGAAGATGACTGATTATAAACTTTAAATTGCTTTGTTGTTGATCCAAATCCGGTAAATAAAGTATCAAAAGAGAGAGTATCTGCAGAAAAGCTAAGTCTAAAATCAGGATCTAAATTATATCCTTCCTCTTTATCGCAGGATACTGATATTACAATAAGTAGTAAAACGATTATATATAATCCGCTTTTTCTCATACAAAAGTTATTTGAGAATTGAAGGTAAAAAAAATCCGGTATTAAATATTATACCGGACTTAAAAAATATGTTTCTATCCATTAAAAGAATATATAACTCTTACTTTGTCTTTTAAAACGTTGGGTTTTTGTTTTGCTAAAATTTCTATCGGCAGCACGTCTTTCACGCAAACGAGATTCCCGTTTCATCTTATTTGGAATATCAAAGTTAATTCCAATCGTAATTTCATGGGTTCCATCGCTACTATCGGCAATCAGGTTATTAGAATAATGATCGTAAGAATATCCAATGTAATATTGATTATAGCTAACTCCAATCATACCCACTATTTGATCGTTGGTACGATAGGATGCCGACATCCAGAAATGGTTAATATACAATTTCATGGAAATATCATAATAAGCATCAGAATCTAGTGTTTTTCGAACAATTACTGAAGGTTCAAGATCCACCAAATCCATTAAATGAAAAGTATAACCAGCTGTGGCATAAAAATGTCGCATCATAAGGTCATCAGCAATATGATTATCGCCCAGTTTTACCGCCGATTGAAACAAGTGTACAGCCGAAACACCTACAAAGTAATCATCGTTATACAAATAAGCTCCAAAATTAGCATCGGGAACGTAAGAAACTTCATCTGTTCCCGTATATAAGGGATCGTTTACCGGAATATCTTTCCCATCGAAACGATATTGATAAAACAATCCACCTAAACCAAAGGATAATTTTGTAGCCGATCGGCCTAGTTTTCGTTTTGTTAGCTGTAAATGGTAGGCATAAGAAAGCTCTAAACCTGTGCGGGAAACAGCTCCATACTTATCGTTAAAAAAGTAACCTCCTATACCTACTCCACGCTGTTTATTCCTTCTTGCCAAAGGATTACCCATTACGTTACAAGTTATACATTTATCGCCAAAGTTCTTATTAAAACTTAAGGCTTGCGTTTCTGGCGCTCCTTCAACTCCCGCCCACTGCTGTCTTATACTTAGGCGTAATGGGGAATACATTCTACTCCCAGCCATTGCTGGATTAAGTAAAAAACCATTCTCCACATATTGACTATACAGTGGCATTTGTTGGGCTTTTCCTTGAGAAAAGACCAATAAGAGGACTCCTAAAACAAGTAATGTTTTTCTCATTAGAATTTATGGCTCAGGTTAAAATGTTGTGTTAATTATCTTAAAATGGTAACTGTACCAATTATTGGTTTCTCTTCATCAGCCGTAACTGCATAATAGTAAGATCCGATTGGTAATTTCTGACTTCCATCCACTCCTGTCCACGGCTCTCCCTTATATTCATTACCAGTACCACTGAACACATAAACAGCTTTCCCCCATCTATCATAAATTATAATTTTAAGATCTTGAATAAATTCGATTCGCTCAATATCCCAGTTATCATTGTATCCATCGGCATTTGGTGTAAAGGCCTTTGGTATCTTTATTCTTCGTTCGAACAGATATTCGAGGGTAATTGTTGAATCCAGAACACAATTATTTTGGTCTGTAATTGTTAGTTCATAAACCCCTCTTTCCAGATCTTCCAGCTTATCACCATTGTAAAAATTAAGATCCTGATCTACCCAATTAATCACATAATCGGGAACACCACCTTCAACCTCTATCGTTAATGCTCCATCTAATGATTCATAAGTTGTTGGTCTAATCGCCTCAACACCCAAATTAAGTGGGTCAGGTTCAAATATCTCCACACTCGAGGTATCTTTACAACCATGAGCATCGGTAACCTTAACTTCGTATCTGCCGGCAAACATGTTCGAAAGCTCTTGTCCATCGTGTCCGTCGGACCATAAAATATCATAATCAGCAGTTCCTCCTGATATATCAACATAGGCACGCCCAGAAGATTCTCCTGCACATTTTACATCTTCATAATCAAGAATTTCTGCTATTAAGCTATCTGGTTCAGTTAGTTCAACTTCATTACTTTCAACACAGCCATTAGCATCAATAATATTATAATGATAAATGCCATCTTCCAATTCATCAATACGCTGAGTAACACTACCATAATTATCCCATTCGACAATATAAGGTTCTGTTCCATTCGAAATATCTAGCTGTATCCAACCATCTTCATCACCATAACAAGTAGGCTCTCCCATACCCGAAGCTGTTACATTTAACTTAGGTGGTTCTGTAATTTCTATATCTATAGGTTCGGAAATACAGCCATTTACATCTGACATATAAACTGAATAAATACCGGGTTCAAGATTATTTTGATCCTCATTAGTAGGCTCAACACCTGTTCCTGTCCAATAAAAACTATAACCAGGCGTTCCTCCTTGTGCCTGAATATTAATATATCCATCAGTCATTCCCGGGCAGGAAATATTCTCGGTATTATAATCAATAGATAACACATCAGGTTCCTCAACAATAACAATAATAGTTTGTTCTTCATATCCGGGATCTCCTCCCGAATCGTACACTGTTAATCGATAGGTTCCAGCTTTTAAATTACTAATATCCTTATCATTACTTCTAAAATAATTATCTGCCTCCCACGAGAAAGATAAATTCGCAGGATCACTCTCATCATCCACACCAATACTTATGGCACCATCGTTGCCACCCGGACATGTTACATGGGTAATACTTGTTGTATATACCAGTAACTTAAGTGGTTCGTGTACTTTTTTAGCATCTTCAATTCTACAACCATTGGCATCAATAACAACAACTTCGTAAATCCCCATTTCTAAACCATCTATAGAAATGCTACCACTAGTATTTCCTTCTTCGGAAAAGGAATAGCCGTTAGGACCAGAAACCAAAACAGTATATGGCGAAGTTCCATCTCCAAAACTGGCACTCAACTCTCCATCACGCTCACCTTCTGTACTAATATCAGTTGGTATTACAGATAAATTAAGTGGCAAAGGCTCTGTAATATTCTGGCTACCAGAAACACTACATCCGGCAACTGTAGTTACAACATAATTATAAGTACCTGGTTCTAAATCTAAGACATGCTTAGCTGATGATAAAAATCCATTGTCACTAGTCCATTCTATGGTATAATCAACATCACCAACATCAACCGAAAGTTCTATTTCACCATCGGCAGCCTGATAACACGAAACATTTTTAACACTATTTACATTAACTATAATTGGATCGGCAGGCAATAAGTCAAAACTAGCGCTTGCTGAATTTCCATCTCCGCTTACTACAACATTATAAGTTCCTGCAGTTAAGCCAGATATACTTTCACCACTACCAGTATAACCTCCTGATCCAGTCCACGAATAAGTATAAGTTCCTGAACCACCACCAACTACAGCTTTAAGTTCACCATCGGCACCTCCAGCACAGCCTACAGGCCTAACCTCTTTAATGTAAGCAAATAAAGAATTTGGTTCTTCTATAATTACTGATTTTTCTACAGTTGCACATCCCGAAATATCAGTTGCAATGATGGTATAAACACCTGCACTTAAATTTTCTATTAAATAATAATTATCTTCAACTAAATCGGGACTACTTACTACACCGGTTGGTCCGTTTAGAGTAAAGGTATATGGAGGTTTTCCTTCGATTAATTCTATGGCCAAAATTCCATCGTTCCCACCTGCCACTTTAACATGTTGTTCCACAACCAAGCCCACCTGAAGAGTCAAACCTAAATCCAAATTAACAGAATCAATTGAAGTACAATTTTTCTTATCTGTAATTTGTAAGGCATATTTACCAGCAAGTAAATTTTCTATATTTTGCTGATAAGATTTATAATCGTTTGGTCCTGTCCAAGTAAATGAATAACCTTCGTTTCCACCATAAGGTGTAATATGAATAATTCCATCTTCATTTTTTTCACAAGAAGGTAAAACTTTATCATCGAGTAAAAATCCTACTTCGTTAGGCTCCGACACTTCAATATCCTTGTCGTATATACACCCATGGGCATCAACGATTCGTAATGCGTAATTCTCAGGGGCTAAACTATCGAATATTCCAGTAATATCTTCCTTACCATCAAGCAGATACCTGTATGGTTGAGTACCCTGTCCTCCCACTACAAATATTTCACCAGTAGACTCACCATGACAATTAGCCGGTTCCACAACTAACTCTGAAGCAATAAGTTCCATTGGCTCTTCGATTTCCTGCTCTCCCAGAGTTGTACAACCAACACTATCGGTAACTGTAAGTTCATACAATCCACCAGATAATCCTGTAAGATTAGAATTGTTTGATGAAAAGCCACCCGGTCCTTTCCATGAATAGGTATAATCTGGAACACCTCCACTTACAATAGGATCTATTTCTCCATTAGTATCACCAAAACATAAAATATTCGATCCACTTAAAGAAAGTTCCATTTCTGGTTCTGAATCAAGAGTTACATCTATAGTATCAGTTTTACAATTATTTTCATCTTGGACATAAACTTTGTAATCTCCGGAATATAATCCACTAATATTTCCATCAACCTGTAATTCCTCATTCAAATAATAAGACAAATTTCCAGTTCCTCCCGAGGCATTAATATTTATTTCCCCTGTTGGAATAGTATAGCAAGTCAAACCTGTAGTATCGATACTATCTATTAACATTTCATAAGCATCGAAAATATTTACTATTGTATCAAACTCACATTTTTTAAAATCGGCAACAGTAACGTAATATTTACCAGGAGCCAGATTGAGAGCAGTACTGGTCCAATTATCAGTATCCCTTGTAATTTTATCAGGAATGTTTCCATCTTCATCTTCCCAGGAAAAAGTAAAATCGGGATAATTTCCATTGGCATTATTTTTAACCTTAGCAATTACACGTCCATTCTCCTGTCCAAAACATTTTACATTATGAGATGTGATTTCCAAAGAAACGGTAGATGGAGTTTCCAAAATAACTTCAACAATTGATTCAATAATACATTCAGTATCGCCAGCATAAATAACTTCTACTTTATAAAAACCATCTTTGGTAACTTCGATTACCGCATTGGTTTCTTCTAACAATTTTTCATAAGTAACACCATCATCATCACTAAAATACCATTGAAAAGTTGTTTTACTATTTATTGGAAACCCCTCAACATTATCAATTACAGCAATATTACTACACCACTCTTGTTTCTCAAAAGTCTCTTTGAAAGCTGGTGGATTTTCATCATCTTCACCATCACCATCGGCATCTTCGGTGAATAATTTGAAACCTGTAGTATTAGAAAAATCGAAATGATATTTAACAGGATGATTGATTGCTCCGGAACCGGTAGATCCCTGAATATCTTCGAAAGAAGCATTGTAAATTTTTCCGAATAGTCCTGTTGGTTTATGAATATATGCAATATCTCCAGGAGTACTTGCTTTCAGAAAAACATAAGAACAACGAACCCCTTCCATTGTTAAGTCGTAGTCAATAGTAATTGTTTTTCCAGATTCTATGGTATTATCTTCATATCCGAGTGTAAACTCGAGATTTGTAAAATCATTGGTTCCAAAAACCTTACCTTGCTCATGAAATTTAACCGCTCCAAAATATCCATGTTCAGAATCGGAATCACTATTAATATTAAGAATACCATTATCATAGAAATCAACAAATCCGAAAGTTACATCTCCATCGGTGGTACAAAAAAGTTCACCCCCATTTTCAAAATCTAGTTGAGTATCGGTAGCAATAAAATCCATTCCCAACGGAGTATTCATTACCATATTCCAGCATTTCTCTTCGGGCGAAGTAATAGAAACCCTGGAACCTGTCATATTAAAATATCGATAATAGCTAGAAGTAGAATTAAATTTGTCTACTGAAAAATTGTATTCATTAGTTGCAACTGATCCTGCTTCGATATTTAAGTTTCCTGAACTGGTAAATCCCGATTCCCATATCCACGACTGAGCGTCTCCGTTAAATATAATATCTCCATCCATTGATTTATCGGCAAAATCAACACTTTTATCTCCACTAATTCCATCGCCTACAAATTCAAGAGTCCCTTTCATATCAAGCTTCATGCTTTCAGCCAAATCCATGAAACCTCCAATTTGTATTTTTTCGTTTACCGAAAAATTTGCTGCGGGATCGATATCATCTTCCCATGTCATATTATGACATTCGGCATCGCTAAGCACTTCGACCAACTTACTACCTAAAAATGAATTAGCTGTAAAAAATACATCGTCGTTAATTGTTGGAACACAACCTTCCTCGCTACCATCGGCAGCCCTACTCCAATTTTCATGATTGTGCCAGCTATCGTCGGCACCGTTTCCTGTCCAGTATAAAGAAATTGGTGCAATTACCTCATCAATATTCCATCCCACAACATTTCCCAAATCTTGAGAATTTGTTGCGGTATAAGTTATTGTTGTATGATCGAGAGCATGAATATCTTTCAACTCCAAAAAGTCACCATTTACATTATTTGCAGATTTAATAAAAGTTTCTTTCCCATCGTCGTTAGAGTGTAAATATATTGGAGCAAAACAGCTACCTTCTACAAGTAAAGAATCCATTTCTATGGTTCTTCCATCTTCGAACTGAAATTCGAATCCTCTAGACAATTCTAATTTTCCGAAACTATTTTTCTTACCATTTATATTACCATTTTCTTTAAATAAAAGATGAGAAGCATAGGTAGCAAGTCCTGAGAATCCAGAATTAAGCCATCCGGTTTGTTCAAATGTTACTTCATTAAAACTAATGGAGTTGGAAGATGTTCCCGACAGAACAATTTTCGCATCATTAGCCTCTAAACGAATTGTACTTCCATCGGCCATTAAATTAAATGTTTGAAATTTTCCATAATTATCAGAAAGATTCAGATAAATGGAACTATCGAATTCATCATCTACACCTGTTAGTACAAGCTCAGAATTTTCAATATTTAATCCTCTTGAATCGGCATCGTCTGTAGGTTCACTGGAAACAACACTTCTACATTCAACATAATTCTCGTTTGCATCAATATTTCCATACCGAATTATTATATCACCCTCTGCAATAAAGTTAGATTGCATTGTCCAAACTCCATCTTTACCATCGAACTCTACAGTATTAGGGAATACATAACCAAATGTATTAATATCCTGATCCTCGGTTGCTCTAAAGTAAAAATCTACAAATGGAGATAAATCTACTGTAAGAGATGAATTTAAAATGAACGAACCATAAATATAAACACCAGAAATATCGGTATCTCCCATTTCTAAATTAGGCCTACTAGCTTCAGAACCTGTCCAATCCATTGTGCGACAACGAATATCACCAGCACCAGTATAAACCACGGGATCAAAAATAGGAAAAGAATTTGCATCGAAATAAACATTGTCCTTAGCTGTTGGCACACATCCATCGGGTGCTCCTCCTGAAGTAGTAGACCAATGGTCTGGATCATCCCAGTATCCTGTTCCGCCAACCCAGTATAAATCATCACCAACAGGTTCATCTTTAAATTTCCAACCCTCTGTATTTCCTAAATCCAATGACTTTTTAGCTACAAATACATTATCAGGTTCGGCATGTATATTTAATAAGTTAACAGAATTAACTTCTATATTACTTACTCCTGTTTTAGCCTGAAAAATTGCAGCATCAGAATCTGATCCTGTAATATCGATGGTTCCTTCGCAGGCACCATTTGCAATTAAACCACCTAAAATATAGGTTTGTCCTGCTTCAAAAACATAAGTTTTACCAACTGCCATTTGAATATTTTCGGCTGTAAAACTAATTTTAGAATCGGTTGGTTTCCGGAAATAAGTATTCCCGGCAAAAACCATATTATTAAAACTTACATTATCAGCAAATACATCAACATAAGCATTCCCATCACTTTCTTCGAAGCTTATATTGTTAAAACTAAGAACTTCATCTCCCTTTGAAATAATAAGATCTTGAGCTTCGGCAAATTGAATTGTAGAGGTTCCTGCATCAAATGTAAACTCATCGGCAGATATTTCCATTCGGTCTACCCTCAAAACTGAAGCACCTAAATTTAGGGTTCGAGCCTGATCGGCACCTCCATAATTAGAATAAAATTCACTTACTTCAATATTATTTCCATTAGTTGTAAGAGCACCATGTTTAAGATCTAGGTCACCAGTTGTTACCAATTCGGAAGTTAAACTCCACGGACCCGCCAACCAAGTTCCATCTTCTTGTTGATTACCAATAAAATTCAGATCGCTTAACAACTGAACATTACCTATTTTAATAGTCGCAGCTTCTTCTGCCTCAAAATTAATTGCTCCAGAGTAGGAATTGCTCCCCACAATCATGCCCGACATATCTAAACTTCCAAAAATATTTATTGGCTGATCTCCTGAGAATGTCATACCTGATGCATTTACCCAAGTCATATTTTTACACTCAGCAATACTTCCTTTTTGTGATATATTTACCTTAGAACTTCCACCACTTGCAATTTTTGAATCATCGAAAAACACATTATCCTTTCGGGTTGGAATACATCCACCTTCCCAGTTCTCTGCTTCGAACCAGTTATCATCTATTTTACCAGTCCAATAAATATCAGCACCAGCTAAATCGTCAGGAAAAACCCAGCCATCGTAACCCGAAACAGCAATAGACTGACTTGCCACCAATCCTCCGTCGGCCGAAGTAAGCACTCCTCCTTTAACATTTACATCTTCAACACGAATTCTAACAATCTTACTCGAACTCACATCACTATCGATAAATGCGATACCTCCATCACCTTTAAAGGTGATATAGTCGGAGCAGGTTCCTTCTGCAATTAATCCATCTGCCGATAATATTTTCTGAGTGCTTCCAGCCTGAAACTGATACTCATTTCCTTTGCTAAAAACTATTTTTGTAAACTGATGATTACCACTGATTTTTGCTCTCCCATTAAAAATAAGTTCATCGAAAACAGGATCAACTACCGGATCATCATTAGTAAGAAATACCAAATCGCCAAGTGAGTTGTCAAAAACTACTTTTCCATAACTTACTCCATCGGATGAATTGTTATAGAATTCGGCCCCCCCAACAAGAGCAATTGTTGAGTTTGTGTGAGTAATGGAAAACCCACCGCCTTGAACATGCCATGCTTTTAGGGTTCCCGTATTGATTTGAACATTAGAATTTGAAATATCGAAAGCACGAGTAGCTGAAGAATTAGATACAAATCGACCGATAGACACATTGTTACCATCAGTTTTTAATGTCCCTTTATTTAGGTATAAAACATTAGCTATACTAAGCTTTGTACTTAAAGTCCAATCTCCTGTTCCATCAACAATTACAGGTCCTGCTAAACTTGCATTAATAGAAATTGTATTACCTGCATTACTTCCTTTAAAATAGGTTTCTCCATTGTAAGTCCAGGTAGAATTTGTGGCAGTTAAGGAAGCATAAACCTCTAAAGTTCCAGAACCATCGAGCGTTGAAGCATCATGAACTGTTAAGGATTTACATTCTGCAGGCTGGTCAATTTCTACAGTATAACCAGCACCAATAATTGCATTGTTATTTCTTGAAGGTACACAACCTTTATCCCAGTTTAAATAGTTAGACCATTTATTATCAGCTCCTGCACCAGTCCATGTATAATCTTCGGAAGAAGGCGGACCAAAACTCCAACCAGAATTACCTCCCAAATCGTAAGAAGTTTTAGCATCGAAATTAACAGCAGAACCGATGGCAGTAATATTATTTACTTTTAGATATTCTAGGTCAACAGTCTCGGCAGAAATAAATCCACCTGAACTAGCTCCATTTATTGTAATAAAAGCATAACATGTACCTTTGGCAGTAAATTTACTGTTCACTTTTTGAATACCATCGCTATCAACAAAATAAGAAAACCCCTGAGTAAATAAGAGTTCCTGAAAGTCGTTTTGTCCTATAAGACTACCATCTTGTTTAAAAGTTAAACTATTAAAAGATGCCAATGGTACTGAAGTAGACACAATTCCAGAATTTCCTTCGAAAATTACATCATAGAATTCAATATTCTTTGATCCTGAAGTTTCAATTGATGAATTAGTAGATAAAATACTGATTTTTGAATCGCCTGCATCAACAAGCAAATGGTCTGTTAAAATTGAAATTACAGCATTCCCACTATCCGATAAATTAATATTAGAAGAATTTAAATCCAGTTCTCTGGTAACCGAATTTTCGGAAATAAACTGTCCACAATTTACTGTGCCTTCAATACTTAATGATCCCTGATTAAAATAAATGTCATTATTTAACAAATCAAGATCGCTGATAATTCTCCAGCCCCCATTATTTTCAAAAATAAGATCTCCATCGAATACATTTCCACCAAAATCGATCTCATTTTCTTTGGTACTTGCTCTAAAATATAAAGGGCGATCCAAATCTAGGATCATATTACTAGTAAAGGTAAGACCTCCGTAAACAACTAAATAGTGAGCATTATTGTCGTCGGAAGTAAATGTTGGCATATTTTTTACATTCCCCCAATGCATATTTGCACAACGAGCAACGCTCGTTATGGTCACACTTGCGCCACCATCAGGAAAAGAATACTCATCGAAGTACACATTATCATCCTTATCAGGCAAGAGAGCCCATGGATTAATTTTACCGCCTGGCTGATCACTCCAATGCTTTATATCATTGAAATTACCAGAACCACCAATCCAATAGAAATCACGTGCTTGAGCAGTAAAACTAACAATATGTATTAATATTAATAAGAGTAAACTTGCTCCATACCTTTTCATAACAAATAGTTTTCAAATCAATCGAACTCACAAACGAATTAGATAAAAACAATCTTTTTATCAACAAAAGAACTTCTTATTTTGACGAGAGAAAAATTAATAAGTTTCAAATTTGCTAATTTTTTTCAACATATTAATATTTACCCCATCAAATTTTACTTCTTTTTTTTTCAAATTCATGTTAAGTTATTAATAGTTTCTGTTTTACAAAAATTAAACCTATTTAATTCAATACAAATCAAATTATTGCAAAAAATAAGTCCAATTAAAACTAGCTTAATTAGACTTAAATTACCCTATAATAATGGTTATTTACAAATGAAATATTGCTTATTTTCTTACATAAATTCAATTAACTTAATATTTATCCATTTTATAGTTTCATATTCATTTTCTCCCTTAAAAACAATAACTCCAGCATTTGAAGAAGATACATCTGTTCGATCTCCTAAATACAAATTCTCCCCTGTATTTAGCTCTATCAAACAATAATCATAAGATTTTGGTTCAATTTTATTAATATTCTTAAATGGAATTGAAAAATCTAAATTATCATTTAAGCCATTTAAAATTTCTGAATCCATTGCCTCATCCAGATCATATACAATTACTCCTTCGTAAACTTCATTTTCTTTGGTGGTAACTTTCCCATACAATCGTTCTGTTTCTTTAAATTCTGAATAACAATTAATCCTTGCTTTAGGTATTGGCAAAAGCTCTAAAGACAAAAAATGCTTCCAGGTAAAATCAATTCGCCCTACACTTGGAATTGTTACAATTACCCCTCTGTTTCCGCTGTTTACATCGTTAGAATTTTTTAATTCGAGCTCCCGTCCCGAAGACAAACTAATAAGGCTTCCATATTTTGTTTTCTGAATTTTTTTAATTCTAGAAAATGGGATATCCAAATCTCCGTCTTTACTTCGCCCATCTAATTTATCTGATAATAACCTTTCGTCATGATCCCATTGAATAAAGCCTTCAAACTCTCCAATAGTACTTGTAATTTTCCCATAAATTGGATCTCCAAAACTTTCAGTAATTTGCTTGTCTGGTGTGAAAAAATTCACAACATCAATCCTATTCCATTCTACTTTTACTAATCCTAACTCATTGTCGAGTATCCATACCTGATTTCCCAAATCGTTTGAGCCTCCAGATAAATTAATAAACTTTCCTGTTTTTAGTTCCAGATTAACTGATTCGTAACCGGTAACCGAAATAGATTTTATATCACCAAAACGACATTCAAATTTTCTAGCATATTTATTTTCCCGAGATGCCTCATCTTCAAACCATCTATTTCTTCCTTTTAAATCGTGTTTAGATCTATCTTTATTTTCGAGATACTTTACATATGGATTTTCTATTTTTTGGGAGTTAAAAATATCTGTTAAAAAAACCTCTTCATCGTTCCAGCGAATAGGCCCCTTATAAATATCTCCATCGACAGTTGTGATGGATCCGTATAAATTACAATTGTAGGTTTGCGCTGATAACCCAAACACCTCGAATAATAGGCTAATAAATAAAAAAAAAGACAATACTATTTTAGATAAATAATCCATGCCAACTTAATTTGATTTTGTTTCGCTGTTATGACGGATAAAACAAAGGAAAGTTACAAGCATAATTAGAAAAACGCCTTACTTTTTTCGAAAAAGTATCTGAATAAATTTATAAGCCTTTAATGGAGCATAAATTTTAATCAACTCCCAATTGTTATCTTAATTGGCGATAGCTTACCTTAAATTTTCAATTAACTTTCACTCTTGGGGTACCCTTTACCATTCTCCCAATCGTTTTTCTACTTCTTCTTTTCCAACAAAAAAATTCAATTCTATATTGTATGCTTCTTTCTTTGCCTTCTATTTTATCTCAATAGCAGCAACATTACTATCATTAGAAAATAGAATTGAAACACAAATATCTTTCACAAATTAAAACGTTAAGAATTTGTTTTATTCATATTTTATAGCTTTTACCGGGTCGGAAGATGCTGCTCGGTATGATTGCCAGGATACGGTAAACAGACCAATAACCAAAGAGACAAAAAGTGTAATTAAAAATATCCACCATGCAATTTCGATGCGGTAAAAGAAATCCTGCAGCCACATATTTATTAGCCAATAAACCAGAGGAACAGCAATTATATTGGCAAATAAAACCAGAAGAAAAAATTCTTTTGTTTGTAAATAAACAAGCTTTTCTACCGATGCTCCCAAAACCTTTCGTATCCCCAACTCTTTTGATCGTTGCTCAGCAATAAAGGAGGATAATCCAAACAAACCGAGCGAAGCAATTAGTATACTTATCAACGAAAAAATAGAAAATATCCAGGTTAAACGCTCTTCAGAGACATACTGTTTTTTCATTCTATCGTCGAGAAAAAAATATGCAAAATTTGTATTTGAATCAAAATCAGACCACACTTGTTTAATATAACTTATTGTTTCTTTCCGATTCTGTGAATTAATTTTTACATGAAGTATTCTGCAGTATTCTGGATTTTCGCTTACAATAAAATTAATTGGCTCAATCTTATTTCGAAGAGGCTGATAATGGAAATCAGACACCACGCCAATAACCTTCCCTTCTATAACCTCATCTCCTTTTTTGAGCTTTACACCTAATTGCAGTCTTTTACCTAAAGCGTTTTCGTACCAATTAAATTTTTCTGCTGCCGATTGATTAATTATAAAAGCATTACTTGTATCTTTTGTAAATTTAGGGTCGAATTTTCGTCCTTGTATGATATTCATTTCCATGAGATCGATATAATCAAAATCAACCACATTAAAATTTAAAGCATACTCCTCCATTCCCTGCTCTCCCTCATACAAATGAATTGATTTAGAAGCATCAAAACCAATTAAACTGCTAGATGTAGCAACTGCTTTTACATTTGGATTTTTCTTTAACTCTATTTTTAAAGGTTTTATTTGTGCCCGAAGCATAGAATCTCTTAACGATACAATTATAATATCTTCTTTATTAAATCCCAGATCTTTATTGTTCATATAATTCCATTGCAGACCCACCATTATTGTACCACTAATCATCATGGCCGAAACTGTAAATTGAGAAATTACAAGAAATTTTCGCAATAAACCTCCTGGATTGCCCAGAATTTTAGATCCTTTCAATACCTTAATTGGGTGAAACGACGACAAATAAAAAGCAGGATAACTACCTGAAACAAAACCAAGAACCAAAGCCAATCCTATACTAAAAAATAAAACTTCGGGAGTTTGCGAAAAACTTAACACTAAATCTTTATCAACAAGACTATTAAACAATGGCAAAATTAATTCAACAGCAATAAGCGCAATTAATAAAGCTAACAAAGAAAGAGATAAACTCTCTAAAATAAACTGCCAAATTAAATCTTCTCTGTAAGCACCAACTACCTTTCTTATACCAACTTCTTTAGCTCTCTTTGAAGATCTGGCAGTAGCCATATTCATATAATTAATTCCTGCTATTGAAAGAATAAAAAATGCAATTATGGATAAAATAAATACATATTTTATACTGCCTGTTGGAGCATCCCATTGCAAATCTGATTTTAAATGTATATCGGCTAGTTTTTGAACCACTAATTGATAATTAACACCTAATTTATCAGCTAATGATTTCATATACTTATTATAGTAAATCGGAAATTTATCTTGAATAATTCCGACATCAACATTTTCTTTAAGTAACAAAAATGTGTAGCAATTAAAATTCCAAAAACGAATCGGTTCCATGCTGTTAAAATCCTCTGAGCCATATAAATGCTCAAGAGTTTTCATTGAATAGAAACCATTAAACTTGAAATGACTGTTCGAAGGAATATCTTTCATTACACCCTTTACAGTAAATGGTTTATTTTCTCCTATCAAAATAATTTTTCCTAAAGGATTTTGATTCCCAAAATATTTATCGGCTAAAGTTTCATTCAGAACAATGCTATTTTCCTGATTTAAACATGTTTTTGGATCTCCCTTTGTGAGTTCAAAACTAAAGACTGAAAATACTGTAGAGTCAACATAAGCAATATCTTCTTCGAAAAAAACTCTGTTTTCATATTTAAACTGCTGTCGCCCCGACCCGAGAAAACGCACAAACTCTTCTATTTGAGGAAATTCAGTTTTAAATGTAGGTCCAAAAGGCAAAGCTGAAGTAGCTCCCCGATCTCGCTTCCCATTGATGGTGAAATCCGATCCCAGACGAATTATTCTCTCATGCTTTACGTTAAACTTATCGTAGGTTAATTCATCCTGCACAAATAAAACAATGAGTATTGCACATAGCAAACCAACAGATAAACCGATAATATTTAAAGTGGTATAGAATTTATTTCGAATAAAATTCCGTGTTATTGTAAGTAAAAAATTTTTAAACATAAACGTTTAATTCATTACAGCCTAAGTGAAAGCTCCCGACAAAAAATCTAATAAAACTCTTATTTACAGCTTTTGCCTCATATTTTCGGTAACAACATGTCCATCGAAAAGTTGTATAATTCTATGGCTTCTATCGGCATCCGAAGGAGAGTGGGTTACCATTACAATGGTTGTACCCTCTTCGTTTAATTGTGTTAACAGATTCATTACCTCTTCTCCATTTGCCGAATCAAGATTTCCAGTGGGCTCATCAGCTAAAATCAATTTCGGATTTGAAATAACTGCCCTGGCAATGGCAACTCTTTGTTGCTGTCCTCCCGATAATTGTTGTGGAAAATGTTTTGCTCTATGAGCGATATTCATTCTCTCCAAAGCTTCATTCACTCTTCTTTTTCTTTCCGATCCAGAAACCTTCATATACAACAAAGGTAGCTCTACATTTTCGAATACTGTTAACTCTTCAATTAAATTAAAACTCTGAAAAACAAACCCAATATTCTCTTTTCGTAAATTAGTTCGTTGGCGTTCTGAATATTTTTCAACCTGAAATTCATTAAAATGCAATTCACCCTCAGTAGGCTTATCGAGCAAGCCAATAATATTTAATAATGTTGATTTTCCACAACCTGAAGGCCCCATAATAGCAACAAACTCACCATTATTTATTTCTAAATTAACATTATAAAGAGCAGTAGTCTCCACCTCATCGGTTCTGAATACTTTAATTAAATTTTTAGTTTTAATCATCTTTTTATTTTTACTCGTATTTTAAAATATCAGAAGGTATCTTAAATGTTAAGTTCGAAATTTGCTTAAACATGGTTAAAAATGCAATTAAGAAGGATAATAATCCTGATAGAATAAAAACACCAATCCCCATATCAATTCGGTAAGCAAAACCTTTTAACCACCATTCCATAACAAAAAATGACAATACCCAGGCAATGGCATTTGCCATCATAATCCACTTGAAAAACTCTTTTAGCAACAATTGATAAACATCTTCTAAATTAGCTCCAAAAACCTTTCGAAGAACCATTTCTTTAGATTTTCGCTCTGTAACAAAAGATACCAGACCGAATAAACCCAAACATGAAATAATAAATGCTACTATTGTAAAGGAAGCAAAAAGTTTCCCCATTCTCGATTCTGCCTGATAAAAATAATCGAAATCTTCTTCTAAAAATCTATAATTAAAAGGTAAATCGGGAACTTTATCTCCCCATTTTTTTCTTATTTCGTTTAATATTAACTGCTTATCATCTCCTATTCTTATTCCGACATATTTAAACGCATCCGGTCTTCGCATCATAATTAAGGGATCAACACCTACCTGTAAGCTATTAAAATTAAAATCTTTAACGATACCAATTACTTCGCCACTATATCCCCACAAGTTTAATTCTTCGCCTATGGTATATACCATATTCATTTTGCTTGCTGCCGATTCGTTAATAATAAATTTAAGGCTGTCTTCGCCAAATTTATTAGAAAATCCTCGTCCTTGAATTACATTCATTTCGAAGGTTTCAATAAAATCAAAGTCAACAAAAGACAACTGAAAAAGTATTTCTCCTGAATATTCTGATTTTCCTTCCCAATCTACATCCCAGGTTGAATTTGAAAAATTAATTGGCATTTGATTGGCTGCTGTAACCCATTCCACACCGCCAATTTTTAATAACTCGTTCTTTAATTCAGGATAATATTCATAGAAATCGTCAACCATTTCCACATAAATAATATTGTCTTTATTAAAACCCACATCCGATTTCTGAAGAAAATTAAGCTGCTTATAAACAATACAAGTACAAATAAATAGAGCAACAGACATGGTAAACTGAATGAGGACTAAGATTTTTCTAAGCATCGCTGGATCTTTACGCGAAATTCCTTTAATAACTTGCAAAGGAGAAAAAGAAGACAAGAAAAATGCAGGATAACTTCCCGACACAAAACCTGTTACTCCTACTATTGCCATTACAACCAATACAAAATTATAATTACCAAGGTTTAAACTTAACGAACGATTTGTTAACTCACCAAATGTTGGCAATAACAATTCCACAAAAACGATAGCTACACCTAATGATATTGTAGTAAACACAATTGATTCACCAATAAATAAAGCAATTAAACCACCGCGCTGTGCTCCAACAACTTTTCGCATGGCAACTTCTTTTGCCCTACGCTCGGAACGGGCAGTGGCCAAATTCATGTAGTTAAAACAAGCAATTAACAAAATTAAAACTGCCACCAGTAAAAAAACCTGAACATACCAAATTGGTCCTGCACGATTCTTACTTATCGAATATAAATGATACCTGCTAAACTCCTGCAATGCTAGATCTACATTTGTTTCAGGAAGACGCAAACGCACATGATTCTTAAGTTGCTTTTCCAAAGCATTTGTATCTGCACCTTTCTTAACTTTTATAAATGTATTAAATGAGTTCGCATTCCAATCGGTTAAATCGTAATCCCATAGTTCTTCAAAAAATTCCACTGGTAATATAAAATCAAATTCAATTGAAGAATTCGATGGAAGATTTTTAATTACTGCACTTACCTGAAAACTATATTGCGAATTAATTTCTATTGTAAGACCTATGGGATCAATATCTCCAAAATATTTTTTTGCAAGTTTTTCTGTTAATACAATCGATTTATTATTCGATAAGACATTTATGCTATCTCCTTTAAGTATAGAAAAGGTGAATATTTTAAAAAAATCTGAATCGACAAGCTTACCTCCTTTTTCAACATAACTATTCCCATTAGCCGATAAAGCCAGCTGCCCCCAGGAGCTTACCATTCTGGTAGAATATTCTATTTCATTATAATCGCTTTTAATTGATTTAGCTAAAGGCGAAGGCGTAGAATATACCGAAAAGATATCTCCATCTGCATATTTTTGATTTTCATAAACACTATAAATCTGCTCAATATCATTGTGATGTTTATCAAACCCCAATTCATACTCAACCCAGATAAGTATTAAAAGAGTACAAGTTACTCCAGTAGCCAGGCCTAAAATATTAATGGCAGAATAGGCTTTCTGTTTGTAAATACCTCTAAAAACAGTATTGAATAAAATCTTAAGCATAATACTATTTTAATAAAAGTTTTTCTGAATCTCCATATAAATCGTAAGAATTTAGCAACACTTTCTCTCCTGGAACTAAACCATCTAATATCTCATAGTATTTAGGGTTTTTACCTCCCATTTTAATCGATCTTTTAATGGCATATTTGCAAGAAGAATCAAGCACAAAAATCCATTGACCATTGGTAGTTTGGCAAAAATCTCCTCTAGGTACAAGCAGTGCTTTTCTTGCTTTATCGAATTCAATTTTTATTTTAAATGCTTGGCCAACACAAATATTCTGCGGCTGTTCCTCAATAAATTTTAATTCAATTTCAAATTGTCCACTTCTAATTTCTGGATAAACTTTCTCAACAACTAAATGATAATCTTTCTTCTTAAAACGAAAAGTTCCTTTTACACCTTCATCTAGTCGATTTATATAAAATGCATCTAGCAATATACTTATCTTAAAATTATTCGTTAAACTTAACGAGCCTGTCTTTTCTCCACTTAACACCACTCGTCCTTCTTCAACAATTCCTCTTTTATAGATATATTCGTGGAAAAAATCAACTTTAACTTCACCAATACAGACTTTATCTTTATTAACAAAAGAGTTTTTTTTCAATGTCAAAAAAAAAGCAGAGTAAAGTAAAATTATTGCAAGTACACTAATAAGTATATACCACTTTTTTCTCTGCTGATACCATGGCTTTTTTGCTATAATTCTATCCATATTTTTGACTTCTTATAATCCTGTTTCTAACATTCATCAAAACAGTATCTACTTTCGTGCCAAAGGCAATTCTCAACTAATTAGCAAGATGTTACACCAAATCAGCTTAATTTAAAAATACTTACTGTGAACGGAAACATAACATCAAGTGTACGCATTCGTACATCGATTTTTTATTTCTAAATTATAAATGATAACTTGAGTCCTGAATTAAAAGAAATACCCGAACCTACAAATTTTCACTTATTATGACTAGTCAAAAAAATGGAAAAATATTAGCCATAGACGACAATGAAGATATATTATTCTCATTAAAACTGCTTTTAAAACAACATGTAGAACTAATTCATACAGAATCTAACCCAGAGATGATTCCAAAGCTCATGAAACAGGATAGCTATGATGTGATTTTGCTTGATATGAATTTCACAAAGGATGCTATTAGTGGTCAGGAAGGATATCATTGGTTAAATAAAATACTCGAAATAGACTCGCGCGCTGTTGTTTTATTTATAACTGCTTATGGCGATATTGAAAAATCGGTTAAAGCAATTAAAGCTGGAGCTACTGATTTTATTTTAAAACCCTGGCAAAACGAAAAATTAGTAGCAACAATATCTTCAGCAATTACACTTCGAAAATCGAAAGAAGAAGTTAGCGAACTAAAAACCAAACAAAAAGAATTAAATGCTGTTCTCGATCAACCATTTAACGACTTTATTGGTACTTCGCCAGAAATGCATCAGGTTTTTTCAACCATTACAAAAGTTGCAAAAACGGACGCTAATGTTTTAATCTTAGGCGAAAATGGAACAGGAAAAGAACTTGTAGCCCGCGCTCTTCATAGAAATTCGAGTAGAAAAGATGAAGTTTTTATTAGTGTTGATTTAGGAGCAATTAATGAAAATCTATTCGAAAGCGAACTTTTTGGTCATGTAAAAGGAGCCTTTACCGATGCCAGAACAGACAGACCCGGAAGATTTGAAATTGCATCGGGTGGAACTCTTTTCCTTGATGAAATTGGAAATTTAAGTCTGCCTATGCAAGCAAAACTACTTACTGTTTTGGAAAGAAGAGAGGTAATTAGAGTTGGTTCAAACAAACCCATTCCTATCGATATCCGCTTAATTTGTGCAACCAATATGCACTTAAAACTTATGGCTTCAGAAGAGAAATATCGTCAAGATTTATTGTATAGAATTAACACTGTAGAAATAAACTTACCACCTCTTCGGGAACGATATGAAGACATTCCTTTACTTGCTAATCACTTTCTGGAAATATATTCAAAAAAATATAAAAAGAGAATCAATGCACTTTCAAAACCATGCGTTAATAAACTATACGACTACGAATGGCCAGGAAATGTAAGAGAATTACAACATCAAATGGAACGTGCAGTAATTATGGCCGATGATAAAAATTTAGAACCTCATGATTTTCAGATCAACACAGAAAAATCTCTTCAGGATGATGTAGAATTTGACTCCTATAATTTAGAAGAAGTAGAAAAAAACATCATTCAAAAAGTACTAAAAACAAATAAAGGAAATATTTCCAAAGCGGCAGGAGAATTAGGCCTGACTCGCACATCTCTATACCGAAGACTTGAAAAATATGGTTTATAAAAGCTTTAGACTGAATTTTATTATTAGAATAATTGTTCTTTCGGCAACAATATTTCTGTTATTCTACCTTGTGGCTAAGAAAAGTCTGTACTTTACCGCAAGCTTAACGTTTATTGCCATAGTTTATCAAATCTATGAGATTATAAAATATGTAGAAAAAACGAACCGTCTGCTTAAAAATTTTCTTGAATCGATCCGTTATTCCGATTTTACAAGAAACTTTCAGGTGCAGGGACTGGGAAGTTCGTTCGATAAACTACAGGAATCTTTTAATGCAGTTATTACTGATTTTCAAAAAATAAGAGCCGAAAAAGAAGAACATTATTTTTATCTGCAATCTGTAATTCAACACATTGGCATTAGTCTAATCGCTTTTCATCGCGATGGTAAAGTTGAAATGATTAACAATGCCTCAAAAAAATTATTTCAGATTAGCAACCTAAAACAAATTCAGGATCTTAACTCCTTTAATCCCGAGCTGGTAACAACTCTTTTAAAGCTAAAGCACGGAGAGAATACTCTAATTAAAATTAATGATAACGAAGATATACTGCAGCTGGCAATTTATGCAACAGAGTTTAAAATTAACAACCGGCAGGTAATTCTAGTTTCTATTAAAAATATCCAATACGAACTTGAAGAACAGGAGATAGAGTCGTGGCAAAAATTAATTCGTGTATTAACTCATGAAATTATGAATTCGATAACTCCTATTTCATCGCTTTCTACCACACTTACAACCATACTAGATGACTTCGGTGAGAACAATACCAATAAGTTTAGAGAAGACGATCTGGAGACGCTTAATGAAGTAAAAATGGCATTGGAAACAATTCACAAGAGAAGCTCAGGACTACTCCACTTTGTTGACACCTATCGTAACCTTACAAAAATCCCTAAACCAAATTTTAGCATATTTCAGGTTCAAAAACTATTCGACAACATTCACAGGTTAATGGTTGAAGAAATTAAAAGAAATAATATCGATTGTGAAATTAGTATTAATCCTAAGTCGATAGAATTATCGGCTGATGAGCAATTAATAGAACAAGTATTAATTAATTTAATTAAGAACTCGATTCATGCGTTAGAGCAGACCGAAAATCCTAAAATAGAACTAAAAGCGTTTATGAATAAACGGGGCAGAATATCTATTCAGGTAAGCGACAACGGACAGGGAATTATTAAAGAAGTTATAGATAAAGTATTCATTCCTTTCTTTACTACCAAACCAAAAGGATCAGGAATTGGTCTTAGCCTCTCAAAACAAATATTACGACTTCATGGTGGAACCATAACAGCTATGTCTGTTCCAAACGAAAAGACAAGTTTTACTTTAACATTTTAGTAAATACTGTAATAATTAACCTTCTAATAATTTTAATT
The DNA here is from genome assembly GCF_052400665.1 of Marinifilum sp. RC60d5. Taxonomy (NCBI): domain Bacteria; kingdom Pseudomonadati; phylum Bacteroidota; class Bacteroidia; order Marinilabiliales; family Marinifilaceae; genus Marinifilum; species Marinifilum sp. RC60d5. The sequence goes on from NZ_JBQTGK010000001.1 coordinate 427,785, forward strand.
TAAGAAATTCTTTCATAAATTTAAAGGGCAAATAGATTTCTAACCCTTAATAAATTTACAGCATATGACAAAAACAATCACATTTAATGAGCTAAGACGCATTAAGGATCGTTTGCCAGATGGCAGCATGCAAAGGATTGCGAAAGATTTACAATTAAACGTTGAAACAGTTAGAAATTATTTTGGTGGTAGAAACTTTGAGAAAGGCAAAAGTACAGGAATTCATGTTGAACAAGGTCCTAACGGAGGAATTGTTGAATTAGATGATACTACAATTTTAGATTGTGCTTATCGTATTCTAGGGAATGCCTAAATAAGGGATCAACATCAAATAAATAAAAAAAGGGCTATGAATAAATTTTCAAAGCCCTTTTTTAATATCTTAATTTCTTATTTAAGCCTCTTTTCGCTCTTGATGTAACTTGTTAAAGATAATGGCTAAATTAGAGTATAAAGTAGTATTTTGAACAATAATATCCTCAGGAACTTTTATTCGCGCCGGAGTAAAATTCCAAATTGCTTTTATTCCCCAGGCAACCATTAAATCGGCAACTGTTTGAGCATTCTCTGCCGGAACCGTAATAATTCCCATAATCACATTCAACTCCTGTGCTAGGTCCCTAAACTGATCAATATGAAAAACCTCCACATCGTTTATCTTACGACCAATAGTCGAAGAATTAACATCAAAAGCTGCAACAATATTTAAACCAAAATGACTGAGTCCACTATCATGTAACAAAGCTGATCCTAAAGATCCGGCACCTACTAAAAAGGCACTATCCATAACAGTAAAACCTAAAAACTCCGACAGAACATCAACAATGGCTTTTACCTCATAACCAACTCTGGTTTTCCCAACAATAGTTGTACAGGATAAATCCTTCGTTACCTGAGTTGGGTCAATATTCATGTAATTCGCTATTTGGGTCGACGACACAAACTGCTGACCTTTTCTTAATAAGCCTTCTGCAAAAGCTAAATATGATGGCATTCGCCTAATGGTAGGCTCTGGTACTACCTGCATTTTTTTAGAAAATTGAACCATAGTTATTTACTTACACCTAAAATCAAAACAAAAATAAAGAAGTTTTCATTAATGAAAAATTTCTTTAATACTTTTTTCACTTAAATATCAATTTTCGGATTAATGTAGCTAGGAGAAAGAAGGCCAAACACACATTTAACCTTTTGGGATAGTGGGCGATATAGGATTCGAACCTATGACCCCTTGGGTGTAAACCAAGTGCTCTGAACCAACTGAGCTAATCGCCCTTGCGGCTGCAAATATAAGTAGAATATTTTATGCTGCAATAAAAATCAGTTTTTTATTTAAACCACCTCGGCAACAACAAAAGTACTACCCCCTACATAAACCAGATCATCAGCCTCTGAATCGGCAATAGCTGCCTTTAAAGCATCTTTAACTCTACTATAAGAGTTCCCATTCAAGTTAAATTTTGCCCCCTGTAATTTCAACACCTTTTCATCAAGAGCTCTGGGAATATCGGCTTTGGTAAAATAATAAACCGCATTTTTTGGCATCATACTTAAAACCTCTTCCGTATTTTTATCGTCAACCATACCAAATACTACTTTTAAATTTCTGTATTTAGTATTGCTTATTTGCTCAATTATTTCTCTAATACCTGCTGTATTATGCCCCGTATCACAAATAACTCTTGGATTTTGTTGTAAAGTTTGCCAACGCCCTAATAAACCCGTATTACGAACAATATTTGCCAAGCCTCTTTTTATATTTTCTTCAGACAAGCTAATACCTATTTTAAGCAGCTGGTCACAAACACTTAAAACTGTTCTTACATTTTTTATTTGATAATTGCCAAGTAAATCACAATCAATATCTATAACATTCTTACGCTCTGCACTCTTATAACTCAACTTTTGCTTCTCAACATTGCAGTTGGCCGAAACCAATTCATATTTATCCTCAGCAAAACTCAAATTGCTTCCTCTCTCTTTTGCTATCTCCAAAAACAAACTACTAATTTCGCTCTGTTTTTCTCCAATAACTACAGGAACTTCTTTTTTAATGATACCTGCCTTTTCCTTGGCAATATCAGTAATTTCATTTCCCAACAAGGCTGTGTGATCCTTACTAATATTCGTAATTACAGAAAGAAGCGGCGAAATAATATTCGTAGAATCCAGCCTACCCCCTAATCCAACTTCCACAACTGCAATATCAACTTTCTCCTTAGAAAAATACTCAAAAGCCAAAGCCACTGTCATCTCAAAAAAAGAAGGATGCAAAACTTCAAATTTACTTTTATGCTTTTGAATAAAGTCCACTACTTCCAATTCAGGAATCATTTGTCCATTAATCTTAATACGTTCCCGAAAATCTCTCAAATGCGGAGAAGTATACAAACCAACTTTTAAACCAGACTCCTTTAAGACCGACGCCAGCGAGTGCGAAACAGATCCCTTTCCATTAGTTCCGGCAACATGAATGGTTTTAAAAGTTTTGTGTGGATGATTAAAATATTCATCTAAGGCCAAAGTTGTATCCAAATTTGCCTTGTACGCAGCTTTTCCGGTTCTCTGAAACATCGGAAGCTGAGTAAACATATAATTTATTGTTTCCTGGTAATTCATTTTTTTATCGATACTGATATTAATGATTTTGCAAAGAACAATAAAAATTCTTAAAAAATTATTTGAAAGCACACTTTTCCTACATTTTTTGCTAATTTAAGTGTATAAATACTGCCAAAAACTGAACACAAAAAAAACACAAGCTATTTTTAGCAATAAATTTCAGGAAGAAAAGTCTAACCGGTTCAATTAAAGCAGTTTTAATAAACAGGAAATCGACCCTAAGCTTGTCGGTATTAACCTCTAAGACATCCCAGATATGGCTAAACTTAAAAAAATTTTCGTTTTGGATACCAATGTAATCCTTCACGACTTTAATTCCATTTACAATTTTGAAGAAAATGATGTTGTAATTCCTATTACTGTTCTCGAAGAACTAGATAAATTCAAGAAAGGAAATGATCAAATTAATTTTCACGCTCGTGAATTTAGTAGAGAATTAGATAGAATTTCTGGCGATCAACTCTTTAAAAACGGTGTTAATCTTGGAAAAAACCTAGGACATTTATTTATCGAAACAGGAAAAGAATTTTCACCTGCAATGAAAACATCCTTCCATGAAAATATTCCTGACCATAGAATATTGGCCATTGCAGAATATATTTTTAAACAAAACAAGGACAAAAATGTAGTTTTAATATCTAAGGATATCAATTTAAGGATGAAAGCCAAGTCTCTTGGTGTTCCTGCAGAAGACTATAAAAATGATCAGGTTCAGGATTTAGATAATGTACTTAACCTGGGCATTACAACTATTGAAAATGTTGATGATGCAAAAATTTCATCTCTGTATAAATCCAACACAGGAATATCTGAAAATATTTTCAGCGATAGAAAACCCAATGGACATGAATATTATATTTTAAAAGGAGCATCATCGAGTGCTTTAGCGCACTATAATCCTATTGATAAAACAGTAAACAGAGTTGAAAAGCCTAATGCTTATGGAATTTTTCCCCGTAATGCAGAACAAACATTTTCTATGCATGCCCTATTAGATCCAAGCATTTCATTGGTTGCTTTAACAGGTAGAGCCGGAACGGGTAAAACCCTGTTAGCATTAGCTACTGCATTATCTCAAATTGATTTATATGACCAAATATTTTTAGCAAGACCAATTGTTGCTCTAGCAAATAAAGATTTGGGATATTTACCTGGTGATGCCAGCGATAAAATTGGTCCTTATATGCAACCCTTATTCGATAACCTAAGCGTAATTAAACACAAATTTAACGTTCACAGTAAAGAATATCTTAAAATTGACGAATTATTAAAAGAGGAAAAATTACAAATTACACCACTTGCCTACATAAGAGGAAGAAGTCTCTCGAATACCTTTTTTATTGTTGATGAAGCTCAAAATCTAACTCCTCATGAAATAAAAACAATTATCACAAGAGCAGGAGAAGGAACTAAAATGATATTTACGGGCGACATTGAACAAATTGACTCTCCTTACCTGGATAAAAAATCAAACGGATTGGCATATTTATCAGATAGAATGAAAGGCCAGGATGTTTTTGCCCATGTAAATCTTATAAAAGGAGAAAGAAGTCACCTGGCAGAACTAGCAAGTAACCTTCTCTAATAATTTGAGTTGCATTAGTCCTAAATTTACTTTAATTTGAAATATAATATGGAATCATAAATAATACATTCCATTTCAATTAAACTATACCGCGCATGAAAATAAAAAAATTTGCCGCCATAGATATAGGATCCAACGCAATCCGTCTCTTATTTATGAATGTTTTTGAAAAAGGCAGGAATACGTACTTTAAAAAATCATCTTTAATTCGCGTGCCTATCCGATTAGGAACGGACACATTTATCGATAAATTTATATCTCCTGTTAAAGCTGAAAAACTTGTAAAGTCGATGAAAGCTTTCAGTAATCTTATGGAGGTGCACGAAGTTGTTTCGTATAGAGCCTGTGCCACTTCGGCAATGAGAGAAGCTGCAAATGGAGCCGAAATTATCGAACGAATACAAAAAGAGGCAAACATTAAAATTGACATCATAAACGGAAAAGAAGAAGCAAGTATCATATTCGATAATAAAATTGCAGATAAATTAGATCCGAATAAAGACTATTTATATGTTGATGTTGGTGGTGGAAGTACCGAAATAACACTATTTTCCAAAGGAATTTGCACTTTCTCGGCATCTTTCAACGTGGGGACCATTAAAATTCTTAAAAATTGTGTTCCTCCAGGCGAATTTATCAGAATAAAAGAATGTCTTTTAGATATTTGTCCGAATTGTGAGGATATAGAAATTATTGGATCGGGAGGCAATATAAATCGCCTGGTAAAACTATCAGCTCCAAAAAAGGAGAAATATCTTAGTTATAAAGAATTAAATGCAATTTTTTATGATCTCAAGAAATACTCACAAGAAGAATTAATGATTAATTACGATATGAATCCAGACAGGGCCGATGTAATTATTCCTGCAGCAACTATCTTCTTAAGCGTTATGGAATGGTCGAAAGCGGAAAGAATTCATGTCCCTAAAATTGGCGTTACCGATGGAATTGTACACCAGCTTTACAAAGAATATAAGACTAACAAGTCTTTGATTGATTAAAAACCTAATTCTTTTTGTAAGTTTGTATCCTAATTAGTTTAGATAATTTGAACTATTTCAATTCATTTTGAAGTGGTTCTTTTTTTATCAAAAAATCAGCAGAAGGGAAAAGATATGTTGCAAGGAAAAAGAGTTGCATTTTATACACTGGGATGTAAATTAAATTTTTCTGAAACCTCAACCATAGGACGATCTTTTAAAGAAATGGGATTCGAAACGGTTAAGATTACAGAAAAAGCTGATATATATGTTATCAACACTTGCTCGGTTACCGATCATGCCGACAAAAAATGCCGACAAGCCATTAAAAAAGCTATAAAAACCAACCCAAATGCATTTATTGCAGTTATTGGTTGTTATGCACAGCTTAAACCTGAGGAAATTGTTAAAATACCAGGTGTAGATTTAGTTTTGGGAGCAAATGAAAAGTTCAATATCCACAAATACATCGATCATCTGGAGAAAAAAGGAACAGGCGAGATGCATCCTTGCGAGGTAGGATCGGTAAAAGATTTTCACACCTCATACTCTATGGGTGACAGAACCCGGTGTTTTTTAAAAATACAAGACGGATGCGATTATTTTTGTACCTATTGTACAATACCTTATGCTCGCGGAAGAAGTAGAAACAATAGTATCGCCGATACAGTTAGGCAAGCAGAAAAAGTAGCAGAAAAAGGTGCAAAAGAAATAATATTAACCGGTGTTAATATTGGAGATTTTGGCCGTAGCACAAACGAATCGCTTATCGATCTAATAAAAGAACTAGACAAAGTAAAGGGAATTGAACGATATCGAATATCCTCGATAGAACCAAATTTATTAAGCAACGAAATTATTGAATACGTTGCGAACTCTAAGAAATTTGTGAACCATTTTCATATTCCGTTACAGGCTGGATCGAATAAGGTACTTAAACTAATGAAAAGAAGATACAACCGGGAATTATTTGCCCAGCGTATCGAAAAAATAAAATCTCTCGTTCCTGATGCATTTATTGGTGTTGATGTAATAGCAGGTACCCGAGGAGAAAGTGAAGATGACTTTAATGATGCCTATAAATTCGTAAACGAACTACCAATTAGTCAGCTTCATGTTTTTCCTTACTCGGAAAGACAAGGCACTAAGGCTCTTGAAATAAAGGAATCTGTTCCTGTTGAGGAAAGAAAACGAAGAGCTAAAATGTTTCAAATATTATCTAATAAAAAACTAAGGGTATTTTATCAGGAATATCTGGGCGAAACGCTTGAAGTACTTTTTGAAGGATATAACGACCACGGAAAAATGTACGGATTTACAAAAAACTACATTAAAGTTGAGATTCCTTACAATGTTAATTTAAGCAACCAACTAACAATGGTTAAACTTTTGCAAATTAACGACAAAGGTCATATCGATGCTGAATTAATTAACAAAAATGAATTTAATTTTAAACCAATTATTCAATAAAATGAATGAACTTGAAAACTTGTGTTTAAAAACTCAAAATATAGCCAAAAAAGCTGGAGCCTTTATTAAAGAACAGCAAAGTAAAATAAAAGTAGATGTAGTTGAAAGCAAAGGCTTACACGATTTTGTAACTTATGTTGATAAAACTGCCGAAGAAATGATCGTTAAAGAGCTTAAACAAGTTCTTCCTGATGCGGGTTTTATTGCCGAAGAAGGTACCGAAACCTTTCAATCGGATCGCTACAATTGGATTATTGATCCTCTTGACGGAACTACAAATTATATTCATGGACTTTCGCCTTTTGCCGTTAGCATTGCTTTACAAGACAAAAATGAAATTGTTCTTGGTGTTGTCTACGAAATTAGTTTAAACGAATGCTTTTACTCCTGGAAAGGCGCTGGGAATGCATTTCTTAATTCTAATCCTATTCATGTTTCAGAAGCAGAAACTATTGATGCTTCTCTAATTGCAACTGGCTTTCCGTATTACGACTACGATCAGCTAAAAAACTTTATGGCAAGCCTGGAACATTTTATTATTAATTCGCAAGGAGTTCGCCGCCTAGGATCAGCTGCCACCGATTTGGCTTATGTTGCTTGCGGTAGATTCGAAGCCTTTTATGAATATAGTTTACAAGCCTGGGATGTGGCAGCAGGTTCGTTTTTAGTACAACAAGCTGGTGGCGAGGTTTGTGATTTTAAAGGCAATACGAATTATATTTTTGGTAAAGAAATTATTGCTAGTAATTCTCTGATTCACAACGAATTTAAAAATATTGTAAACAAGTACATGATAAAATAAAATCATTCATTTTTAGTACTTTAAACAAATATTTAGCCCCTTAATTTAAATGATAAAACTACTTTCATACATAGTGTACGGTTTGGTTCGATTAATAAGTTATCTTCCATTACCTGTACTTTATTTTTTCTCTGATATTGTATATCTTTTTGTTTATTATATTTTTCGATACCGTAGAAAAGTAGTTACAGAAAATCTTAAAAATTCTTTTCCCGAAAAATCTGATAAGGAAATTAAAAAAATCAGAAAAGAATTTTACAGTCATTTCTGCGATACTTTTATCGAAACCATTAAACAATGGACAATTAGTGATGAAGAAATTAAAAAGAGATGTAAATTTCTGAATCCTGAAATATTCGATATTTATCAGGAGCAGAACAAAAGTATTATTGCAATATTAGGACATTACGGCAACTGGGAATGGTTATCTTCATTTGCAATTTGGAAAAATATCTACGTCTTACCAATATATAAACCTTTGCATAACAAAGTATTTGATAAAATGTTTCTTAAAATCAGAAAACGATTTGGGGCTATTCCTTTGGCTAAAGACGATACTTTGCGAACAATGATTAAATATCGTAACGAAAAGAAACACACAACAACAGTATTTATTGGAGATCAAACACCAAAGAAAAATAGTATTCATTACTGGACCAAGTTTTTAAACCAGGATACCCCTATTTTAATTGGCACAGAAAGAATTGCCAAAAAATTAGATCAGGTAATTGTATTTATTAAAATGAACAAAATAAAAAGAGGATACTACGAAGTAGAATTTATTCCTCTTTTCGACAATCCCCGTGAGACTAAAGAATTTGAAATATCCGAGAAACATACTCGTATTTTAGAAAATATTATTAAAGAAAATCCCGCTTATTGGTTGTGGTCGCACAAGCGTTGGAAACACAAAAAACAAGACTAAAGTAAAATTAGCTGTAAATTCAATATTTAAAACTATTCATGAATCGTATTGGCATTGTAATATTAAACTGGAATGGGAAAGATTTATTGGAAAAATTTCTTCCCTCAGTGGTATCTTATTCAAAGCGCGATTGGGCGGAAATTATTGTTGCCGACAACGCCTCCAACGACGATTCTATTGCTTTTTTAGAAAAAAACTATCCCGAGATAAATTTAATTAAGCTCGATAAAAATTATGGATTTGCAGAAGGCTATAATCGTGCACTGGCACAACTTTCTCACTCCTATTTTGTATTACTTAACTCCGATGTGGAGGTAAGTGAAAACTGGCTAGATTCTATTTATCAACAATTCGAATCGAATCCGGATATTGCTGCAGCTCAACCTAAAATAAAAGCTTATCACAAAAAAACAGATTTTGAATATGCAGGAGCAGCTGGTGGTTTTATCGATTATCTGGCTTATCCTTTTTGTAGAGGCCGAATTTTTGATAATATAGAAGAAGATAGATCACAATTCAATAAAAACATCGATATTTTCTGGGCCAGTGGAGCTGCTCTTTTTATTCGATCCGAAATTTACAATAAAATTGGAGGTTTAGATTCCGATTTCTTTGCTCACATGGAAGAAATAGATCTTTGCTGGAGGATTAAGAATCAGGGGTATCGCATTATCTGCGATACAAATTCTACTGTTTACCATGTTGGTGGAGCCACTTTACCCAATAATAGCTCGAGAAAGTTATTTCTAAATTTTAGAAACAACTTACTAATGTTATATAAAAATTTACCTGCCAATAATTTTATTTTCACCTTGCTAATAAGAATGTGTTTAGATGGTGTTGCAGCATTAAAATTCCTGCTAAGTGGTGAATTTGCTAATTTCTTTGCTGTTTTTAGAGCTCATCTATCCTTCTACTCATTACTAAATAAATTCCGACAAAAAAGAAAAGTGCTTGTAGCCAAAACTACCTGCAAAAATCACAAAGAAATCTATAAAAAAAGTATCGTTATTGATTACTACTTAAGAAAGAAAAAAAGCTTTTCCTCCCTGGATTTTTAATTAAGCATTTGCTGTAAATTTTAAACCTACAATTGCAATTAAAAGCAATAGCATAAAAAATATTCTAGAAAAGTGAACAGGTTCACCAAATAGGATAATTCCTAAAATTGCAGTCGTTAAGGCTCCTATACCTGTCCAAACAGCATAAGCCGTTCCCACAGGAAGATTTTTTACTGCCAGAGCTAAGAAATAAACACTAATAGCCATAGCAACAACTGTTATTACACTTGGCCATAATTTCGTAAACCCATGCGCATACTTTAAACCAATTGCCCAAACGGCTTCAAAAAGACCAGCTATAATTAAATAAATCCATGCAGTTGTCATAATTATAATTTCTCCACTATTTGCTCCAGTTTAATTCCTCTCGAGCCTTTTATAAGTATATAATAATTTTTTATTTCTTCTAATTCTAACTTTTCAACCAGAGTTTTGGTTTCAGGAAAAGTTTCGAACTTACTATTGGTATTTACTTTAGTAAAATTTTTCCCAACCAAACAGACTTTATCCAGAGCATTTTCCTCGAGTAATTCAAGTAAAATCCGATGCTCTTTATCAGAATCATCTCCAAGCTCTAACATGTCGCCTAATATCACTAATTTATTTTTCGATTTAAGATTTGCGAAATTATTAATGGCAACATTCATACTACTAGGATTTGCATTATAAGCATCTAAAAACAAAATATTATTTTTAGTTTTTTTAAGCTGAGACCTGTTATTTTTAGGCTCATACAATTCCAAAGCATCTTTTATATCAGTCTCGTTTATATCAAAAAAACGACCAATTGTTACAGCAGCTAAAGCATTTTCGAAATTGTAAGCGCCAATTAATTTGGTTTTTATATAAAGCTTTCCAATTTGTGCCGACCTAAGCTCTAAAACCAAATAAGGATCTGCTTGCAGAAATCGGGCTTTGCTATCTGCACTTTCCGAATTTCCGTAAGTACAAACATCCTGGTCGTTTAACATTGTCATTAAATGCTCATTATCACTATTTACAAAAACTTTACCCTTAGCTTGTAAATAATCATATAACTCTTTTTTCGTCTTTTTAACTCCTTCGAACGAACCAAAGCCCTCCAAATGCGCTTTCCCTACATTGGTAATAATTCCATAATTTGGTTCAGCAATATCGCATAAAAAAGCAATTTCATCAGGATGATTCGCTCCCATTTCGACAATTCCAAATTCGGTTTCTTTTGTCATCGATAACAAAGTAAGCGGAACACCAATGTGATTATTCAGATTTCCCTGAGTTGCATATGTAGTAAATTTCTTTTTTAATACTTCAAATGTTAATTCTTTGGTCGTAGTTTTCCCATTGGTACCCGTAATGGCTAAAATGGGCAAAGCTAACCTTCTACGATGTTCTCTTGATAAATCCTGTAAACAGCTTAAAACATCATCTACAAGAATATAGGAATCATTCTTTACATATTTTTTTTCATCAACAATAGCATATACACAACCTTTCTGTAATGCCAGTTCGGCAAATTCATTTCCATTAAAATTTTCACCTTTTAATGCAAAAAAGATTGAATCCGGAACAACTTTTCTTGTATCAGTTACAACAACAGGATACTTCTCGAAAAAATTATAAATAGTAGATAGTGACATAGGATTTCTTCTATAAAAATTCAATAACGAAATTAGTAAATTCCATTAAAAAACCCCATTCTGTATTGAATGGGGTTGAAATATTTTGAAAACTACTTCATTTATTTTTGTGTTGGTCTACCTACACGCGTCATGGCACAACGGAAACCAATATCATCTCTGGCTTCTTTCTGCTCCATAAATCTTCTTGCACTTGGAGCCAGCCAGAAAGCTCTATCCTTCCATGAGCCTCCTTTATAAACCCTGGAATTGTCGGTAATCATAGAACTAAAATCACTATCATCTTGTCCTCTACCTTGAACGTACATACGACTCGAACCATCTTGCTGATGTTCCGGATTATTCCATTCATAATCATCTACAATACTCGATGAAACATCACCATCTTTATAATTACGGTTATCCGCAGTTTTATAATTATCTCTTCCTACCAACTCTTCATCTCTTTGATTTCTGTATCTAATACGTCCTAAACTATCCTTTTCAGCAATATTCCCCTCCTCATCGCGAACAGGAGTTTTAAAAACATTACCTCTATATGGATTAAATTCAGCAATATCTTCAGGAGACATTGGTCGATAAACATCAGCAACCCATTCGCTAACATTACCTGCCATGCAATACAAACCAAAATCATTAGGCCAAAATGAATTTACCGGAACTGTAATATCTCCAGCATCATTTAATGCGCCTGCTGTACCCATATAATCACCACGCCCACGAGCAAAATTGGCCATCATCTGTCCACGTACTTTTTTATTTTCGTTTCTTACCCAGTGGCCATTCCATGGAAAAATCTTTTTATCTGTAATTCTCTCCTCTTCAGAGTTCCCAATTAATGCAGTAGCAGCATATTCCCACTCAGCTTCGGAAGGTAAACGATACTTAGGAAGTAGAATTCCATCAGTCCAACGAACCGATCTTTCTTCATTATCGGGATCTAAATCTGGTAAATTCTTATTAACAGAACCATCGTACTGTCCAGCTAAATAAGCTTCTGTATTAAAGTTATTGTCATCTCTTTGTTCGGTATCATCGTTTAAAATTCCCTTGTTAATAAGAATACGTTCATTAACACGATCGGTACGCCATTCACAATAATCAACTGCTTGTTCCCAGGAAACACCTACCACTGGATACTCAGCATAAGCCGGATGACGCAAGTAGTTATTTACATAAGGTTCGTTGTATGCTAATTCATTACGCCATACCAACGTATCAGGTAAAGCTTTTCTGTAAACCTCAGGATAAGAAACAAACACACGTTTAATCCAGTGTAAATACTCCAGATAATCCACATTACGAACTTCTGTTTCATCGATATAAAAAGAAGGTACTGTGACTCTTCTAGGCGTATTATTCCAGTCGTACATTACATCTTGCTGAGTTCTTCCCATTGTAAAAGTACCACCTTGAACAAATTTAAGACCTGGCCCCGTTTCTTGTTCATAACCGCTGTGATATTCAAAACCTCCATTTTCTGGATCATTGTACGCCCATCCGGTAGTACTTGATTTCTCTTCTTTACCCACAAGTGACTTAATCTTCGAACAAGATGGGAAGATCATTAAACCTGCGGCAAAAACAGCAATAACTATGCTAGATTTTAGTTTCATAATAGACTGAATGTAGTTTATCTTCAAAAATACTTTACTCAACAAATATAACTAAAACTGTATTAAATTTATTGTATTCGATTTTAGTTTTTACACTAAATATTTAACATTTTTAATATTTCTCAAAACAAAGCCTATACTTTAAACCAAAATTATAAGTTAAACAAGGCAACTGCAATACACCAACTACCTATAACATATAGATTTAACAAAACACAAGCAAAAAAAATAATTTTTAAATGCTGTATTTTACATCATTAGCTTATTAATCGTCATTGTTTAAAGTTTTGCTTATTTTGCAATTATTCAATTCCTAATTCTAAAATTATAATTTCTGATATGCGTATTTTATTTTTTCTTCTTATCATAGTAATTGGTTTCAACTCATTTGGACAATCAAACCAAGAATTCAAATTATCCTGGGAAGAAACAAGCATATACTCTAATACAGGTGAAAAAATTACTTCACTGTATTTCTCAGGAGCTTCCTTAAATGAAAAAAACAATTGGTTACCAGAGTTTTCAGAACTTAAAGAAATCGGTTCGAACAGAGAAATATTCTCTGTTGAATTATTTGATACGCAATTTGAACAGTTAAGTTCCATTGAAGAGCGAATTTTACGAAATAAATCTTTTTCTCCATTCATAATCCCCAAAATAAATTCTCTTAGCATACGAAAAAAAATATTTCAACAAGTACAATTTATTCCGATTCGAACAAATCCGGCAACGGGTAAAATAGAAAAACTAATCAGCTTTAAACTAAGATATTTAAAAGAAAGTATGACTAAAACCATAAGTAAAACAAAATCATACACAAGTACTTCTGTTCTTACTTCGGGCAAGTGGATGAAAATTTCCGTGGATACAACAGCTGTACATAAAATTAGCTACGACCAATTAAACAATATGGGAATTGACAATCCTTCTCAAATAAGAATTTACGGATATGGCGGTGGCATGCTCCCAAAAACAAACTTAGAAACTGTAATTGACGACCTACCTCTGATTCCTGTTTATTTAAACACCGGAAGCGATGGAGTTTTTAATTCGGGAGATTATCTGCTTTTTTATGCCAAAGGACCTGTTTCCTGGAAATACGATGAGTCTAAATCTGAATTTATTCATGAAAATCATCTGTACTCCGATAAGGCCTATTATTTTCTATGCTCCGATAAAGGTAATCCATCTATTATTCCAACAATAAATTCAGAGAACTCTTACAATAATACGGTTAGCGATTTTGATGATTATCGTGTTATAGATGTGGATGAAACCAACCTACTAGAATCGGGCAGACTTTGGCTTGGACAAGAATTTGATGTTAGCACCGAATTCGACTATAATTTTAAGTTTCCAAACTTAAAAGCAAACACTCCCATAAAACTAAGTGCTAGTTTGGCAGCAAGATCTTCTTCATCAACAAAATTTGAGTTAAGCTCATCGAATACGGCTATCGGAAACATAAACATATCTGCAGTAAATACAGGAAGTTACACATCAAACTATGCCCTTTTAAGCGAACAAACTTTTTCGAACTTTATTCCCGAATCCGACAATTTCAAGATTACCTTAAGTTATCAGAAAAGCTCTGCATCATCCATCGGGTGGCTAAATTTTTTAAGAATAAATGCACGAAGAAATTTAATTTTTGAAAATTCACAAATGTCTTTTCGCGATAAAGAATCAGTCGGCACAGGAAATATTTCAAAATTCGAAATTCAGAATTGCAATTCTTCGTCAATGATTTGGGATGTTACCAATCCTTTATCTGTAAAGCAAATACCACTTTCATTAAACGGCAATACTGGTACTTTTAACACTTCAACATTTTCTCTTAAAGAATTTATCGTTCTTAATTCCGATGGCAATTTCCCAACACCAGAACTTGTGGAAAATATTCAAAATCAGAATTTGCATGGCTTAAGTCAAGCAGATATGTTAATTATCAGTAATCCTGCTTTTATGAGTTATGCCGGACAAATAGCCGAATACCACCGAAATAACGACAACTTAAAAGTTAGTGTGGTCAGTCAAAATTCAATATTCAACGAATTTTCATCTGGAAATCCTGATGTTTCCGCAATCCGAAACTTTGTTAAAATGTTCTATGATCGTGCAACTTCCGAAACAGATATGATCAAATATCTTCTGCTTTTTGGTGATGGATCATTCGATAATAAATTAGAAAGTACCAGCAACACAAATAAAATTCTTACTTATCAATCGGAAAACTCTATTAGCCCAACCCAATCGTTCGTTACTGATGATTTTTATGGATTACTCGATAATAACGAAGGAGAAGCATCGGGAATGGTAGATATAGGTATAGGAAGACTTCCGGTCAATACCACCGAAGAAGCTCAAATTGTTACCCATAAAATCCTAAATTACAACAATGCCGCAAAAGGCGACTGGCAAACCTCTATTTGTTTTATTGGCGACGACGAAGACAATAACACTCACATGCGAGATGCCAACAAATTAGCCATTCAAATTGAAGATAATTATCCCCAATACAGAACACAACGAATCTTTTTAGACGACTATGAACAAATTACCAGTTCAGCCGGACAAGAATATCCAGATGTAAATCTGGATATTAACGAAAGTATTAACTCGGGACGTTTGATCGTTAATTATACAGGCCACGGAAACGAAAATGGCTTAGCTCACGAACACATATTAATGCTCGATGATATTGAAGCATGGAAAAACCCAGATAAGTTACCTCTATTTATGACTGCTACATGCGAGTTTAGCAGATTTGATAATTACAAAAAATTATCCGCAGGAGAAATGATATTTTTAAGAGCAAATGGTGGCGGCATCGGACTTTTTACAACAACACGCTTGGTATACTCTTCTCCTAACTTTAGTTTAAATCAAAACTTTTACAATTATGTATTCGCGCAAGATTCTAATAAAGAAAACTATCGCCTAGGAGATATAATGAGGAAAACAAAAAATGCAAGCTCAACAGGCATTAATAAAAGAAACTTTACCCTATTAGGCGACCCAGCATTAAAACTAAACTACCCTAAGCACAATGCAATAACCACCAAAATTAACGATATCGAGATAACACAAGCAAAGGACACCTTAAAAGCAATGAGTGAAATTAAAATATCGGGAAAAATACTGAGCGCAACAGGTAATAATTCAGATAATTTTAATGGCACAATTTATCCTACTATTTTCGACAAAGTAAGTAGCAAAACAACACGAGGAAACGATGGAGATCCTTTTGAATACTCGGAACAATCTAATGTAATCTATAAAGGGAAGGCAAGCGTTAAAAGTGGCAATTTCGAATTTAGTTTCTTTGTTCCCAAAGATATCAATTACAAATATGGCCCAGGAAAAATATCCTATTATGCTGCTAGCGAAACCACTGATGCTGCAGGATATACCCATTCAATAATTATTGGCGGGACAAATTCTAATGCCATTAACGACGACATAGGTCCTGATATTGATTTATTTATGGACGATGAACAGTTTACACCAGGAGGAATAACAGATTCAGACCCACTTTTTTTAGCAATCGTTCAGGATTCCAGTGGAATAAATACGCTTGGCACTTCAATTGGACACACGCTTGTTGCAACTCTCGATCAAAACACAGATAAGCAGATAGAATTAAATGATTTTTATGAATCAGAACTCGACAACTACAAAAAAGGTAAAATTACTTACCAACTAAGTGAATTAGAAGAAGGAGAACATGAAATACAATTAAAAGTTTGGGATAATGTAAATAACTCTTCAGAAGGAAATCTCGAATTTATTGTTGCCGAAAATGCCGATCTTGTGCTAAAGCACGTTCTCAATTACCCTAATCCATTTACCACAAATACCGGATTTTATTTTGAACACAATAAAGCCTCCAGCGAACTCGATATTCTAATCCAAATTCTTAGCATATCAGGAAAGTTGATTAAAACAATTGAAACAAGTGTTAGTTCATCGGGAAATCGTGTTGGTCCAATACAATGGGATGGCAAAGATGACTTTGGAAACTCAATTGGTCGTGGAGTTTACTTCTATCGTGTAAAAGTTAGAGCCGATAATGGAAAAACAGTTAATAAATTCGAAAAATTAGTCATCCTCAAATAATAAAAAAGAATAATTATAGTTATTTGAATTATATTTGCAGATTATTATATACAAATCTTATGAATTATAAACTAACGCTAATCACAAGCCTGCTAAGCCTTTTGTTTCTAGTAAACACAAGCACTCTTTCAGCTCAGACTTCAACATCTGGAGCAAATTACATTTCAACAGCCGTTTCGTTTTTAACTATTACTCCCGACTCGAGAGCCGGAGCAATGGGTGATGCTGGTGTTGCTACATCTCCCGACGTAAATTCTATGCATTGGAATCCTGCCAAATTCGCAATGATAGATGGAAACTATGGTGTCTCGGCATCATATACTCCCTGGTTAAGAGATTTAGTTGACGATATGAGTATTGCTTACCTTACCGGATATTACCGCATAGACAAAAATCAGGTAATTGGAACTTCTCTTCGCTATTTTTCGCTGGGAGAAATTGCATTTATGGAAAGAGCTACAGATATTCCAATTGCAAAAAATCCTAACGAATGGGCCTTTGATGTTTCTTATTCAAGAAAATTATCAGATCAATTATCTGGAGGTATTGCCTTTCGCTACATTAGATCGGATTTAACCCAATCGCAATATGTTGCAGGTATCGAAACTCAGGCTGGGAATGCTTTTGCTGCTGATATTTCTGTTTACTACCAAAACGAGTTTAAAAGAAATCGGAGAGATATGGTATGGTCTTGGGGTGTTAACATCTCTAATATAGGATCTAAAATAAGCTATACTAATGATGATGAAAAAGAATTCATACCAACTAATTTACGATTAGGATCGGCACTAAAAATGGAACTTGACAATTACAATAGTATTACTTTTGCTGTAGATATGAATAAGTTGTTAGTACCTACCCCTGCAAATGGTAGCCTTGAAGATGAAGATGGAACTGTTCTTGTTGGAGCAAATAGCTCCGACGAATCGGTTGTAAGCGGTATTTTTAGTTCCTTTTCCGATGCTCCTGATGGAATGAGTGAAGAATTTAAGGAAATTGCATGGTCGCTAGGTATCGAATATTGGTATCAGGATCAGTTTGCTCTACGTACAGGTTATTATTACGAACATGAAGAAAAAGGAAATCGTAAATATTTTACCGCTGGTTTAGGTGTAAAATTAAACATGTTCGATTTAGATTTTTCTTACCTGATTCCAACAACTCAAAATAATCCTTTAAAAAATACATTGAGATTTAGTTTAACAGCTAATCTTGATAAAATCATTAAATAATGAAAATTAGAGTTGGATTTGGATACGATGTTCATCAACTAGCCGAAGGAGAAGAGTTTTGGCTTGGTGGAATTAAAATAGAACATAAAAAAGGTTGTATTGCTCACTCCGATGGAGATGTATTAATACATGCCATTTGCGATGCCTTACTTGGTGCTGCTAATATGAGGGATATCGGTTATCATTTTCCTGATAACTCGGAAGATTTTAAAGGAATTGACAGTAAAATATTATTAAAAAAGACAATATCAATAATTGCAGAAAAGGGTTATAAAGTTGGCAATATAGATTCTACAATTGCTTTACAAAAACCAAAAATAAAACCATTAATACCGCATATGCAGGAAACTCTTGCCAATGTAATGAACATTGATATTGATGATATCGCTATTAAAGCTACCACTACCGAGAAACTAGGTTTTGTTGGCACTGAAGATGGAATTTCAGCTTACGCTACGGTTCTTATTGAAAAATAGTATTCAGATAAAATTTAGAGAAAGCCTTTTGAACCAATGTTTGAAAGGCTTTTTTATTTTCGAAATAACTATCATTAAGCAATTTTATTATCTTTGTTGTATATAGATATATAAATAATTAATACCGATTAGTATTTAAAGTTACTCTCTAATTTAAATCTATTTATTTATTGAGTTTTAAATATCTATCGGCATTATACGGTGTGCAATTCAACACCTAAAATCGTATAAGATGCAAAATACAGGAAAAACACTTGTTATTGGTGCAAGTACAAAGGAGGATCGCTACTCAAACCAATGTGTAAAATTACTTCGAGAACACAATATAGAGACTATTGCTTTAGGAAACAAAGCGGGTATTATTGAAGATGTAGAAGTTCAAACAGGAAGACCTGCAGAAGCTAATGTGCAAACTGTTGCCATCTATCTTTCTGCAAAAAATCTTGAATCGTACGAAGAATATATCATTAACTTAAAACCAGAAAGAGTTTTATTTCCTCCAGGGACGGAAAATCCTGCTTTTTACGAAAAAGCAAAATCTTGCGGTATAGCAACCGAAGAAGCTTGTCCTTTGGTTATGCTTAAAACAGGAGTATATTAAAAAATATAAAACTACAAAAATGCCGGATATCAAGATGTCCGGCATTTTTTATTCATCGAACAGCATGTTATAATATCTTTCCAAAGAACTTTCCACCTCATCTACACCAATCGCTCTGCTTCTTCTTAACACCTCCTGTCCGTTCATAAACACCAGCAAGGATGGATTGGTATATAAACCAGATTGAGCGGCTAATTCGGGCTGATTCGCAGTATCTACATGATAGGCAATTAGCTTAGGAAACTGCTTAATGAACATTTCTTCAATTTTTGGCCTTAATATCTGACAAACACCACAATTTGGTGCCGAAAAATAAATAAAAAATGATTCCTGTTTATCTTTAAGATCCTGAAATAGATCTAAAGTAAGTTTTTTCATGCTATTACTATTTACACCTACAATTCTAAGAAAAAAAGGAGACCTAAAAAGCCTCCTTTTTAAGCATTCTATATTTTTCAAGAACTAGAAAGCTCCATCAATTAATTTATCATCTGCAAAATTAGGAATGGTAACTTTTAAATCCGGGTTTAATGCCATTGCACGCTTAATTGCAAAAACAGCACCTTCGTTTCGTGCCCAGCTTCTGCGCGAAATACCATTGTTCACATCCCAGTAGAGCATCGATCTAAGTCTTCTATCAGTATCAGCAGAACCATCCAGTAACATACCAAATCCTCCATTGATTACTTCACCCCAACCTACTCCACCACCATTGTGAATAGAAACCCAGGTTGCACCTCGAAATGAATCTCCAATTACATTCTGAATAGCCATATCTGCTGTAAAACTCGAGCCATCGTAAATATTAGACGTTTCGCGGAATGGTGAATCTGTTCCTGATACATCATGATGATCGCGACCTAAGACAACCGGACCAATCTTACCAGCAGCAATGGCTTTATTAAATGCATCAGCAATCTTAATACGACCTTCGGCATCGGCATAAAGAATTCTGGCTTCGGAACCAACCACTAATTTATTTTCCTGTGCTCCTTTAATCCAACGAATATTATCGGCCATTTGCTGCTGAATTTCTTCGGGTGAATTTTTACGAATTTCTTCTAAAACTTCAGTCGCAATTCTATCTGTTTCGGCCAAATCTTCGGACTTACCACTGGTACAAACCCAACGGAATGGTCCAAATCCATAATCGAAACACATTGGTCCCATAATATCCTGAACGTAAGAATTATATTTAAACTTACCATCTTCTTTCATAATATCAGCACCTGCACGACTCGATTCCAGTAGGAAAGCATTTCCATAATCGAAAAAATAAGTTCCAAATTTATCAACACACTTATTAATTGCAGCAACATGACGACGTAATGACTCCTGAACTTTCTCTTTAAATAATTTAGGATTATTAGACATCATCTCCTTGGCAACTTCAAAATCAACATCAGCAGGATAATAACCACCAGCCCATGGGTTGTGTAATGAAGTTTGGTCAGATCCAAGATCAACTTTAATATCTTCTTCTGCAAAACGCTCCCAAACATCAACAATATTCCCCTGATATCCGATTGATACAACTTCCTTAGCTGCTTTCGCCTTTCGAACTCTGCTGATTAATTCATCAAGATTATCAATTTTCTCATCCACCCAAGCTTGAGAATATCGAGTATCTATTGCTTTAGGATTTATTTCGGCTGTAATACTTATACATCCGGCAATATTAGCTGCCTTAGGTTGTGCTCCCGACATCCCACCTAAACCAGCAGTAATAAATAATTTTCCTTCTAAACCTTCTCCGTTTTCACTGATTTTTCTACCAGCATTTAAAACCGTAATTGTTGTTCCGTGTACAATTCCCTGAGGTCCGATATACATATACGATCCCGCAGTCATCTGACCATACTGAGAAACGCCCATAGCATTCATTTTTTCCCAATCATCAGGTTTACTGTAATTAGGAATTACCATACCATTAGTTACAACAACACGTGGAGCATCTTTATGCGAAGGATACAATCCCATTGGATGACCCGAATACATAACCAAAGTTTGCTCATCAGTCATTTCAGCCAAATATTTCATGCACAAACGATACTGAGCCCAGTTTTGAAAAACCGCACCATTTCCTCCATAGGTAATTAACTCGTGTGGATGTTGAGCCACAGCATAATCCAAATTATTCTGAATCATCAGCATAATTGCCTTAGCCTGGTCACATTTACCTGGATACTCATGAATAGCGCGTGCTTTCATTTCATAGCCAGGACGTAAACGATACATATAAATTCTACCGTAAGTTTCCAGTTCATTAACAAATTCGGGAATTAACTCGGCGTGATCTTTAGAATCGAAATAACGTAATGCATTTCTCAATGCAAGCTTTTTCTCCTCGGCATTTAAAATTTCCTTGCGCTTGGGAGCATGATTTATTTCTGTGTCATACTTCTGTGGAGCTGGCAATTGCTCAGGAATTCCTTCCAGAATCATTTGCTGAAATTCACTTGTTATTGTTGTCATGATAGTATTATGTGTTTAAATATTTGTGAATTAAAAATACGATTTTAAACAAAAAAACGAATTAATTAATTGCTTTTAAACCGCTATTATTAATAGTTTGGAGTATTAGTAATACCATAAAATTAGCTGATACATCAAATTTGTTTTCAGGAATACTGAAAAAGTAACAAATTTATTACTTGTACTCTGCAACTATTCTAATGGTAATTTATCTACTAATATGCTGCTTACTCTAAATTTTGGAATAATAAGAAAAGCTAAGTAAAGGCATCACTTAACCGTAGATGTTAAATTTACATCCGTAAAGAATTCATGGGTATCTTTTTCTTAATTCTTTCTTGAATCTCATTTCAAACTAAGGGCTTGAATTTGTGTGCGCAATATAGGAAATATTTTTAAAATCGAAACTTAGAAATTTGCACATTTTTGGTCTGCATACAAAAAGAGGCCATCTCGAATGAGACAGCCTCTTATAATATATTTTGAAATCGTACTATTCTTTTTTACGAGTTCTTCTTTTTGGCTTAGCAGCGGCAGCAGCTTTATCTGCTTCCTCAAGGCTATGATCGTAATCGACAATATATTTGTCAACCAAAATACGTCCGCAATACTCACAAACGATAATTTTTTTACGAGAACGAATATCCATCTGACGCTGAGGTGGAATTTTATTAAAACAACCTCCACAGGCATCACGCTCAACAGTTACTACAGCTAATCCGTTTCTTGCATTAGAACGAATTCTTGAATATGCAGTAAGCAATCTCTCTTCAATTTTACCCTGGAATGATTCAGACTTAGCAATCAACTTATCCTCTTCTTTTTGAGTTTCAGATACAATCTCATCTAATTCTCCTTTTTTAGATTCCAAGTCTACTTTCTTATCTTCAAAAATTCCTTGTGAATTTTCAATCAAAGCTTTTTTGTTATTCATCTCCGCAGTAAACTCCTTGATACGTTTTTCGCACAATTCGATTTCAAGGTTTTGGAATTCGATTTCTTTAGAAATAGAGTCGAACTCACGGTTATTACGAACATTCATTTGTTGAGCTTCGTACTTCTTAATAAGTAAACCTGCTTCTTTTATCTCTTGCTTTTTCTTAGCAATCGTTTCAACAAGCTCTTTTACCTCGTTATTTAGATTCGCGATTCTAGTATCAAGTCCAGCAATCTCATCTTCCAAGTCCTGTACTTCTAACGGAAGCTCTCCTCTAAGCGTTCTAATTTGGTCTACCTCAGAATCAACAGACTGCATTTCATACAGTGTGCGCAATTTTTCTTCAACTGAAATATCCTTAAAATCTGAAGCTTTTGGATCTTTTGTTGTCATATGTTTACAAATAATTTATTGGATTCGAATTTATCTCAGAAATATGAACCGCAAAGTTAGGGAATTTTTTTGTAACTATCTCATAAAAAATATCCCGAGTAAATTGTTCACTTTCATAATGTCCGATATCAGCAATTATTATCTTTCCTTCGGCATCGAAAAACTCGTGATATTTAAAGTCTCCAGTAATAAATATGTCTGCTTTAGCAGATAATGCTTTTTGCAATAAAAAGCTTCCACTACCACCACAAACTGCAACTTTTTTTAATTCTTTTTTAATAATTTTAGTATGTCTTACGCAGCCAGAACGAAAGATTTTCTTAATTCGCTTTAAAAAGTCGACCGAATTTTCTGAAATTTCCAAATCCCCAATCATTCCAAAACCTGCTTCGAAATTACTATTTTCTATTGGGTAAATATCGTAAGCAACTTCTTCGTAAGGATGACTATCTAAAAGAGCTCCGATTACTTTCCCCTTAAGATGCTTTGGAAATATGGTTTCAATACGGTGTTCATTTTCAAAATGTATCTTTCCTTTTTCACCAACAAAAGGATTTGTATTTTCCCCAGCTTTAAAACTACCTGTTCCTTCGGCACTAAAACTGCAAGAGTCGTAATTTCCAATGCTACCTGCTCCTGCGCTAAACAAAGCTTCTTTTACTTTATCGGCATGTTCAGCAGGAACAAAGCTTACCAGTTTCTTTAAATCATCTTTAACAGGAGAAAGAATTTTCTTGTTTTTTAGTCCAATTAAATCACAAATTCTTTCACTTACACCTCCTCTTACCGAATCAATATTAGTATGAGCGGCATAAATTGCAATATCATTTTTAATAGCCAACATAAGTGTTCTTTCCACATAGTTATTGCCATTAAATCTTTTTAATCCCTTAAAAACAATCGGATGGTGGGCAATAATCAGGTTAACACCTTTGCTTATGGCCTCTTCAACTACAGTTTCAATAACATCTAGGCAAATTAACACTCCACTTACCTCCTTATTGTAATCGCCCACAATTAATCCGGAATTATCATACGATTCCTGATAAGACACGGGAGCTAACTGCTCTATAGATGATACAATCTCTTTTATTCTCAATTTCGATAAAATTTATATGATTATAGTGCTTCTTTTATTTCCAGCAAAAGATCTTTAATTTCCTGTAAACGAGTTACCACAGTAAAATTATTCTCAGTATCTCCCTTATTCTCTTTCAACTTCAGCTTAGCACCCTTTAAAGTCATTCCTCTTTCTTTCACCAGATGAAAAATTAGGTGAAAATTTTCAATATCTACCTGTGTAAAAAAGCGATTTCCTTTTTTATTTTTTTTAGGTTTAATAATATCAAATTCTTTTTCCCAAAAACGAATCAAAGAAGTATTTACATCAAACATAGTTGCAACTTCTCCAATGGAATAATAAAGTTTCTCTATTTTTTGTTCTTTATAAGGCACCCGAATTGATTTTATTGATTCTTAATCCCTTCGTAAAGGGATAATATAAATATATTGGAATTAAATATTAACTAAAGTAATAAATAAAATGGCACAGAATATGATTTTCTGCGCCATTTTTTATGTTCTCTTATTTTTTACGGGTAAAACTAATCCATTGTTTGACCGGTATTTTCTGCATAAGCTACCATACTATCGTACTCATCAGAAGTTATATCATTAAAATAGTAATTTATCGGATTTAATGTTTTTCGATTTTTTCTTACTTCATAGTGCAGGTGAGGTCCGGTTGAAATACCAGTATTACCAAGTTCACCAATAATTTCACCTCTTTTTACTTTTTGTCCTTTTTTAACTCTGTAACTACTTAGGTGAGCATATAAAGTAGTATATCCATAACCATGATCAATAACAATTTTTTTTCCATAGCCTCTTTCTTTTCTTGCTTGTTTTACAACTCCATCGCCGGTTGCATAAATAGGAGTACCAATTTTTCCGGTAAAATCCATCCCATCATGAAACTTCTTTGTTTTATAAATTGGGTGAATTCTCCAACCATAACCAGCCGATATACGTCCAAAATCTTTAATTGCCAAAGGCATTATTGCTGGAATAGCCGATAACATTTTAAACTTATTCTTAACCATTATTTCTACATCGTCGTAGGATTTACTTTGAACATATAATGATTTTGCTACCTGATCAAGTTTTTTTGCCGTAGAAATTACCAAGTCTGAATTTTCCATATCCTCGAGTTGCTTGTAGCGATTCACCCCTCCAACACCCGCTTTTCGAATATTAGAATGAATAGGTTCAGCCTCGAATATTACACGATAAAGATTATCATCACGTTGTTCCAAATCTGTAAGTACAGTATGAATTTGTTCTAACTCCGCATTTAAACGCTCGTATTGAGTAATAAGCTTTTGATTCTCGCGTTGCAAAGATCGTTCTTTTGGAGATCCAAAAAAATAAAACAAAACCACAACCATAGCAATAGCCAATACTGAACTGGAAGCCATGTGTTTAAGGGCATTAATAAAACGAGTCTTTATATTAACTTCTACCTTCTCGTAGCTAATAGACTCAGGATTAAACTGATACTTCGTCTTCGCCATGCAATGTTTTTAAGTTAATTTTATAGAAAAAGGCTAATTTTTTGCTCATTTAAGTCAACAAAATTAAGGAATTAATCTAACTTTGCAAGCTAAGTATCCAAATCTCATCTGTTTAAAACATAATAGACTCATGAATTCAAGCGAAATCAGACAAGCATTTCTGGATTTTTTTAATTCAAAGCAACATAAAATAGTATCATCGGCACCGATGGTTATTAAAGATGATCCTACATTAATGTTTACCAATGCAGGAATGAATCAGTTCAAGGACATTTTTCTTGGAAATTCTCCAATTAAATATAGTCGAATTACCAACTCTCAGAAATGCCTGCGTGTTTCGGGTAAACATAACGATTTAGAAGAGGTAGGTCATGATACCTATCACCACACCATGTTCGAAATGTTAGGGAACTGGTCTTTTGGCGATTACTTTAAGAAAGATGCCATTAATTGGGCCTGGGAACTTTTAACCGAAGTATATAAACTTCCTGTTGACAGATTGTATGCCTCTGTTTTTGAAGGCTGTAAAGATGACAATTTAGATCGTGATAATGAAGCTGCCGGTTATTGGTTAAAACATCTTCCCGAAGATCACATTATCAATGGAAATAAAAAAGATAATTTTTGGGAAATGGGAGAAACAGGGCCTTGTGGACCATGTTCTGAAATCCATATTGACTTAAGAAGCGATGAAGAAAGAAAAATTACTGCCGGTAAAGATCTAATTAATATGGATCATCCTCAGGTAATTGAGATTTGGAATCTTGTGTTTATGCAATTTAACCGCAAAGCAGATAGTTCATTAGAAGAGCTTCCTCATCAGCATGTAGATACAGGAATGGGCTTTGAGCGATTGTGCATGGCTATGCAGGGAAAAACATCGAACTACGATACTGATGTTTTTCAGCCAATTATACAGGAAATTGCTAAAATGGGAGGCAAAACTTATGGCGAAAATGAGGAAATTGATATTGCCCTTCGTGTTATCTCCGACCATATTAGAACAATTGCATTTGCAATTACCGACGGACAATTACCTTCGAATAACAAAGCAGGATATGTAATTAGAAGAATTCTTCGCAGAGCTGTTCGTTACGGATATACTTTCTTAGGATTTAGAGATCCATTTATGTACCGATTAATTCCGGTAATGATTGAAGTAATGGGACAACATTTTCCTGAGCTTATTAAACAACAAAACTTAATTGAAAAAGTTGTTAAGGAAGAAGAAAACTCTTTCTTAAGAACTTTGGAAAATGGTATTCGTTTGCTTGATCAGATTATTGAAAAAACAAAAGCAGACAATTATAAGGTGATTCCGGGTAAACTGGCTTTTGAACTTTACGATACTTATGGTTTTCCTTTAGATTTAACCGAATTGATTTTAAAGGAACAAGATTTGGTCGTAAACCGTAAAGAGTTTAATACCGAAATGGAAGCTCAAAAAAGTCGTTCCCGTTCTGCAACATCTATAGATACAGGCGACTGGGTTGAAATATTAAAAGACGATGTAGAAGAATTTGTTGGATACGATTACACTACAACCGATGTTAGAATTACCCGATACAGAAAAATAACAAGTAAAGGAAAAGACTTGTTTCAATTGGTATTCAACATCACTCCTTTTTATGGAGAAAGTGGTGGACAAGTTGGAGATACCGGTTTTTTGGAAGCAAATGGAGAAAAAATCTCTATTATAGATACCAAAAAAGAGAATGGATTAATTGTTCACATTACAAAAGAGTTGCCTAAAGATCCAACAGCAAATTTTAAAGCCGTTGTTAGTTTCAGCAAAAGAACTTTAACTGCAAATAATCACACGGCTACTCACTTAATGCATCATGCACTTCGCGAAATTTTAGGCGAACATGTTGAGCAAAAAGGTTCATTGGTTAATCCTGATCATTTGCGTTTTGACTTTTCTCACTTTCAGAAAGTTAGCGAAGAGGAAATTGCAAAAATAGAATCCATCGTAAATAAAAAGATAAGAGAGAATATTGCCATTGAAATAAAAAACAACATACCAATGGCCGAGGCGGTTAATATGGGCGCAATGGCATTGTTTGGTGAAAAATATGGCGATCTGGTTCGTGTAATCAAATTTAACGATTCTGTTGAGTTATGTGGTGGTACTCACGTAAAAGCAACCGGACAAATTGGCTTGTTTAAAATCATTTCGGAAGGAGCAATTTCGGCTGGTGTTAGGCGAATTGAAGCTATTACAGCTGATAAAGCTGAACAATATATTAACGATAAGCTAAATACTTTACGCGAGATTGAAAGAATTTTTAAAACAAATAAAAATCTGATTAAGAATATCTCCGATTTAATTTCTGAAAATTCTGATATTAAAAAAGATTTAGAGGTTTTCAGAAAAGATCAGCTAAAAATTGCCAAGAATAGTTTGAAAGGAAACATCTCGGTAATTAAAGATGTGAATTTTATTACAGAAGCACTCGACGTTCAAAATGCCTCTGATTTAAAAGATATAGCTTTTCAGTTGAAAGGTGAAGTTGAGAATTTAGTATTTATTTCGGGAGCAGATTTAGGTGGTAAAGCAAATCTTACCATTATGATTTCTGATAATCTGGTAAAAGAATACGATTTAAATGCTGGAGCAATTGTTCGGGAAGCTGCCAAAGAGATAAAAGGTGGAGGCGGTGGTCAGGCTTTCTTTGCATCGGCCGGAGGTAAAGATCCGAAAGGACTGGAGCAGGCAATTGATAAAGCCAAAAAAATGATACTTCATAAGATAGAAGAATAACATTTTAGCTACTAACATAAAAAACGCCGTTTCGAACTGAAACGGCGTTTTTCATATCCTTTTATTTATGGCTGCTGATTATAAGTATGAACACTAAATTGTGCCGATGGTAGATAATTTACTCCGAACCAGCATATCAATAGTATCACGAAAGCAAATGCCAATATCCATAAAGAAGAAATGTATTTAGATGGCATCTGGTACCTTCTGTGTATGTAAACTAAGTAACCCATCCATGTAATAAAGGCCCAGGTTTCTTTCGGATCCCAGGTCCAATAATGTCCCCAGGCCTCTTTCGCCCACAAAGCGCCAAAAAGTAGTCCGAGCGTTAAAAATGCAAAACCCAAATAAACTAAATTATCGGCTACAAACATTAAATTCTTATCGAACTTGTCTTTTTTAAGTTGATATAATCCGTAAATAGCAACCAAAGTTGATGCCGCCAAAAACGCATAAGAAATAATATAAACTACCACATGAGGAACAAACCATGGACTTTGCAGCGCAGGCATTAATGTCTTAGAAAAATTATCAGGACTTAGATAATTCACAAACAAAAATAAGAGCGACATTAATAAGCAATAATACAACATCCATAAGTATCGCCAACGATAATAGGTTATTAATCCAATAATGGATATAAATAAAGAATACCACAATCGGGTTTCGCCAAGGGTTCTCATTGGTGGACGCTCTAAAACTGTCCACAAAAAACCAATAAAAAACGCAATGCTTACTATCCCAACTACAACCAATATATTTCTTAATAATTCCTTTTTAGGAAGTAAAGCTGCCGTTAACCAACTTACCGAGCTAAGTGCTGCAGCTAGCAAAAAATAATTCCAAATCATCATACTCAATTTATAGTTACCCATTAACAGTTATTAATATTACTTACTGCTAATTTTTACTTTGTTTCCTCTCCAAAACATATAAACAGCACCTATCATCATCATAAAAATCCCGATGTACACATATATTTGCCATGGATCTTTTACAGCTTCAACAACACTTAAAGTAGAGTATTTACCCATTGTCTCATTGTAGCTTAATTGATAAATTTTCCATCCATTAACCGAGTGTGGCTTATTTACTTCTAAAACGAGATCTTCTTTCGATCCGTCGGGCGTAAATATGGTTACCTCCGATGAGAACTTTTGGGGTTCAGGAACAGTCATTAATAAAGAATATTCATCGTTTAGCTTTAACGATTCATGAGGACGATTAAAACTACCACATGATATCCATCCGGATATGGTATCTTTTAAACTTGTAACCCTAACTTTTGCCGCCGGAGCTGCTCCTAAATCGTGCAAAGAATAGTATCTATCTCCTGCTCTTCCCGAGGATAAAATAAACTCCTTAATTTGTATTGTCCAGCTATGCAACTTACAAGTCAAACTATCTTCTATCATTATCATCGATGGCTTGCTTGCTTCATAAAGCTTGCCCGATACATTTTCTACCACTGCCAATTTAGGGTGGAATTCCTCAATCTGAAAATCGTTAAGCTTAATTGCTAATGGAAGCTCGTAATAATGTCCTTTCTCATCATAGGCTTTCCACTCCGTTTTATTCTCATACAAATCCATTTTAAGACGAATCAAATCTCCAGAACCCATGCCGGCCGCAAATACAGTAATCCATAATCCTAAATGACTACATATCAAACCCCAGTTTTTTATTTTAAATGGAAAACTTTTACGCAAAATTACAAGCGCTAATACCAGTAACAAATAAAAATTTACCAACAAAAAAGGCCAGGATGTAGTTAACTTATTTAAGCTTAATTTTGTAATAAAATTTTCATCTTGCATTGATACCTGTGGCGTAAGACCCATTATTATAACCAAAAATGTAAGCACAGACATTGCAGCAAGTGATGCCGGAATACCCGATAAAAAAAGAAATACTTTTTTCTTTCGTATGAAAAAATAAAGCAAAACAATACAAATCAAAAATCCAGCACCTAAATTCACATTCAGTGGATATCGAATTTGAACAGCAGACGATGATTGGATAGTTAACTCTAGAAGGAATCCAATAAACAATAAGCCAAAAGCAATTAGAAAAGCTTCGACATATCCCCAGGGTGTATGCCAGAGCGGTTTAGTGGTTTTATTCATTTAATTATAATTTGTTTTTGTAAGATGCGAATGAAAATTTAACATGAGTTTATTTAGGATCTAAAGTATTCAGGATAAATTTAAAAATCACTCTTTTCCGGTACTATTAAAATTGCAACACTTTTTCTGAATTCAAACAATGAATCATGATTATTTAAATTCAAACACTTTTAAATAATTTTGTTAGTAAAAAATATGCCGTCCAATATGGACGGCACATTTGAACCTATAATTTAAACTCTAATAAATTACAATTTTACCTGATAAGTTGCTTCACGTTCTTTCGCTTTTTTCTCCCACTCAGGAATAAGATTTTTCTTAAATTCTTCTTTCTCCTGATTTAATTTATCCATGTCCAGACCAATAAATTTCTGAGCTTTTGCCTTAGTTGCAATATCTGGATAAACTACTTCTTCGTTAAAGCCATACTTCGCAAATATTCTAGCTAAAGAAATTCTTGCCTCTTGAGCACTAACGATACCTGTAGAAATTACACGTCCAATTTCTGTAGGCGCGTGAAACGATCCACCATGAGAAGCCGCCGCATAATCCCAACGCCATTGTCCGTGACGAATACCCATTAACACAGGCTTCATTTCATCTTCTGTAGCTCCTAAATCCCAAGCTTTCTTAGCCTCAACATGAGCACGCACTAGTAATTCCTCTAACTTATCACGATTTTCGATAATCTGATCCTGACGAGTATAAACGTTCTGAATTAACTTATCAGTCTCTTCGCGGTGACAAACCTGACATGAATTAGAAACGTTATTCAAAGGAGACTGAATGTGATGATCCGTAAATTTCTGTCCACCTTCCGATTTATAAGGCATGTGACAATCGGCACAAGAAACACCACGATCGGCATGAATTCCTTTCATATAAATTTCGTAACCTGGATGTTGAGCTTTTAACATTGGAGCCTTACTTAATTTATGAGTCCAGTCGCTAAACTCAATTTCATCGTAATATTCTTCCATTGCCTCAACAGTAGTTCCTTTGTCCCAAGGTAAAGTTAAATAGTTAGCTCCTTCAACACGTTTTTTATCAAAATAATACTCAACATGACACTGAGCACATACCAAAGAGCGCATTTCCTGATGAGTTGCTTTACTAATATCTTTTCCCTGACGCTCGAATGCTTCGATTAAGGCCGGACGAGAAATTCTTAAATTCATGGTTTCAGCATCATGACAATCAGCACATCCAATAGGATTTACAATTTCATGACCTTTTCCAGCCCATTTTCCTTTATAAAATTCAGCCACTCCAATTTCATTCATCAAGCGTGGCACATCAGGACCTTTACAAGTCCAACATGTTGATGGCATTGGTCCGTCATTTTCATTTGTAGGTCCACCGGTGCGTAAGATATTTCTTACATCTTCAACTGCATAATAATGACCTCGCCCTTGATTATATTCTTTTGAAAAACCATACCCAGCCCAAAGAACAACCAGACGAGGATCAACCTCTAGCATATCAATCATTCCACTACCGTTATACTTACTATAAAAAGAAGTATCCGCAGTTTGATAATAAGATTGATATTCTCTTGGGAAATTTTCACCCCAAACTTCATTACGCGGCTCCCATTGGTCATATTTCACTTCCGGAATATATGCGTATACCGACTCTGCGCGGCGCTCCATAATCGATGAAGCTAACAAGCCAAGCAGAAAAACAACCACCAAGGTAATAAGGAAGATTGCCCACCCCAACATTGGTTTTTTGCCTATAGATTCTTGTATTGGTTTCATAGTATATTTAGTTTAAGTTTTATTCGTTTTCTACTTTAGATTCTTTCATGTATTCCTGCAGCCACTCTGGTACAGGGCTTTCGGGAAGAGGAACTCTTGCGTTTGGAACACTCGATAAACTGTTAACTCTACCATGAGGAACTTCTCTATGGCACTCCCAACATACTCTATCCTGAGTACTATGAGCATGGTTTGGCACTCTTGATGCCAGTTTTGGGTCTGTTAATTGCTGACTGTGACAACGGACGCAGTTATTATGAACTACCTCTTTGCCTTCCTCCAGAATGAAGATTACCTCAGGCTCCATTCTTAACGCAAACATACTAGCATGACGCAATCCGTCTTTAGCCTTAAAATAATATTTATTGAAGACATTATTGTGCGGTACATGGCAATCGTTACATGTTGCAACTTCGCGATGCGAACTATGGCCCCAGGTAGCATACTGAGGAGCCATAACATGACAATTTACACAGGTTTCGGGAGCATCGGAAAGGTAAGACGCTGCTTTAGATAAATAAAGTACGTAAAATCCCAATCCAAAGAAAATCCCAAGCGCTACATAAACCGGAAATTTCCATTTAGGAGGTGGTGTTAATAATTTGAATAGTTTTCTCATTAGCCAAAGTTTAGATGTGTGGGATTTGCTTATTATTTTAAGAAGTTAGGTTTAAATACAAGCATTACCCATCCCCAGTTTTGAGTTTCGCTGCTATCGCCTCCTTTTAATGCTTCCATAGAATCGTTAGCAAACATATGCGAGTAGCCAGCTTTAAGCAATACACTTTTTGAGTAATTGTATCCAACCGATAAATCTATTTCTGTACCTAAATAATTATCTTGTTTTTCAACGCCTGTGTATAAATCTGCTGCAGTTGCGAAATAATGAATTGCCGAAGCAAACGACCATTTCCCTTTAGAATGGTTCAGTCCTCCATAAATATCTGTAAGGCCAGCACTACCAACATGATTTCCAACAAAGAAATAATCCATGTGACCATTAAATTTGTGGTTGGTTCCAAAAAGTGGAGTAAACGAATCATTACCAGAACTTATACGAGATTTAGAAACCCCATCGTAATCTGAACCTGAAAGCATCTCCACTCCAACATTACCTTTCCAGTTTTCGGCAACAGGAAATTTCATTCCTAAATTGAACATGTAAGCACTTAAATCATTATTCCCATCATCTTTTCCTGATTGTGCATATAACGAACCGGTAAATAAAACTTTACCTGGGCGATAATTCATATATGTACCAAAAGTTTGACTGTATCTGGTATCACGATCTTCATTTTCAGTAATATCTGCATCTCTCTCCTGTCCAACATTCATAAATAACAAGCTAAAATCAAATTTATCTGATTTTCTGTTGTACCATGCAAACTGCATGCTTTTATAATTGGTAGTATATAATTGTCTTGATAATGATTCAGAATCATTATTAACAGCAAACCCAACATGAAATTTTCCTTTTTCGTCGGTTTTAAATTTTAACAATGCCAAATCGTGACTTCTGGCTTGCTGTGCCCATCCAACATTACCTAATATTCTTGAATCGTCATAAACCAATTCCTGACGACCAACTTTTAATGAAATATTTTCATTAAAAATTAACTCTCCCCAAGCTTCATGAAGCATCAATTGATTTTTATCAGACATGTTTAATTGCTTAACATCACCCCAAGTACGAACATCCTGAACAGATAAACCTACACGAAATTTTTCTTCGGCATATCCTAAATTTAAACGAGTTCGCTGCGAAGTAGCAAAGGCAGCATCGTCGGTAGAATTAAAAAGTGATTTTAGACCATGCCGATATTCGGTTCGAGGTCTGATTTCTCCTGTAAAAGTAAGCTGAGCCACAACTAATGTTGGCACCAAGCCTAAAAACAGGACAAATAGTAAGCGGAATAGTTTTTTCATAGGTAGATTAGATTTTAGTTTAAAAATCTGTTATTCAATCCAATAATTGATACAGAACAATACAATACTAGACCATTTATTGAATTAATTCAAGATTAATAGATAATTTAAATTTATTATATTTAAATTTTAATACCTTTTTATCCTTTTCTATACTTGGTTCTCAGCCGATTCATTCGCATTAAACAATGCATGAAAGACTTGTAATTTATTTCTGATCTTAATAAAAATACCATTTAAACTCTTTGATTTTTAAAAATTGATACGCGAAATCGGAATTTTGAACTGAAACACCTAAATATTATCCCCAAAATCATTAATATGTAATAAGTTACATTTTATCGACTTAAAACACAACAAAATTTACAATGAGAATAAGAATAATTTGCCCATTTTTAATTTATAAAGAAAAGCGTATCTTGAACTCCAATTTACAATAAAGCTGTTTACATAAACCGCATTATAACACAAATTACTCACACAACACCATTTAAATTGTTGATATGGGCAGGACAAAATAAGGCTTGCTTTTCTTCAAAAAGTGGACATAAATTAATAACAGATGAATAAGTTTTTAAAATTCGTTTTCTCGATGCAAACAATGGGAGTTCTCATCATACTATTTGCTTTCTCCATTGGAATTGCAACCTTTATTGAAAATGACTTTGGAACTCCTGCTGCAAAAGCCCTTGTGTACAATGCACTTTGGTTTGAAATTATGCTATCGATAATTGTAGCCAATTTAATTGCCAACATTATTAAATATAAACTTTACAAAAGGGAAAAATGGTCTGTTTTCTTATTTCACGCAGCCTTTATTATAATTTTTATTGGATCAGCAGTTACTCGTTATATTGGCTACGAGGGAAACATGCATATTCGTGAAGGACAAACAAGCAATCAAATTACTAGTTCTGAATCGTTTATTGATGTGATTCTTGAAAAAAATGGGAAACATATCCGCGAAAGCGAGCAAATTGCATTTACGACAGTAACAGAAACAAAATATAATGAAGAACTCGCTATTGGAGATAGTAAGGTAGAAATTAATCTTAAGACTTTTATTCCGAATGCAAAAACTACATTGATGCAGTCGGCTGGTGGAGCTCCTGTTTTAGAAATGGTATCGGTGGGAAACTCGGGTATGAGTGGCATGCTTAACTTCACAATGGAATACAATGGAATGCGCGTACTTGGAAATCAAATGTTAGCTTTTGGGAATAATTCCAATTCTAAAGCTATCGTTTTTGATTATACCGATAGCTTACGAATGAAAAGTCCAGTACCGGTGCAGGAAATTAGCATGATGGGAGGAAATCCTATTGCAATGGAAGCAAATGAATGGCATGTAGTTTCATCACAAAAACTATACGATACAGGCGACATTAAACTTGTAATCAAAAACTTTTATCCTTCAGCAGTTTTTAAATACATGCAGGGTGAAGATGAAAATGCACCGAGCATATTGGTATTCGACGTAAAAAAAGACAATACTCATAAAGAGTTAATTGTTAAAGGACAGAATAACTATGTGGGTGATGCCAACACAGTAAGTTTTGGTGATGTGAATGTATCTATTGCCTATGGATCTAAGATTATCGACCTTCCTTTCTCGATTAAATTGAACGATTTCCAATTGGAACGATATCCTGGATCAAATAGTCCATCTTCGTTTGCCAGTGAAGTAACATTATACGACACTGAAAAATCGTTAGAAAAAGATTATCGCATTTACATGAATAATATTCTTAAGCATAATGGATTTCGTTTTTTTCAGGCATCTTATGATACCGACGAAAAAGGAACTATCCTTTCTGTTAATCATGATTACTGGGGCATGATGACTACTTATTTTGGTTATGCCATAATGATGTTAGGAATGGCCTGGTCGCTATTTAATAAAAATAGCCGTTTTAAACTTTTAGGCAAACAGTCGAGAAAGATAAAAACCTTAACTGTTTTGGCCTGTTTAATAGGTTCAGGTATTTTTTCTGCATCAGCGCAAGATTTTAAGCTTGTTCCCTTAAAACAAGCCAAAAACTTTGGAGAAATTATCGTGCAAGATAAAGGAGGCCGATTTGAACCTATGAATACACTTGCCAGCGATGTAATAAGAAAAATTACAAAAAAAGGAAGTTTTCATGGCTACCCTTCCGAACAAATTTTTCTGAGTATGGTTACCAATCCTCAGGAATGGCAAAGAGTACCCATAATAAAAGTTGGCGATAAACAATTAGCTAACGAATTAGGTATTTCGGGTAAATATGCTTCGTTCATGGACTTTTTAACTGATCAAAGTCAATACAAACTAAGCAAGAAAGTACAAGACTCTTATTCAAAAAAACCTGTACATAGAACAAAATACGACAAAGAAATTATTTTAGTCGATGAGCGAGTAAATATCTCCTACATGGTATTTACAGGTGACTTTCTTAAAATTTTCCCAAACCCTAACGATAATCTGGGAGAATGGTTAGCTCCTACTACAGAAATTAACTTTACCGGTGCCGATTCTCTTTTTATAAAAAAATCGGTAATTATGCTTGGTCAGGCTTTGTATAAAAACGACTTAAGCGATGCCGACAACTATATCACAGGCATTAAACAATATCAGAAAAAATTTGGTAGTGAAGTTATGCCGTCGGAAGGGAGACAAAAAATTGAGATTCTGTACTACGATATCAATATTTTTAAACGTCTGTTTCCCTATTATCTTGCAATAGGATTCTTTTTAGTCATATTTTTAATCGTACACATTTTAAAGCCAGCATTTCCTATTCGCTGGATTGTAAGAATTGCTATTGTTGTTTTAGCAGCGGGTTTCATTCTTCACACCGGTGGTCTTGCTGCGCGCTGGTACATTTCGGGACATGCTCCCTGGAGTAATGGATTCGAAACTATGACTTTTATTGCCTGGGGATGTCTGCTTGCAGGGTTTATTTTTGCAAAAATATCCGATTTAGCTTTGGCGGCAACGGCAATACTGGCAGGTTTAGCTCTATTCGTAGCTCACTTAAGCTGGATGAGTCCTGAAGTTACCAACCTGGTTCCTGTTTTAAAATCGTACTGGCTAACAATACATGTTGCCATTATAACATCGAGCTATTCGTTTTTGGCATTAGCTACAATTTTAGGATTAATTAATCTTATACTATTTAGCCTACAAAACAAGGACAATAAAAATAGATTAAAAGTAAACATTAACAATTTAACCCGCATTAGCGAAATGACTATGACCATAGGATTATATTTCCTTACCATAGGAACTTTTCTTGGTGGAATATGGGCCAACGAATCGTGGGGACGCTATTGGGGCTGGGATCCTAAAGAAACCTGGGCATTGGTAAGTATTCTGGTTTACAGTTTTGTTTTGCACATGCGTTTTATTCCTGGATTAAAATCGATTTACACTTTTAATATTGCGTCGGTATGGTGTTATAGTACAATTTTAATGACCTACTTTGGTGTAAACTATTATTTGGCAGGAATGCACTCTTATGCCAAAGGCGATCCGGTACCAATACCTATTTGGGTATATTACAGTATTGCAATTGTATTAGCACTTAGCCTTATGGCCTATTATAATTATAAAAAATACAATATAGAAAGCAAAGAGATAGAGGCGTAATAAATACGCTAAATTGAAAAAACTACACTACACAAAGAAAGGAACCTACAAAGGTTCCTTTCTTTGTAGGTAGTAAATTTGTTAAGCCATATTGGTTGTTATCACAAATATAATAAGAGGTTCGTTACTGGTATTTTGTACCGAATGAAAACCATCATTACTAATTCCAGTAATATTTCCTTTCTTAATTTTATGTGTTCTTACTTCTCCATTTTCTCCATCTTTATCGGAATATTCTCCCTGTCCATGCATCACTACATAAACTTCTTCCTCACCTCTTGGACCATGATTATGAAATCCGGCCTGATCGTTTTTATTTAAAAAAACCATAAAACAACCAATTCGATTATTAATCAATTCATCCTCATCGAACATTTGTAAAAGATAAACAATTCCATTACCACCATACATTGGATTTCTCGTATCTACACGAACAACAGAACGCTTATCTTGTCTATATGGAATAACCGAAAGATCGATATACTTCGAAACAATATCTATTACCTGATTAGCTTCAAGTGCGTGATTTAAGTCTTTCATCTGGTTAATGTTTTAAAAAGTAGTTTAATATTATTCATTTACAGAGATTAACTCTATATCAAAAACAAGAACAGAACCTCCTGGAATTGTATAATAATCGTAATTACCATATCCTAAATGAGCAGGAATTAATAAGGTTCCTTTTCCTCCTTCTTTAAAATAAGCAATCCCCTCGGTCCAACCCGCAATTACTTTATTCAAATAAAAGTCAACACCATTGGTTCCACTCTCGTCAAACTTTGATCCATCTAAATAATATCCTGTATAAGAAACTGTTACATTCGATGTTGATATTGGTTGTTCTCCGGTTCCTTCCTCATCAATTACATAATACAAACCCGATTCACTGCGCGTTGCATTTAAGTTATTTTCTTTAACGTAAGCAGCTATAGCTGCTTCGTTCTGCTCTGTGAAATCATAATCAACTTCCTCTGATTCATAAGTATCATTACTACTAATATCACACGACACAAAAAAGGCAAATAGTAGGATTAAAAAACTATACTTCATATTTTATTAGCTTTAAGTTAAGAGCAACAAATATAACAAAATACAGAAATGTAGCCAGTATTAATCAAATTACAATTAATAAGTCTTCGTCATATCATCACGCACCACAATTGTATATGTATTGGAAGCTTTTAGATCCTTGCTCACTCTTCTAATTTTATCGGCACTTGCAGTATAAATTGTCGCAATTTCTAAATTCGGATCCTTTTGTTTCAGATACCAAACAATTCCTTCGTAATTATTCGAATGATAAGCTCCATTGTAATGAATAAATTGCTGTCCCTTCTTAAAATTAGCAAGAATAAAATGCGCCATAGTAACATCTTTTATCGCTTGTGCTTTAGGAAAATTATCCAGTTTTTCAGAGCTCAAATGCATTCCCATTTTTTTCATCGATTTATATCCCGACAATTCTGCATTGTAAGCAATAGGTTGAGGAGCAATTAAAGATTTTTCTCTCAGACTAAGGCTGTCTAGAACTTCGAACCCCCCTTTAAAAACTTTTGAAGCATACCTTCGCGGAATATTACTAGCTACAAAATGCAATTCTTTCTGTTTTGCAAAATCGACCAACGGCTTATAATCGGTTTGGTAATTGTGCCATAATCGAGCCGAATCGGTAAACATTTTATTGTCAATTTTACCTTTTAAATAAGCAGTTAGTAATTTCTGATTATCGCTTTCAAACATCTCAGCACCCAGCACTAAATTCTCTCTTTTTATTTCATACAAATCTTTAGTGATTTGCAATTCCAGCCAATGTGATATGGGATTATTATGCAATTCACCAAATAAAATAATATCAGCATTGGCAATCTGCTTTATCATTTTCTGATATTTAATTGGCTTTCCATTTTCCTTGAAAATTCGGTACACCGGATTTCCATTCGAAAAGGCAAAGAATATAATAGATAAAAGTAGAAATTTTTTCATTTGATATTTTTTTTATAAACACCCATCTAAGATATTCATTTTTTCTTCCTTTTACTTATTAAAAATAACCCCAAAAAGGTTAAAGCTCCATTTATCATCAACAATTCAAACCCTATAGAAATACCAAACCAAGCCAATGAATTATCTTTTAACACATAACAAATAACTGGCGCAAGAATGGCTACATAAGGCACCCGTTTGTCCTTTACCTGATATTTTGTAAACATACCAAATGCATACAAACCAAGCAGCGGGCCATAGGTATATCCGGCAACGGTAAATATAGCTGCAATTACCGAATCGTCGTTTATCACTCTAAAAATCATGATTACAATTAAAAGCAAAAACGAAAATAAAATATGCGAGTGCCGGCGTAATTTTTTGGTTCTTAGTTCATCGTTCTCATCAGCCCCTAAAATATCTACCGTAAACGACGTAGTTAAAGAGGTTAAAGCCGAATCGGCACTGGAATAAGCTGCAGCCATTAGTCCAACCAGAAAAAATAAACTAACAACAGGACCTAAATGCTGAGTTGCTAACAATGGAAACAAATCGTCGCCACGTTCGGGAATTGCAATTCCCTCGTGCTGAGCAAAAAGTAATAATAATGCTCCAAGAATTAAAAACAATAAATTAGCAGGAATAAAGGCAAATCCATACCAGTACATATTCTTTTTAGCTTCGCCCAAATTTTTACAGCTGAGATTTTTTTGCATCATATCCTGATCTAATCCTGTCATTACGATAGTAATAAATGCACCCGTAAAAAACTGCTTAAAGAAATTCTGCTTACTTTTCCAATCATCAAATTCAAACACCTGCGAGTAATCACTTTTACTTATCATTTCGCTTAAACCCGATATATCTAAATGTAGCTTATCCATTATTAAATAGATACTAACACCAACAGCCAACAACATAAATAGTGTTTGCAAAGTATCGGTCCAAACAATGGTTTTTATTCCTCCCTTAAAAGTATACAACCAAATCAGCAAAATTGTGATAATTACTGTCACAGCAAATGGAATTCCCCAAGCGTCGAAAACAGTTATTTGCAATACATTTGCCATTAAAAACAACCTAAAAGATGCACCAATGGTACGCGAAAGCAAGAAAAACAAGGCTCCGGTTTTATAGGATATTCTGCCAAATCTACCATCTAAATAAGAATATATAGAGGTAAGGTTTAATTTATAATAAAGGGGCAATAATAAGTTGGCAACCACAATATATCCAAGCATATATCCAAAAACCATTTGCATATAGGTAAAATCAATCGACTTTACCCAACCTGGCACCGATATAAAAGTAACACCCGAAAGCGAGGCTCCTACCATACCAAAAGCTACCACATACCATGGCGATTGTTTATTTCCAACGAAAAACCCACTATTATTAGCCTTACGACCAGTAAAATAAGATATTAATAATAATAGTACGAAATAGCCACAAACAACAAGAAGTATCGTAATTGGAGTCACTGTATTTATGTTTTTAAATGAAAATCAAAAATAAGTAAAGCGTTTGGTTAATCAAACTCACCCGTAAAAGCATCGAAAATAGAGCCAAACAATTCTATTCTCGCATAAATTATTACTTTTGGACATACAATTGAATTGATTACAGATGAGCTATACCAACTTTCCTTCTAAACTTCTTGAAAATGCCGTTTCTGAGTTCTCAAAGCTACCAGGAATTGGCAGAAAAACGGCATTGCGATTGGTTTTGCATTTATTAAATCAGCCAAAAGAGGATGTTAATAAATTCGGCTCATCAATTATTCAACTGCGCAACGAAATTAAGCATTGCTCTTCTTGCTACAATATTTCAGATACCGAAGTTTGCGATATCTGTTCGAACCCAAAGCGCGACCATGAAACCATTTGTGTAGTAGAAAGTATTAGAGACGTAATGTCGATTGAAAGAACTCAGCAATACAATGGAATTTATCATGTATTAGGAGGAATTATATCTCCCATGGACGGAATTGGTCCCAGTGATTTACAAATTGATCCGCTAGTAGCCAAGGCAAAAGAAGGAAAAATGAAAGAAGTAATCCTGGCTCTTAGCACAACTATGGAAGGTGATACAACTAATTTTTTCCTTTTTAAAAAACTACATAAATTCGATATTAATATTACAACAATTGCCAGAGGAGTTTCCATTGGCGATGAACTGGAATATACCGATGAAATTACACTCGGCCGATCGATTCTCCTCAGAACTCCCTTCGATCAAAACCTACAGTAAACGCCTTGCAGTTAACATAGTTTTAGAAAACCATCTTAACATTTAGCATATTTTTATTATTTTGATAATTCTGTGTAATCAATAAATTGCCATTTACAAATTACAGACACGTTTGTCTTTTTATCTATTTTTAGTAAATTCGCATAGTATTTAGACTAAATAAAAACAACAAACAATATTAACATTGATTCATATTTAGATTGATTTTCAATTTTAAATATCCATCAGCTTTACCTATCTTAATGGGTATCAATAAAAACAATCACACATGGCTAAAATAGAAATTATGATTCCTGCTATGGGGGAAGGAATCACAGAAGCAAACATTACTCAATTTTTAAAAAAAGAAGGCGATTTTGTAGAGGAAGAAGAATCGATTCTAGAAATTGCAACCGATAAAGTAGACTCCGAAATACCTGCTCCACAAAGTGGGAAAATTGCTAAACTTCTTTTTTCGGAAGGAGAAACAGCTCAGGTTGGTGATGTAGTTGCCATACTTCTTACCGAAGAAGAAGAATTAAGCGAGGAACCAAGCGCAGAACCTTTAGATGCCATACCTGAAGTTAAAAAGCAAATTCCAAAAAAAATAGCAAAAGAAATTTCTGTAGAACTTACACCTAACAATAAAACCGAAAGTGGAGCTTTTATTTCTCCATTGGTTCGAACGATAGCACAAAAAGAAAATATTAGCTCTGAAGAATTAAGTTTAATAAAAGGTTCAGGAGAAAATAAAAGAATCACAAAAAAAGACATTCTTAAATACATCGAGAATAAAAAATCTGAACCAACAATACAAACAATCTCTGCAAGTCCAAAAATCTCAACACCTATTTCTCCTATTCAAGCTTCATATAGTGGCGATAATGTTGAAATTATCGAGATGGATCGTATGCGCAAGTTAATTGCTAACTACATGCTAAGCTCCAAACAAATATCCCCACATGTTACCTCATTTATTGATGTGGATGTTACTGCATTAGTACAATGGAGAAATAAAATAAAAGATGAATTCTTAAAAAAAGAAGGTCAAAAACTAACTTTTACTCCGATTTTTGTTGAGGCTGTAAGCAAGGCACTTAAAGATTATCCTATGGTAAACGTTTCGGTTGATGGAGATAAAATTATCCGCAAAAAATTTATTAACATAGGAATGGCAACAGCTTTGCCAAGTGGCAATCTAATTGTTCCGGTTATTAAATCGGCCGATGAAAAAAATTTAGTCGGAATAACCAAAACAGTTAACGATTTGGCAAACCGAGCAAGACAAAATAAACTTACTCCTAATGAGATACAGGGAAGTACTTTTACAATAACAAATTTAGGTGCTTTTGGGAGTACAACCGGAACACCAATTATTAATCAGCCCGAAGTAGCAATTTTAGCAATTGGAGCAATTAAAAAGAAACCGGCAGTAATCGAAATTCCACATGGCGATACCATTGGAATTCGTAATATCATGGTGCTATCTCTTTCTTATGACCATAGAGTTGTAGATGGTGCTTTGGGCGGAATGTTTCTAAAAAGAATTGCTGAAAATCTTGAGAACTTTGATACAAATAGAAATATTTGATCAGAAATAAAACATAAAAAAAGCCATTGAATACTCTTCAATGGCTTTTTATTGTATATTAGTAAACATTTACTCAAAAAAAATAAAATTTTATTCAAGATTAGACCAAAAGTACTTTTATGATGATTACTTTTATGAGGTTTTTAAAGTAAATGATAAATAATACCTTTTTTTATCAACAAATTGGTATTTTTTGTTGAATCTCTATTGATATTTAAGCTGTATCTATTATATTTAAGTTATTGTTAATTAATTTAAAACATATTAACTGCCCAACAGACCCTAAATTAAAAAAGAGTCCTTCATTTCTAAAGGTCTTCTTTTTGGTTACATTCTCTATTCTAATAGGGGTGTGTAATGCCTACACTCTTAACGCAAGTCCAAAAAAGCAAAAAATAAGCAATAAAAAACAATATCATATTGCCGAAAATCTTCTTGCCAACCGAAATTTTACTAAAGCTGCTCAAATTTATAAAGAGCTATTAGATCAATCACCCCGAAATACAAATTTAAATTTCAAATTAGGAGTTTGTTATTTAAATATTATCTCCGAAAAAGGAAAATCGGTTGCTCTGCTTGAAAAAGCAATACAGTATACAAGTTCAAAAAATAACGTTCCCATAGATGTTTACTTT
Organism: Marinifilum sp. RC60d5; assembly: GCF_052400665.1. Taxonomy (NCBI): domain Bacteria; kingdom Pseudomonadati; phylum Bacteroidota; class Bacteroidia; order Marinilabiliales; family Marinifilaceae; genus Marinifilum; species Marinifilum sp. RC60d5. Next base: position 471,913 of record NZ_JBQTGK010000001.1, read on the forward strand.
AATTTGGGAAAAGCCTATCATACCAACTATCAATTTAGAGAAGCTTTAAAAGTTTTTAAAGATTTATTACAGATTATCTCTCCTCAAAATATTGATTTTAGAAACGAAATTCAGAGAGAAGTAAAAATGTGCAAAAATGGATTGGAGTTAGTAAAAAAGCCAATCGACATTTCAATTGTTAATTTAGGTAATAAAATTAATTCTGAGTTTGCAGAACACAGCCCTGGAGTAACTGCCGATGAAAGTACAATGGTATTTACATCAAGAAGAAATGGCACAGGAAGTAAATTAGATAGTGATGGTCAGTATTTTGAAGACATTTACATTACACATTTAGTTAATGATTCATGGTCGACACCCAAAGGCATTGCTGAACTTAATACGAACGATCACGATGCATCCATATCAATTTCGGCTGACGGACAAGAATTATACATATACAAAGCTGGCTTTATTGATCGAAAAGATTCAGAAGGTGGAGATATCTATGTTAGTAAATTAGAAGGAAATAACTGGTCTGAACCTAAAAAATTAGGTTCAAATATCAATTCAAAAAGTAAGGAAAGTCACATTTCAATTTCGGCCGACAAAAGAACCATGTTTTTCTCAAGCGATCGTCCGGGAGGATATGGTGGAATGGATATTTATACCGTTACGCTTCTTCCAAACGGCAAATGGGGAAAAGCACGAAATTTAGGACCTGCAATAAATACAGAATACGACGACGATGCACCTTTTATTCATCCTGATGGAAAAACACTTTACTTTAGTTCGGCAGGACATAAAACAATGGGTGGCTTAGATATATTTAAAAGTATAAACAGTAAAGGAAGATGGACAAGCCCAATAAACATTGGTTATCCGATTAATTCAACTGATGATGATATTTACTACACCCCCACTCCCGATGGAAGAAGAGCTTACTTTGCGTCTCATAGGAAGGGAAGTTTAGGAAGAACAGATATATTCCTGATTAAAACACCAAACTCCGAACAAGCTGGTTTATTCGTTTTAAAAGGAAAAATTATTACTACCAATGGTGATCCAGTAGGAAATGCTAAAATTACTGTAAGCCATAATAAGCAAACTATAGGTATTTATACACCCAACACTGCAAATGGAAAATTTTTATTTATAATTGAAGCAGGCAAAAAATACAATCTGGAAATTGTAGCCGAAGGATACAGAACTTTGCGCACAATTTTAAATATTCCGGTTAATTATGCCAACAAAGAAAATCATAGTGTAATTACATTGCTTCCGCTTACTTTGCGTTCAAAAGATGAGCCCGATTATCCTCAAACTATTGAATTAATTGATTTTGAAAAAAGTAAATTAAATGAAGTAAGTGGTTTATCATCAGAAACAGATTCAATTCCTGATAATAAAGAATTTATTGATTCTTTGGCTAAAGATAGTATCCTTACTGAACCTGCAAATAAAACTATCGATAAGATTATTAATGAAATGAGTAAAGACAGTCTTGTTCTGAATACTAAGCCTGTAATTGCCAAACCAGAGGAAAAACAAGCAATTGTTAAGAATACAATAACACCTGTTACTAAAACAGTTACCAAACCAAAGACAACTAAAGAAACAGCTTCCGAAAAAATAAATACAAAAGTTGAAGCAATAGCAACAGGCGATTTAGCTTTTACTCTAGATTTGGGTAATTTCACTTCACCTCAAGAAAAATTATTCGATAATCTGGATGGTGTTATAGAAACAAAAGGTCCGGATAAGAATTACCATTATACCTACGGAAAATTTAAAAATTACAAAGAAGCTTCCAAAGCACAAAAACAACTGCTTGCAAAAGGAGTTAAAACATCTACCATTCGAATTTTATCAGAAAACAATTTGGTAAAAGAAAAATCGGGAGGCGAAACCTACTATACCATACAGATAATGGCACTAAATCTGCCAATCGAAGCTGAATTTTTCGATAATCTGGATAATGTAAAAGTCTTTAATGGAACCGATGGATTTACCCGATATACGTATCGAAAATTTAAATCCTATCGCGAAGCGGTTAAGGAAATGAATAGACTCATTCGCATGGGATATTGGGATGCATTCATAAGAACCGTTATAAACGATCAATTACTATATTCAGGTATGAAATATCAGGAATCATCGACTTATACGATACAGGTAATGGCCTTAAGAAATCCTCGCCCACTTGCTTATTTTAGCGATTTAGGAAAAGTTAATATGTATGCCGATAAAACAGGTTTATACCGATATACCTACAAAACTTATTCTTCAAAACACAAAGCTATCCGCGATTTAGGCAGTGTTCTAAAAAATGGATACTGGGATGCTTTTGTACGAAGATCCTTGCATGGAGAAGCAATACTGCATAACAATAAGGGTACTAAAAACAATAGCTTCTATACCATTCAGGTAATGGCATTAAGAAATTCCCGTCCCCTAAATTATTTTAGTAATCTGGGCGAAGATAATTTATCTTTATACAAAGGTAATGATGGATTATCGAGGTATACGTTTCAAAAATTCAATTCTCTTTCGAAAGCACAAAGTAGTTTGCCAGAGGTAACTAAAAAAGGATACTTCGATGCATTTACCCGTGAAATAAAATGGTATAGCGAAAACTAAAATGCAAATCCTGGAAAACAAAAATATTAGATTGCGCGCCCTTGAACCAACCGACTTAAAGTTGCTTTACGAGTGGGAAAATAATTCTACAATATGGGAAGTAAGCAATACACTAAAACCATTTTCACTCTTTGTTTTAAAACAATATTTAGAAAGTTCACATTTAGATATTTTTGAGACAAAACAATTACGTCTTGTAATAGAACTAAAGGATACCAGCAAAGCGGTGGGCTTAATCGACCTATTCGATTTTGATCCCTTTCATCGTCATGCCGGCGTGGGAGTTTTAATTCACAACAAAGAAAACCAACAAAAAGGTTACGCAAGCGAAGCATTACAAAGCTTATGCAACTATGCATTTTCAGTGCTTAAATTACATCAGTTGTATTGCAATATAACCTCCGATAATGAAAGCAGTTTGCACTTGTTTAAAAATCAGGGATTCGAAATTTCCGGATTAAAAAAAGACTGGATTAATACAGCTAATGGCTGGAAAGATGAATATCTTTTGCAAAAAATAAACGTTACAAATTTTTAATTTCCTGATAATTGGGAATATCTTCCATAAACTGGAAACTCTGTTTCTCATAATCCATATAACAACAAAAATGCCTTAAACCATTAGTCACCACTAAAAAAGGGACTCTAAGCTTCATATTATATCTGGCAATCTGATTAAATACTTCTTGCGTAATTTTAATTTTAGTGGATTTACACTCCACAATAATTACAGGATTAGCATTTTTATTGTAAAAAACAATATCGCTGCGTTGTGGTAAAAGATTAACATCTACCTTTTTCTCTACAGCAATTAAAGAATCGGGATATCCTTTTTCTTCAACCAGGTATCGAATAAAATTCTGACGAACCCATTCTTCTGGTGTTAATACCACATACTTCTTTCGTATACTGTCAAAAATTAGTTTTCTTTGCAGATCAAATTTTAATTTGAAAGAATAAGTTGGTAAATTTAAATTTTCCATAAAAAAAGCTTAACAGCTCAAATATACAAGTTTATTCCTATATAAAATCTCCAATTAATGAAGACCAAAGAAGAAATCGTAAAAAACTGGCTTAGCAGATATACCGGCAGAGAACTAACCGATTTTACTCCATATATATTACTTACCAATTTTAATCATTATGTAGAGTTATTTGCAAAATGGCACAATTGTGAAATTGTTGGTGAAGACAAAGCAATGCCAAACGCTTCGGCCGATGGTGTTACCATTATAAATTTTGGCATGGGTAGTCCTAATGCTGCTACTGTACTTGATTTGTTAAGTGCAATTAGCCCCAAAGGGGTACTTTTTTTAGGCAAATGCGGTGGTTTAAAAAGAAAGAACAAACTGGGAGATCTTATTCTGCCAATTGCCGCCATTAGAAGCGAAGGAACATCGAATGACTATTTACCACCCGAAGTTCCAGCATTGCCTGCATTCAGTCTTCAAATGGCCGTATCGAAGGTTATTTCGGATAGAAATAAAGAATATTACACCGGCACAGTGTTAACCACAAATAAACGAGTGTGGGAATACGATGTTCGATTTAAAAAATATCTTGGCAAAACCAGAGCAATGGCTATTGATATGGAAACTGCAACAATTTTTACCGTAGGGTTTTATAATGAAATTCCTGTTGGCGCTCTCCTGTTAGTATCCGATCAACCAATGATTTCGGAAGGTGTAAAAACCGACAAAAGTGATGCTGCGGTAACCAATCAGTTTGTAAAAGAACACTTAGAAGTAGGAATTGAGGCTTTAAAAGAAATTATGCACAACCGCCAATCAGTAAAACATTTAAGATTTTAAGATCAGCAAAATGACTTACGAAGAAATATTACGCAGTCTGAAAAAGAAAGAATACGCTCCTGTTTACTTTTTAATGGGAGATGAAAGATTTTTTATTGATAAGATTACCGATTATATTATAGATACTGCTATTTCTGAATCGGAACGCGATTTTAATCAAACTATTCTTTATGGTAAAGATACTGATATAGGAACTATTGTAACTACAGCCAGAAGATTTCCTATGATGTCGGAAAGACAAATTGTAATTGTTCGTGAAGCTCAAAATATAAAAAATATAGATCAGCTTTTATCTTATGTAAAAACGCCATTAAAATCTACTATTCTGGTAATAAACTACAAATACAAATCGCTCGATAAGAGAAAAAGCTTTACAAAAGAAATTGCAAAAAATGGAGTTTTATTCGAATCTAAAAAAATCTATGATAATCAAGTTCCAGATTGGATTAAAAAATATGCCAGTCGTTTAAAATATAAAATCGATAATAAAGCAGCTTTTCTACTGGCCGAATTTTTAGGTAATGATTTAGGTAAAATTACAAATGCCCTCGAAAAACTTAGCATAAATATCAACAAAAGTAATACAATCACACCCGATGATATTGAAAAAAACATAGGAATATCAAAAGATTACAACAACTTTGAATTACAAAATGCTCTGGGCAAAAAAGACGTTCTAAAAGCCAATCAGATTATAAACTACTTTTCTACAAATGAAAAAAATAATCCAATGGTTGTAACCATTGCACTCTTGCACTCGTATTTCTCAAAAGTTCTTAAGTATTATTTTATTAAAAATAAAGTAAACGAAAAAGCTGTTGCCTCAAGCTTAAACATTAATCCTTTTTTTGTAAAGGACTATAAACAAGCTTCTCTCAATTATAATCCCAAGAAATTGGTTTCAATTATTGAATTATTGAGAGAATTTGATCTAAAATCAAAAGGATATGGTGACATAAGCACAAAGCATGGAGATTTATTAAAAGAACTGATCTTTAAAATCCTCCACTAAGAACAGTATAAAATTTATAACTTAAGTTGTACGCAATACACTAATCTAATATGAGATTAAATCTATCCATTCTACTACTACTTGGACTTCTGCTATGTGCAAAAGCTGGTTTTGGCCAAACACCTATTGCAAAAAACGATACAGTTTCTATCACAAACCAAAGTTCCAATAACGATGTGATATACATTGAAGTTGATTTCCTTAAAAATGATCAAATATCATCGATTGATGATATCGAATCATCAATAATCAAACAAACAGATCAATTTGGAAAAGCCTACCTAATCGAAGACAATACTTTAATGGTCTATTACCCTTACGATTTAAGTTACGGTACAGATACTATTTATTATGAAATTTGTTCGAATACAAATTTATGTGACAAAGCCCTTGTCTTGGTAAATGTATTAGATCCAAATCAGGTAGAGCTATTTATACCTTCCTCATTTTCACCAAACAACGATAATATCAATGACAAATTTTATATTAAAGGCATTGAAAATTATCCTGAAAACGAATTTATTGTATTCTCTCGCTGGGGTACTAAAGTTTTTGAACAAAAAAACTATACGAATCAGGAAGCCTGGGATGGAGGATACAATAGTACTGGAGTAAAACTCGGCCCAGGAGACAAATTACCTAAGGGTACTTACTTCTTTAAGCTAATAATTAAAGATAAAGAGTATGTAAAAAGTGGCTATATCGTTGTTAAGTACTAAATATGGAGAAAACTATAAAAGCTATCATATTTTTCGGATGTTTTCTGTTATGTGCTATGCAATCTGTAGCGCAGGAAGACATCCGTTTTTCTAATTATTCTTACAACCGGCTTTTTTACAATCCGGCTTATGCAGGTAGTAGTCGATTTATGGAGGCCGTTCTTGCCTACCGAAATCAATGGGTTGATGTTGAAGGTTCTCCTCAAACAGCTGTACTATCGGTACAAGCTCCTGTAAACTATGCAAAATTTGGATTGGGAGCTGTTGTTTACAATAACCAATTCGGAATACAAAAAGACAATGCAGTATTCTTAAATTATGCCTATCATTTGCAAGTAAGTTACAAAGGAACATTATCAATGGGTATACAGGCTGGCTTTATAAACAAACAAATTAAATGGACTGAGTTAACAACTTATGATCCAAACTTTACTTCGCCCGATGATCCAGCTTTCCCAGATAGTGATGTATCAACATGGGTACCAAATTTTGGAATCGGATTTTATTATTACACCCCCAAATATTACATTGGTTTTTCAGCTCCAAGACTGTTATCGAACGATCAGCCGTCCTCAGAAGGCTTTTCTAATAACATGAAATTTAAAGCCGGAAACATACCTCTCTATATTGGTGCAGGAACAAAAACAGACCTTAGCTCTGAGATTAAATTTGCACCTTCTATATTATTGGTTAAATCGTATTCTGCAGATGTAACAGCCAATATCAATTTAGATTTTATTCATGATAGCGGCGTATCAATAGGAGCCGGATATAGGTCGGACAATTCATGGGCCGGACTAGTAGGGTATCAATTAAGCCAAAAGCTAAGGTTTTCATATTCCTATGAAAGATATTTTGGAAAATACCAAGCAAAGGGTTTTACCAATCATGAAATAATATTAAATTACAATCTCTCTTTAAAAAAGAGCCGAATTACTTCACCGCGATATTTTTAAGGACTATGAACAGTAAACAGGTATTCAGAATTATATTTGCATTACTACTAATTATAACGGGAAGCATATCTTTATCTGCCCAAAATAATCAATTAGTGAAGGGAAATCGTTTATTCGAAAATGAAGAATATTCCGATGCTCAATACTACTACGAGAAATATTTACTGAATTCGGAGGATATTAAAATCAAAAGAAAATTAGCTTATTGTTATACCCAAACTCAAAAAGACAATAAAGCTCTTTACTTAATGGAAAATATTGTTGCCAGCAATGAAGTTATACCCGAAGATTATCTTCAGTATGCAGAGCTCTTAAAAAGAACAAGAAACTATATCAAAGCAATAAATTGGTACAAAAAATATGCTAAATTTTATCCCGATCACAAAAACATAACAAATCTGATTTTATCCTGTAATTTAATAAATGAACTGGAAGACAAACAGCTATATACTGTCACACCTCTAGGTATTAATACAGCTCAATCCGATTTTGTATCTGCACTTTATAAAAATGGAATTTTATTTGTATCGGGACGCCCAAATAAAACCTCGAGAGCTACTGATGGTAGAACAGGAGAATATTATCTGGACCTTTATTATGCAGAAAAAAGCGGATCTAAATTTCTTTCACCAAAGCCTTTTAATAATCTTTTTAATTCAAAATATCACGAAGGACCAGCTTGCTTTAGTCCTAACGAAAAATTTATTTATTTCACCAGAAATAAGGGAAATCTAAATTTAGAAGGGAAATCCGAGTTAAACATATACACTTCACGATTTAATGGAAAATCATGGGATAAACCAGAATTATTCCTTTTCTCAGGAAAAAATTATTCAATCGGTCATCCAAGTATATCTCCAGACGGAAGGTTTCTTTATTTTATTTCGAACATGGATGGTGGATATGGTGGTACCGATATTTATTTATGTCGTAAACAGGGCTTTGCATGGAGTAAACCAATAAACCTTGGTCCTACAGTAAATACTGCCGGCAACGAAATGTTCCCTTTTATAGCTGCTGATAACTATCTTTATTTTTCTTCAAACGGACATATTGGCTTTGGAGGATTAGATATCTTTAAAACAACTTTTGAACAGAACCAATGGACATATCCCGTAAATCTGGGCCCACCATTCAATTCAGAAAAAGATGATTTTGGATTTCTAATAGCTAAAAATAAAGAAATAGGATATTTTTCGTCGAACCGAAGAGGCAACGATGATATGTTCTCATTTGAAGCCAATAAAGACAAGATTATTACTTTAAAAGGCCGCATTACCGAAGCAAAAACAAAATTCTCTTTAGATAGTGTCCAGGTAGTACTTATGGATAATTTATCGAAAGAAAAAATTAGCTATACCAAGAATAAAGGGCTGTTTAATCTAGATATTTTTGATGGAAAAAACTACAGCTTAATTGTTAGTAAACCTGGCTACAAAACCAAACGAATTCTTTATTTTGCCAATAGTAAAAAAACAAACAATCAGCTTAACATTGTAATGGAAAAAACTCCCTGGGTAGAATTTAAAGGTAACATTATCGATCAACATTCGGGTCGTTCCATAGAAAATACAAGCATCGAAATCATTAATCAAACTTATAAAATTAATAGCTTTTGCGAATCGGATGAATATGGTGATTTTATAAAAGAAATCGACCCTTCAAAATCTTATGATATTATTATCAATAAGGATGGATATTTTACAAAAGTTTTAACTAATTATGAATACTTTTCTGATAAGTACGAACAAATTGTATTGGAAGAATTTAATCATAATAAGCAAATGGAATTGTTTGGAGTGGAATATGATAAAAATTCTTCGGAATTAAAGGAACCTACTATTTCGGAATTAAATAATTTAACTGGTTTGCTTAAAGTTAATCCAAACATTGCAATTGAAATAATTGGATTTACAAATATCGATCAAAGCAAAAAAGACAATAAATTACTTAGTCTGGAGAGAGCAAAAAAAGCTGCCAACTATATTATTTCAAAAGGAATTACAAGCAACCGTATTCAATACAAAGCAGGAGGATATAATTCTGATAAATCAGCTCTTACAGTAAAACTTATTGAAGCATTTTAAGAATAAATTACATGACCTTAATTATAATTGCCATAACAGCTTTAGTTTCTATAGCGGCATTTAAAAATGATAAATTATTATATAAATATCAGTTTAATGCGTATCAGGTTTTAAAAAGAAATCAATGGTACAGAATGATTACTTATGGTTTTATACATGCAAATTGGGACCATTTGCTCGTAAATATGATTGTATTATATTTTTTCGGTGATTCTCTGGAGTACTACTTCTCTGATTATTTTGACTCATTGGGAATTTTTTACTTCGTAATTTTATATTTAAGTGCGATTGTAATTTCAACTTTAGTTGACTTAAGAAAACATCGCGAACACTATCATTACAACGCAGTGGGCGCTTCAGGAGCAACCTCGGCCGTTGTATTTGCAACTATATTTTTCGCGCCATTAAATTCCATCTACCTATTTTTCGTAATTCCAATTCCAGGAATAATTTTTGCTACTGCTTACTTATATTATTCTTACTATATGAGCAAAAAAAACGTCGATAATATTGGGCATAGCGCACATCTTTCGGGCGCTCTTTTTGGATTTCTATTTCCGATGATAATTAAACCACAATTATTCTCTGTATTTTTGCACGAGATTCTCAAATTTTAAATCATGCAAAAAGCAATTTTCCTGGATCGTGACGGACTTATCAATTCCGACATTGGACATTATTATATTTATCGTGTTAAAGATTTTGTAATTAACGAAGGCATAATTTCTTCACTAAAAAAATTTTCAGAAGCTGGTTATCTTCTAATTATTGTTACCAATCAGGGAGGAGTAGCTAAAGGTTTATATACCGAAGAAGATGTAAATAAAGTTCATAACTACATGCTGTCGATATTCAAAAAGGAAAATATTAAAATTGAGAAAATTTATTTCTGTCCTCATCACGATAGCATTGGGCCTTGCGAATGTCGAAAACCAAGCCCTTATTTCTTTAATAAAGCAATTAAAGAGTTTAATATCGATACAAAACAATCATATATGATTGGCGATAGCGAGAGAGATGTGCAAGCTTCTCAAGCTGCAGGAATAAAAGGAATAAAAGTAAATTCCAATGAAAATATCAGTTCATGTTGTGAAAAAATATTAAAAGGAGAAATTTAAATGAACACTGTGGAGTATATTAGTCTTAACGGAGAATTATTTCTGAAAGATGAAGCAATTTTTGGAGCTTCAAACAGAGCTTTCCGTTATGGAGATTCACTTTTCGAGACCATTCATGCCAACGGAACCGAAATTCAGTTTCTGAAAGATCATCTTAACCGACTAAGTAAAGGCATTAAAACATTGGGAATGATTATTCCGAATAATTTTAATGAAAAAATCCGTAAAGATATTACTTACCTTATTAATAAAAATAAGGCTTTTAGTGGTACCAGAATTCGTTTAAGCGTATTTAGAAACGATGGAGGCTTATACACTCCTGCCAACAATAATATATCTTACTTAATCGAAACTTCTCCTCTTAAATCTGATAAATACCAACTTAATAAGAAGGGATTAAAAATTGGAATTTATACAGATATCAAAAAAAGCTCAAGCTTACTTTCTCAATTTAAAACCGGAAATTCTCTGCTATTTATAATGGCTGCAAATCATAAATTAAAAATGAATTTAGATGATTGTTTGCTAATTAACGAAAGAGGAAATATCGTAGAAAGCACAAGCTCAAATGTATTTATTGTAAAGAATAATGTCCTTATGACTCCCGGAATAGATTGTGGAGCCGTTGCAGGAATTATGAGAGAGCAACTAATTAAAGCTGCCCTAAACTTAAATCTTACAATTTATGAAGATTGTGATTTATCCATAAAAGATATTTACGAAGCCGATGAAATATTCCTAAGTAATGCAATAACCGGAATTAAATGGGTGGTAGCTTTTGAAGACAGGCGCTTTTTTAATAAAACAGCCAAAATACTAATCGAAGAACTTAATAAAAATACTTTTAAGTTTTAGCTTATTAGTTCATACTTGGATTTTCGGGAAAATTAGACCAAAGTCGATATTTACCACCTAATTTGCGCAGGCTTTTTTCCCATAAATTCGAGAGATTTAAACTCATAATACTTTTAACATCAATCTTGCTTACCAACCAGGAATTTTCTTTGATTTCCTCCTCGAGTTGGCCGGCACTCCAACCAGAATATCCTGCAAAGAAACGAACCTGATGTGGCAATACCTTCTTCTGCTCAATTAAATCTTTTAAGACATTAAAATCGCCTCCCCAATAAAGCTGATCTGAAATATGAATGCTATTGGGAATTAACTCGGGAATAGTGTGTATGTAATAAATTCTGTTGGTATCAACTGGTCCTCCCATATAAACATCACCATCAAAATGTGCGATATTAATTAATACCTCATCCAATGATATGTTTATTGGTTTATTTAACACAAAACCAACAGCTCCATTTTCATTAAACTCTGCCAATAAAATTATGGAGCGTTTAAAATAACGTCCTTCCAAAAAAGGCTCAGCTATTAATACTTTTCCTTTTTCCGGGTTAATGTTGTTATTTTCTATTCTAAACAAATCTGAAGTCTCGTCCACATCAACTAAATTAATTATAACGTACAAAATAATCAATTTTAGGAAAAAAAAAGAATTAAATTAATGAGATATCGCGCGTAGTACAGACAATCCGTTAGTATAGTATAATCTAAATCTGTATATTTATTGCTTCCATAAATTCCTATTCCAATGCATAAATACCTTTTAAATCTGCTATTATTATCTTTTTTAGTATGTGATTTTTCACCTGTGCTTTCATCTACAAATCAACATATAAAAAGTAACTCGACCTTTAAAATAGAATTACCTAAAATTATTGTTGCCGATATAAAATCGCAACTTAATATTACTCTTAATAAAGATTGGCCACAAACCAATGATAGCATAAGTTTACTGCTAAACACAAAAAAAATTACTGTAAAACCTAGTAAAAATAGCATTACTCTTCCCTATGTATATAAGGGCAAGCAAAAAATAACTGTACAAATAGGAAACCATCACCAAAGTAAACTATACTCAGCAATTCCTTTGTGGATGTCTATTCTGCCTCCTCTTATTGCAATAGTAATGGCATTGCTTTTTAAGGAAGTATTTTCTGCTCTTTTTGTTGGCTTATTCTCGGGAACATTAATCATTTTTTCTTTTCAGGATATATCCATCTTTTCAGCTTTTTTTAAGGCAATTTTTGCAATATCAGATACATATATTATACAATCACTAGCTGATACCGGACATATTTCCATTATTGTATTTTCGATGTTAATTGGAGCTATGGTTAAGCTAATTACGCAAAATGGTGGTATGCAGGGAGTTGTAAATAAACTCTCTAAATTCGCCCAAAGCCCAAGATCAGGACAATTTGTAACCTGGCTATTAGGCGTACTTATTTTTTTCGACGATTATGCAAATACTTTGGTGGTTGGAAATACCATGCGTCCGGTAAGTGACCGACTAAAAATATCGCGTGAAAAATTAGCCTATATTGTTGATTCTACAGCTGCTCCGGTTGCATCAATTGCAATGATAACAACCTGGATTGGAATAGAATTAAGCTATATTCAATCGGCAACAGTTCAAATAAATGTTGACGAAAGTCCGTATAGTATTTTTTTAAATTCGCTACCCACTCGCTTTTATCCATTTTTCACCCTATTCTTTATTTTAATGCTGATAGTAATGAAAAAGGACTTTGGTCCAATGTATAAAGCCGAATTACGAAGCAGAAACAAAGAACAACACATATCTACAAACACTGAACCTGCTAAACTAAACGGATCAGAAGAAATTGAAATTCCTAAAAATATACCTACTAGATGGTACAATGCCGGAATTCCTGTTTTAGTAGTAATTTTTGGCACTTTTGCAGGTTTAGTATTTACCGGATGGGATACCAGTATCTGGAATGACAGTAATATTTCATTTGGCAGTAAACTTTCTCATATAATTGGTGCTTCTGATTCTTATTTAGCCTTACTGTGGTCTTCCTTATCTGCAGTTTTAATAGCTGCATTTTTAAGTATAAGTCAACGAATTTTAAGTCTTAAAACAACTATTGATGCATTGGTAAGTGGCTTTAAAACCATGCTTACCGCAATATTAATTCTTATATTGGCCTGGGCCTTAGCCGATATTACCAAAGACATGCATACCGCAGATTTTATTTCTAATATACTAATTGCAACCGAAGTTCCACCGCAATTTTTACCTGCATTTACTTTCCTATTGTCAGCCTTAATAGCTTTCTCAACAGGTTCATCGTGGGGAACAATGGCAATTTTATATCCTCTCATTTTACCAGCTTCGTGGGCTCTTTGTCATTCTGCCGGAATGAATAATCTGGAAAGCATGAACATATTCTACATAACGGTTTCGGCCATTCTTGCTGGTTCGGTTCTTGGCGATCATTGTTCTCCAATATCCGACACCACAATATTAAGCTCCTTGGCCAGCTCCTGTAATCATATAGAACATGTACGAACCCAATTACCCTATGCGCTAACAGTAGGTATGGTTTCAATAGTTGCTGGATTATTACCAGCTGCCTATGGTGTTTCGTCCTGGTTATTAATTCCTGCAGGATTTTTAACTCTTTATTTTATAGTAAAATTTGCTGGTAAAAAAACTGATATCTTATAAAGAAACTCCTGTTAACTATGAGTCAGAGAGGCTTTTAGCTTATTTAAAATTTACTTTTTAAACTCGACGCTATCGCTTACTACTGTTTTTATTCGATACAAATACTAAGACACAAAAAACCCGGTAAACTATGAAAAATATTTACCGGGATAATTTTTTCGTTGATTTAACAATTATCTGCTTCGATAATTTACCACTAACCACAATGATTTAAATCAACACTAACTAAAAGCCTATATATTAAAGACGTATTTAAAAGAAAAAAGGTGAAAAGATCAGCCTTTATTTTTCAATATTTAACATTCTTTAACATTTAAGCTGAAAATCATATCAATTACTTTATTGCTATAATTACAACAACAGCTCCCAGTAGCCAATATCTAACCATTTATCGAATTTAAAACCTACTTCCCTAAATTCTCCTATTTTTCTGAATCCAAATTTTTCGTGCAGAGCTACACTTGCTTTATTAGGTATGGTTATACAACCAATTGCAGCATGATAATCGGTAGTCTTTAAATCATCAAGTAATTTTTTATATAAAAGTGCACCAATTCCCACTCCACCAAAATCCGGATGCAAGTAAACTGTTGTTTCTACTGCAAATCGATATGAATATCGCGATTTCCACTCTCCTGCATAAGCATAACCAATAATATTTCCTTGGTGCAAATAAACCAGCCACAAATACTTTAAACAAATATCATTAATCCTCTTTTCCATTTGCTTTACGGAAAGTTCTTCTTCTTCAAAAGTTACACAGGTATCGGTAATATAATAATTGTAGATATCGCAAATTTCTTTTGCGTCGGAGGGTTTTACAGGTCTTATCATCTAAATACTTTACTTATAAATAATTCTCAGACAAAATTAGGCAAAAAAAAGCAGTCATCCCCCTATGAATGACTGCTTATTGCTACAAAATATAGCATTTTAGAATTGTGCCCTTACGTGTTATTTGTTTGCATCACCTAATTACATCGACACTTTCATACTAAAAAGTATTCGAGACAAGACCCCTATTTCTCATCTTGAACAATACTATAACAGGCATACTAAAAAAAGGGGTGACAAAGGAGTAAATAAAATATACTTTTTCTTTCGAGATACAATTTTCATATACTAAAAACAGCCACATCAATTAGAGGTGACTGTTTTTAAATATTTTGCTTTTCATTTTTTAAGTTGATAAGAATTACCACATTGCATTCAACTATTACTAACTAAAAAGCTTCTGCGAATATTCTCAATAAAAACTCGCACATTAGTAAGACAGTTAAATTCTTAAATGGGGTGAACAGAAATCATTAAATAAATGCAATTGTTTATAAAAGCCGCTTTTTATTATTTAAACGATAATTTATTTAATATAAATAGATTTGAATTTATCCGGATTCGATTCTCTCATCATTTCGTAAATCAGTTCAAATACATCTTCTGCATTGGGATTTGAAAAATAATCACCATCTGTACCATAGGCAGGACGATGATCTTTTGCTGTAATTGTCCGAGGTTCGGAATCCAAATAAAAATATGCTTTTTGATCCTCTAAAACTTTCTGCATCATAAATGCTGTAGCTCCTCCAGGTACATCCTCATCGAAAAATACAACTCGGCTTGTTTTTTTAATCGATTTTAAAATAATACCATTCACATCGAAAGGCAACAAAGTTTGAACATCAATTAACTCAACAGAAATATCAAAATCTTTTAATTGCTTAACGGCATCTTCGGCTATTCGAACACAAGAACCATAAGTCACCAAAGTAATATCTGTTCCTTCAGACAAAATTTCGGGTATACCCAAAGGTGTATTAAATTCTCCTAAATTATCAGGGCGCTTCTCTTTTAGTCGATATCCATTTAATGGCTCAATAACCAAAGCAGGCTCGTCGGACTCTAAAAGGGTATTATAAAAGCCCGCAGCAACAGTCATGTTTCTAGGCACACAAACATGTACACCCCTAATCGAATTAATAACCATACTTAAAGGCGAACCTGAATGCCATATCCCTTCTAACCTGTGTCCACGGGTTCGAATAATTAAGGGTGCCTTTTGACCTCCCTTGGTACGATATTGCATGGTTGCCAAGTCATCGCTCATGGTTTGTAAAGCATACAGTAAATAATCAAAATATTGAATTTCTGCAATTGGCCGCAACCCCCTCAGAGCCATACCAATTCCCTGACCTATAATACTCGCTTCACGAATTCCTGTATCGGTTACGCGCAGCTCTCCAAACTTTTGCTGCATTCCTTCTAAACTTTGATTAACCCCGCCAATAAAGCCAGTATCTTCTCCAAAAGTTAATAGTAATGGATATTTTGTAAAAAGCAATTCAAAATTATCCCGAAGAACCTCCCTGCCGTTAACCATTTTTGAATTTTCGCTATAAACAGGAGCTATAGAAACAATATTCCGTACACCAAGACTTGTTTCACTATAAAGATGACTACTATACCTTGCATAATTTTGGTCAAGAGAATTCTTCAGCCACTCTTGCAATTGCGATTTTAGTGGTTTATAATTTTCGCAAGTAGAACAAATATACCTCAGTATTTTTTTTGCTGCACTAAAATTATCTTTCCTTACTGGATGAATTATTTTCTTTAAACTATTTGTTATGGCATCAATTCTATCTGTTTTTTTGCAGTGACATCCGGCATTTTGTACCAAATAAATTAATTCTTCTCGCTCTTTCTTTATGGGTTCAATAAAATGGTTCCAGGCAATTCTTCTTGCCTCCTTCACTTTATCAATGGCTTTAGATTCTATTTGAGACAGCTGTTCCTCATCGGATATTTTATTTGAAAGAATCCACTCCCTCATTTTCTTTATCGGATCATATTCTTTTTCCCAATTTAATCGTTCTTCAGATTTGTATCTCTCATGCGATCCTGAAGTTGAATGACCTAAAGGCTGAGTCATTTCCGAAATATGAAATAAAGTTGGAACATGATTTTTACGGCATAACTCAACTCCTTCAGCATATAGCTTACATAAACCTTCATAATCCCAACCTTTGGCCTTATAAATCAAATATCCATCCCCATTCTCATCCAACTCAAACCCCTTCAAAACTTCCGAAATATTCGATTTTGTAGTTTGATATTTATTGGGCACAGAAATTCCCCATCCATCGTCCCAAACACTCATAGCCATGGGCACTTTTAACACACCGGCCGCATTAATGGCTTCCCAAAAATGCCCCTCCGAAGTACTCGAGTCACCTATGGTCCCAAAAGCAACTTCATTTCCTTTATTCGAAAATCCTTTAAATTGATGCAAATCCTTATTCTCTCTAAATAATTTCGAAGCATAAGCTAAGCCAAGTAAACGTGGCATTTGTCCAGCTGTTGGAGAAATATCAGCCGATGAATTTTTCTGAGTAGTTAAATCCTTCCATGAACCATCATCATTTAAGCTACGAGATGCATAATGATTGTTCATTAAACGCCCTCCATTTGCCGGATTTTTCGAGAGTTGTGTTTCTCCGAATAATTGAGCAAAAAACTCTTCAGGCGTCAACATACCTGACGCAAGCATAAAAGTTTGATCGCGATAATATCCCGAACGCCAATCTCCTGTTTTAAAAGATTTAGCCATGGCTATTTGTGCAATTTCTTTTCCGTCTCCAAAAATTCCAAATTTTGCCTTTCCTGTAAGTACTTCTTTTCTTCCTAAAATACTTAACTGCCTACTAATATTGGCAATATAATAATCGTTTACTATTTCTTCGGAATTAGTAAAAGCGGTATTTTTCTTCTTTAATTTCTTGTTTTCCTTTATTATTTCTGACATATTTTTGTATTTAATGGACTAGAAAAAGTCTCCCCCCTTATTCCAAAATCCAAAGTATGTTAGTGTGTTTGTTTAACAGGATTTCTTACTTTTTATGAATTCAAATTTACTAAGAATTATTCTAAATAAGAAGGATCGAACTAAGTATTTAAGACTTTAAAGTCTTATTTAGTTTGGTCATACAATGCCTAAATATTATCTTTGCCCTTAAATTATTAATAATTATTCAGATGATAGTAAAAGTATTGCTCTTAAGTATTGTATTGATGGCCTTTGTTTTTCTGGGATTTGCAATTTCTATTCTTTTAAAAAAGAATGGCAAATTTCCTGAAATACATATTGGAAAGAATAAGGCATTAAAAGAGCGAGGAATTGGTTGTGCAACCACACAAGATAAAATGGAGCACACAAAAACAAGAAATGCTATTCAATTTAAAAAATTAAGCTTACTTGATAAAGAGTTAGAGTCCTTATAGACTTGTTCTTTAAAAGTTAAAAAAGTCTTACTATCTAAATAAACAAAACATTACAGAATATAAAATCGTAATTTAATGTAGCATAATCTTAAAAATTAGAACAATGGCAATTTTTATAAAAATTTTGTTGCTTTCGATTTTCTTACTTATTCTTGCGTTTGCAGGATTTGGAATTAAGCTACTTTTTGACAAAAATGCTAAATTTACGGGAGGTGGATGTGGTTCCTGTGCATGTAGTAAAGAAGATTCCGAGAGTTGTGATGTAAAATAGAACTAGTTTTACCGGTTTTCTATTTCCCTTTGTTTATATATAGTATAACAACTACACTTTTTCAGACTTAGGAAAATAGAAAATCGGTACCTTGCTTGTGCTTATTGTAAAATCAAATCTTTTAAACCTTCGGTAATATAAGTTTTAAGATTACCGTCCTGATCAGAATAAATAAAGTAAGCCTCAAGCTGATTATCTTTTTGAACAATTTCGATACTTTTTTCCAAACCCAGAACCATAAAACTAGTTGCGTAGGCATCTGCAGTCATACAGTCGTCAGCAACAACCGAGGAAGACAATAAACTATGCTGCACAGGATATCCCAAACGAGGATCAATTGTATGTGCATATTTTTTACCATCTTTCACATAAAACTGGCGATAATTTCCCGATGTTGCCAAGGCTCCATTCTCTAACTCAATAACATCCTGAATTTGTCTCGATAAACTCGAGGGATCATCGATAGGTTTATCAATCCCTACCCGCCAAACTCTATTCTTATTACTTTTTCCTTTGGCCCGAATTTCTCCACCAATCTCGACAAGATAGTTTGTTACACCTTTTGATTCCAAAAAATCGGCCACAACATCTACTCCATAACCTTTTGCAATGGCACTAGCATCAAACATTATTCTAGAATCCTTTTTAATGACTTTTCCCTGCTTTAAACAGACTTTATCATATCCAACTATATTTAACAAGCTATCAACGGGTATTTCGGATGGTTCGAGTTTATTTTTAAAGCCAAATCCCCAAGCATTCACCAAAGGTGCAACAGTCCAATCGAAAGCTCCATTGGTAATTTTAGCAATTTCTTCACTTTTTTTAAAACAGTGAATAAAGTACTTGTCCAATACAACACTCGAATCATTTTGATTTACAAGCGAAATAACCGATTCTGCATTGTAAGTAGATAAGGAATAATCAAACTCCTCTAGCTTTTTTAATATATCACTTTGTAATCCCACTTCTTTGGGATATTGATAGGTAATATGGTAAAAAGTCCCAAAAACCTTACCTTCGTTAAAGTGATACTTCGCCTTCTGCTTACAAGAAACAGCCATAAAGCTTAGCAAAAGCAAAATGGTAAACTTATACGTGTGCATTATATAAAATTAGGTGTGAATAATTATACAAATTACTAATAAAAGAGAATTCTTTCTCCTGAACAAATTTTAAAAGCTATTAAAACAAACAAGCCTCGGAAAATCCGAGGCTTATTATATGTGTTACGATCCAAAATCGTCAAATGCGATCATTTCGTCTGGTACTCCTAATTCGTACAACATGTTGTTAATTGCTGAATTCATCATTGGAGGTCCACATAGATAGTATTCGATATCTTCCGGCTCATCATGTTTGCATAGGTAGTTATCGTAAATTACCTGGTGAATAAAACCTGTCGGTCCTTCCCAATTATCTTCAGGTAAAGGCTCAGAAAGTGCCAAGTGCCATTCGAAGTTAGGAAATTTAGCTGCAATAGCATCAAACTGGTCTTGATAGAATACCTCTTTCATAGAACGAGCACCGTACCAGAAAGTAGCCTTACGACCAGTTTTCACTGTATGGAACATGTGGAAAATGTGAGAACGCATTGGAGCCATACCAGCACCCCCACCAATAAACATCATTTCGTTATTGGTTTCTTTAATAAAGAACTCACCATAAGGACCCGAAACTGTTACTTTATCGCCAGGCTTGCGAGAGAAAATAAATGAAGAACAAATTCCTGGGTTTACATTCATCCAACCACCATTTACTCTGTCGAAAGGAGGGGTTGCAATACGAATGTTCAGCATTACAATATTTCCTTCGGCAGGATGGTTAGCCATTGAATAAGCACGATATGTAGGTTCAGGATTCTTCATCTTAAGATCAAACATATTGAACTTGACCCAATCCTCGCGATACTCTTCTTCAATATCCATATCCTTAAAATCAACATCGATTTTAGGAACATCAATTTGAATATATCCACCTGATTTAAAATCAAGAGTCTCTCCTTCAGGAAGTTTTACAACAAATTCTTTAATGAAAGTTGCAACGTTGCCATTAGATACAACTTCGCATTCCCACTTTTTAATTCCCATAATTTCCTGAGGAATGGACATAGTCATATCCTCTTTTACTTTAACCTGACAAGCTAAACGCCAATCGGTTAGTGCCTCTTTTCTGGTAAAAAATCCTGTTTCGGTTGGTAGAATTGTTCCTGCCCCGGAATGAACCTGGCATTTGCACATTCCACAAGTACCACCACCACCACATGCTGATGGTAAAAATATTTTTGCCTCACCCAAAGTTCCTAACAAGGTATTTCCAGGCTCAACAACCAATTTTTTGTCTCCATCGTTAATATCAATAGTAACCTCTCCCGATGGAGTAAGTTTCTTTTTGGCATACAATAGGATAGAAACCAGTACCAGTATCACAAGTAAAAATATCACAATACTTGTGGCAATTACTGCTCCCTGTGTTGTTAATAATATCATCTCTATTCTAATTTAGAATTATGAATTAGGATTTATAAATAATGAATTCTCTCATTTTCTATTTTCCAATAATTCTTAATTCATCATTTATAAATCTTGTTAATTTGAGTTTAAAGTTTAATACCCATAAAACTCATAAAAGCAATTCCCATTAATCCGGTTACAATAAATGTAATTCCTAATCCTCGTAAAGGAGCTGGAATATTTGAGTAACGGATTTTTTCACGAATTGCAGCAATTCCTACAATGGCAAGTAACCAACCAATTCCTGAACCTAATCCAAAAGATGTAGCTTCGGCAAGGGTGTTGTAGTCTCTTTCCTGCATGAATAGAGATCCTCCCAAAATTGCACAGTTTACTGCAATAAGTGGCAAGAAAATACCTAATGAAGAATAAAGTGTTGGCGCAAATTTCTCAACAATCATCTCCACCAATTGTACCATAGAGGCAATTACAGCAATAAACATGATAAAGCTTAAGAAGCTTAAATCAACATCCGCCAAAGAAGCGTCTAACCACACAAGAGCTCCCTCTGCCAATATGTATTTGTTTAGCATGTAATTCATAGGAACGGTAATTCCCAAAACGAAGATTACTGCCAAACCTAATCCCATAGAAGTTTTAACAGTTTTAGAAACTGCAAGGTATGAACACATTCCAAAGAAGAATGCGAACACCATGTTGTCGATAAAAATCGACTTGATAAATATATTAATCAGATTTTCCATGTTTCGATTTTTCTTTCAATTAGTTCGACTCAATTAAAGACTTATCCTTAGATCTTTGAACCCAGATAATGATACCTACTGTTACCAATGCCATTGGAGGAAGGATCATTAAACCGTTGTTTTGATATCCCATATCGTAAACCGCTTGCGGAATTACCTTAAATCCGTAAAGGGTTCCTGAACCCAATAACTCACGGAAAAAGGCTACAATAATAAGGATTAGACCGTATCCCGCAGCATTTCCAATACCATCAAGGAATGCAGGCCAAGGCTTATTACCTAGTGCAAAAGCCTCTAATCGTCCCATAATAATACAGTTTGTAATAATAAGACCTACAAATACTGAAAGTTGTTTACTTACGTCGTAAGCAAAAGCTTTCAAAATCTGGTCTACTAAAATTACCAAAGCTGCAACAATTACAAGTTGAACAATGATACGGATTCGTGAAGGAATCGTATTTCTAATTAGTGAAACTATAACATTAGCAAGTGCCAATACAGCCATAACTGAAATGGTCATTACCACTGCTGGTTCTAATTTAGCAGTTACAGCTAGTGCCGAACAAATTCCCAATACCTGAATGGTAATTGGATTATCGCTTAACAATGGATTTGTAAGCAACTTTCGGTTCTTAGCTGAGAATAATGGTTCTTTATCGCTCATCTCGTGCTTATTTTGAAGATTTTAAAAACTTTTCATAACTGCTAAGGTTATCCTGAAGCATTGCTTCTAAACCTTTTGATGTAACAGTACCACCCGATACTGCATCGAATTGGTGAGGATGTCCTTTAGCGGTTCCTTTTACCAATGCTAAAGAAGTAAATTTTCCAATTTCGTCGAAAATTTGCTTACCTGTAAATGGTTTTTGGAATTCGGCCTTAGATATCTCTGCACCCAAACCTGGAGTTTCTCCCTGATGATCGAAGGTAGCACCAAAAATGGTTTTACCATCTTGCTCCATAGAAATGTATCCCCAAATAGGTCCCCACATTCCTTTTCCGCGAACAGGAAGTATCATTTTTTCTCCAACTCCTTCTTTGTTAAAAACAAAAACAGGAAGTTGTCTTTTAGCAAGATCTACTTTAGCCTCTTTTTTAAGGTCAACTTTAAAAGCTTCAGCTTTATCTTCCGAGGTAATGCTACCTTCTGCGTTAACAACCAAAGCTTTCACGATAAATTTATCGTACAACTTTTCAGCATCAGCAGGAGTAGAAGCAACACCGACAGCTTTTAGAATGTCTTGCTTTTTCTCGATTTCTTTATTCTTTGCCTGACGAGGTTTTAATTGTAATGCAGTAAAAGAAAGAACTGCAGCCACAACCAATACCATGCCGGAAGCATAAAGAAAAGTATATGTATTACTATTAGTATTCATGTCTTAATTTGATTATTTGATTAAGCTTTAACCTTAACTCGTTTCAATCTTCTTTTGATGTTCCCCTGAACTACATAATGATCGATCAATGGAGCAAATGTGTTCATTAAAAGAATAGCCAACATCATTGCTTCTGGGAAACCTGCATTTACAACACGGATTAATACAGCCAATAAACCTATTAAAAATCCATAAATGTATTTTCCACGAGCAGTTTGAGATCCTGAAACCGGATCGGTAGCCATAAATACAGCTCCAAAAGCAAATCCACCCATAATCAAGTGTTGCCATGCTGGAATATCAGTCATGTAAGCATTAGAACCAATTAAGTTAAAAATTGTTCCCATTACAAAACCACCTGCAAATACCGATAGCATAATTCTCCAACTTGCAATTCCGGTTGCTAATAAAATTACAGCTCCAATAAGAATTGCCAGTGTTGACGTTTCTCCGATTGATCCTGGTATTAAACCAATAAACATATCGTAAGCATTACTTAGATGCTGCTCGATTACGGACTTGGCCATTTCCGAGCCTCCTTCAAAGTCGGCTAGAGTTGCTGCATGAGCTAATGGAGTTGCACCTGAAAAGCTATCTGCTTTTTCAGCAATCCAAACTGCGTCGCCCGACATTTTTGATGGGTAAGCGAAAAAGAAGAATGCACGAGCTATAAGAGCTGGATTCCAAATATTCATTCCTGTTCCACCAAATACTTCTTTACCAATAATTACAGCAAATGCTGTAGATACAGCTACCATCCATAAAGGGGCTCCTATTGGCATTATTAGTGGAATTAACATTCCTGAGACCAAAAATCCTTCGTTTATTTGGTGTCCACGCATTTGTGCAACGGCAAATTCTATTCCCAAACCAACTACGTAGGATACTACAATAACCGGAAGAATTTTAATTAAACCGTAAACAAACATATCAACCAATCCGGTAGTCGCTAATTCGCCAATGGAAAGGAAATGTTGATATCCAATGTTGTACATACCAAACAATAAAGATGGAATTAAAGCCATAACTACGATAGACATGGTACGCTTTAAATCAATTGCATCTTTTATGTGAGATCCAGACTTAGAAGTAACATCAGGAACATACAAAAAAGTTTCAAATCCCTCGAAAGTAGATTGCAACTTCTCGTATTTCCCTCCCTTTAAAAACAAGGGTTTCTTTTTATCAAGAAATTTTCTTAGTGCTTTCATTATATAATATTATCCGTTTTTTCTTAGCTCATTTCCTTAATCATCAAATCAAGTCCTTTACGAACAATGTCTTGTACTTCAATTTTTGATGTACAAACAAAATCGCAAAGAGCAAAATCTTCTGGAGCCACTTCATAAATTCCCAATTGTTCCATTAAATCTACATCTTCAACCAAAATAGATTTGATTAGATGTACAGGAAGGATGTCCATTGGAAAGACTTTATCATATTCGCCTGACACAACAAAAGCGCGATGCTCTCCATGAAGGTTAGCATCTAGTCGGTACTCACGATTTGGAGTTAGCCAGGAAAAGAAAGTTTTCGACATGGAAAATTTCTTTAATCCTGGAAGAGCCCAACCGAAAAATTCGAATTGATCACCTTCTGGAATTACTGTGATTTGAGAATCGTACATTCCCAAATAACCATCTTCGGCAATATGTGTACCGGTTAAAACATTACCCGAAATTACTCGAATTTTCTCATCATCTTTCAATTTCCCTTTTAGAATATTGCGAACAGAAGTTCCAGTAATTGTTTCGAAATAGCAAGGTGTTTTTACCTCTGATCCACAAAGAGCAACTTTACGACTCACATCGTAAATACCTTTATTAAATAAGCGGCCAATGAATACAACTTCCTGTGGTCGAACAACCCAAACTACTTCTCCTTTATTAATAGGATCAAGATGATGAATTTGAACACCTACATTCCCTGCTGGATGAGCTCCTGTAAATTTATTAATACTAACATTTTTTAAATCAGAAACCACTTTCGATTCATTCATGTTAGGATTCACATTTAAATGAACTTTTCCATCGGTTAATTTTGCTAATGCATCGATACCTGCTTGAAAAGTTTTTGCTTCTCCTTCCAAAAGAAAATCAACATCTGCAGCCAGAGGAGCAGTATCAAATGCTGAAATAAAAATTGCTTTAGGTGTTTCCTGAGGGTTCGCAATTACATCGTAAGGACGTTGACGAACAAATGCCCATAAACCACTTTCCAGCAATTCTGCTTTAACTTCTTCGCGCGAAAGACCATTTGGATCAGCTTTTTTAAACTCTTCGTATTGGGTTTCTGCGTCGGCTTGAATTACTACTTCCAAAATCTTTCTTCGTTCTCCTCTGTTTACGGCTATAACCTTACCACTTACCGGAGACGCAAAATTAATTTCAGGGCAATATTTATCGAAGAATAAAGGACTCCCGGCCTTTACTTCGGTATCAACCTTAACTTTTAATTTTGGTGTTAATCCTGGAAAATCGGTAGGTTTAATTGCGTATGTCTCAGAACGATCAGCTTTTTCAAGTACTTTGTCAGCCTTTCCTATCAGCTTAATATCTAAGCCTCTTTTGATCTTTGTAACTTCAGACATGTTAAACTATTTGATTTTATTAATTTCTCAAAATTACTAAATTAAACTCTAATTCATAATAGAACAAGTATACCTACCTGTTCTAAAACGATCGAGTACATGTTATATAATACATGTAAAAATTTCGACCACAAATATATAAAGCAATTTCTACTTTTTTAAAGAATTTGGTTTATTTTTAACCAGTATACATACATAAAACTATGCGTAATATTATATTTATATCTTTAATTATCTGTCTTTTTACCAAGCCTATCGTATTAATTGGGGCAATTCAGGACGAAGATTTCATATACACAAATGAAATTAAGAAGAACAGCATTCACACGGTACAAATTTTTCCGATAGGAGGAGAATTATTAAAACCAATTATTGAATTGAATGGAGATAATCAACTTCTTTTTTCTTTCGATGAAATTAACGAAGACATTCAGGATTATTCCTATAGAATTATTCATTGCGATAAAAACTGGTACTCTTCGCAATTAAGCGAATTCGACTATATTGATGGTTTCACTGAAAATCAAATCAGTAATTACGAACATTCCTTTAATACAAATGTAAACTACGTGCATTATGAGTTAAAAATTCCGAACAATGACATACAACTTAAATTATCGGGAAATTATGCAATAGAAATCTATGAAGATTTTGATCCTGAAAAGGTAATTCTAAGACAACGCTTCATGATTTTAGATACTAAAGTTGAACTGATAGGTGAAATTAAGCACCCCATTGCAATTGATAAAAGAGAAACTCATCAGGAAGTAGACTTTAGTATTCTTCATTCAAATTTTAATATCGATAATCCTCATCTTGATTTACATGTAATTTTAAGTCAGAATGACCGGTTAGATGGAAGCGAGAGAATATTAAAACCGATATTTATTCGTAAAAATGAACTGGTTTTCGATTATGAATCAGAAAATGTTTTTCCCGGGGGAAATGAATTTCGAAACTTTGATTTGAAGAGTTTTAGATATCAAACCCGCTTTATCAGAGAAATATCAAATGTAAATGATACAACAAATGTTCTGCTATCGCCAGGAAATAATCGCCATTTTAAGCAATATATTTTCGATCAGGATATTAATGGTAATTACCTTATTGAAGTACAGGAAAGAGACGAACCAAGCACCGAAGCCGATTATGCTTATATTACTTTTACACTTCCGTTTGATAACGAATTAAAACATGGAGATTTTTACGTGCACGGAAAATTTAATAACTGGCAGTGCAATAATCGCAATAAAATGCACTATGATTTTGATAAAGGTGCCTACATTGCCCGTATATTTTTAAAACAAGGATACTACAATTATCAGTTTGCATTACTTGAGCACAATAACAAAATTCCCGATACAGGATATATTGAAGGCAACCACTGGGAAACCGAAAACAATTATGTGATTTACGTTTACTACCACGATATTGCCTTAAATTACGACATGCTAATAGGTGTTAAAACTTTAAATTCTACTAAGAATTTTTAGAATATCAATTCCTTCTTAATCCTATTTACTAATACAATTCTCAAAAATTGTATTGTAAGACATATATGCCCTTGAATTATTCCCAAAAAGAAATAATATTTTTGAGTCTGAAATATTATTAAATAAATCATTATGACGTCTGCACTAAAAATCAGCAATAAAAAACTGGATTTACAGGTGTTCAAAAGATGGAGCAGGAAATCGTACGCAGCCTTTGCGAGTATGAATAAAGAGATTAAAATCTCCTGCATTAATGCAAGCTATAACTTGCTGATACCATCTAATGAATGCAGTTTTTCCGGATTTTGTTATTTGCCTGAAAACGGACGGGATAAGAATGAAACAGATGAACTGGAAGCTCTGTGTTTCGAGTTTATTGCAATGCTAGCAGTACAAAACGCAAGCAAAAGTGCAATTGGTCGAATAGAATTCTCTAAAAAAGTTAGTAAGGTTCTTTCGACTCATTTTTATTCCCAAAAATTTAAAAATTAAAGAAGCTTATTATGACTGACATTAGAAACAACTGGACCTACGAAGAAGTAAAAAAGATTTATGCCCTTCCACTTTTAGATTTGGTAAATCGCGCATCGAACATTCATCGCAAATACCACGATTCTACAAAAATGAATATGAACACTTTGATTTCGGTTCGCACCGGAGCATGTTCGCAGGATTGTAAATATTGTGCCCAATCATCGCACTATCAAACAGGTGTGAAACCCAAAAAATTAAGCTTAGAAGAAGTTTTAGAAGAAGCTAAATCTGCCAAAGAAAATGGTGTTAAACGTGTATGCCTAAGTTCTTCCGGCAGAGATGGAAATCGCAACGATCGTTTCGACGAGATGGCTAAAATGATTACCGAAGTAAAGAAAATGGGCTTAGAGGTGTGCTGCACCATGGGAATGATTAATAAAGAAAAAGCCAGAAAATTAGCCGATTTGGGAGTTACTGCTGTAAATCACAACTTGGATACTTCGGAAAAATATTATCCAAATATTACCACTACACGCACCTATGCCGAAAGACTAGAAACTCTTGCTAATTTGCAGGAAGCTGGTATTTCCTATTGTTCGGGTGGTATTTTAGGAATGGGAGAAAACGACAACGATAGAATTGAAATGCTTCGTACTTTATCGAACCAGAAAATCCATCCTTATAATGTACCTTTAAACTCATTGGTTCCTGTTAAAGGAACTCCATTTTACGGAAAAGAGACCATTGGTATTTTTGAAATGGTTCGTGCGGTTGCAACAGCTCGTATCCTGATGCCTAAAACCGTAATTGCCTTTGCTGCGGGCAGAACTCATTACAGTCAGGAAGGTCAGGCGCTTTGTTTTCTTGCTGGTGCCAACTCAATTTTCTTTGGTGACAAACTCCTTACCGTTGATAATATGAAAATTAACGAAGATGAGTATCTGTTGAATCAACTGGGATTAACACCGACTGTTTATAAGGAGTTAACTACTTTATAGAAAATAAAATTTTATAAAAGAGATGTACATTGTATATCTCTTTTTTACTTTTCAATTGCACTTTTTAATTCATCGCGATAGCTATTTGCAACAGGAATCATTTTCTGATTTACACAAACCTGATTATTTTCGATATAAGCAATTTTAGAAATATTAATAATAAATGATCGGTGAACACGCAAAAACTCTGAGTCCGAAAGTTTCATCCTGAAACTCTTTAGCGTATCGTGAACAACAATACAATCCTCATCGCGATACAATTTTAAATAATCACCATCCGATTCTATATAATTTAGTTCGCTCGTTTTTATTATATAGCTTTTCTTATTTGATTTTACCACAAGAGTTTTATTTGTTATGGGTTTTTGTAAAGACAAAAATTTATTCACTGCTTTTAAAAATCGATTAAAAGAAAATGGTTTCAAAAGATAATCCAAAACATTAAGATTAAATCCTTCAACGGCATACTCGGGATAGGCTGTTGTAAAAATTACTTTGGGCAGTTCATCTAAACTTTTAAGCCACTCAACACCATTTAATTTTGGCATATTGATATCCAAAAATATAAGATCAATTTTTTTATCGAGCAAAATGGTATTTGCCTCAATGGCATCTTTACAAATATCTATTAATATTAACTGCGGACAATCCTTAATATAAGATTCCAAAATTTCCTGCGATAAGGGTTCATCTTCAACAATCAGACAGGTATAAGTATTTTCCTTAATGGTGTTCATTTTAGATTTAGGTTTAGTTTCAGACTTACGCTAAATTCCTCTTTGTTTTGGCTAAGATCTAAACTGTATTGATCCTGGTAAAACAATTGAAGTCGACTCTTTACATTCTCAATTCCGAATCCTCCCATTCCGCCAATTTCCCTTCCTGCTTTAATTGGGATGGAATTTTTCAATTGCATTTCTAAACTCTCCTCTTCAATTTTTATCGATAAATCGATGATATTTGTATCGTTTTGATTCATTCCTCCATGCTTAAAACTATTTTCGATAAAGGGAATTAAAAGAAAAGGAACAATCTGATGAGAATTTAACTCTCCCCTAATTTCATATTTAATCCTGGTAGTTTTATCGCATCGCAATTTTTGCAATTCCAGGTAATTCACAATATAATCCAATTCCTTATTTAAGGGTACCAATTTATCTTTGGTATCGTAAATCATATATCGCATTAATGCTGATAACTTTAGAATGTATTCGGGTGTTTCATCGGCTTTTTTTCTTGCCAATCCGTAAAGCGAAGTCAAATTATTAAACAAAAAATGTGGATTGATATTCGATTTTAATGCTTTAAGTTCGGTCTCGGCTTGTGCCCGCTTTAAAGTTTCCAGTTCTTTTTCGGTTTCTAAAACCTGAAACCACGATTTCGAGAGTTTCAGCAATGTACTTAATGCAATATACACAAGACTGAACTTAAGTAAATCATCTATTTCATACGAGGATATAAAAAAATAATCGGGCACAATTATATCACTCAGTTTCTCGAAAGTAAATTGATTAATTATCGCTGTAACATACCACAGCACAATTAATCCAATAAAATACAAAACATACTTTTCTTTTTTTAGGAATAATTGAATCAATACAGCAGTATTTAAGTAAACACCAAATACTAAACTGATATGAAAAAGCAATGTGTATACAATATCTATATCCGATATTTCATCCTCAAAAGCAAAGAATTGAACCAAGACATAGAAAGAAGTCATCCAAAACAAAATATGCTGTAATATTCTGTTTTGAATAAACTTACTAATGCTATTTTTAATTCGATCGATCATTTATTTCTTTTATTGAGAATCAGACTTTAAATCGGAATCTTATTTTTCCTCTCTTTTCAATATTAAGGCCTCATCAGGATCGTTAAACATCTTTGTATCGGCAAACTTGATCAGGAATTTTTGAATGTCCCGGGTTTTTGCGGTAATAATAATTTCATTATCCCTTTCTACATGTTCAATCCTAATTTTTTTATTTTTCATTAAATCCTCGAAATCATCATACTCAATTGCATTAACTTTTAACTCATCTTCACTTAAATCTAGTTTTAAAAAACCATGCGCACGAATAGTTAAACCTCTAATATAACTTTCGAGACGCTTTTCTAATGCTTTCTCATTAGGAATTACATCTAAAAAATAATGACCATCGAGTTTTGATAATCTTCCATCCATAATACAAGTATCCCTCTTGGTAATCATTTTAATCTGATAATGCTTTCTCAATTGAGGATTAAAAAAATAACGTTCCTCTTTGTTCATTTGATCCTTATCTTTACAACTATTTCTATCGCCTCCTTCAAAAAATGCATTCTCCTCATCTGTTGTTATTTTCTTCTTTTTACCACCTACTCCATTAAAGAATGCTTCCTCTTTGCTCATTTGCTCTTTATCTTCACTGCTACTTTTATTGTTTCCTTCAAAAAATTCTTCTTCCTTTAATTTTGAGTTATGCTTAATTGCATACTTAATTTCTTTTAAATCAACTTTATCTGAACCAAATTTATCAGTGGAGTTAAGTACGATATTTTCATTCTCTAATGAATCAACAATTGTTGTAATTTCATATCGCTCATTATCTTTACTTATCCACATTCCATCCAATTCATCCAAATGTACTCTATCATTATCGGTATACAAAGGATATAAAGAACTCACCACACAAGATTGAGTAACAAAGAGAATTAGTAGAAACAAACAACTTAGCTTAAAAATTTTATTATGCTTTGTTTTCATGATAGTTTAATTTTAGTAAATATAGATTTTTAAATCCGCGGAGATCTTTATTATCTGTTATCAAAATAAGAAAAAGCAAAAATCAT
This sequence comes from Marinifilum sp. RC60d5, assembly GCF_052400665.1. Taxonomy (NCBI): domain Bacteria; kingdom Pseudomonadati; phylum Bacteroidota; class Bacteroidia; order Marinilabiliales; family Marinifilaceae; genus Marinifilum; species Marinifilum sp. RC60d5. The sequence goes on from NZ_JBQTGK010000001.1 coordinate 503,314, forward strand.
TTTCAAATTCTTTCGATGTTTACATCTTAAATATCGGTAGAAAACTTCGATATTTCGATTTCCCAGATATCGCGTATCAATAAAAATTAAAGCATGATAATCCTCATAAATCAATCGCTCTTTTTTTTATAAATTTGTTGAGAGTGTAAAAAAAATCAATAAAAATTAACCCTTAAACATATATTATCATGCCAAAAGGTATATACAATGTTCCGGTTGCAAGTAACGAGCCAATTTTCTCGTATGCACCAGGAAGTCCGGAGAGAGCTGAATTACAAGCTACCATTAAAAAAATGCGTGCTGAAGAAATTGATGTACCAATGTACATCGGTAGCGAAGAAGTAAGAACAGGCGATAAAAGATCAATGAATCCCCCTCACGATCATAAGCATTTATTAGGATATTATCACCAGGGTGGTAAAGAACACGTTCAAATGGCTATTGATGCTGCTTTAGCAGCTAAACCTGCATGGGAAAACCTTGCATGGGAGCATCGTGCTTCTATCTTTTTAAAAGCTGCTGAATTAATTTCTGGTCCTTACCGCATGAAAATTAATGCTGCTACTATGTTGGGACAATCGAAAAATGCATTTCAGGCCGAAATCGATTCTGCTTGCGAAATTGCTGATTTCCTACGTTTCAATGTTCAGTACATGACTGAAATTTACAAACAACAACCTGTTTCTTCGAAAGGTGTTTGGAACCGAGTTGAACAGCGTCCTTTAGAAGGATTTATCTTTGCATTAACTCCTTTCAACTTTACTGCCATTGCTGGTAACCTTCCTTCTGCTCCTGCCATGATGGGAAATACTGTTGTTTGGAAACCATCGAAAACTGCAGTTTATTCGGCTCAGGTTTTAATGGAAATTTTCAAAAAAGCTGGTGTTCCTGATGGAGTAATCAATCTGGTTTATGTATCGGGACCCGATGCTGCTGATGTCATTTTTAACTCTCCTGATTTTGCTGGTATTCACTTTACTGGTTCAACCGGAGTATTCCAAAATATCTGGAAAACCATTGGTAACAACATTCACAAATACAAAACTTACCCACGTATTGTAGGTGAGACAGGTGGTAAAGATTACATTTTCATGCATCCAACTGCTAATGCAGTTGATGTAGCTACCGGAATTGTTCGTGGTGCTTTCGAATTTCAGGGACAAAAATGTTCTGCTGCTTCGAGAGCTTATGTTCCTGCCAGCAAGTGGGATGAGGTATTGAAGTTAGTTCAGGAAGATTTAGCTGAGATTAAAATGGGTGGAACCGAAGATTTTACAAACTTCCACAATGCAGTTATCGACGAAACTTCTTTCGATAAATTAGCTGCTGCAATCGAAGATGCAAAAGCTTCTGCTGATGCTGAAATTGTAGCGGGTGGTACTTATGACAAATCAGTTGGATACTTTATTGCCCCAACAGTAATTCGTGCGAAAAAAGCCAATTACATTAGCATGGAAGAAGAGCTATTCGGCCCGATAATCACCATCTTTGTTTACGACGACGATAAAGTAGATGAAACTTTGGATATTTTGGATCAAACTTCGATGTATGCATTAACAGGTGGTATTTTTGCCAACGATCGTTATGCTATTGAAAAATTAGTAAAACGCTTAACTCATACTGCTGGTAACTTCTATATTAACGACAAGCCAACTGGTGCTGTTGTTGGTCAACAGCCTTTCGGCGGATCAAGAGGTTCTGGTACTAATGATAAAGCTGGATCAATGATTAACCTACTTCGCTGGGTTTCTCCACGAACAATTAAAGAAACATTTGTTCCTCCAGTTGATTATATGTATCCAAACTTTTTGGAAGATTAAAATTATAGATGTGAGGTAGGAGATATAGATAAAAGATGCAAAATAATATCGATTACCTCACGTTTTTATAGTTTATTTTGAATAAGCAACGATCGTAAAATTCTACGGTCGTTTTTTTATTTTTAGACACAGATTTATATGATATTTATGATTCTCGCAGATTTCTAATTGCTAAATAACTTTGCGACTATGTATCTTAGCATTTAATTACTTGAGAAAATTTAAAATCAGTAATAATTCTAATTTACACAATCACCAATTAACTTTTTACTGTTATTCTTTATTTGTAATTTAGCGCGAAAGACGAAACAATGATTCTTAAACTGGCAAAAAAATATATCCCCAAATTAATCAGGAGTAAATACACAATTACCTTCCTAATTTTTTTTGTATGGTTACTTTTCTTCGACCATCATTCGATTGTAGATAGAAAAATAAATCAATCAAAAATTGAATCATTAGAAAAAGAAAAAGCCTACTTTATCAAGAAAATTGAAACTGATAGCAAGAAAATTCACGAGCTTAAAACCAACCGTAAAAACCTGGAGAAATTTGCTCGCGAACAATACCTTATGAAAAAGAAAAATGAGGATATTTTTATCGTGATTGAAAAATAAGTTATCTTGTTTTTACATACTGTAAAAATTAGTCTCTCATTTATTAATTTATTTTTTCTCGTAATCTCTGTAGATCTCTAACAATTCTTTAGCTGTATAGATTCCTTTGGTATCTATTCCTAAATCGCTTAACAACTGTTTTGAACACATCACAATACTTTCTTCATCGATAAATTGTTCGTGAACATTATTCAGATATTTTAAGACTTTAAAGGCATTAAAGGCAGCAAAAAATTTCTTTCTGAAAGTTTCTATCGAAGCACAATTCTTATTTATTTCGTTTAAAGATTCGAAAAAATTATCTTCTTTCAGATAACTACGAACCGAACCAGGAAGTTTCACCAGTAATTCATGCAAATAGGTATCATAATCGACACCAAAGAAATCATCGATTTTATCGAAAAAAGCCTTTAAATCTTTAAAAGCAGAATAATTATAGGTTTGATAATCTGTAATTCCCTCATCAATAAAAACAGAAACTGCTTTTCCAGTACCAAAAGGAACACGATCCGAAATTCGGGGCGAGGGAATCACTCTTGTGGTTTTAATTTCGTAAAATTTACCCAGCGGAATTATTTTTTGCAGAAAATAGAAATCTTCACCAGCCTGCCGGCGATTCATACCACCTTGTTTAATATATGCACTGGCCGAAACGGCAAAGCTGGAACCTACTGTATGAAATGCATGCGGATGACCAGCATAACGCATGGCCAACATGTAATATCTTAGATACAGCTCGTACTGCGCAATTGCATCGTATATTTCACTATCGAACTCATCTCCTTCCAATGGATGCTCGTAGAAAATATTAGCACCATTTGCTTTCGGATACTTTTTAAATAACTTTTCAATTTCGATCAGGTAATTGGCATCGCAAGCCGAATCGGCATCAAAACCAGTAATAATTCCATTAGCCTTGTCAATTTTATTAAATCGGCTTACCGCCTCATCCATTGCAATTTTTCTTGCAAAACCAACTCCTGCAAATTTCTTAGGCAAGTTGGCCTGATGTATTAAATAAAATTTTAAAATTTCATCCTGATGCTCTCTTATCCAAGCCTTTGCGTCGCTAATTGTTTTCTTATTTTGATCGAGAGCTTTCTGTGGTGTTTGCTCTCCCGAATTCACAATAACAATTACCTCAACCTCATTAGCTGGACGATCACAATTCCACAGTGCCTCTAAACTTGGTATTAAATCAGGTTCATCGTAACAGGGAATGGTTATAATCATATTAAGTTTCTCAGAAACCGGATCCGAAATATATTCAGGATACATTCGTTGTTTCTTAAGATATTTATCTGCAAAAGCCATTTTTCTTATTTACTATGAGGTATAAAATTTTGAACTGAGACACACAATTAGATTAGAATAATCTACAAATATTATGTCTGACATCTCAAATCATTTAAAAAAACAAATATATAAAAAAGGGCAGATAGCTAGTTATGCTTATCTGCCCAAATATTATTAAGATCTCCTGCTTATTTAGCTTCCGGAGTATATCTTGCGTTTAAACCATCAAGAACTTCTTTGGTAATATCTAATCCATCTTTCGATAATAATACATTACCCCCTTTGGTAGTACTTAAAATTAAGCTATAGTTATGAGTTGAATTGTACTCTATTAAATAATTGGTTACGCTATCGAATAAACGCTTACTATTCGCATTTTGCTCACCCATTAATTCAGCGCTTAACTCTCGATCTAACTGCTGTAAATTTTGTTGCTTGGCAATTAATTTTTGCTGTGCTTCTTCTGCTCTCTTGCGAGTTAGGAAACCATTGTTCTGAACTTTACGCTGAAACTCCATAGCTTCTTTCTCTAATTTCTGAGCTTTAAAGTTAAAATCGGTTCTCGAGTCTTCTTGTTTTTTTAGAAATTTCTCGTTTAAATCGCGAGAAAAGTTATAGTTATTAAGCAATGAATCTGTGTTGATGTACACTACAGCACCTTCGCCTGCTACCGATTTAACTTCTTGAGAATCATTATTGCCAGAGAATTGTACAAAGTAAAGAATAGCAACAGCAACAACCAAGACTGCATTTAATGCAATAGATAAATTTTTCATAGGTATTTTAGAATTTAATTTTCATGTTTTATTAAGATATCAGTAATTATTTGCCAATATCACGACTTTTTGATTTTGCCTAACAAATATAGTTTTAAAAAGGAGACAAAAAAATACTTCTTCAAGCAAAATTAAAATCTATCAAATGCACAGCCTACCTAAACAAGGTAAATTTTATATGCTGATAAACATCATTCTTTTTTTTCTTAATACTGATTACATTGTCATCAGGAAATAAAACCATAACCCTTTAAAACTATAACCAATGTTCAACAAATTAATAGCGGCAAGCCTCCCATATATGCCAAAAAAATTAGTTTGGATGTTTTCCAAACGATACATTGCAGGAGAAACAATAGACGATGCAGTAAGAGAATCGAAAAAATTAAACGATCAAGGCATTAAAGTTACTGTTGACTTATTAGGTGAATTTATTACCAATTTAGATGAAGCCACCGAAAATAAAGAATCATACCTAAAAATTATAGAAACGTTTGAAACCAATAAAATAGATGGTAATTTTTCTGTAAAACCCACTTTCTTTGGTTTATTAATAGATGAAGAAGCCTGCTACCAAAATATAAGAACTATTGTAGCTAAAGCTGCAGAATACAACAATTTTATTCGTGTGGACATGGAGGATTCTCCCTGCGTTGATCAGGAAATAAAAATTTTTAGAAGACTGAAAGCAGAATTTCCTAAAAATGTTGGACTGGTTGTTCAAGCTTATTTAAAAAGAACATATAGTGATTTGCAAAATATGATGGATTTACAAAATGGTTCCTCAAATTTAAATTATCGCTTGTGCAAAGGTATTTATGTTGAATCTCCTGAAGTTGCATATAAAAAATATGAGGAAATTAACGATAACTATGTGAAAGATCTGGATTTTATTTTCCAAAATAAAGTTTATCCTGGGATTGCAACTCACGATAAGCCCTTAGTTGAAAGTGCTTATAAATTAATTGAAAAATATAATGTCCCTAAAGATCAATACGAATTTCAGATGCTTTACGGGGTAACTCCCGACCTAAGAAAATCGATTGTAGATAAAGGTCATACCATGAGAGTTTACGTTCCTTTTGGTAAAGACTGGTTTGGATACTCTACCCGAAGATTAAAGGAGAATCCAAAAATGGCTTCCTTAATTATTAAAGCTCTTTTTAAAAGAGGCTAATAAAAAAGCGGTGAACATTCACCGCTTTTTTATATCTCTTTAATTTTCAGAATCTTTAATTCCGTATCTATACATCTGTTTTAGTGTAGTAATTTCTTTATCGGTAATCAGGTTATCAGGAATTTTAAGTTGTCTTTTTCTTTTCATTCGTCTTACTTCAGGTAATGTTCTTGTCGTACTTACCCCAACAATCATTTCCTGGGGAACCATTGTTTTATGCTGATTCTCGATTACGTGCTGATTAATTAGCATATCGGTATTCGCTTTAGCATCCATTTTATCTGGGCTAGTCGTTAAAGCTTGATAAGTAGCCGAATTAACATTATTTTTTGCTCTTACATATTCTGGGGTGTTAACTTTTGCATTAATAAAGGCCTCCTTAAAGTTACCAAAACGCGGCAAAATTAAGACTTCCTGCAAAGCAACAGTATCCTTTGCCATAAACACTCCAAACAAATAAGTTTCCTGTTTTAAACTATCGTTGATAACCACGCGCACATCATGATACCCTACATAAGAATAGTTTATTGTATCGCCGGCATTTACCCAAAACGAAAACCTCCCAAAGGCATTCGAAGTTCCTGCTTTCTCCTTATTTACCCTAAAATGCGTATATGGTAAAGGAGTTAACTCCTTCTGATCCATTACCGCTCCGGTAAAAAATATCGAGTCTGTTCTTAATTTCTGTGCCGAAACAAAATTGGAAATTAATAACAGACAAACTACGGTAAAACAGCAAACACCAATTTTTTTCATCTGATAATATTTTAATGAACCTACTATACAAACTTCGGAATATTTAATTACAATTCTTCCAATATTATTTCATCAAGACTTCTTTTAGGAACATAATGCACTCCTTTTTCATCTCTCCAATATTTAATATCTCCCTGCTTCATTTCTGTAATAACAACTTTTTCTTTTGGTTTTCCCAAAGCAATAACCTGTATTATTTTGTGGCCCTCTTTTATTTTTAAAATATCTCGTAACTTTTTATCGTTAAAAGCACGCAAAATACAGCCACCAAAACCACTTTCAACAGCTCCCAATAGTAAACTTTGAGCTGCGATTCCATCGTCGCTAAAGTAGTTTTTACCTAACTCCTCATCATTTAACATGATTACATAAGCAGCAGGTCTTTCTCCTTTAACCGGTCCATCCCATTCTTTTAAATATCCTGCCCAGGCAAGAGTTTCAAAAACTTCGTTCCTTTTATCTTCTGATAATACAATTTTGTATTTTAAAGTCTGAGCATTTCTACCCGAAGCACTTAATCGAGCAAAATTAATCCATTCCTTAAGTTCTAACACTGAAATTTTTTGATCTTCAAAAAATCTTCGATAGCTACGATTATTTACGAATAAATCTTTTAACATTATTTAATATTAAATATAACTTTAACATGTTTTATTTGTACACCAAACCAGGGATACACTACAGCTTAAAATAATTGATTTTTCTTTATTCATCAAAGAAATTAACAATTCTATTTTATATTTATTTTAAATACACTTTTAAATCTAACCCTAACGTCTGTTTATCAAATGATTAATCTTAAAAAATCTACAAAAGATAAAATAAAAAGTTTTCTTAGAATTAATGCAATTTGGATTATTTTCATATATCTATGGAGCTTTTTACAGATGAATCCGGAAATAGATATACCAGTTGAACTTCAAGATCCAATTAAAGATAGAATGAAAGGTTTAAATCTTTTATTGGCAGGTCTTTTAATGGGTACCATATTTAGCCTGCTTAATATGAGAATTCAGAAAAAGCAGGATAAATTACGTAAACAATCTTATGGTAGAATTATTATATCTTATAGTATTACACATATATTACTTACCATTTTTAGTGTTTTTTCAATAGGTTTACTTTCTCAATATATTTTTGCTGGAGAAATAACTCAACTCGACATATTAAAGATTAAGGCATTTGTTAAATCCGGTAACTTCGTTAAAATTTTAATTTATACTTACTTAATAAGTTCTGGTATTATTTTAATGCAAATTATCGATCAAAAATTTGGTCCGGGAGTACTAATCGACTTACTATTAGGAAAGTTTCGCAACCCAAAAGAAACCAAGCTGGTATTTTTATTTATGGACCTAAAATCATCAACTACTTATGCCGAGAAACTAGGTCATAAAAAATACAGCCAGTTAATTCAAGATTGTTTTACCGATTTAACAAATGCAGTAAAAGAATACGATGCAACTATTTATCAATACATTGGCGATGAGGTGGTATTAATGTGGCCATATAAGGAAGGAATAAAAAATCTAAACTGCGTTAAAGTATTTTATCGATTTAAAGAACTTATTGAAAAAAAATCGGACTACTATAAAAATACTTATGGTTTTACACCAAAATTTAAAGCCGGTTTAAATGGTGGTACACTTATGGCTGCAGAAGTTGGAGTTGTTAAACGTTCCATAGCTTTCCATGGCGACGTAATTAATACTGCTTCGAGAATTCAGGGTTTGTGTAATTCATTTGAGGAAGAATTTTTAGCCTCAAAATTAATTGTTAGCGATTTAGAAAATCAAAACACATTCAAGTATCAATTTATCGATAACATTCAGTTAAAAGGTAAAAAAGAAAAGGTAAATATCTTTAAAATAAACAAATCCCACTCGTAATTGTTTATATAAATTTTATACATGGTAAAAAAAGTAATTGTTTTATTCATCGTTTTACTCAACATCTGTTACATTACAAAAGCTCAACTGAATAAAGAGAAATTTGGTGCCGATTATACATTCATCGGAAAAGGAAGTTCAAATAAAGGAGGCGATGTCTCTTTTGAAAAATATGACTTTCGCATTAGTTTTCCTAAAAAACTATCGAAATCGAGAACATTGATATTTCACAAATTAGAATATGCAAAAACAAATATTGACTACGGAACTACATTAAAAACAAATAACGAAATAGAAAATTTCCATTCTGTTTCCTATACTTTAGGATTTTCAAAACCAATAAAAAAAGATTGGTTTCTTACTGCATTCATAAGTCCTAGCATAGCATCGAACTTCGAATCATCTATAAATTTTGATGAATTAAACCTTTTTGGAATGGTATTACTAAGCAAACCCATAAATAAAAAGAAGAATTTGATTTTAAGTTTGGGAGCACTTTATTCTAACACATTAGGTTTTCCGGCACCCATTCCTGTTGCAAGCTTAATGTGGAAAGCAAACAAAAAATGGACTCTCAGCCTTGGGTTTCCAAGATTCGATATCAATTATAAAGCTAGTAAATTAACAGCTTTGGGAATAAATTTGATAATGGCAGGTGAAAACTTTACATTAAGCAAGGATATTGCTTACGATAACACAAACAAAAAATTTGATAACATAAGAATAAGAAATATTGGAGGCGCATTATATCTCAATCAAAAAATTTCTAAAATGATTATGCTTAAAGTAAATTCTGGATATACTTTTAGTAGAAATTTTGAATTTAATGATGGTTCAGATTCAGTTATCGATTTTGATTTAGATAACAACATCTATATTAAAGCCGGCATCTCAATTGGCATCTAAAACTTTTAGTTTAATAAAAATTAGAATCTCCAATATATCTCTTGATTATTGGAGATTTTTTTATCAAATAAGTTTAAGATTACCTAATAATCAAGATATTCCATTCATTTTATATTTTGCCTGTGTTCTTTTTTTTATCTAAATTAATACAAATAAGCACCAATAATTATTCTGTAGCTGGTAATTTAAATTTTATCTTAGGTATAAATATCAAATAAATTAAGAACAAAAATTCATAGCTGGCTATTTAATTTTATTACAGATATAGTTCACAAATACTATTGTTTAAACATCGTTTTTTTAGGGTATAAAATGTTTTCAGAATGTTTAAATGGAAAAAACTAGGACGAATTTTTAATCCAACAAACGTAAAAAATGTTTATTGGATAAATGAGTTTGCGCAGGCTCCTTCTGTATTAATTTTTAAAGATTTTATTCGTATCTACTTCTCATCTCGTCCAAAACCAAACAATAAAAAGCAGTACCTAAGCTATACCGGATTTCTCGATTTAAATAAAAACAACTTATTCGATATAATTAATATTGCAAGTCACCCAATTTTACCTTTGGGACATAAAGGAAGCTTCGATGAATTTGGTATTTATCCTACATCAGTAATTCAAAATAATGATGAAATAATAGCCTATTATGCTGGTTGGACCAGATGTGAATCGGTTCCCTTCAATGTAGCCATAGGAATGGCAAAAAGTACAAATGGAGGAAAAACATTCACAAAAATAGGCAACGGACCCGTTTTATCTTACAGTTTAAATGAACCTTTTGTTTTAAGCGGCCCAAAAATCAGACGATTTAACAATCAATGGTATCTTTTCTATATTGCCGGATGCAAGTGGATTCCGAACAAGGGAAAACCTGAACCTGTTTATAAAATTCGGATGGCAAGATCTGCCGACGGAATTAACTGGATAAAAGAAAATCGGGATCTCATCGAAAATAAAATTGAAGAAAATGAAGCACAGGCAAGTCCTGATGTGTTTTTTTACGATAACAAATATCACATGTTCTTTTGTTATCGCAACAGCTTAAATTTCAGAGGTAAAAATGGCGGATACAGAATTGGTTATGCTTCTTCCAATGATTTACTGCACTGGACCCGGAACGACAATAAAGCTGGAATTACAATCTCCGAGCAGGGATGGGATTCGGAAATGATAGCTTACCCTCATGTATTTGAACTGGATGAAAAAATATATATGCTATACCTTGGAAACTCGGTAGGAAAATATGGATTTGGAATAGCAGAACTGGAAGAATACTCAAAATAACAGGTAGAACGTATGAAATGGAAAAAACTAGGAAAAATATTCGACCCCAGAGATCATAAACTACCCAATAATTGCAAAGAGTTTGCTCAATCTCCTCAGGCTTTGGTTTTTGATAATTTTGTGCGCATCTATTTCTCATGCCGCGAAAAAGATTGGAATGGCAAATTCATAAGTCATATTGCATTTGTCGATTTTGATAAAGATTTCAAGAATATTATTGCTGTTTCTAAGCAAAAAGTTATCGACAGAGGAAAACTTGGATGTTACGATGAACATGGTATTTTCCCTCTTAATATCTTTCGCGATAAGGATAAAATATTCGGCTACATTGGTGGCTGGACCAGAAGAGTTTCCGTTTCTGTTGATACTTCAATTGGCATTTCGGAGAGTAAGGACAATGGATTAACATTTAAACGATTAGGAGATGGACCTGTAGTAAGTTCATCCCTACACGAGCCTTTCCTTGTTGGAGATCCCTTTGTTGCAAAATTCGACAATCTTTATTATCTCTGGTATATTTATGGTGAAAAATGGATAGATGGAGACAGCGAACATGCCGAACGAATTTACAAAATAGCTTATGCCACTTCAAAAGACACCATAAATTGGGAAAAACAACATAAAAAGCTTATAACAGATCGCTTAAACAATAACGAATGTCAGGCCTTACCAAGTGTTATTTTTCACAAAAACAGATATCACATGATATTTTGTTATCGCCAGGCCATCGATTTTAGAAATAACCATAAAAATGCTTATCGCTTAGGATATGCTTACTCTAAAGATTTAAAAAACTGGATTAGAGATGATGAAAATTTAGGAATTGATGTATCGAAAAATGGCTGGGATTCTGAAATGATGGCCTACCCAAATATTTTTCACTGTAACAACAAAGTATACCTGCTTTATAATGGTAATAATTTTGGGCGTTTCGGTTTTGGCATCGCTGTGCTGGAAGAATAATTTATTTTAGTAAAAAAATATTAATTTAATCATGATAGAATATAAAACAAAAACTGCCAATAGTACAGATATTTTAGCACATCTAGATACATGTAAAAATCTTTTTATACCTCCTCTTGATCAAACAGTTAATCTCGAAGAATATTCCGATAAAATTTACAAAAACTCAATTACTTTTGAAGCCTGGCACAATAAAATATTAGTTGGACTAATAGCCACTTACTTTAACGATAAACAAAAAATAAACTCATTTATCACCAATGTCAGTGTACTCAAAAAATTTAATGGCCGAGGAATAGCCGGGGAATTAATGAAGGCTTGCATGGCCTATGCTCAAAAAGAATCTTTTAAAGAAATACAACTTGAAGTGAATAAGAACGCAATAGAAGCAATTCATATTTATGAAAAATTTGGCTTACAGAAACATTGCATAAAAAATCAGAATATCATAATGAAATACAATTTTTAAAAATTTAGGCCTTAAAAAAGCCAGTACTAAAAAATTAATACTGGCTTTTATTCATACCGGGCTTTACGCCTCAAATCGTTTCTCTACAATATCCCAATTAATTACGTTCCAGAAATTCTCAATGTATTTCGGACGAGCATTTTGGGTATCCAAATAGTAAGCATGTTCCCACACATCCATTGTTAAAATTGGCTTAAAACCATCTCTTAAAGGATTACCTGCATTTGATGTTTTCATGATAACCAATTTTCCACCTGCATCAATAGCTAACCAAGCCCATCCCGAACCAAAAAGAGTAGCTCCAGCTTTCGCAAATTCATCTTTAAAAGCTTCGAATGATCCAAAAGTTGAAAGCAAAGCTTCCTTTAATTTGCCTTTAGGTTCTCCGCCTCCATTGGGTTTTAATGCCTCAAAATAAAAGGTATGATTATAGGTTTGAGCACCATTATTAAAAATTCCACCTTCAGAATTCTTTACGATATCGTCGAGACTCGCATTTTCAAAGGCTGTTCCTTTAATAAGATTATTAAGATTATTAATATATGCCTGATGATGTTTCCCATAGTGGAACTCCAATGTTTTCTGGCTTATATACGGTTCTAACTCATTTAATTTGTACGGTAATACTGGTAGTTTGTGTTCCATAATTTTACTTTTTTATTTAAGCTTTAATTTCACAATAAAAATTCAGAAATTCAATTAAAAAGCAAAAAAAAGCCGATCCTAAATTTAGAATCGGCTTCAAAATCAAAAAAACAATAAACAAAACTAATCCTGAAAGCGTTTTATCGCTTTCTCCCAATTAATCACTTCTCGAAAATGAGATGCAATCAAAATTTCTATTCAAATAATAATAAAGTAAGATATCTGCTAATACTAAAATTATTTGCGTTTTCAACAAAACTAATTTTTATCTGGATTAAATCCAATTAATTTAAAGACTTTTTTGTCTTTTATTTTTAACTATAATTTTTAAGCTCGATATAACCAAGATTTTTAGCTACTTTCGTGCTCTTATAAAAGCGATTTAAAAGTGAATAAGAAAATTCTAAACATAGCCTTACCCAATATTATAAGCAATATTACCATTCCTTTACTGGGAATTGTTGATTTGGCATTAATGGGTCATCTGGGTAAAGTAGATTTTATTGGAGCCATTGCTCTTGGAGGAACAATTTTTAATTTTCTTTACTGGGGTTTTGCCTTTCTTAGAATGGGAACTACAGGAATAACCGCTCAAGCCTACGGAGCAAGAAATTTAAGCGAAAGCATACTCTCTCTGTCCAGAGCTTTAGCCGTTGCACTGGCAGGAAGTACAATTATAATTCTTCTTCAGCACCCAATTGCAAGTCTAAGCTTTTACCTAATCGATAGTGAAAATTCTGTAGAAACAATTGCAAAATCATATTTTTACATTAGAATTTGGGCTGCTCCTGCAACAATTGGTTTATATGCTCTTACGGGCTGGTTTATTGGAATGCAGAACTCTAAAATTCCAATGATAATTGCCATTACAAGTAATATTTTAAATATTTGTCTTTCGAGTTATTTTGTTTACGGATTAAATTTAGATGCCAGAGGAGTAGCCTTAGGAACTGTGATTGCTCAATATTGTAGTTTATTATTATCCTTATTTTTTATATTTAAATATTATCGCCGCCTATTTAAATATTGGAGTGCAAAGGGCATGATGAAACTTGCCGAACTAAAAAACTTCTTTACTATTAATAAGGATATATTTATCAGAACTCTTTGCATAATATTTGTCTTTACTTTTTTCACTACCGAATCGGCTGGAGTAAACAAAGATATATTAGCCGTTAACTCATTACTACTACAATTTCTATTTATATTTTCTTACTTTATGGATGGATTTGCCTTTGCTGCCGAAGCTTTGGTGGGTAAATTTATTGGTGCCAACAACTCTAAAAATTTAGCTCAGGTAATACGTCTTTTATTTATTTGGGGAATAAGCATAAGTGTTTTATTTACTATTTTTTATGCTTTATTTGGAATCGATATTCTAGCAATGCTTACCAATGTCGACTCAACAATATCTATGGCAAAGAATTATTTAAAATGGATAATACTACTACCAATTATTAGTTTTGCATCCTTCCTTATGGATGGCATTTTTATTGGAGCTACCGCCTCGGCCTACATGCGTAAAACAATGATGGCGGCAACCTTACTGGTATTTATTCCGCTTTACTATTTATTAAATGGAATACTGGAAAATCATGGCCTTTGGATTGCCATGCTGGGCTTTATGTTTGCAAGGGGTTTATTTCAGGCTATCTACTACAAAAAAGCAGTTCTTGTCCACTTTAATTAATTTTTAACAATGGCAATTCGAGTAAAAATGCCTCTAAATTTAAAATTATAGCATCACTCATTTCGTCGGAAAATTTATTGTTATAATTTAAATTTTCTACTCTATCCAATACGTAATATAACTGTATAATTTTCACTTTTTCTTTTAGACAGACATATAGTAAATTCGCTGCCTCACGACTTATTACATCAGGATGATTCTTTAGATAGGAATTTGAAATATCCTGTAAATTTAAAGGAATACTATTGCAGGTAATTCCGCTTACCTTTTTAATATCCTGAAACAGTTCAGAAAAAATAAGGTCATTTTCCAATGTTTCTTCTTTAAATGGAATTTCATTCTTAGAGCGCAAGTTAAGATCAAATATCGATGTAAAATCGTTGGCGTTACCAAATCCTAAATCACCAAAATAATCGTCAATTATACAAACTAATTGATTTTTTTCCGGATGATCCTTCAATGCATAGCATCTGCCATACTGCAAAACCAAATCATACTTATGCGAATTTAGCACTTTAGTTAATTCGTAAGTAGCCATTCCACTTCCTATGCCATATATCAAAATATCAATTGATAAATTCTCATAGCTAAACCGGGCATAATTCACTCCCAGGTTTTCTACCAAAATCAATTTTTTCATGAATTTTTTAAGGCACTCAAAATCATCTGTAGTAATCAAAATATCCATCATTGCAAGAACTTAGCTAAAACAAAGCATGTAAAAGTTTGTATTATCGGTAAAATTTATATTTATTTTGCATATCGAAAGATCGACTTAAATTAAAACACAAAGTACGAATGGAATTTTCAATCAACGGACAAGAAAATAAAGGATTCACAAAAATAGAAAAATACGATCAGGAAACCATAGAGGAACTGATGTATCACTATAAAAAAGTATTGGAATTACTTGGTGAAGATCCGGAGCGTGAAGGTTTAATAAAAACACCTTTGCGTGTTGCAAAAGCCATGCAATTTTTAACTCAGGGCTATAATCAGAAACCTGAAGATATTTTGCGATCGGCGATGTTTAAGGAAGACTATAAACAAATGGTTATTGTAAAAGACATTGAAGTATACTCAATGTGCGAACACCATATGTTACCATTTGTTGGAAGAGCTCACGTTGCATATATTCCAAACGGAACCATTACCGGACTTAGTAAAATTGCCCGAGTAGTTGAGGCTTTTGCTCGTCGTTTACAGGTTCAGGAACGATTAACTACACAAATTAAAGATTGCATTCAACAAACATTAAATCCTTTAGGAGTTGCTGTTGTTATCGAAGCTCAACACATGTGTATGTCGATGCGCGGTGTGCAAAAACAAAATGCAATAACTACGACATCAGACTTTACCGGAGCTTTTGAAAAAGTAGCTACCCGTGAAGAGTTTATTCGTTTGATTTCGGCAAAAACAATCTAAAAAACAAGACTTTAGAAAATAAATCAAGACCTAATTTGTTGGCATAAAGCGAGCGATAATTGCACATTGCAAACAGATTAGGTATCTTTGCGCCCTTATAATTTAAAACTTAACCTGATGATTGATCCAATTTTTCGGATCAAACATTTTAATTAAGAATGATTTGAACTCATAATCAATTTTAGTCATTCTAAAAATGATTTGGCTGATATGAGTTGCTGAATGTATTTTTTTGCATTCAGAAATCTAAAAATTAAAAAAGATGAAAGCATATGTATTTCCGGGACAAGGTGCCCAATTTGTAGGTATGGGAAAAGACCTATACGAGAATTCGGAACTTGCCAAGGAACTTTTCGAAAAAGCTAATGATATTCTGGGTTTCCGCATTACCGATTTGATGTTTGACGGAACCGATGAAGATTTAAGACAAACAAAAGTAACCCAACCGGCAATTTTCTTACACTCGGTTATTCTTGCTAAAACTTTAGGCGATGATTTTAAACCTGAAATGGTAGCAGGTCACTCTTTAGGTGAATTTTCGGCATTAGTAGCCAACGGAGCTCTTTCTTTCGAAGATGGTCTTAAATTGGTTTCTCAGCGTGCTATGGCAATGCAAAAAGCTTGCGAACTAGAGCCATCAACAATGGCAGCTATTATTGGTTTAGACGATGAAACAGTTGAGAATGTTTGTGCTGAAATTAGCGAAGTGGTTGTTCCTGCAAACTTTAACTGCCCGGGTCAGCTGGTAATTTCAGGTAGCATGAAAGGAATCGAAATTGCTTGTGAGAAATTAAAAGAAGCTGGTGCAAAAAGAGCTTTACCTCTAAAAGTAGGTGGTGCTTTTCACTCTCCTTTAATGGAACCTGCTCGTGTTGAACTGGAAGCTGCTATTGAAAGTACAACTTTTGCGACTCCAACATGTGCTGTTTACCAAAATGTAAATGCTAAACCTGTTACCAATCCTACCGAGATTAAAAAGAACCTTGTTGCACAATTAACTGCTCCGGTTCGCTTTACTCAAACAATGGTAAATATGATTGCTGACGGTGCTTCTTCCTTTACCGAAATTGGTCCGGGGAAAGTAATTCAGGGATTAGTAAAAAAAGTTGACCGTAAAATGGAAACTGCTGGTGTTGATTCTTTTCAAGGATAATACCTCAAAATAAATACGAAAGCTCGTCTTTACAGGCGAGCTTTTCTTTTGTAATCAATTTTAAGAATAAAAAGGAGGCCTCTAGCCTCCTTTCTTATTATTTATAACTTATTACACTGGTTTGTTTCTTACCATCCATTAAAACCTCTAAAGGTTCCTTAAACCTCACATGTTTAAAATAATGAACTTGCTCTATTTTTTCTTGTTTATCTAATATTTCTATGTTAACAAAGTTCTGCTCAGTATTATTTTTAATCGAAAAATAACCTACATTCATAGAAGTAACATTATGGAAAAAATGAGATCCTAAAGAAGCATCTAACGGAAAATCTTCTAATCCCTGTTCTACAATTACTTTGGCATTGGAAATTTGTGACCAAAGAACTGGTATTCCTGTAAATTTATCGCGGGTTCCCCAACGTCCGGGACCAAATAAAACATACTGTCGATCCTGTTCTTTCATTTTTTGATTTAACAGTGCCATTTCTTCAGCCATTTCCTCGGTTTTGGTTCTGTCAAATTTACTCAAATCCATATAAATAACATCACGAATATGATCTACCTTACCATTCCCCATTCCTTTATTGGCAATCATTACCAATTTATCTTTCACAACCTTCGACATATCAATATCGATACTCATTTCCTGACGAATTAATGGCTTAATCTGCAACAAATGAAATGTAGGATTACCATCTTTTCCTTTCGATAGATCAACAGCAAATTCTATTTCGACAGGAGCACCCATTGCCTGCTTAAAGATATTTAACAATACACTTAATGCATTTGCTACCGGAACCTGATTGTATTTTAAAATATTAGCAAAATCAACTACTCTAGGGCCTCTTAATGATAAATCCGGCTCTATTCTATCATTCTGAAAATCGTATACCGAAGCACAATGAAGAAGGTTTCCATCCTTTTCGGCCTCCGACAATTCATATTTTATGGTTACTGCATCTTCTCCATCTTTAATTAAATCGATATTCTCTTTTTTCATGTCTATTGCATAAAAATACTTTTGAGAATCTTTCATTTGATCTTCGATGGATGCCAATTGTAATTTTGGATGCTCAGGACAAAAACGATGTGTTTTTTCTCCTCCCACAACATATTTTCCCAAACCAATGGCTATTACCGCAAAACCATCTTCGGGTTTCATGTATGAGAATGGATAATAATTGTACGATTGAGCAACTCCACTAATATTTGGATAAAACTTACCATTGTACTCCTGACCTACCACTTCCTGTATGATCACTGCCATTTTTTCTTCCTCAATTTTATAATCGACAGCACTAAAATAGGATTGTGCCTCTGGAGTAAAAATAGAGGCATAAATTAATTTAATGGCAGTAATCAGTTGCTGGTATCTTACTTCGATATCAGAATCGTTATTCGGCAATAAATAAGTGGCATATACTCCTGCAAAAGGCTGCATTAACGAATCTTCGAATAAACCAGAAGAACGCACAGCAATAGGTTTTTTCATTTCTTCGAGATACAAACGGAGTTTTTTGCTCAATTTCTCAGGAATTTCACCTTTCAGGAATAAATCTTTAACTTTTTTATAATTTTTATCGATATAGATTTTATCATACAAATCATTTTTTTCGATAAAATTATCATATTCATCAACCCCAATAATTGCGGTTTGGGGAATAGAAATATTAATGTCCTTAATCAACTTTTTAAAGTAAATATTCTCGATAAAATTACTTAAAAAGGCCAATCCTCTACCTTTTCCTCCTAAAGAACCTCTTCCTAATCGAACAACGTAATTATTAGAATTTAATATATTAGGTCTGAATCGAATAATACGACCACGCAATTGTTTAATTCTAGAAGCTTCGAATACATCTAAACAAAATTTTCTAAGATCTTTTACCGATTTAAAATCTTCGATTTGATATCTTCTTAATTTTTTGGCCACATTAATTTCACCACGAGCCATTAGCCAGGTCGAAATACCATTTCGCTTCGAATGAAACAACAAAGATTCATCGGGTATGTATTTTAATTTTTCTTCGAACTCTTCCATCGATTTGGCAATAGCCACCCTTGTTCCGCTTTGGTTTCGAAATACAAAGTCTCCAAATCCTAGTTTTGTATAAATAAAATTATAAATATCCAATGCCAATGTATCACTGTTTTTATTTATAAAATCAGCATCAACCTGCATTGCTCTTATAGCATTATCGGTATCGTGCGATTGCATTAAACATGGAATTTTCATATTTTTTGCCTGCACATATTTTATTAAATCAACACCTGAATCATCGTCGAGTTTTCCATCTCGGGCAAATCTAACATCAGAAATTACGCACAAAAGATTTTCAAGATATTTATCTACAACCTCAACAGCATCTTCGAAAGTACTTACCAAAATTACTTTTGGTCTGGCGCGCATTTTTAGAATTTTATGCAATTCGTCAATATCTCCTTCATCCGAAATTACTTTCTGAGTTTGAGTCATTATCGAAGTATACAGCAAAGGTAAATACCTGGAATAATATTTCACTGAATCTTCGGCAAGTAGTATAACCCGAACATCACCACTTTTTGTATCTGGTTCAAGATTCATTTTATCCTCGATATATTTGGTCATTGCCATAAATATCTTGGTGGAGCCATTCCAAACAAACACACGATCGATATTATTTTTTATTTTGTCGGCTGCCCGATCGAAATAAGCCAAATCGCTATTGTTATTTACCAGTACCAATACGGGAATATCCGGATTCACAGTTTTTATCTGTTTACTCAATTCCAGCGGAGACTCCTTATCTAATCCAGCCATTAAAATTACCATATCATAATGGCGGGTTTCGAGAGCTTCTGCGGCTTCTTCACTAGTGGCAACACTTGTAAACCTGGGAGCTGCATATAAATTTAACTGCAAATATTCTCCTACAATCTTATCGGAAAATTGTCCTTCTCTAACAATGGTATATGCATCATAGTAAGTGGCAATCAAAAGAATCTCTTTTACCTTATAAGGCATCAATTCCTGAAATATATCCCGATCGTTCTTCTTTCTCTTATAAATTTTAGAAATCGAAATCTCTTCCATAGGTGTTGTTTATATTTTGTGTTTGTATGTTTTTTCTTATCAAAATTATCAATACAAAATACTAATAAAATTAATGTATTCCATCTGTTTTACTGATACATTAAAATGTTGTTGCGCATAAATAATTAAGCTTGATAATCAATCTCATTTATCTAAAAAAAGGTTGGCGAAAATAGGGATTTTTTTTCGTAAAAAACAAAGAGGAAACTCATTGTTTCCTCTTGCTTATAATCTTTATATAATTTTAACTATTCTACTTCCCAGGTATCACCACTATTTAAAAGATCATCCATACATTTAATTGTTGCATTTGCCTGAACATCTTTAATTTGCTGAACCAATTTCTCTTCATAAGAAAGTGCAGCTACATCGCGAATAACGCCTAAGGCAACAGGATATTCGGGTGCTGCCATATTGGATAAAAGCCAGTGCATGTGTGGATCCGGAGTATGCGCATCGTGGATTAGAATATCCTGTTCGGTTATGCCATGTTCGCCAATTGTTACAACAACCAACTTACCATTGCCTCCCATTACCAATCCTTTATTGCGCTGCTTACCAAATATCATACGTTCACCATGTTTCAATACCAATTGGTAATCGTCTTTCTTTTCTTTATTGGTAATTAAAGAGTGAGCACCATCGTTATAAATTACACAATTCTGAAGAATTTCAACAATAGAAGTTCCCTTATGTTTCGATGCCGAAAGTAAAATTTCAGTTGTCAATTTTATATTGGTATCAATCGAACGGGCATAATACTTCGATTGAGCTCCCAATGCGAGTTCTGCCGGATGAAAAGGTTGCTCGATTGTTCCGTAAGGAGAGGTTTTAGTTATCATCCCCTGCTTAGAAGTTGGAGAATACTGCCCTTTAGTAAGACCATAAATCTCGTTGTTAAAAAGAAGAATGGTCATATCAATATTTCTGCGAATAGCATGAATAAAATGATTTCCTCCAATAGCTAAAGCATCTCCATCGCCTGAAATCTGAAGAATTTCCAAATCGGGATTTGCTGATTTTACTCCTGATGCAATAGCTGCTGCTCGTCCATGAATCGAATGAAATCCGTAAGTATTCATATAATATGGAAAACGAGAAGAGCATCCGATACCAGAGATTACGGCAAATTTTTCTTTCGGAATTTCCAAAGCTGCCATGGCTTTCTGAACCGAGTTTAATACTCCGTGGTCTCCACATCCGGGACACCATCTAACTTCCTGATCACTTTTAAAATCTTTTGGAGTCAATTTTTCAGGAGCTTGCTGTTTTAATAATGAATCTGCCATGATTATTTCTCCTCCAATAATTGATTAAACTTTTGTTTTAATTCCAAAACTGTAAATGGTAAGCCTTGTAGTTTATTGTATTGCTTAAAATCTATGTGCTGAAACTGACTTCTTAGGTACTCTGCGAATTGACCATTGTTTAATTCACAAACAATAATTTTCTTATATCTGCTAAATACCTCTTCGGTATTTTTAGGCAATGGAAAAATATAGTGAAAATGAGCTAATGCAATATCTTTACCTTCTGCAATCAATTCTCTTACAGCAGTTGTTAAATGTCCATAAGTACCACCCCAACCTACTACCAATACATCGGCATCATCATTACCTTTTACGGGTACATCAGGAATGAAATTGGCAATTTTTTGAATTCTCTTAGCTCGAATATCACTCATTACCTGGTGGTTCTCCGGCACATAAGAAACCTCACCTGTAACATCCATTTTTTCAAGGCCTCCAATTCTATGCTCCAACCCTTTAGTTCCCGGAACTGCCCATTTTCTTGCCAATTTTTCTTCATCACGCGCGTAAGGCTGATATTCTTCTCCTTCTTTAGCTATTGGCACATTAATATCTGAAAGATCTGCCATTTTAGGAATACGCCATGGTTCCGCTCCGTTGGCAATAAAACCATCGGATAGCAAAATAACAGGGGTCATGTGTTCCAAGGCAATCTTACCAGCACGAAAAGCATACTCAAAACAATTAGATGATGTGCTAGCTGCAATTACAGGCAAAGGACATTCTCCACTTCGCCCGTGTAAGGCTTGCATTAAATCCGATTGTTCTGTTTTTGTAGGAAGTCCGGTAGATGGTCCTCCACGCTGAACATTTACAATTACCAAAGGCAATTCGGTCATAACTGCTAATCCTGCTGCTTCGGTTTTTAATGCCAAACCAGGTCCTGAAGTAGTAGTTACCGCAAAATTACCAGCAAAACTAGCACCGATAGCAGTACAAATACCTGCAATTTCATCTTCAGCTTGAAAAGTTTTTACGCCCAAATCTTTTCGGGCAGCCAATTCCTGAAAAATTTCTGTTGCCGGAGTAATTGGATACGATCCACAAAATAATTCCAGACCCGCCTTCTCGGCAACAGCAATTAGTCCCCAGGCTGTTGCCTTATTTCCGGTAATATTTCGATAGGTACCTTTTTTGATATTAGCTGGCGCAACACTAAAATTATATGCCAGAGCTTCTATGGTTTTTGCAAAATTAAAACCTGCCCGCAATACTTTTTTATTTGCCTCAACAACTAATGGGTGTTTTTTAAATTTATTTTCGATAAATTCTTCAGTATGCTCTAATGGACGATCAAACATCCAGTAAACCATTCCCAAAGTAAACATATTCTTACTTCGAATAATACTTTTCTGATCCAGTCCTGAATCTTTTAAACACTCTTTGGTTAGTGTTGTAACTTTTGCTTTTATAAGATTATAATCGGCTAATTTATCGTCCTGTAAAGGGTCCGAATCATATCCTGCTTTTTCAAGATTCCGATCGGTAAAACTATCTTCGTTAACAATTATGGTTCCGCTTGGCTTTATCCACCTAAGATTCGCTTTAAGTGCAGCTGGATTCATTGCTACCAATACATCGGCAAAATCTCCTGGTGTATTCACTTCGCTGTGTCCAAAATGTAACTGAAATCCGGATACTCCTCCTACTGTTCCTTGTGGAGCTCTGATCTCTGCAGGATAATCGGGAAATGTAGCTACATCGTTTCCAAACAATGCCGAAGTATCGGAAAACTGCGTTCCCGTTAGCTGCATGCCATCTCCGGAATCTCCCGAAAATCGAATTACAACTTCTTCCTTTTCAATGACTTTTGTCTTTTGACTCATGACTGTTAGATTTAATCTCAGACTAAATTCTTCTATTTTCTTAAGTTTATTGATTCTTTATTTGCTTAACAACAAAATTGAGTTCTTAATGTTGTTAAACATAGATAAAGGTAGCGTTTCCCATATTTTAGACAAGAAAAGAAAGGAAAATTTACTCACTTTTTGCAAACGTTTGTTTGATAAAAGGTTAGAGTGGAATTATGTTCAGTAAATAAACTGAATTTCAAACTATTTCATGTAAAAAAAGTAAAAAGAAAGAAATAAGGAGTATTTTATTGGGCAAACAGAATAGTAACTTTTCATAGATAGCCATATAATATTCAACTAAACTTCAATAAAAAAAATTATATCTTAAAATATTCTTTTCTGTATTACAATTAAAAGTAAATTTTAAAATTATTTCATACACAAAATAAAAACTATAAGTGTATAAAATAAAGACATAATATAGTTATATTTGATATTAAGTATCAAAATAATAATAATTTTAAGTCAAAATAGTAAGTATTAATTTAATTCAGCATACTCTAACAAATTTAGAATCATAAAAATCTAAACAAATGATTATAGTAACATATTAAGTAATATCTGATTAATAAAATTATAAACACATGATGAAAATATTAGGATTAATAATTGGAGTTTGTTTATTCTCAACTGTTTTTGGACAGGGAAGAACAGCTGAAGAAAGATTTCTTTTAGACATTAACAGTTTTAGCTCTGAAGTCAGAATTTCCCAACTGGAACACCTCAACAATTTAAAAGTTAATTATGATGGATCACCTTTTTTTACAGAAAATTGGGAAACTGGTAAAGTAATCTTCACCAATGAACAATCAGTAGATTATAAATTACATTACAATATATATACTCAAGAATTTTGGATCAAAAATGACAAAAATGAAATAAGAAAACTTAAACAAACCAAAGACATATCACGTATAACAATCCTAAATTCAAATTTTAAATTTATAAATTATTACGAAGATAATAAACCTAAGAGTTCAATAATGGAATCTCTTGTAGACAAACCAGTTGGACTACTTAAAATGTATCACTGTAAACTAATTCCCGGAGATAAAAATGTTAATACATACTCTGGTCCAACAAAAAGCAGATTTTCAAAAAAAACAGATTATTATTATATCGAAAATGAGAATATTAAACTCCTACCAACTAAGAAAAAGGAATTCTTGGAATATTTCAGGAATGATCAACAAAAAATTACCCGTTATATAAAGCAGCATAAGTTAAAACTAAAAAAAGAAAAAGACTTAATCAAAATATTTGAATTTTACAATCAAAAATAATCCTACAAGTCTAATATAAACTCAAAAGTAACTAACTCAAGAATTGATTATTAAGCGAAACAAGTAAAAACATAATAAATTAATAAAAGCAGTAAAAAGTCGTTTCTTACATCTATTTACTGCTTTCTTTATGTCTCTTTTTCATAAAAAAAATTGTTAAATTCGGATCAATTCAAATTTTAGGTGGATTAAAAATGACTGCAGATATTTATACACCTAAAATGATTGATAAAAATGAGCACAACAAATTCATCTTACCATATATTATTGCAGTAGCTTTTACCTAAGGAATTATTTCGAGATCATCTCTGTAAAGGTCGATGAACATCAAATTCTTGTACTTTTGGATGAGTGTAATATTTATCCTGAAAACTATAAAAGTAATACTTTGCAGTCAAAAGGATTTCCTCCGGCCACTATCGCACAGGATTTTCCAATACGTAATAAGGCAGTTTATCTTCATATTCGACGACGAAAATGCCTGGTAAAAGAGACCAGTCAAATTATCAGCAACACTTGGGATTTAACCTGCAAAGGAACTAAGCATACTAAAGAATTTGCTGATTTTTTAAAAGAGTTATTTGGATCAATATCCAATTAGTGCCAATAGTTTAGAAAAACATTATCATATCAATGGGGCATTATTTTCTCAACTGTATAAAGATCAGCTGAGTGCCTTTAATGATTGGGAACAGAAAAATCATGCTAAACAGTGGATTTTATATCACAAAAAATATTGGTTCTCATTTGAGTATTGATGAAACAGCTCTTTCCAATGGCGAATTATATACGATCCTAACCAACAAAGCTGCCAAAGGTAGAAAGGGATGTTTGGTAACTATAATTGAAGGCACGGAATCTGATAAGATTATCAATATCCTAAAGCAAATCGATAAGAGAAAAAGAGATATAGTTCTTGAGGTTACTTTAGATATGGATGGTAGTATGAATCGGATTGTGAAATCTTGCTTTGTAAAGGCAAACTTTTGGATTGATCGTTTTCATGTTCAAAAACTTGCTTTTGACGCATTGCAAGAGATTAGAATATCGCACCGATGGAATACCATCCAGGAAGAAGCAGATGCCCGACATCTGGCAAAACAAACCAAAGACAAATATATTGCTGATTTATTAGCCAATGGAGATACTAAAAAGCAATTACTGGCCAGAAGTCGCTATTTGTTGTTTAAGTAAGGAAATTGTTGGTCTCCAAAACAAAAACAACGAGCTCAGATCCTATTCAAAATGTATCCCGATATCAAACAAGCTTATGGTTTGACTCATGCTTTAAGAATGCTATTTTCTAAAAGCAAAAATAAGAATGTAATGCGTTTAAATATGGAAAAATGGTCTTATAAAGTGGAAAAGGTAAGATTTAAATCCTTTAATACAATTGCATCTACATTTTATACTCATTATCCGAAAATCTTAAACTTTTTCGAGAACAGAAGTACCCATGCTTCTGCCGAATCTTTTAATGCCAAGCTAAAAGCTTTTAGAGCTCAATTTAGAAGTGTTAACGATATAAGTTTTTCCTGTTTAGGGTATGTAAAATTTATGCATAAAATCCTAAATTCACCTAGATTATGAATAGATCCTTAAATTCACATCAAATCCTCCCTACCTATAAAAAATATTTTTGACTCTATCGATAAACATTAATATCTATAACTCCGTATCGATGTTCTTAACCGTTTAAATAGTTAGACAGGTTTTATAAGGCATAAACAAAATAGTTATGACAGAAGATATATTGAATTAAGCATTAAAATTCCTCTAAATACTCCGTATACTAGTTCATCATCCATCAAGTTAAGATATCATTTTATAAGTTCTTTATAGATAAAATTAATAAGGGATATTTATTTTTTCGTTCTAACACATTTACAATTAAACTCGAATACGAAATAAAAAAAATCAGGGGTTGGAAAATCCAACCCCTGATAATTATAATATTAACAAAATGTAATTTTCTTACAATTTATTACTGTGGTAAATTTGCATCCCAATTTTCATTAGGTTCACATTGGAATCCAGAATTAATCTCAGAAGATGGTATTGGAAAAACGAATTTTGCAACATCAAAATTAGTAAACAAATCACCTTTAGCATTGATCAATTCACCTGTTCTACGGGCATCATACCAACGATGACCTTCACAGAAAAACTCTCTTTTGCGTTCCTTAGCTATAAATGCTAATAATCCAGCCTGATCAGCAGGTAAATCATCAACGGTAACAATAGCAGTATTACGTTTAGCAGTGAACAACAAAGCTGTTCTTGCTGCAGCAAGATCTGGGGTTGTACCACTAGCTTTAGCTTCAGCTAAATTTAAATACATTTCTGAAACTCTAAACTGAGGAATGTTACTTGTAGCAGCAGAAGAAGCAATACCATCGAATTTCTTTGGATGCGTACCCTTAATTAAACCAAGACGGATATCAGTAGCTTCAAAATCAGAAATTAAAGATTGAGTAACTGCACCACCATAAGAACCATATAAAGTATTTAACGAATTAGCACTTAGATTATCATCACTTGTTTTTGCGATAGTAAAGATATCCTCATTACTTAAGGAAATACTTTTCCACATTTCGAGATATTGAGCATTATCAACAGGAGTACCATTTCTTTCATCAATAGCCATTTGAGCATATTCTGCACAAGCCTTATAGTCTTTCATGAACAAATTAACTCTAGATGCTAATGCATATACAGCAGCCTTGTTGAAATAATATTCATTTACTGAGGCAGAAGTTTCACCATAAGCAGCTAATGCAGCATCAATATCCTTAAGAATCAAGGTATAAGTTTGCTCAACAGTACTACGAGAAACAGGAGTTTCAACAGGAATTGGAGTCTCATCCATAAGAACTAAACCTCCGTTTGCAACTGATGTTCCATAAGGAAGACCATATATATTAACAAGTAAAAAATACGAGTATGCTCTCAAAGCGTGAGCTTGAGCTTCGTAAAGTTTTATATCTTCAAGCTCTGCTGGATATGCTTCAGATAAAGCATCAACATTACTTATTAAATCAGTAGCACCACTAATGATTTTATATCCAACTTCCCACATATCAGAAATTTCACCAGTATAATCTGCGAAAGTATAGTCATTAATAGATACAAAGTGACCAGAAGAACCATCTGCTTTTGCAATATCAGAAGCAAAATCGCCAATTGCAATAGCATAATTACCCGCAAAATAATAACTCCCCATACGATAGTACAAACCATTAATGGCAGCATTTGCATCCGAAACCTTTGCAAACGCAACATCAGAATCTATTTGCTGCTCCGGAGTCGTTTCAAGGAAGGAATCACATCCTCCAAACATTAGTGTCAAAGAAAACAATAATGTATATAATATATTTTTCATATTTTATTATATTTTATATTAAAAGTTAACATTTAACCCAAACAAAAATTTTCTTGCTGCTGGATAATTCCACCACTGAACTCCGTTTGGACCTATACCTGCAGGATCGAAACCTCTGTAATTAGATGCTGCAAAAGTATACAAGTTAGTTGCACTTGCATAAACTCTAACTCCACCTATTTTCATTTTATTAGTAATTGATTTTGGAAGAGTATATCCAACTACAACATTCTGAATTTTCAAATAATCACCATCCATTAAATATCTAGATGAATGACTATTAGTTCCATTACCACCCCATACAAATTTAGGCACATCAGTTATCTGACCAGGTGTTGTCCAACGATTATCATATACGTAATTAGTAGTAGTATTATTATATGAATTACCTGTTCCTTCATCATAACGTAAATTATTACCATAGATTTGTCCACCTAAAGAATAATTAAGTTGGAAAGAGAAATCAAAGTTTTTATATTTCATATTACTAGAGAAACTACCTGAAAAGTCAGGTGAAGAAGAACCTAAATAACGCTTAGCTGCAGCATTATAGTTACTAGTTGTTTCGTCTCCTGTTTCATTAAGATACCAAAGACCAGAACCATCATCAGGATTAACTCCTGCCCATTCTTTCATTTTGAAAGTATAGATATCTTTACCTGGCTCAACAATTGTATAAGTTCCTTCGATAGGGTAATCAGTACTTAACTTTTTAATTTTATTCTCATTTTTAGAACCTACTAATGTTACATCCCAAGAAAAATCTTCAGTATTAAGTACACGAGCATTAATAGATACTTCAATACCTTTATTCTCTAGTTCACCAATATTTTTTGGTAATGAACCCATACCTGAAGTATAAGACAATGGCATATCAAATACCATATCCTTAGTATTGTGAACATAGTAATCTAAAGTTAAAGAAAATCTATTCAAGAATCTAGCATCGATACCAACATTAAATTTCTCGATTTGTTCCCACTTTAAATCAGGATTACCAACTTGTTCTCTAGAGCTACCACCGTTAGAATTATAGTTATAACCATATCCATATAAAGATCTGGCAGCATACCATCCATCACCAACAGATTGGTTACCAGAAGTACCAAAACTTGAACGAACAGTTAAATCATCTAACCAATCACTTGTACTAGACATAAAATCTTCCTGAGTTAATCTATATTTTGCTCCAACAGACCAGAAACCTGCCCATTGATTCTCAGAACCAAATCTTGAAGAAGCATCATAACGATAACTACCTGATAAATAATATTTATTCTGGAAATCGTACTGAACACTTGAAAAGAAAGAAGCTAATTTCAAATCATATTCTGATGTAGATGCAGAACCTGGTGTAGCTGCTAAAGATACATTATTTTTATCAGGTACTGGATAATTAGATCCAGAAAGATAAGTACTATACTGATGAGTTTTTTGAACCTCTTGACCAAGTAATAAATTAAGATGATGATCTTCGTTTATTGTCTTAATATAATTCATGGTATTAGTTAAAGTCACCATAGATTGTCTGGTAACTCCATCTTCTCCCATACCTCTCATGTCATTACCTTGAGGTTGTAAAAATGACCAATATCCAAATTCATCTAAATACAAAAGATCCAAACCACCTCTAGAAGTAAAAGATAGTTCTGGAGTTAAATTAACAGTTACAAAAGGAGATATAATTGCACGGTAGTTTTTTGCATTAGACTTATCTCCCAAGCTACTTCTTTGAGCAACTGGATTATATCCATTAACAGTATTAAAGTTCCAATCTCCATTAGCATCTTTAACAGGTGTAATAGGTGCTTGCATATAAGCCTGAGTTACAGGATCTGAAAAGTATCCTCCACTAGCTCCCATATTAGTCTGAGTATATGATAATGATGTATTAACACCATATTTTAACCAACTAATTGGCTTTTGATCAATATTTAGACGGAAAGAATATTTCTCAAAATCTTTCCCTTTCATCATAGCTTCATTATCTAAATATCCTATTGATAAATAATACTTAGGAGCTTTTTCATCTTTACCTGAACTTTGAATACTAAGATTATATTCTTGAATTTTACCAGATCTAGTAACTTCATCTAACCAATTTACATCAGCTTGATTCTCTTTGGTAATTCCCAAATCATAAGCTGTCAAACCAGAAACAGAGCTATTATAAAATATATCCTCAGCATCTGCAGGAGTAATGTCACCCCACCATCCAGTATTAACAATACCTTCCTTCTGTAACTCAATATATTTATCAGCATTTACAGTCTTATAATCATCTGTAAACGATGGCATCTCTTCCCAACCAGCTTTAACACTTAAAGTCACTTTTGTTTTAGCACCTGCTTTAGCAGATTTAGTATTAATAACGATAACACCGTTAGCAGCTCTAGCTCCATAAATAGAGGTTGCTGTAGCATCTTTAAGAACTGTTATAGACTCAATATCAGCAGGATTTAAACTTGCCAAAGGAGAAGACTCAGCACCTTCGTCTGAACGCATACCCAATGTTCCTGACTCCATTGGTACACCATCAATTACATATAATGGTTGAGTACCTGAATTAAGAGAACCACGACCACGAACAAAAATTGTAGATGGAGCACCTGGCTGTCCTGAATCGGTAGATAATTGCAAACCTGCAACTGTACCTTCAAGAGCCTTAATAGGGTTAGGATCTGTTTTTTCAGCAATCTTCTCCTGACTTACAGTAGTTGCTGCTCCAGTAAAAGCTGCTTTTTTAGAAACACCATAACCAGTTACAACAACTTCATCCATGCCAATAGACTCAGATTCCATTACAACGTTTAAAGTTGAACCAGTAATTGCCAACTCTTGAGTAGTCATTCCAACAAATGAAAATACCAAAGTATTTTCTCCTTGAGGAACATTTAAAGAGTATTTACCATCGAGATTGGTTGTGGTACCAATGGTTGTACCTTTAATAATAACGGAAACTCCGGGGATCGACAGCCCATCTTCAGCTGAAGTAACAACCCCTGAAACTTCTCGACCTTGGGCTAAAACACCCTGTAATCCTATAAAAAACAGGATTAGCATCGAAACTAAACTTTTTTTCATAAATTTTTAGTTAGTGGTTAATTAAAAATTAATACACATCTATTTATACACTAAAATCTAAATAGATTTTAGAAAGAGTATACTTTTAAAATACTTTTCATTCCAAAATAGTAATACCTGTACCCCTACCTTATTACTACTTATCTTGAAAACTCTTTAGTATTACTATTGTCTCTTAAAGTTCAAAAGTGTGAAAAAATCTTAAATAATCAAACCTTTTTTTTTCGTAAACCTTTTAAATTTAAATAAAAACAATGAAAGCATCTTACAATTTTCATAAAAAATTAAGTATCTAATTTCAATTTAACAGCGAACTACAATACTGATTTTCAGTTTCGTTTACGGTAACGTTTGCGTAACTTCTTCACAACATATTTTGAATTTTTCGCTCAGATTTATTTTTAATTATCTTTGTATTTATAATCAAACTAAATAAAAAATGGCTATTGTTAGAAATTTGAATGGAAACTCGCCAAAATTTGGTGAAAATTGCTTCTTAGCTGAAAATGCTGCTATAATAGGCAATGTAGAAATGGGAGACGATTGCAGTATTTGGTACAGTGCTGTATTAAGAGGCGATGTTCACTATATTAAACTAGGAAATAATGTAAATGTGCAAGATAATGCAACCATACATGCTACTTATAAAAAATCGCCAACTAATATTGGAAATAATGTTTCAATAGCTCACAATGCTGTTGTTCATGGTTGTACCATAAAAGATAATGTTTTAATAGGAATGGGAGCTGTAGTACTCGATAATGCAATTATTGAAAGTAATGCTATTATTGCGGCTGGTTCTGTGGTTACTAAAGGTACTCACGTTGAATCGGGAAGTGTATATGCGGGATCACCAGCAAAAAAAATAAAAGAATTGAGTCCTGAATTACTAGAGGGTGAAATTAACCGAATTGCAAATAGTTATGCAATGTATGCCAGCTGGTACGAGAAAGATGAAAAACCTGTAGAGTAATTTGCATCTGCAATATAGTAAAGCCCATACTGATACCTGTATGGGCTATTTTTTTTAGTAACTTATATGCTTTGCCTGTAGATTCGAGTTTAAAAAACGACTCGCTTTCTCCTCAAAACTATCTACAAATTCTGTAGTTAAATATTCACGCTCACCATTTTTAGAACAACGAATATCCATTTCTGGGTGGCGAAATAGATAATTATGAAGACTTTTTGCTACTATCTCACCTTGCGAAACTAAATTAACTCTCTCTGGAAGATAGTTTAGTATTTCTTTCTTTAGTAAAGGATAATGAGTGCAGCCTAAAATTATTGTATCAATTAATGGATCTTTCTCCAACAAATTATCGATATTTTTTTTAATAAAAAATTGTCCCCCATCGGTTTCGAACTCGTTATTCTCAACCAAAGGTACCCACATAGGACAGGCCTCCTGAACTACACTAATATCTGGATAAAGCTTATTAATTTCGAGAGGATATGAGTTAGAACGTACCGTACCTACAGTGCCTAAAATACCAACATGCTTTGTTGTTGTTAAGCGATCTACCTCTTCTACACTTGGCCGGATAACTCCCAAAACACGTTTATTTGGATTGATTTTAGGTAGATCCTTTTGCTGAATACTTCTTAAAGCCTTGGCTGATGCAGTATTGCAGGCCAATATTACCAGTTCACAGCCCATAGAAAAAAGTTGTTCTACGGCTTCTAAAGTGTAGTCATAGACAACATCAAAAGATCTTGTACCATAAGGACTTCGTGCATTATCACCTAAATAAATAAAATCATATTCAGGCAATTCATTTACTAATTCATTCAGTATGGTTAAACCTCCATATCCCGAATCGAATACACCAATAGGCTGCTTATTCATGTTTCTTAAAATATTAAATGTTAAGACTTACATAAAAGTAAAAAAGGTGGTATTAAAAATACCACCTTTTTTACTTTATATTAGAACGTTTATTGAATTCCTAATTTTGCTTTTACCAATGGCATAACATCAACACTATTTTCAGAATTGTATAGAATTACACCTGTACTAATATCAAAGATATAAGTAAATCCGTTTTCTGCACCAACATCTTTAATAGCTTTTGAAGCTTTATCAAAAATTGGTTTTAACAATTCGTTTTGGGTTTTCTGAAGTTCCTGCTGAGCAAAACCATCGAAAGTTTGCATACGATTTTGCAAATCCTGAATTTCCTTTTCTTTAGTTGCTTTCATAGCATCAGAAAGAGTTTCTCTTTTTTCAACGTAAGCATTTACTAGAGTTTGATACTCTTCTCTCATCTCCTTAACTTGCTTATCGTATTCTGCTGCTTTTGCTTGAATTTGTGTTTGAGCCGCTGCTTTCTCAGGCATAATTGATAACAATTGGTTTGAATCAACGTGTCCGAATTTTGCAGTTTGAGCAAAAATGTTAGCTCCCATTAAAAGGAAAGTGGCTACTAATGTTACTTTTAAAAACTGTCTCATAGTATACTCAGTTAGTTTTTTATTTGAAATTTTAATTAGTTCTTATACCTAACTTATACAGTACTTTATCGCTTAAATCGAATTTTGCATTACTGTATATTATTGTTGGCCCATTAGCACGATCAATAATCATACCATAACTTCCAGATTTTGCTATCTCCTTGATTGCCTCATATATATCATCCTGAATTGGTTTCATTAATTCCTGACGTTTCTTATAAAGCTCTCCATTTCGCCCAAAATAAGATTGTTGAAGTTTCTGTGCCTTTACTTCTTTATTATGTATTTCTTTTTCTCTTTTTTCTCTCATTTCTGCGGAAAGAAAAACTTCATCAGCTCTGTATTTAGCTTGTAAAGTTTTAATGTCTGCGGCAATCGTTTCAATTTCGTTTTGCCATTGCTGCGAAACCTTATCCAATTGCTCCTGAGCATTTTTATAGTCAGGCATTTTATTTAAAATATACTCCGTATCAACAAAACCATAACGTTGTTGTGAAAATAAACTTCCACAACAAACACCTATTACAACTATTAATAAAAGTATACGTTTCATAATAATACCTTTTTAAACAAACTCTAAAATAACTTAAATTAATTCAGCTCCCAAGAGTCGACACTTAAAATATGTTAAAATTGTTGACCAATTACAAAGTGGAATTGACCACCATTCTGTCCTGATTGATTAGCTTCGTCAAATCCATATCCATAGTCGATTCCTAACAATCCAAACATAGGAAGGAAAATTCTAAGACCAACCCCTGCTGAACGTTTTAGGTTAAACGGCTGAAAATCTTCAAAATCGTACCAGGCATTACCAGCCTCGGCAAAAGCCAAAGCATAAATTGTTGCCGATTGGCTCAATGATAATGGATAACGCAGTTCGGCAGTAAATTTACTATATACATTACCTCCCAATCGTCTGCCATCAGTTGTTACGGGAGTTAATGATCCATTTTCGTAACCTCTTAAACCAATATTATCACTTCCGTACATGCTATATCCCGACATTCCGTCACCACCCACTTCAAAACCTTCAAAAGGTGATCGTTTGTCTTTATCGTAATATCCTAGATATCCAAATTCAGCACCAGTATATAAAACCAGCTTGTCATTCTTAGCTAACAAACCATTGTACATTTTTCCTTTAAATGTCCATTTATGATACTCCACCCATTTGTAAAGTTCATCCTCATCGGCTCTGGCGTAATCCAAATCCTCGAACCAGGAATACGGAGGAGTGAATTTTAAACTTAAAGAGAATGATGATCCTCTACGGGTATATAACGGATTATCGATCGAACTTCTTGAAAGTGTAGTAGTAAAACTAAAGTTATTTGAAGTACCATCTGAGATCAGATAATATTGCCAATTATGCAAATTATAGTTTTGATAACTTACTTCGTTGTATAATGAAAAATAATCATCAGGCCATTTTAAACGGCGGGCTAACCCTACACTAGCACCAAAAATTTTCTGACTCTGATCTGAATCATTCCCATAAGTTGTATAATAATTATAACTACGACTATAACCTGATTGCTGAGAATAGTAAATAGAAGTACTTAAAGATGTTGGTTTTTTACCCCCTAACCATGGCTCGGTGAAAGATATACTATACGAATTATAGTAAGATCCATTGGTTTGAGCACGAATACTTAAAGTTTGACCATCACCCGTAGGTAGCGGACTCCAAGCCTCTTTGTTAAAAATGTTACGAATAGAAAAATTCGAAAATTTTAAACCCACGGTTCCAATAATCATACCAGCACCCCAACCTCCTGAAAGTTCAATTTGGTCGTTTGCTTTTTCTTCTAACTCATAAGTAATATCAACTGTACCACTTTCTGGGTGAGGTTTAATGTCTGGATTAATCGCTTCAGGATCGAAATGTCCTAACTGAGCAAGCTCTCGCACACTACGAATAATATCCGATTTACTAAACAACTCTCCTGGATAAGTGTACAATTCTCTTCGGGCAACATGCTCGTGAGTTTTAGTATTTCCAACAATATTAACACGATCTATAGTAGCTTGCTTACCCTCAATCATTCTCATTTCAAGATTAATTGAATCTTTACCAACAACTTTCTCAACCGGATTTACATTGAAAAACAGATAACCCTTATCCAGATATAGATTACTTACCGCATCATCATCAGTACTTAATCTTTCATCCAAATAGGTTTGATTGTAAACATCACCTTTTTTAATTTTAAGAACTCTCTCTAAATCAAAAGCCGTATATACAGTATTACCTACCCAGGTAATATCATTAAAGAAATACTGATTTCCTTCTTTCAATTTAAGGTATAAATTAACTCTATCTTCAGATACTTGTTCAATACTATCAGATAAAATAATCGCATCTCGATATCCCTCTTCGTTATACTTATCTATTAAACTAATTTTATCCTCTTTCCACTTTCCTTCAATGTATTTTGCTGATTTAAAAAAGTTTTTAATTCTTTTTTCTTTCGACCCTTTAATAGCCTTTTTAACTTTTTTATCGCTGAGAGCAGTGTTACCTTCAATAAAGATATTCTTAATCTTTATTTTATTATTTCTATTCATATTGATATCGATAATGACACTATTCTCTTCTGTTGGATCATCTCGTTGTAAAACACTTACATCAATATTAAAGAAACCTTTCTCCTTAAAATAATTTTCTACAATTGTTTGAGTATTTGCAATTAAAAAATCGGTAACCTGACTTCCTTTTTGCAACTTTAACTTCTCTTTTAACTTATTTGTTTCACTCTTAGAAGTACCATTATACGTAACATCTGATAATCGAGGACGTTCCTGAAGATTAATATTCAAATAAATCTTTTTATCGATAAGTTTAGTCGCTGTAATCTGAATATCGGAGAATAATCCCTGCTTATACAATTTTTTAATTGCTTTAGTCACTTTTTCTCCAGGCACTTCGATATCGGAACCTACTCGTAAACCAGATATCTGAACAAGCACGTTACTCTCCAAATGTTTTACACCACTTACTGTTATCCCACCCAGCTCAAATTTTTTGGGCGAAGAATAATGCAATGTAGGATTATAAATTGTATCAGTTTCCTGCGCTAAGGCAGTGATACTTAAAAATAGAGTAAATATAAAAGTTAATCGTTTAATCATTACTTAAGTTATAATGGTTAATTCTTAATTGTCATTTAATTGTTCACTAGTTTTACCAAATCTTCGTTCTCGGTTCTGGTAATTTAAAAGTGCCTTATATAATTCTTCTTTTGTAAAATCGGGCCAAAATAGTTCGGTAAAATACAATTCTGAATAAGCAATTTGCCAAAGCAAAAAATTACTGATTCTATTTTCACCGCTGGTTCGAATTAAAAGTTCAGGATCAGGTATCCCCTTTGTTGTAAGGTGATTCTCGAAAACAGCATTAGAGATTTGATCTGGAGATAATTCTCCTTTAGCAATTTCTCCTGCAATATTTTTTACTGCATTTACAATTTCCCATCTTGAACTATAGCTTAGTGCTAAAACCAGAGTTAAACCCGAATTGCTTGCTGTTGTCGAAATGGTACCATTTAATTTAGCTCTCACCTCCTCTGGTAAACTGCCTAAATCGCCAATAGCTTGTAATCGAACATTATTCTTCATTAAAGTAGGGGTTTCATTTTCAATTGCTTCCACAAGCAAAGACATTAAACCCATTACTTCATCTTTAGGACGATTCCAATTTTCTGTTGAAAAAGCATAGAGTGTAAGATAGGATATTCCTAATTCTGCAGCACCTTCAACAGTTTGTTTTACTGCCTCAACGCCATTCTGATGTCCTATAATTCGGTGTTCGCCGCGCATTTTTGCCCAACGTCCATTTCCATCCATAATAATTGCCAGGTGATTAGGCAATTTTTCTTTTATGATTTTATCCTTGAATGACATATTCTATTTTACAAATCTATCGTATGAATGACAAGCTTCATTATCTGGAAATAGCTTATAGCTAAGCATAATTCCGAAAAAAGAGGCCCAATCATTATTGTGCATTAAATTGCTTTCATTAAAATTGTTTGGGTCATCTAAATGATCCAAATCATCGGTAAATGTTTTTCTAAAACTCCACTCCAGAGCCGCTGTCCACCTACCACCAAGATTATACTTAAATCCCGCACCCATAGGTATTGTAAATGACGATTCGGTACTGCTTGGAGCTATATAACCAATCCCTGCCGTAACATAAGGAACAAGTCGTTTTGTTTTTGTTTTTCCAGGTGCCCAAAATGGTTGAAAATTAAATTCAGCCTGTAATGACAAATCAACCACATCAGTATCAAATGAAGCTCCTCTATTTTGCTGATAATAATTCTTAGCATCGAGGTCTTCGCCACTTAATCCGGAAAATATCATACTTGCTCTAAGAGAATATCGGGAGTTAAAATTATATCGATAAATTCCCCCTATTGCAACTGAACTTGAGTAAAAGTGATTAGTTGGATTAATGTCTCCCATATAGTAGGAAACTCCTCCAAAAAAACCTAACTCAGCTTTGGTTTGCGAAAATGCCGAATTACTAACGACAAAAAACAGTATCCCAAAAATCAGTTTATACATGAAAAACAAGTTTGTATTTTTTCTCCTCACAAACGAATATTAACCTAATGAATACCCTATAATCATTGATATGATTAAGGCACAAGCAACCTAAATTCATTCACAAGCTACAAAAGTAACATATAATCTTAAAAAACCTTATTCAGCAAGAAAAATAAAACGATTGTCTCGTTAAATTTTGTTAAAATAAAAAGTATTGTTCCTGAGATTATTAATTACGTTTATCAACACCCCACATTAGCTTGTTTCGCAAGGTTCCGTAGAAACTATGTGTTTTTAGTTTTAAGACCTTTATTTGAAAATTAGCTCTTTTAATTTTAAGCTCAATTGATGAATCGAAGGTACACGAACGAGAATCAAGAGAAGCCATATATGCCTTACTCCTACCTTCTACTCTTAATGTAATTTCGTGATGATTAGGAACTACAATTGGGCGTACGGTAAGGTTATGAGGAGAAATGGGTGAAATCACAAAATTTTGAGTATTCGGAATTAATATGGGCCCACCTGCACTTAAGGAATATGCTGTTGAGCCTGTTGGTGTGGATATAATAAGCCCATCGGCCCAATAAGAATTCAGGTATTCATTATTAAGATAAGTATGAATGGTGATCATTGAAGCCGAGTCGGTTTTGTGAACAGTAAATTCGTTTAGTGCATAATTGAATTCTTCAAATAATCCATTTTTTGAGGTTTCCAACTGAAGTAGACTTCTCTCCTCGATGGTAAACTCACCTGCAATAATATCTGCCAAAGCCTGTGGTATTTCATCCTGAGCTATATCGGCCATAAAACCTAAACGACCACTGTTAATTCCTACAATTGGAATACCTGAATCACGAACAACACGAACAGCGTCCAAAAAGGTTCCGTCTCCTCCAATGGAGAAAACATACTTTACATCCTTATCCAAATCTTCGTATCCTGAAAAGTATCCCCCCACAGGAGGCTTAAAATTTATTTCCCGAATCAAAAAATCATACAAAGGCTCATAAATGAATATCTCCACATTGTGCTTTGTGAAAACTTCAAACATCATTTTAAAGCTATCAGTAAAATTTTCGTTAAATAATTTACCAAACAGGGCTATTTTCATTGTATTGCAGTTTGATTGTAAAAGTTGCTACTCCATATTTTTTAAATGGAAAATTCGGAATAAGCTTGTGACAAATATAAATGATTCTGCAAATCTTCAAACCCCAGCTTACATAAAATTGTAAATTACTTTTATATATTTAAAAAGCGCATAAAAGAATTGTAGCGATCCTCCAGCACATCTTTCATATCATCTTCACGTACATAAGTAGTTTTAATGGTATAATCGTATCGCAAAAAAGTTTGAATTATTGAAGTAAGATTACTGTGATTTACTTTAATTGTCAACTCTATTTTTCGGGAATCGGTAGAAGATTTCACATAAAGACTTAAAATTTTAGCATCGTTACTTTCAACAATACGAGATATTTCGCTTAATGAGTAATCTACAGAATTTAATTCTAGAACAATTATTCCTCCTGGTTCTCTAACAGAAAATATCCTTTCTATGTATTGCATTAAATCGTTTAGCGTAATTAGGCCAAAATAAGTTTTTTCATCTTCTAAAACAGGAATTACCGTTAACTTTAAGCGTGACACAATTTCAATAATATCATAGATGTGCTGATTTGCTGACACATAAGGACTAAACAATGACAACTTCTGTCCTCCAATTGGATCTTCTGCCTTATTTAAATCATAGATATCATTATCAGAAATTAATCCCAAAAATTCATCGCCCTTCACAATTGGCAAATGTGAAACCCTAAATATTTCCATCCAATTAAGAGCTTGTATTCCTGTATCTGTTTCGCGCAATACCGGAACAACATCAGAAATTAAATCTTTTGCTATCATATTTACCTGTTTTCTAGGAATTACTTTTAATTTTGCCAAGAGGTAATATCAGTTTTAAACAATATAACTCCACATACCCGTCATTCTTTTTAATTTAAGATTTCATAAAAATGACTAGACTTAGTGTAAATATAAACAAAATTGCGACATTAAGAAATGCCCGCGGAGGTAATACTCCTAATGTTTGCGAAGCCGCAACAAACTGTGAACGGTTTGGTGCT
Organism: Marinifilum sp. RC60d5; assembly: GCF_052400665.1. NCBI lineage: Bacteria > Pseudomonadati > Bacteroidota > Bacteroidia > Marinilabiliales > Marinifilaceae > Marinifilum > Marinifilum sp. RC60d5. The sequence goes on from NZ_JBQTGK010000001.1 coordinate 543,310, forward strand.
GAAGGAATTACCGTACATCCTCGACCAGATGAAAGACACATTCGTTATCAGGATGTTAAAGACTTGAATCCTCTGGTAACTACTGAATTTAACATTGAAGGTTATCCTTCGAGTGATTTTATTGATTTAGTTTTAAAAACCAAGCCCGATCAAGTAACACTTGTTCCTGATCCTCCCGAAGCAATAACTTCAAATGCAGGATGGGATACTGTAAAAAATAAAGATCTATTAATCGGGATTATTTCAAAATTTAAGGCCGAAGGTATTCGAACATCTATATTTGTTGATACTAATTTAGCTAATATTGAAGGGGCACTGGCTACCGGAACCGATCGAATTGAATTGTATACCGAACCTTACGCTACAAATTATCCTATTAACAAACAAGAAGCTATACGTCCTTTTGTAATCGCTGCTAAAAAAGCAAGCGAGCTGGGTTTAAAAATTAATGCAGGTCACGATTTAAGCCTGGAGAATTTGAACTATTTTTATAAAAACATTCCAAATTTGGCCGAAGTATCAATTGGTCATGCTTTAATTTCTGATGCTTTGTATTTTGGACTTGAAAATACCATTCAGATGTATCGAAAGTGTTTAAAATAAATATTTCGAACTAAAAAAATATCAGCGAGGATGTCTTATTAAAAAAGACATCCTTTCTTTTTTTATTTTAAAGCTCTAATTATATCTTTATTTACATGAAATTAAATTATAGAAAATTTGGGGAAGGACATCCTCTTATAATTGCACATGGCTTATATGGCTCGTCGGATAATTGGGTAAGCATTGCCAAAGAGCTTGCTACTAATTTTGAGGTATTTTTAATCGACCAAAGAAACCATGGGGCTTCTCCTCATACAAATTCTCATACTTATCAGGATTTAAAAGAAGATTTGCTGGAATTTATGGACGACCATCACATTGAAAAAGCAACCCTTTTAGGACACTCGATGGGTGGAAAGACGGTTATGTTTTTTGCGGCCGAGTATCCCGAAAGAGTTAGTAATTTATTGGTAGCAGATATCGCTCCAAAAAATTATTCAGAAATTTCAGCTGGCTCAAGTCAAAATATCGACCATAAAAATATTGTTTCGGCAATGTTAAATTTTAAATTCGACAACTTTAAATCAAGAACCGAAATAGATCAAAAATTATCGGAAGATATTAAGAGCAAGCGAGTACGCCAGTTTCTATTAAAAAATTTAAAGAGAGATGGTGAGAAAAAATTTAGCTGGAAATTAAATATTGAGACCATTAGTAAATTTCTTCCTCAGATAATGGATGGAATGAACAAAAATGATTTTATACATGGAAAAGGAATAAGCGGTTTTCCTGTTCTTTTTATGCGAGGTGCCAATTCGAATTACATTACTGATGATGATCACAATTTAATTCGTACCATATTCCCTTATGCCGAAATAACTACTATTCCTAAAGCAGGCCATTGGTTACATGCCGAACAACCAAAGTTACTGGTAAAAACAATTGAGTATTTCGTATTAGATTAATTACCTGAGTTCTGATAAAATAATCAACACAAAGAGTCATTTTTGTTCAAAATCTAATTTAAACTCCTATCAAATTGCCGTGGTATCTTAAAGAATTGATGCGTAAAGTTTGGATGAAGATTATCCAACAATAAGCCGTAAGCAATAAATGACAACTAATTACATAAATAATGTAATCTAATCTCATTTTTGTAGATTATACCACTAATAATATAGATTCTAATCGCGAAAATTATGAATCTATTTCATATTTAATAGATTATATTATCGTTTATATGGATTTTTTTAATGTTTTTAATGATTAAAAACACTAAAATGCTAATTCATTACACAATAAGGCAAGAGCATAAAACAAAAAAACTCCGCCAAAAGCGGAGTTTTTTTATTGTTATATCTCAAGTAAGTTTACCATTCACCACCTAATTTTATGAATTGCGATCGTGCCTGAATATTAAAAGAATGAATATCTCCCTGATAAGGCTCAATATCTTCTTCGTACAAATAAGCCACAACTTTCACATAAAAGGTATCGCCTAAAGCGAGACCAAAATCGCCGGCATTCTCTTCTTCAAGAATAATACTCTCCATATCACCACCAGAAGCTGGTTGCCAATTTGATGTGTATAAAGGATTATTTTCATCTTTCTCAGAATTTAAAATTTCGATATAATAAAATGCATCGGCATTATTAATAGCCTTCCATTCTACACGTAAAGACAAAGCTCCTTCTCCAGCATTATGATCAGGGTCGATCGATTGATAATTTAAAGCTTCAATATCCTCATTATAAATTTCATCAACAAGCTTATACTCTTCTCCTGATGTCATTTTCACATAAAACTTAACTGTTTCGGCACCACTAAAATTTTCGAAATATTCATTAGCGTCTATTTCCTGTAAACGCCATACGGTTTCGCCTGTCGAACTTTGTGCTTCAATTAAATCGTAAGTTTTATTTTCAAGAATTACTTTAGCCTCTTCAACATTATTTCCCTTAACTTCAAACTCGTAACGATACATACTCTCATAGGCTCCATTACTCAAAATAACTTCCTTTACAAGAACGGCATCTGCAGTTAAATCTTCCAATTCGGGTATTGAGGAATAAAAATCCCAGTTGCCCAAAGAACTTTTTAAGAATAAATGATTTGCTGTTGAAGATTTATCGATTGTATATTCCCTTATATTTCCAATAGTTTCATCATCTATTGTAAGTACATTATCATCAGATAAAGTCCAGAAACCCGCCTCATCATTATCTCTTCTGCCACTAAAATCCTGCTTTACCAAATCTCCACCACCATTAAATCGATACACCAAAATAGCATCGTCGGTAAAGTAATTTTGATTTTGATACGGATTAGCATACCAATATTTATTTTTTAAATCGCTGGTTTGAAATTCAAATTCTTCCTCATCACCTCCTCCACTGCTTCCGCAGGATGATAGAAACATACTCCCCATAATTAGGGCCGCAAATGATAGTTTTTTATATAATGAACAATTCATTTCTATATTTTTTAATTTAAAATTAGGATTTATTTAATGCAATAAAATTATCAATAGGCTTAACACGAAAAAACTCAATTTATTGTACAATATCAAGTGTATTACAATAATATTCTTTCAAAATTTTCGGCAGAAATTAACTTCTGTCCCTGATAGCGCAAAAACAGCTGAGCTGTGGCCAATATATCTTTTTCGCAGTAAATGGCTATTCGTTCTAAATCTCTTTCTTTCCAGTAAACTTCTCCTACCATTGAACCATCAATATCATCTTTCGGAGTTGGAATATTAAAAACTTCGCACAATAAAGCCAAGGAGGTATAATGTTTATAATCTCCAAATTTCCATAATTCCATTGTATCAACAAACTGCACTTCCCAGGGCTTTTTACCTGCAACATCGAGTACCTCCGGTAATTTTAGTCCATTAATTAATATTCGTCGGGCGATATAAGGAAAATCAAACTCTTTGCTATTATGTCCGCATAAATTTCTGTTTGGTTTTTCACAAAACCGATTTAGCATTTCAGAAAAATCTGCAAGTAATTTTTTTTCATCGTCACCAAAAAATGATTTTGCAACAAACTTTCTATTTCCATTTTTATGCAAAATCATCCCAGTCGAAATACAAACAATTTTACCAAATTCGGCATAAATACCTGCTCGTTGATATACATCTGCAGCACTTTCATTATCTTTTCTAAAATAGTTCGATTTTTTCTCCCATAGTTCCTGTAGCTTTGGAGATAATGCTTCAAAAGAATGATTTCCAGAAACGGTTTCAATATCGATAAACAGTAAACTCTCAGCTTTAATTTTATCCAGCATACCTATAACTTATCATAAATAAAATGAAAAGTTATAAAAAAAGGAGACATGAACAAAGTCTCCACAATATATTTTATCAACAGCTTAAATTTGCACTTTTAAATTTTTCTTGATGTAATGTGTTAATATATCAATCGCAACAATATTATTTCCACCCTGCGGAACTATAATATCAGCATAGCGCTTTGTTGGTTCTATAAACTGTAAATGCATTGGTTTTACGGTTTTTTCATAACGATCCAAAACTTTATTTACAGATCTTCCCCGTTCAACAATATCTCTTTTAATCACTCTGTTTAACCGATCGTCAGCATCGCAATCAACAAAAACTTTAATATCCATTAAATCTCGCAAATCGCATTGTGTTAATGCCAAAATTCCTTCTACAATAACAACTTCTTTTGGCTCAACTTTAATGGTTTCTTCAGAACGTAAACACGTTAAATATGAGTATATTGGTTGATTAATGGCTTTTCCTTCCTTCAGCTGTTTAAGATGTTTCACCAAAAGCTCAAACTCTACAGAATTTGGATGATCAAAATTCATTTCCTGTCTTTCTTCCAAAGTTAGGTGTGAATTATCGCGATAATAGGAATCCTGAGGCAAAACAGCAACTTCTCCTTGCGGTAGTCTCTCAATTATTTTTCTAACTACAGTAGTTTTCCCGGAACCGGTTCCTCCGGCAATTCCAATAATCAACATGTTGTATGATATTTAGGTGTTTGGTTCAAAAATGATAATTTTGCATTAAATTAGGCCGGAAAGTTAATAATAATTTAAAAAAGAATTAAAATGATTAAGCACATAGCAATGTTTAAATTCAAGGCTTTTGGGTCGGAAGAAGAAAAGAAAAACTTTTGCAGCAGATTGACTGAAGCCTTCGACGGATTAGATAAGATTATTCCTGAAATTAAATTTTTACAAATTGGATTTGATGAATTACACACCGATGCTTCATACGATTTTGCTGTTAATGTTGATATTGAAAGTCTAGACGATTTATCAGTTTATGCCAATCATCCCGAACACGTAAAAGCGGTTACGGTAATTAAAGAAATGGCGATAGATCGTAAAGTTATCGATTACGAATTTTAAGTATCCAAAGCCATAAACATCAAATTAATTAATTGCATAAAAAATGAGTTTGTATCCGTTAAAATTTCAACCTATCCTAAAAGATAAAATTTGGGGAGGAAACAAATTAAAAACAGTTTTGAACAAAGATTTTTCTCCACTACCAAATGCTGGTGAAAGTTGGGAAATATCTGGTGTAGAAGGAGACATTTCGGTTGTTAGCAACGGTAAACTTGCTGGCAACAATCTGGAAGAGCTTATCGAAGTTTACATGGGCGACCTGGTTGGTGATCATGTGTATGAAAATTTTGGAATGGAATTTCCATTGCTGATAAAATTTATCGATGCCAACGATGTGCTGTCAATTCAGGTTCATCCCGACGATGAAATGTCAAAAGAAAGACACAATGCATTCGGAAAAACCGAAATGTGGTATGTAATTGAAGCTGATAAAGGATCGGAATTAATTGTAGGTTTTAATCAGCAAGTTGACAAAGAAAAATACGTTGCCAAATTAAACGAAGGTAAACTAGAAGAAATCCTAAATAATGAACCTGTACAAAAAGGAAGTTGCTTTTATATTCCTGCAGGAAGAGTTCATGCCATTGGAAAAGGAATTTTACTAGCTGAAATCCAACAAACATCGGATGTTACCTATCGCATGTATGATTGGAACAGAACCGACGACAAAGGCAATCCTCGTGAGCTACATACCGAACTTGCACTTGATGCAATTGATTATAGTTTTGAAAAAAAATACAAAACCGATTACGAAACCAAAATTAATGAGTCTTCTGAATTGGTTCGCTGTCCATATTTTACTACTAATATATTGGAATTCGACAAGGCAATCGAAACAAATTATCATGACTTAGATTCCTTTGTGATTTATATGTGTATGGAAGGTCAGTTTGTTATTGAAACTGAAGGAACAGCAAAAGCCTTAGTTAAAAAGGGCGAAACAGTTTTAATTCCTGCTTCGATAGATACAGTTACACTTTGTCCCGATGAAAAAACGAAGGTTTTAGAAGTTTACATTAAATAATAAAATCTATTTTTAGAATAAGAATAAAAAACCTCTTAGTAAAGAGGTTTTTTTTATTTCCATTCTAAAAAACAATCCCGGTAAATTTAATTTCAATTGAATTTCGTATAATTTAAGAATCTGTATACCTTTGCCCATGAAAATATAGAGCAAAATGAATATTACTACAGCCGAATTTATGATGTCCAACTCGGACGTGAAAAAATGTCCCAAGCCCAATAAGCCTGAATTTGCATTTATTGGACGATCGAACGTTGGAAAATCATCCTTAATTAATATGCTCACAAAGCATAAAAATTTGGCTAAAATATCAGCTAAACCAGGAAAAACGCAACTGGTAAATCATTTTCTTATCAACAAAGAATGGTTCTTAGTCGACTTACCAGGCTATGGTTTTGCTAAAGTGGCAAAATCAACGCGACAAAGATTTTCGAAATTAATTTTTAATTATATAGAAAGCAGACCCAACTTAATTAACCTTTTTGTTTTAGTGGATTCGAGACACGAACCTCAGGCAAAAGATACTGAGTTTATGGAATGGCTAGGAATTAATGGCATCGCATTCTCTATTATATTTACTAAAGCCGATAAACTTACTAAACGCAAATTATCGGAAAATTTAAAAGTCTACGAAAAAAAGATGCTGCAATCATGGGAAGAAATGCCTCCATATATTGTTAGCTCTTCATCATCGGAACAAGGAAAAGAAGAAATATTAGCCTATATCGATGAAAACATGAAAATGGCACAAGAATAAATAACTGAAAAGAAGATCTCTGTAAAAGAAATCTTCTTTTTATTTTAAATACAAATTAAAACTGAAGAATTCAGTTGGTCAAAATATTTGCGACAAAGAAATATATTTCATTCATTTGCCGCAAATATTCATAAATTTGCACAGTAAAACATATCTGATTTATAAACAAATAATACTTTAATGAAAGCCCCGATTAAAATCTTTGCCGGTTCAAACAGCGAGCATTTGGCAGGTAAAATTGCAGAAGCTGCAGGATTAAATGTTGGAGAGTCGAGCATTGTTAGATTTAGCGACGGAGAATTTGAAACCTGCTATGAGGAGACAGTTCGTGGATGTCACGTTTTTATTATTCAGTCAACTTACCCACCAACGGATAATTTGATGGAATTGTTATTAATGATTGATGCTGCAAAAAGAGCTTCGGCCTATAAAGTTTGTGCGGTAATCCCTTATTTTGGTTTTGCTCGTCAAGACAGAAAAGATCGCCCAAGAGTTGCCATTGGTGCAAAATTAGTAGCTAATCTTTTAATGGCTGCTGGTGTTGATCGAGTTATGACTATGGATTTACACGCTGATCAAATTCAGGGATTCTTCGATATTCCAGTAGATCACCTTTATGGATCATCTGTTCTTCTTCCCTATTTAGAAAGTTTAAATTTAGAAGATTTGGTTATTGCATCACCAGACATGGGAGGTAGCAAAAGAGCTAATGCCTATTCAAAATATTTGAATGCTGGACTAGCTATTTGCCACAAATCAAGAGAAAAAGCTAATGTTGTTGGAGAAATGACTGCCATTGGTAAAGTTCGTGATAAAAATGTTGTAATCATAGATGATATGATTGACACAGCAGGAACAATTACCAAAGCAGCCGATATGCTAAAAGAAAAAGGAGCTAAGAGTGTCAGAGCAATTGCATCGCACGCAGTTCTTTCTGGTCCTGCTTACGAAAGAATCGAAGAATCGGCACTTGAGGAAGTTGTTTTTACAAACTCGATTCCATTAAAGCAAGAAGCTTCTAAAATTAAAGAATTAACTATTGCAGATATTTTTGCGAAAACAATTATGAATGTTTACAATTGCGAATCAATTAGTTCCAATTTCATTTTATAATTTATATCTTTGCGCGGATTTTAGGTAAAAAAATTATAAACGTGTGATGGGATGTTAGCCGAACCTTTTTTACCGGGTATTGAAGATAGCATTGAGTAGCACAAAATTCATATCAAATGAAAACTTTAGAATTAAAAGGTTCTTTAAGAACTGACTTAGGAAAAAAAGCGACTAAAGCTTTACGTAAAGAAGAAATGGTTCCTTGTGAATTGTATGGTGGTGGCGAAAACATTCACTTTGCTGTAAACGAGAAAGACTTAAACAAATTGCTTTATACTCCAGAAACTTTTATCGTAAAATTCGATATCGAAGGGAAAGAGTTTACTGCAGTAATGAGAGAAGTTCAATTTCACGCTACTACTGACAAAGCTATTCACGCTGACTTTTTCCAGGTATTCGAAGACAAAGCTTTCGAAGTTGAGATTCCAATTAAAGTTGAAGGATTCGCAAAAGGTGTTCAAGCTGGTGGTAAATTAGCTGTAAACTTGAGAAAACTTAAAGTTAAAGCTTTAATGAAAGATCTTCCTGAATTCTTGCCTATCGATGTTACTGAACTAGGTCTTAGTAAAAGTACTCAGATTAAAGAGCTTGATTTCGAAAACCTTGAATTGCTTAATGCTAAAAACGCCGTTGTTGTACAAGTTAAGCTTACAAGAGCTGCTCGTGCTGCTGCTATGTCTACTACAGAAGAGTAATCTCTTTTTTAGCAAAAAATATAACCTCCCGAGCCATTGGCATGGGAGGTTTTTTACTATCAGCAAATAACAGTTTACGGTTTTAAACAAATATTCTACCTTTGATTCTGTTATGATTCGATTCTTAAAAAATCTATTCGGAATAAATTTATCCCCGAAAAAGGAAATAAATAATAATTACATGAAATATTTGGTTGTGGGCTTAGGTAATATTGGTGCTGAATATCACAATACCCGACACAATATTGGTTTTAATATACTTGATGCTCTTGCCGAAACGGCTAAAATTGAATTTAAAGATGCCAGATATGGAGCAATGGCAGAGTATAAATTTAAAGGTCGCACTTATGTACTGGTAAAACCTAGTACCTACATGAATTTAAGCGGTAAAGCAGTTAACTACTGGCTTCAGAAAGAAAAAATACAAGTTGAAAATATGATGATCTTAGTTGATGACCTTGCTCTTCCTTTTGGAACTTTACGACTTCGTCAAAAAGGTAGTGATGCTGGACATAATGGTTTAAAGCACATTAACGAAACTCTGGGACACCAAAACTATGCTCGACTTCGTTTTGGCATTGGTAACGATTTTAACAAAGGTCAACAAATAGATTATGTTCTTGGCAAATGGAGTCCCGAGGAAACAGAAAAGTTACCAGAACTATACAAAATCTGTATCAACATGATAAAAGGCATGAGTACCATTGGAATTCAACGTACCATGACTGCCTACAATACAAAAAAAAATAGCAAATAAATTTCTTAAGCACATTACATGGACGATAAGGTAAGAGTTGACAAGTGGATGTGGGCAGTTCGGATTTTTAAAACCCGAAGCATGGCAGCCGAAGCTTGCAAAAAAGGAAAAGTAAGTATGAATGGGCTTACAATTAAACCTTCGAGAGAAATTCGAATTGATGATAAAATTGACATTCGCTTTCCTCCTATAATTCGAAGCTACCGGGTTAAGGCAATATCAGGAAAACGAATGTCGGCCAAACTTGCGGTTGATTTTATGGAAGATATTACCGCTCAAGATCAACTGGATTTATTAAATGCCACAAAATCGTATGGCTTTGAACACAGACAAAGAGGTGCGGGTCGTCCTACCAAGCTGGAAAGAAGATTAATTGATAAACTTAAGCAATAAACAGTTAGCTGCAAACAGTAAAAAGCTGTAAGAGATAACAAACAAATGAGAACTGAAATATGATTATAGCACAAGAAAAAAAGAAAAGCAATTTAGCCGAGTATATCTTATATATGTGGCAGGTAGAAGATATAATCAGAGCCTGTAAATTTGATATTAATCTTATTGATAAAAACATTATTTCTCAGTTTAAACAAGATGCAGAAACTCATCAGAAAATTCGCGACTGGTACGAAAATTTAATGGAAATGATGAAAATTGAGAAAGTTGAAGAAACGGGTCATCTTCAAATTCTTAAGAATAATGTAAACGAATTATACGATTTTCATTTGTTCTTGCTAAACAAAGCAAAAGACGTTGCTTATACAGGATTTTTTCAGCAAGCCAGTGGTAATATCAACGAATTTCGCCAAAAATCGCAGGCTAAAGAGGAGAATAACGATATCGAGGTTTGCCTTACCGCCTTATATGGAATTTTAATGCTAAAACTTCAGCAAAAAGAAATCTCAAAAGAAACTATTGCTGCTGTAACCACTTTTAGCCAGTTAATTTCCGATTTAACTGTTAAGTACAAAGCATTCGAAGAGGAACAAGAATAATTCCAACACTATAAATTACAAAACACAATATTTAATAGGTTGTCAAATATTTTAGATTTTTGTCTCTATTATTTTAACTCATAAAAAACGCTTACTCCCAATGAACATTTCAAGCAAATACAACAACTGGTTATTACTATTATTGGTGTCGTTTATTTGGGGAAGCCCTTATATTTTAAGAGAAATTGCATTGGAAAGCTTTAGCCACAATCAGGTGGCAGCTTTTCAGGTTTTTATGTCCTTTGTGTTGTTTCTCCCCTTAATTTTTAAGAACATAAAAAAACTATCGAAAGATAATATCCTGCCTCTGCTTCTGTCCGGAGTAGCCGGAAATATTGGTCCCTCCTATTTTTTTGCGAAAGCTCAAACTCAAATTAGCTCTTCGGTTGCTGGCATGCTTAATGCAATGCTACCCATGATTACATTGCTAATTGCCATTCTTTTATTTAAATCGAGAACCAATAAAAAAGTAATTGGTGGTATCGTTCTTGGTTTTGCTGGAACACTTATAATAAGTTTCTCGGGGCAAACAAATGGAGAATCTTATTTCTGGGGCGTTTTTTACGTTTTTCTTGCTATTCTATCGGTAGCCATAAGTATTAATATTGTAAGCTTTTCACTCCCAAAACTTACGGGCACCGAAATTGCTTCTCTTGCCTTTCTTTTTGTAGGTCCTATGGCTGGATGCTATTTGGCGTTCACCGATTTAAGTGCTCCTCTGGCATCCGAAAGCTTTAGTAAAAGTGCTTTAATGCTTTCCCTACTTGCACTGTTAACTTTTGCAGGAGTAATTTGCTACAATCGTCTTATTAAACAATCCTCGCATGTTTTTGCTGCCTCCATTGCATATATTATTCCAATAGTGGCAATATTTTGGGGTATTGTAATTGGCGGCGATACAATTACTTTGGCACAAATTGCCTCAATAATCATTATATTAGTAGGTGTTAACTTAACGCACCGATAAAGTGAACAAAAATGTTATCTATTCAATTATCTCAGGAACTTTATTAGGAGCACCATTTTGTATTCCTCAACTTTCTTTCCTGATATTTTTTGCATGGATTCCATTACTTTGGATTGAAGATAAAACAAGAAATCACAACAATACTTACCTGCTTTTTAATTATGCATTTGTAAGCTTTTTAATATGGAATTCCCTTGCTTATTGGTGGGTTTCGCAGGCTCAATTACTTGGTGTTATCCTTATTATTATCATCAATTCAATGTTGCAGGCGCTCATTTTCTGGTTAATTAGTAAATCACGACAAGTTTTAAAAATCTCAATTTTATTTCCTTTCCTAATTATTTGGTTGGGATTTGAATATTTCCACACCCAATGGGATTTGGCCTGGCCCTGGCTTAATCTGGGTAACTCTTTTGCATCGCAAACTCAGTGGATACAATGGTATGAATTTACAGGAACTCGTGGTGGTAGCTTATGGATTATCCTTATCAACTTTAGTTTATTTAGAATGATTAGCAAAAACAAAAAAAGTGCTTACCAACAAATTATATTTTTATTAATATTAATTGCAGTCCCTCTTTTATATTCTTCCATTTTACTAGATACAAAAGAAAATACCCTAGGAAATAAAACTTTTGCCTGCATTCAACCCAATCTCGACCCTTACAATGAAAAATTTATTCCCGAAAAAGAACTCAAACATTTCGAAGATTTTATTAGTACAGCCGATTCTATTTGCTCAAAACTAAACCCCGATTTTCTCTTTGGGCCCGAAACATTAATTCTGCAATCAATTAATGAAAACACCCCAAAGGCTTCCTTATTTTATCAGGAAATACTAAAACTAAAACATAAATATCCTAAAACAACTATTCTGATTGGTGTACACAGTAACAAGGAAAATGAGTCGTACAATTCGGCATTTTTCCTATCGGATACCATTCCCCAATTTTACCACAAAACTAAACTGGTTCCTTTATTCGAGAGAATACCATTCGACAAATATTTCCATTTCCTCACAAAATACCCTCTCGAAATTGGAGGATACCATGGTACCTATTCCAGTAAGAACGATGTAAATTACTTTTTATCAGACTGCACAGCAATTGTTCCAATTGTTTGCTTCGAATCTGTATTTGGTGACTATTGTGCACAACGTGTTCCTGATCAATCAGGATTTATTTGCATGATAACCAACGATGGCTGGTGGAAAAACACACCGGGTTATCGTTATCATTTTAATTTTAGCCGCATAAGAGCTATTGAATCGCGCCGACATTATATACGAGTTGCAAACAATGGAATTTCGGCTCATATAAATTCTAAAGGCACAATTATTACACAAACAAAATGGTGGACAAAAACAATACTTACAGGAAAAATAAGTTTACTAAATGGTAATACATTTTATTCTTTACATGGCGATTATATTGGCCGAGTTTGCATGTTTTTTGGTATCCTTTTATTAATGTTTGTTAAAATTCGCACCTATACATCAAGATTGTAGAGAATATAAACAGAAAAAAATTATTTTTAAATAATATTTATCAGTGGTAATTTATTTACTAGCTATCGGCTTTATCATTAAAAGAATTTTATTTTTTAATGATTTAAAAACGTTATAAAAACACATGTAATATGAATCGATTATTATTTACACTACTAGCTTTTTGTCTGATCTCTTTATCAGCCAATGCAGCCAAAAATAAAGAAATTGAAAAAAAATTTAAATCTATCGATAATCTTAAAATCGAAGCCCACTACGGAAAAGTTCAGATTAAAACTTGGGATAAAAACGAGGTTAGTTTCAAAATATTAATTGTTGTTGACGGTTCGAAAGAAGAAAAAAATCAAACCATGCTCGATAATATTAATATCGATTTTACCGAAGGAGACCAACAATTAATTGCACAAACTGTACTTGGTGATTTTTTTTCGCTCAAAAAATTAACAAACTCTCTTTTTAATAAAGGAAAAATTAAAATTACCTATACTGTTCAAATGCCCGCCAATACTAACCTGGAAATAATTCAGAAAAATGGCGATGTAATTATGGATAACACTAATGCCCAATTTAGTCTAGACCATACCAATGGAAATTTTACTGCAACAGAACTGAATGGAGAAAACAGAGTGAAATTATCGAATGTTCAGTTCAGTGTTAAAGTACTTAACAATACCGAACTGGCAGCTGCCAGTTCCAATTTAAAAATTGAAAATGCAAATAAATTATCGGGAGAAAGTCGCGATTCAGACTATAACATTCAAGTTATTGATAATTTAAATATAAAATCGTCGCGCGATAAATTCGACATTAAAGAAATTGAGTATTTATATGGAACTTCAAATTTCTCGAAATTTGAAATTGCGCAAATGGGTGGTGAAATTGATTATGATCTAAAATTTGGTCATATTAACATATTTAATGTGAATAATATGTTTTCATTTATTAAATTAGATTCAAAGTATGCAAATATTGGATTGAGTTTTATGGAAGGTTGTAACCTTGAATATGAAATTAATCATAAATCGGTTAAGTTTGATAACTCTAACGATTTTACATTAAAAAATAAAGAAACAGCCGATAACAAAACATTTGTAGCTAAAGGAAAAATTGGCAATAAGAAAACATTCTCCAAAGTAAATATTCGAGCCAACAATTGTAAAATGCGCTTACAGTAAAAATATAATTTTATATACCAAACACGTCCTTTAAATATATTAATCACACATTTAAAGGGCGTTTTTATTTGTGAATGAGTGAACTTACAATCGTATAAAACCTCAAGCCCAGGTTCTTTATATACTATAGTCAAGCAAAATCAATCGTAAATTAATTTCCAGATTAATAAGTTTTAACAGATTTTAAACAGATCGACTTAATGCTTTTTATTATCTTCCTCTGAATTTAAATTTACGATAATGAAGAAAATAAGCATTCTAATCATACTAAGCTTACTTATAACGACCGGATTTAGTCAGAAAAAATTAAAACAACATTTCCAAAAAGATATAATACGCTACACAACAGCTTTTAACAACAAACAATGGAATGTACTTACTGAGATGATGTATCCTCGTATTTTTGAAATGATGAGCAAAGAAAATATGGTGATGATACTGGAAGGAATGGATAATATGGGGGTTAAGATGACCACCGATTTTAAATCAATCGATAAAATTTCGGATGTCGTTAAATCTAAAAATGAAAAATATTGCAAAATTCATTATTATGGAATCATTAAAGTAAGACTTTCGGGTTTAATGTCGCAAGGAGCTAGTTTAGTACAAGCCAAATTTGAAAATGAATTTGGAAAAGAAAATGTAAACTATCATCAGGAGAGTAATTCGTTTACAATACATGCACATCGTTCTATGGTCGCGGTTGCTAATAAAAATGCTGATACCTGGAAATATATAGATATTAATTCACCTCAAGCCCGAGGTCTTCAGCAACTAATTCCTACAGATGTAAAAAATCAATTGAATTAATTCTTTTGTTCAAGAAACATTACTAATGATTTTATTTTTAAAGACATTTTTAGTGTTGGAAGAAAAGGAGAAATCAATTATCTTAGAAAAACAACACAGCCCATAATAGCATTCCTTATAAATTAGGGAGTTTAGGGAATAACAACAAAATACTATGAAGATATACTTTGCAGGATCAATAAGAGGAGGACAGCAAGATGCTGAACTATATCAGGAATTAATAAGCGATTTAAAACAATATGGTACTGTTTTAACAGAACACATTGGCTGGCAAGCACAAAAAGAAAGTTTAAGCGACGAAGAAATTCACAAACGCGATTTACACTGGGTACTGGAATCGGATGTAATAGTGGCTGAAGTTACGACTCCATCATTAGGAGTTGGATACGAAATTGGCAGAGCTATAGAACAAAAAAAACCAGTAATCTGCCTTTTCCGCAATCAAGATAATAACAATATATCAGCCATGATTCGTGGTTGTACCCAAATTAAATATTTTGAATACTCAAACCTAAACGAAGCTAAAACTATTCTTAACGAGCAATTCAATGCTATTAATATGAACTGGAAAGATATTTCTTATTTAAGGAAAGGCTCTTTGGCTCAGCAATCTGCTTATAAGTGCTTAAACAATTTACAAATTTTCGATTCCTTAATTGAATATAATCCGGTTTTAACAGGCACTATTCCCATTGATATTGCAATAGAAAATAGCGACTTAGATGTTGTTTGCTATTATCTCGATGCAGACCAATTTGAGAAAAAAGTAGAAGATTTATTCGGAAAACAAAAAAACTTTAAAATTGAGCAAAAAGAAAAAGATGGCTACTGGGTTGTTGTCGCTAATTTTATTTTTATGGATTATGAAATAGAAATTTACGGTTCTCTTTTCCCTGTTGCAAGTCAAAATTCATATCGACACATGATTATTGAAGATCGCGTATTAAAGTTGCTGGGAGAAGAATTTAAACAACAAATTATTAAATTAAAAAAAGAAGGACTAAAAACCGAACCTGCTTTTGCAAAACTTCTACAACTATCGGGAAATCCATATTCTGAGCTTTTAAAATTGGAATTATTCTCCGACAGCAAGATCAAAGAGATATATAAATCTGCCATCAGTCAGTCTTGATGATAGTTTAAACAAAAGTTTGAAACGATTCGACAAAGATATTTTACAGATACAGAGAATACTCTATTTTTACAGAGAATTGAAAATTATAAATGGTGCAGAATTGTTGGGAATATTTCGAGTGTGGCAGAGAAATTGGTGGAACTAATACGAAAGAAATGGGTATTTGTCCGGCCAGTACCAGGATGGATTTAAATAATATTAATGAAGGCAAATCGGCAGGCAGATATTGTTGGACCATTGCAGGCACCCTATGCAATGATTTAGAGCAAGGTAAGCTCGATGAAAAATTGCTGGATTGTATTAATTGCAGCTTTTTAAAAAAAGTGAACAATGAACAAGGCCGCGAATTTGTTTTACTTAGTGAGGAAACTTTAAAAAAGGTTGATTATTGAAATAATCAACCTTTTATATTCTTGTTTTAAAGCTGTTTCAATAACTCTCTGGCAATAACAACTCCGTTTACCGAAGCTTGCATCAAACCTCTTGTGATTCCTGCACCATCGCCACCAAGATATAAATTTTTAACCGATGTAGATTGAAAACCTTTATCTACCTTAGTAATATTACTATAAAATTTAACCTCAACTCCATATAATAACGTTTCGTCCGAAGCTAAACCTGGAGTAACTTTATCCAGTGCTAAAATCATCTCTTCAATATCCTTCAAAATTCTATGCGGTAAAACCAGACTTAAATCTCCAGGTACAGCATCTTTTAGTGTTGGAATAATATTGTTTCTATATAATCTTTTTGAGGTAGTTCTGCGTCCGCGAACTAGATCCCCAAATCGCTGAACCAAAATCTGGTTATTCGTTAACATATTTGCCAAACGAGCTATGTGCTTACCATATTCTATTGGAGCATTAAATGGCTCAGTAAATTTTTGCGAAACCAAAAGGGCAAAATTAGTATTATCACTTTTTAAGTCTTTAAAACTATGGCCGTTCACAACTGCAAGGTTACCATCGTAATATTCTGAAGATACAAATCCTCCAGGATTACTACAAAAAGTCCGTACTTTATCGTCGAAAGTTTGAGTGTAATGAATTAATTTTGCCTCGTAAAAATTATCATTTATGTCCTGCATAATTTCATTTCTACACTCCAATCGAACTCCTATGTCAACAACACCAACCTCAGTAGAAATACTCTCTTTACTACATTCTTGCATTAACCAATCAGCACCATCTCTACCAACGGATACCATTACTAAATCGCTGTAATAGTTACCTTTTCCATTCTTAACTCCTATAATTCTATCCTCTTCTAAAATTAAACTCTCTACAGCACAATTAAAACGGACTTCGACCCCTTTACTTGTAACAAAATCATATAGTTTACGGTACAAATCCTGCGCTTTTTCTGTTCCAAGATGTCGAACCGGACAATGAACCAATTTTAGGTTAGATTCAATTGCCTTTCGGCGGATAGATTCCATCTCAGCAGTTAATTTTTCACCATGAATATCGGTAGCAGCACCAAATTTTAAATATATATCATCTGTATAGGAAATTAATTTAATGGTTTCTTCAATGCCTATATAGTCTGGTAAAGTTCCACCTACTTCGTGCGACAAGGATAATTTTCCATCGGAGTAGGCACCAGCTCCAGCCCATCCTGTAGTTATACTACAAGGTTTACAGTGGACACAAGTTCCTCCATTGGTATGTTTCGGACAATTTCTTTTGTCCATCCCTCTTCCCTTTTCAAGAATTAGAATATTTAAATCACTTCTGCTTTTGACCAATTCATAAGCACAAAATATACCGGCAGGACCAGCTCCAACAATAATCACATCGTATTTTTCCATACGTAATTTCTATTTTTAAAAGATTAATGCGGCCTGCCCTTTTTTCAGGCAAACTTTTAAAAATAGGAATTATAATTCAGAAATACACCTAATAGGTATTTATAAATATTTTAAATATCAGGTAAAAAAAAGAGTCAGAAAATACATTTTTCCGACTCTTTTATACTTATTGTCAACTATTATTTTTCAAAAGCTTTTTTCCCATTCTCAAGAAATTTTATGAATGCATCCACATCCAAATCGTAAGCTCTGGGTTCAACTAATTTATTTTCATCTAAATCCATTAATACATAATAAGGCTGAGCATTTACACCAAATCGGGCAATCTGAAAATCAGCATATTTTTTACCTAGAGTCTTTTTAACTTTTCCATCATAAGAAGAGGTTACCCAATCCGACTCTGGAAGCTCCTGTTTATCATCTACATAAAGAGCAATAATCACATAATCTTCACGCAATATTTTTTGTACTCGAGCATCAGACCATACACTAGCTTCCATTTCTCTACAATTAACACAACCATGACCGGTAAAATCAATAAATATAGGTTTGTTTTGTTTTTTTGCACAAGCTAAGCCCTGTTCGAAATCAAAATATCCATGCAAACCATGTGGCAAATGTAATTTATCACCATATTTTGGTTCCTCACAAATGCCCTGAGCTTCATTTTTAAAAGATGCCCCAGATTGATCACGAACAATAGCTGCAATATCAAAATCCTGAGTACTTTGAGGTGGTAAATATCCCGACAGAGCTTTTAGAGGTGCTCCAAACATTCCTGGAATCAT
The DNA here is from genome assembly GCF_052400665.1 of Marinifilum sp. RC60d5. Lineage (NCBI taxonomy): Bacteria > Pseudomonadati > Bacteroidota > Bacteroidia > Marinilabiliales > Marinifilaceae > Marinifilum > Marinifilum sp. RC60d5. The sequence goes on from NZ_JBQTGK010000001.1 coordinate 561,776, forward strand.
ATAAACCACAAAAGAAAAAGATACTATAGCAAACATTAAACGTGGAACCGAGATAAATTTCACATCGCTATCGTGACTAAACTTTAACTTGCCTAATAAATAAAAACCTAGTAAAGTAAAAATTACAATCCAAAGTCCTAAATATATTTCACGATCTAAAATTCCCCAGTGATAAGTCTGATCAGCAATACTTAAAAATTTTAAGCCCAAAGCCAATTCAATAAATCCCAAAACAACTTTCACAGAATTTAACCATCCACCAGATTTGGGCAAATTATTTAACCAGGAAGGAAAAATAGCAAATAATGTAAATGGTAGCGCAAATGCCAAAGAGAAGCCTAGCATTCCTATAATTGGCTCTAAAACTTCACCACCAGCCGATTGCACAAGAATGGAACCTACAATTGGACCAGTACACGAAAAAGATACCAACACCAATGTAAAAGCCATAAAAAATGATCCGGCAACTCCACCTTTATCTTCATTTGCTACCGATTTATTAACCAACCAGCTAGGCATGGTAATTTCAAACATTCCGAAAAACGAAAATGCAAAAATTATAAATACTGCAAAAAACAGAACATTCGGAACCCAGTGAGTACTCAGCCAGTTGGCAAAATCAGCACCTAAGGTTATGGCTACAACTGTACCTATAATAGTATAAATACCAATTATAGAAATACCATAAAAAATTGCATTGAAAATTGCTTTACGTCTGTTTTCAGAACTATGCATGAAAAAAGAAACCGTCATCGGAATCATAGGAAAAACACAGGGAGTAAGCAAAGCTATTAATCCAAATGCAAAAGCAGCTATAAATAAAGTCCAAAGAGAGGCATATTTTTCTTTCGATTTTTGTGGAGGCGTAAGGTTTTCTTTTTCAAAACTGGTCTCCTTTACAAGTGCGCTCTTGCCTTCGTTAATCTTAAACTCAAAATCAGGAGTAAATAAAACACACTCTCCTTCCCTACAGGTTTGGTATTCCATTTCTCCGGTAAGCGAAAAAGCTTTATCGTTTAATACTTTTATCTTTTGCTTAAGGATAGCTTCTCCTTCAAAATATTGAATATTCATTTCAAATATTTCGTCGAATTCCTCTTTAGCTTTGGTAATTTCATTAAGCTCTCCTAATCTTTCATAGTTAGAAGATTCATTAAACGCAACACTAAGCCGAATAGGACCACCATCTTCGAAATGCTGAGAATATAAATGCCAGTCTTTTTCTATTGTTGCTTTAAATACGAGGTTTACTTCGGTATCATTAATTTTTTCAGTTGAAAAATCCCATGATACGGTTTGCAAGATCTGTGCTTGACTTAAGCCAATACCATTTAAGAATATAGCTAAATATAATACGATAAACTTTAGTTTCATATAGTATAATTTTGTTGCATATAAGACAAACAAAATTAACACTATATAGCACCTATACAAAACAAGAACAACCTCTTAACATATCTTTAAGAAGTTGCACAATATATTATGTATCGAATTTTACAAATCTATTTCACAATTATTCTGATCGAAAAATTTGTATCCTAACAAATCGTAAGATGGTATTGCAATAATACTAAGCTTAATATTCAGCTGAGATTGCCATTGTCTTCGCAAAGTTTTCCATAAACCTTTGTTGATATATGCTGCCACAAAAGGATGTACTTTCAATGTAATTTTTTTATCCTTCTGTTGAGCCACAACAAGTTTTAATTTGTCTTCTATCTGATCGGTCAGCAATACGGAAGGTTCTATTTTTCCCGATCCCATACAGGTTGGACATGTTTCCTGAATTTCGACGTTCATTTCAGGACGAACACGTTGACGAGTAATTTGCATTAAACCAAACTTACTAAGAGGTAAGATATTGTGTTTGGTTCTATCAGTACTCATAATCTCTTTCATTCTATCGAATAACTTTTGACGGTTTTCGGCAGAATGCATATCAATAAAATCGACTACAATAATACCACCCATATCTCGCAAACGAAGTTGACGAGCTATTTCATCAGCTGCAGCCAGATTAACCTCTAATGCATTTGTTTCCTGATCGTTTCCTGCTTTAGATCGGTTTCCACTATTAACATCAATAACATGAAAAGCTTCGGTATGCTCTATAATAAGATATGCTCCATTTTTAAATGAAACCGTTTTCCCGAAGGATGATTTTATTTGCTTATCAATTCCTAATTGGTCAAAAATAGGTAATTCACCACTTACATGCTTTACAATTTTTGCCTTATCAGGAGCTATTCCTGCAATATAATTTTTAATATCCTTGGCAGCACTTGCATCATTTACATAGATATTTTCGAAAGATGAATTCAAAATATCCCGCAAAATAGCAGTAGTCCTATCCATTTCTCCCAAGACAAGTTTTGGTGGATTCATTTCACGAATGTGCAAAAAACTATCCTCCCACTTTTCGACCAAAGATCTTAATTCCTGATCTAATTCGGCAACACGTTTCCCTTCGGCAACGGTACGCACAATAATCCCGTAATTTTTAGGCTTAATACTCTGAAGCAATTGTTTCAGACGATTCTTTTCTTCGGCAGACTTAATTTTCTGAGAAATAGATACTTTATCTGAAAAAGGCATCAGAACAATATTTCGTCCTGCAATGGAAATTTCAGAGCAAAGTCTCGGTCCTTTTGTAGATATTGGTTCTTTTGCAACTTGAACAAGAATATACTGACCCGATTTAATAACATCAGCTATTTTACCGTTTTTGTCAATATCCTGTTCCAATCTCATTTTCGAGATTGACATATTGCGTCCTTTTCTTGCAAGGGCTTGTTGTAAGAATTTATTTAATGAACGAAACTGATGTCCCAAATCCAAATAATGAAGGAAAGCATCCTTCTCATACCCAACGTCAACAAAAGCTGCGTTTAATCCAGGCATAATTTTCTTTACTTTTCCTAAATATATATCTCCTACCGCAAACTGAAGATTACTTTTTTCTCTAGTTAATTGAACCAACTGTCTGTTGCTTAAAAGAGCAATTACAATTTCATTAGGATTTACATCAATTACAAGCTCGTTACTCACTATTAAATTCTTCTTATTTTTGTTAAAGGTAATCAGTTCTTACAAATAGATAAACCTAAAGTACTAAAAAGTTCTTTAGGTTTATTTATTTTGTTCTTACAAACAAGCAATTAAGAATTATTTCTTCTTCTTATGACGATTTTTTCTTAATCTTTTTTTACGCTTGTGCGTAGCCATTTTATGTCTTTTTCTTTTCTTTCCGCTAGGCATAACTAGAATATTTTAATTAATTAATATCTTAAAACTACTTTACGTTAGTTTTCACTTTACTCACAAAAGTTTTAGCTGGCTTAAATGCCGGAATAAAGTGCTCAGGGATAATAATTGTGGTGTTTTTAGAAATGTTTCTTGCAGTTTTCTCTGCTCTTTTCTTAACGATAAAACTACCGAAACCTCTTAAATACACATTTTTACCTTTCACCAATGAACCCTTAATTGTATCCATAAAAGCTTCAACAGTCTTCTGTACTGTAATTTTCTCAATTCCTGTGTTTTTAGAAATCTCGTTAACAATATCTGCTTTAGTCATCTCTTAAAAAATCTTTAATTATCAATTATTTACAACATCATTTCCTCAAATCAGATTGCAAATATATAAGATTTCCAGTTATTAATGAAATCGAAAACAAATATTTTTACGCAAATTTGAAAAAAAATTCTAACATTCAATTTTTTCGAGATGCTTAATAACCAAATCATAAACTGGTATTCCAAAAATAAAAGGGATCTTCCCTGGAGAAAAACCAAAGATCCGTATTTAATTTGGATTTCAGAAATCATGCTTCAACAAACCCGAGTTGCTACTGCAATTGATTATTATAATAGGTTTATTGAACGCTTCCCTACGCTTTCTTGTCTGGCAAAAGCTAAAGAACAAGAAGTTTTAAATCTTTGGCAGGGACTAGGATATTATTCGCGAGCCAGAAATCTACACTATGCAGCAAAAACAGTTCAACAAGAATATGATGGTGTATTTCCTGCTACTTATAAAGAAATAATACAATTAAAAGGAATTGGCACTTATACTGCAGCGGCAATATCTTCATTTGCTTTTAATTTACCTCATGCGGTACTCGATGGTAATGTATTTCGTGTTTTATCACGCTTATTTGGAATTGAAACACCCATTGATACAACAATAGGGAAAAAATTATTTCAAAAACTGGCAAACGAAACCCTAGCCGATGCGTCTCCCGAAATATACAATCAGGCAATTATTGAATTTGGAGCATTACAGTGTACTCCAAAGTCTCCGGATTGCGAAAACTGTCCTCTATTGGCAAATTGTTATGCATATAGTAATCAGATGATAGAAATATTACCCAAAAAGAGCAAACAAATTAGACTGAAAGATCGATATTTTTACTATTTGTTCCTATATTGTCCGGATCGATTTGCTATTGAAAAAAGAGAAGGAAAAGATATTTGGCAAAATATGTATCAGTATCCTCTTATTGAAAGCGCTACGCCTTTAAAAAACGAACAGTTAATTGAGAGCCGTAAATGGAAAAATTATTTGAATGATTGTAATGCTGTAATTAAATTTCAATCTAAGCCAATAATCCATAAACTAAGTCATCAAAATATTCATGCTTGCTTTCTTCATATAGAAATTAACAAGAATTTTAGCTCAAAGAATAAGAATGTTTTTTTCATTAAAAATGAGGATATGGATAAATACCCATTCCCTAAATTAATTGAAAATCACCTATCAAGACTAAAATAACAAAACAAGCTATTAATAATTATGATACAATATTTTTTTTGTATCTTTAATTTATTTAATAAAAAACTTAATAAAAATGGCAGTTAATAAAGTAATCCTCGTTGGAAACGTAGGTAAAGATCCAGAAGTAAAATACTTCGATAACGACGTAAGTGTATGTAATTTTCCTTTAGCAACAAGTGAAACTTACACAAAAAATGGTGAGAAAGTTACACAAACAGAGTGGCATAATATTGTACTGTGGCGTGGCTTGGCTAAAGTAGCAGAAAACTACGTTAAAAAAGGCATGCAATTATACATTGAAGGTAGTCTGCGAACACGTTCATGGGACGATCAGGATGGTAATAAAAAATACATTACAGAGGTAATGGCCAATAATATGCAAATGCTGGGAAGAAAAGGTGACAACGAAGGACCTGCAGCTCAGGTTAGTTCTGACACTGCACAAAGCACAAAACCAGCTAACGAGTCGGTAGCAGAAGAAGAAACTGATGATCTTCCATTCTAATTATCCTATTGCAAACTAATTTTACACAAAAATTGGAAACTGATAGTTTTTCAACTCTTTTTTTAAACAATTCAGATATTGTTTTTTACTCATTAAGCATAAGTACCATTATAAGTCTGCTTATTATGGTACTTCTTTTATTTTGTTCGGCCCTAATATCGGGTTCGGAAGTTGCTTTATTTTCTCTTTCGCCGCAACAGGTAAACGATATTGAGTCGGAAGAAAATCCTAAAAATAAGCGATTACTTAAATTACTTCGACTACCAGAACAACTATTAGCCACCATACTTATAGGCAATAATTTTGTTAATGTAGGCATTGTAATTTTATCGAGCTATATTACCAATTCGCTGGTCGATTTTTCGCATGCTCCTACAATTGGTTTTTTGGTACAAGTCGTAATTATTACATTTTTATTACTCCTATTTGGCGAAATAATTCCCAAAGTATACGCTACACAAACTTCGGTTCGTTTCTCTAAATTCATGGCTTTCCCATTGTATTATATGGAGAAAATTTTTCGTCCACTTTCTGTGATATTAATAAAATCTACTTCCATCGTAAATAAACGAATTTCTAAAAAGCAAAATATTTCAATGGGAGACCTCTCACAAGCCCTTGAACTTACTGCCGATGAAATTACCGATGAAATGGAAATTCTGGAAGGAATCGTGAATTTTGGTAATATTAATGTTGAGGAAATAATGAAATCGAGAGTAGATGTTATTGCTTTAGACGTAAGAGCGGCTTTTGGGAAAGTAAAAGCAACCATTATCGATTCGGGATATTCCAGAATTCCCGTTTACGACGGCACTTTCGACAATGTGCGTGGTATATTATATGTAAAAGATCTTTTACCTCATCATCACAAACCCAATACTTTTCGCTGGCAATCTATTATTCGTCCACCTTATTATGTACCCGAAACAAAAAAGATTAATGATCTTTTAGAAGAATTTCAAACTCAAAAAAATCACATGGCAATTGTTGTTGATGAGTATGGCGGTACTTCGGGCATAATAACTATGGAAGATATTTTGGAAGAAATTATTGGTGATATTACCGACGAATCGGACGAAGAAAAGGAAACTTATACTCTTGAAAAAGATGGATCGTATTTATTCGAAGGAAAAACTTTATTGAATGATTTCTTTAAAATTGTAGATCTTGATTCTGAAACATTCGAAAATATAAAAGGCGATGCCGATACCTTAGCCGGATTATTACTTGAAATTAAAGGTGATATTCCTCAAAAGAAAGAAGCATTTAAATATAAGACTTACCAATTTATAGTAGAGGCCGTTGACAATCGAAGAATAAAGAAAATTCGTTTTCTTCCTCCAAAAATCGAAACGAAAAAGTAATTTCGTACAAAATTAGTATTGTGATTCATTTTTTCTACTCTCAATTATCAGCTTATGAAATTGAATAAAATTTTCTTACTAATTACTCTTGTCTGTCTTATGGCAACTCAGATATCCTGTAAGAAAAAATATACTCCAAAACCTAAAGGATTTTTCAGAATCGATTTACCTGAAAAAGAATATCAAAATATAGGAATTGATTACCCATGTACTTTCGATATTTTAAAAACTGTTCAAGTTAAACATGATCGGTCAAAAGGAGCAGAACCTTTCTGGCTAAACCTCAAGTATCCGGCTTATAAAGCTACCATTCACTTAAGCTATAAGAATGTAGAGAATAATATAGAGGAATATCTCGAAGACTCTAGAAAAATGGCTTACAAACATAGCATTAAAGCCGATGCTATTGGCGAACAAACCTACTTTAATAGTAAGGATAAAGTTTATGCATTAATTTATCGTATTAAAGGAAATGCGGCCTCATCGATACAATTTGTAGCCACCGATAGTACAAAACATTTTCTTCGTGGGGCATTATATTTTAAGGAACATCCAAATCAGGATTCTTTAGCTCCTGTAATTAATTACATCGACAAAGATGTAGTTCAATTAATAGAATCTCTTAAATGGAAATAAGCTAAGAATGCCACTTTACAAGCACATACAAAACAATTCTGATTCTGATCTTTACATTTGGAAAATTACCGAATCAGTAGGAGAGCTCTTGCAAATGGTAAATCTTTGTGATAATGATTTTAAAAGATTCGACAAATTTGGTAGTGAGTCCCGAAAAAAAGAATTTCTAACTACTCGAATCTTAATTCAACAATGTCTGGGTTCACATATTCAGATTTGCAACAACCAACACGGAAAACCATATCTCATTAACAGCAATTTAAATCTTAGCATTACTCATACCAAATCGTACGTGGCTATTTTGCTTAGCGGAAAACACACTCCTGCTCTTGATATGGAATATTTATCAAAACGGGTTCATAGAATTGCCAGTCGATTTCTCTCAAAACATGAGTTGGAAAACATTTCTCAAACAGATAAAACTTTGCATCTGTATCAGCACTGGTGTGCAAAAGAATGTCTCATTAAACTCTATGGTAAAAAAGATGTTCACTTAATTGATGAGTTAAAAATCCATACTTTTCAACCCAACGATAAATATTTTACAGGTGAAGTTTGCAGATCCGATTTTGCAAAAAAGTACAGATTTGAGTATTTACGCTTCGATGAATATTTATTGGTTTATGCGGTAAATTAATATCCTATTGAAATTATGAATTTACTCTACTTCTATTTAAATCGAATTAATTTTAGACTATTTTTCTATTTCATAATTCCATTTAGTAATACTTCGCTTGCAATTTATATTATCTCAGAAGAAAAAATAATTATCCTTAGTAATTCAATAGCTACATTTTTTTCTGTACTAATTAGCCCATATATCATTGGTGCACTTTGGATATTCCTGTTTACTGCATTTAAAAATTTAAGCAAACAACAAAATATTGAAAAAACAGAAACCCTTACACCAAGGATAAACTTTTTTGATTTTCTCGATTTCGAACATATAACATTCAAAGAATATCAAAAATGGACAGTTATAGCCTGGATTATTCAACTTTTTTTTCTGATACTTGAACCTAATTTATTATAAATTAACTCTTCACTGAGTTAGTTCTTCAATTGGATTCCCATCACAACCCGCTGGAATCGAAATATTCAGAAAATTTGAGATCGTAGGTACAATATCTTCCACCTGAACAGAACGGGTTATTGTTGATCTCTTAATTTTCCAACCAAACCAAAATAAAGGAACCTGATTGGTATAGCTATATTGTGCAATCTCGTCACTCTCATCTTTAATTTTGTGCATCCATCCAGGCTCGAGGGTTATCATTACATCGCCCGAGCGCTTTTGATTAAAGGAACGCTGTACTTTTTGCATGATACCGTGTGTATAATTTGCTTTAATAAGACTATTGGCCGGAATTGTATTGGCTACTCCGGTAAATTGTATTAAAAAGTTCGCAGCTTTCACCTGCATATCTTCAAGAGATAGTTTCGAATCCTCTATTAACTGACGATTTAAATACACCTGTTGCGAATCGTATCCCAGAATCCACTCCCCATTTCCATACATTACATTTAAATACGACTTTAATAAAGCCATTGCATTGTAAGAACTAAAGTATCCATTAGGAATATTTTGTGCTTGTAAATTTTCGGGTGTATAATTTGCCGACTGATCGGCAGTTAAAAATACCAACACATTCTCCATACCTATTTGCTCATCTAAAAAATTAAGAAAATGTTCTATTTCTCTATCTAATCTAATAAAGTTATCGACCATTTCGGGAGCAAAAGGAGAAAGTTCTCTGTGCTTATAATCCAAACATGAAAAGGTTAATGCTAAAAAATCAGAATCGTCATCGCGACCTAAATTTTCATTGATAATAGATGCAATTGCAAAATCTTTTACCAGCATATTTCCAAAAGGAGTTGCCTTAATTGCTTTATATCCGTAAGTTCTTTTTTCTTTGTTTAAATCGTAGTAGAATTCATTATTCAAGCCTACTTTTCCAAGAATTTTATCAGAAACTGTTGGCTTATTTTCTCCATCATAAGGTGTCCAGATTCGATCCATGTAGAAATCAGCGAATTTCTTTTCATTAAATTCATTTACCCAATTGTAAATAGTATCCTGATAATAAGATGAGGTAATAAACTTTCCAGATAAATCGTCCATCCAATAAGCACCATCAGCAGCATGTCCAGAAGAAAATAATGTAGCTTCAGAATTTAAGCCAATACCAATTACCCGTGAATGATCGTTAAATAATTTTATTTCGTCGCCAATAGTTGGAGCCAATAAATTTTTAGGCGATTTTCCTTTTTCTTCTGATTCAACTCCTACCAATTTACTGTTTGCATCATTTTTTGCCAGATTTAATTCGCCCGATAAACGATTGTACCAGCCACTAGAAATAATTCCATGATATGCGGGTGGCGTTCCCGTAAAAATAGTGGCATGATCGGGACCTGTTTGTGAATACAAATAGCTAAACTTTGTATTTTTACAGTAAGTTCCCTGATTCATTAAACGTTTAAATCCACCATCGCCAATTAAATTCGAATATCTAAAATAGTAATCGGGTCGCAAATGATCTACTACAATTCCAACAACCAGTTTAGGTTTCTCTGATGGAATTTTACGAGTCCCTTGAGCATTAGCAAATATGGAATTTAATATCAGAAATGATATCAACAATAAGTTTTTGATGGAATTGTTCATACTATATATGTTGGCAGATTTTTATTTTCAGCAACAAATATAATTGATTCACCCTAAATTATACTGGTAAAATTAGTAAATGCGAATTAGAAGGTATCAATTTTTTCTATTTGGCTTTGGCCTGATATCGGATTACATCAACTTGTTCCATCGTAACGATACCTCCACCACCCGATTTCTCGATAAGTAATTCAAGAATATGAAGAAATCCCTCTATTTTTTCTGTAGAATCTATGATCTCGATAATTATAGGAAGATCGTCGGATAAAGTAAATATTTTTGAAGTGTGAATTCTGGAGCTGGCACCGTACGACATAATTCCCCGATGAACGGTTGCACCCGCTAATCCGTATTTTTTAGCCCCATAAACAATAACCTCATATAATGGGCGTTGGTAAACTTTGTCGGCTTCACCAACAAAAACACGTAATAATTTTACTTTTCCTTCTAACTTCATAAAATTGATTCTTTATCAAGATAATAGAAAAGTTATTTCTCTTATCTAAAAAAGTTTATGAATAACAGTTCCAAAATAAACAGCTAAAAGTCCCAAAAACACACTTCCAGCCATGTATATAGAAAGATACAAAAATCCATTGTCTTTTAAAAGGTTAAGTTGATCGAAAGCAAATGATGAAAAAGTAGTAAATCCTCCACAAAATCCTACGGCAAGAAACATTCTCATTTCCGGATTAATTAAATTATCGCGTTCGGCTAACGAGTAAACTACTCCAATGATAAAACTTCCTACAATATTTACAGTCATTGTTCCAATGGGAAAAATAGTATCGAAAAAACGGTGAAGTCCTTGTCCTACCAAAAAGCGGGAAACACTACCCAAAAAACCACCCATTCCTATCAGCAATAATGTACGAAACATACAATCCTTATTAATTATGAATAATTAGCAATGAAAATTTATAATCATTACCGATGACAAATATACTAATCTTGATTTATTTAAATCAACAAAAAAAATAGCCATTCAATTAAGAACGGCTATTGTTATTTATTTAGATATAAGATTATACATTAAAACGGAAGTGCATAATATCACCATCCTGAACAACATATTCTTTTCCTTCTACATTCATTTTTCCTGCTTCTTTACAAGCATTCTCAGAGCCTAATTCCGAGAAGTCTTTGTACTTAATTACTTCGGCACGAATAAAACCTTTTTCAAAATCGGTGTGAATAACTCCTGCAGCCTGTGGTGCTTTTGCTCCTTTAGGATATGTCCAGGAACGAACCTCCTTAACTCCTGCAGTAAAGTAGGTTTCTAAATTAAGAAGTCGGAAAGCTGCTTTTATTAATTTATTAACACCAGGCTCGGCCAATCCTAAATCTTCCAAAAACATTTGCTTCTCTTCGTAAGTTTCGAGCTCTGCAATATCCGATTCAATTCCAGCACCCACCACTAATACTTCTGCATTTTCGTCTTTTACTGCTTCTTTTACTGCATCAACATGTTTGTTGCCATCTTTTACCGAAGCCTCATCAACATTACAAACATAAAGAATTGGCTTAGTGGTTAATAAATGAAGATCTGTGGTTACTTTCTCTTCTGCTTCGCTCAACTCAACTACACGAGCCGACTTTCCTTGTTCCAAAGCTTCTTTGTATCTTTCCAGAACTTCGGCTAAACGTTTTGCTTCAGGATTTTTTCCAATTTTAGCCAACTTAGCAGCTTTTTGAAGTCTTGCTTCAACAGTTTCCAAATCCTTTAACTGCAATTCAATATCAATTGTTTCTTTATCACGAATCGGATCAACAGAACCATCAACATGAACAATATTATCGTTCTCGAAGCAACGTAAAACGTGGATAATAGCATTTGTTTCACGAATATTAGATAAGAATTTATTCCCTAATCCTTCACCTTTACTCGCACCTTTTACCAAACCAGCAATATCAACAATTTCCATTACCGAAGGCTGAACACGTTCCGGCTTCACCAAATCCGACAATCTTATTAAACGATCATCGGGAATCGTGATAACTCCAACATTTGGTTCTATTGTACAAAAAGGAAAATTAGCCGATTGTGCTTTTGCATTCGACAAACAATTAAACAAGGTTGATTTACCCACATTTGGTAATCCTACAATTCCACACTGTAATGCCATGGCAATTCTATATTATTTTGATTTGCAACTATTCAATTTTTAAAAATCTGTGCAAAAGTACATTTAAATTTTCGTTGTGCCAATTTTCCTGATTCTTCTCCTAAAAATTTGTTAATAAACTCAAAACAAAGCGTAATTTATTATAATCCATTTTATTTAGTTTTATAGATAAGTAAAACTATATATTACTAAACCATTTATTTTTAGACTCGTTTTTTTCTTGCTACAATAAATTATTTGCAGGCCCAAAATCCTAATTTCGGAACTTCCCTTTTGATAAATCGACAGATAAGAAACACGCCTAATAACGTATGTAATAACTTAATAGATCTTCATTCTTCTCTGATTTCCGGGGCCATTTCACAAGAGGAAGAAAGTTCAGGCTTTCTATTTTTGGATTATATCGAATATATAATATAAAGATCAGGTAGAATTAATGTACGATTCGAAAGTTCAATTCTATATGGGCTCAAATAATTGTTCGTCTCCGGCATGTGTTCTCAGAAAAATACAAGCTGTCTGTGAAAGTTTCTCCACATTATTTCAGTTGTTCTGTAATTATTCCGGATACGAATCTTATTCCATTAACGCATATATTTCTAAAAATGGCAATTTACAAGATAGAGCTCCCCATTCTTGGAATGTTTCAAAAATAAATCAACAATGGCGTATTTTTTATTTAAGTTGGTCTAGTGCAATTCTTTATCACTGGGGCATTAAAAATAATACAAATAAATTTTTCATGCTTGCACCAGAAAAATTTGTACTCTCACATCTCGCTATTATTCCAATGTGGCAATTTCTTAAAACACCTGTATCAATTCATGTTTTTAATCGTAGCGATAAGTAAATTCAAAAATACCTGAATAAAAGTCCAGCAAGTTACAACTTCACAGATACTCTAAATTATTTTAATTCTTTATCCAATAAAATAAAGAGACTAAAAACAACAGAAGAAATTCTAAAAACAAATTCGGGAAATAAATTTAATATTGCCATGGAATACTATCAATACGCAAGAATTGTGTTAAATTTTGAAAGCGAAATAAGTTCCCTTCAATATTATTATTTTATTACGTCAAAGAAAAAATTGAATGAAGCAATTTGTCTTCTTACATCATCATCATCAGATCTTTCTTCGAAAAGTATGCTGCTTAAAATTATCCAAAGACTCATTGATTCAGAAAAATAAAATCTAATCTATGTAAAGTAATTTATTGCAGCAAATTTACAATCTCGCTATATTCAAAATCGTCGGGAATTGTAAAAACCGAATCATCAATTTTCTTTTTAATAAGATTTTCTACTTTAGTTTTAGTAGGAGTTTCATCGCCAAATATAATAATTTCCATTGGAAAACCATTTTCAACAATCTTCATGAAAGATTCCATATGATCATACAATTTCGAATCGTTATGCTGAAGTAAACTCTCCATATAATCGCGATACAAATCTAAATTTAAATCGTAATTTAAATAATTTTTCAAATTGCCAGCTATCCAAACTTCTTCTACAACAATATTATTTTGTACAATTAAAAATTTACGACAAGCATAACCTGCTATCGATTTATAATTTGGACTTTCCTGAATTTCTACATCTTTACTCTCATTTATCTTTTCACTAAAAATTTCTTGACCATCTCTTTCTAAAGTTTTTTCTTGCTTTGTATTTAATTGTTTCTGATAATCTTTATTCATTAACATATACTTAGAACTTGAGAATAATCGAATTTCAAATAATGATTGATTAAAATCATTTCGACTTCCTTTCCAGTATTTTTTCTTTTTTATATCAGCAAAGCATAAATTCCCTTCCGAAAAAATAATCACCCTATTTCCAGTTACAACCTTAAACTTATCTTTCTTTAAGTAATATACATTACTATATTCTCTACTGTTTTTATTAACACGAATTTTCACAATTAAACCAGAAGGTTCGGAAAATAAAAACCAAAAAATAAGCAAACAAAATATCGAAAACACAGTATACAATACCGATTTATTCATACAATAAAATATATTTTAAAAGAGTTTATCTACATCAATAAATTAAATTTAAAAATAACTATTGATAATTTACCTTCTTGTTTATTTTAATTTTACTTTACTATAAGTATATTTATACAGTTAACAATTAAAAAGAGACTTTTGATACGCAATTTTACTTTCATTATTATTTTACTGAGCATATTATTCTCTAATAAAGTTACTGCTCATAATAAGCTGAATGCTGAAAAAGAAAAAACTCAAATTCTTTTTATTTTTGACGCTTCCCAAAGTATGAATGGTTATTGGGATAAGTCAAAAAAGATTGATATTGCACGTAAGTTTCTAATTCGCATGGTTGATAGCCTTGAATGTGAAAGTAATGTTGAAATGGCTTTACGGGTTTATGGTCATCAAAGCGTTGTTCCTCCCCAAGATTGTAATGATACAAAATTAGAAGTGCCCTTTATGTCTAACAATGCAGGCAAAATTCGGCAAACATTAAGATTTCTTGTTCCGAAAGGCACTACTCCTATCGCTCACTCCTTAGAACTTGCAGCTAATGATTTTCCTGCCAATAAACCCGGTGTAAGAAATGTTGTAATTTTAATTACCGATGGCGTTGAAGCCTGTGATGGAGATCCTTGTGAAGTATCTTTAAAATTACAAAAAGCAGGTATTTTCTTAAAACCTTTTATTATTGGTATTGGTTTAGATGTTAACTTTAAAAGTAGTTTCGAATGCATAGGAAATTATTTGCAAGTTGAAAAAGAACAAAAATTTGGTGGAGCTCTCGAATATGTTATCTCACAAGTACTAAACAAAACATCAACTCAGGTAAATTTAATTGATGCCAATGGTTCTCCAAGCGAAACAGATGTTGCCATGACCTTTTACAATAGCCTGTCGGGAAAAGTTCGGTATCAATTTATGCATACACTAAATGCTAAAGGTAATCCGGATACTTTATACATTGATCCACTTCAAAACTACGATATTACGATTCATACGATACCCGAAATTCATCGCGACAGCGTATCTATAGTTCCGGGAAAACATACTAAAATTGGATTCGATGCACCTCAGGGAATGTTAAAAATCGTATCGGCTCGCACCACATTATACAAAAACTTAAAAATTCTTGTAAAAAAATCCAATGAGATTATTAACACTCAAGATGTAAATAAAAGTATAAAATACTTAACAGGGAAATATGATTTAGAAATCCTTACCCTTCCAAAAATTATCATTTCGGATATAAAAATTGATCAAAGTAAAACCACTTCTATTATTATTCCACAACCCGGTATTGCCACAATTTTTAAACCTACTACAGGTCCATGCAGTATTTTTGTAGAACACAATGGAAAATTAGAGTGGATTTATAATGTGGATGAAAAAACCTTAAGAGAAACCATAACTCTTCAGCCCGGTATTTATCATGTTATTTTCAGAAATAAAAATGCCTCCCTATCTCAAAATTCGCGCAAAACAAGTTTTGAAATTATATCTGGGAAATCGATTCCTGTTCGTCTTTAATTAAAGGTATATATATTTAATTTAAACTACTTATGTAATTACAAGAGCATTTTTTAGCCTTTTAATTAAGTATCTTCTATTTAGATAAATTTCAACAATGCAAAACAGCCTTTTTTTATATCTTTGCATGCATTAATAAAACCTTACCAAGTTTTTATAATCTAAAATCTCATTTGTTAAAATGGATCTAAAAGAAATGAACAACCAAGCGGATCTGACAGTTACTGACAAGGCGTCGAATAATATTCGTATCCTTGCTGCTGCAATGGTAGAAAAAGCAAAATCGGGTCACCCAGGCGGTGCAATGGGCGGTGCTGATTTTGTAAACGTACTTTATTCTGAATTTTTAAATTTCGACCCTTCGGACAAGAACTGGATTAATCGCGATAGATTTTTCCTTGACCCAGGTCACATGTCACCAATGCTATACTCTATTCTTGCATTAACAGGAAATTATAGCATGGACGAACTAGCAAATTTCAGACAGTGGGGATCTCCAACTCCTGGTCACCCTGAAGTTGATATTACTAGAGGTGTTGAAAACACTTCCGGTCCATTAGGACAAGGACACACAATGGCTGTAGGTGCTGCAATTGCAGAACGATTTTTGGCTGCTCGTTTCGGCGAATGGATGTCTCACAAAACATATACTTTCATTTCCGATGGAGGTATTCAGGAAGAAATCGCTCAGGGTGCGGGTAGAATTGCCGGAACTTTAGGATTAAGTAACCTGATCATGTTCTACGATTCTAACAACATTCAACTTTCTACTAAAGTTGAAGAAGTTACTGTTGAAGATACTGCAAAAAAATACGAAGCATGGGGTTGGAATGTAATTTCAATCAATGGTAACAATGCATCTGAAATTAGAGAAGCATTAATATCAGCTAACAAAGAAACAGAATGCCCAACTATTATTATTGGTAAAACATTAATGGGTAAAGGTGCTGTTACTGCAGAAGGTGAAAGCTTCGAAAATATGGTATCGACTCATGGTCAACCTCTTGGAGCTGCCGGAGCTTCTCTTGATAAAACAATTGAAAATTTAGGCGGAAATCCTGAAGATCCTTTCCAGGTTTTCCCTGAAGTAGAAGAATACTATAAAGAAATTCTTAAAAAGAAAACAGAATATGCTGCTGCTAAAAAAGCTGAACAAGCCGAATGGGCAAAAGCAAATCCGGAGTTAGCTGCTAAATTAGAAAAATTCTTTAGCGGTAATGCTCCTGAAATTGATTACTCTGCAATTACACAAACTTCGGGTACTGCTACTCGTGGTGCTTCTGCTGCTGTACTAGCAGAATTAGCTCTTAAGGCTGAAAATATGATTGTTTCATCGGCTGATTTGAGTAATTCTGATAAAACCGATGGATTCTTAAAAAATACAAAAGCCTTGAAAAAAGGTGATTTCTCTGGAGCATTTCTTCAGGCTGGGGTTGCTGAATTAACAATGGCTGCAATATGTAATGGTATTGCTCTTCATGGTGGATTATATGCTGCCTGCGGAACTTTCTTTGTATTCTCTGATTACATGAAACCTGCAGTTCGTTTATCAGCTTTAATGCAAGTTCCTGTAAAATATATCTGGACTCATGATGCATTCCGCGTTGGTGAAGATGGACCTACTCATCAACCAATTGAACAAGAAGCACAAATTCGGTTGTTAGAACAATTGAAAAATCACTCTGGACAAATGAGTTTATTAGCTCTTCGTCCTGCGGATGCCGATGAAGCTACTGTTGCTTGGCAAATGGCTATGGAGAACACAAAAACTCCAACGGCTTTAATTTTATCTCGCCAAAACATTAAAGAACTTCCGTCAAACGGAAATCGTTACGAAGAAGCTCTTCAAGCTAAAAAAGGTGCTTATATTGTTGAGAAACCTAAATCAACTCCTGATATCGTTTTATTGGCTAGTGGATCGGAAGTGGCTACTTTGGTAGCTGGTGCTGAAATTTTACGCGCTAAAAAAGGATTGAAAGTACAAATCGTTTCTGTTCCTTCCGAAGGCTTATTCAGAACCCAATCTGCTGAATACCAAAACGAGGTAATTCCTGCTGGTATTCCCGTATTAGGATTAACTGCCGGATTACCTGTAACTCTTCAGGGATTAGTTGGTGCAAATGGTAAATCTGTTGGATTAGATCATTTCGGATATTCTGCTCCTGCAGGAGTTCTTGATGAAAAATTTGGTTACACAGCTGAAAATGTTGTAAAAGAAGTAGAAGCATTACTTCAAAAATAACAAGTTCACTATTCAAATATAAATCCGGAATCGAATTGATTCCGGATT
Source organism: Marinifilum sp. RC60d5 (assembly GCF_052400665.1). Classification (NCBI taxonomy): domain Bacteria; kingdom Pseudomonadati; phylum Bacteroidota; class Bacteroidia; order Marinilabiliales; family Marinifilaceae; genus Marinifilum; species Marinifilum sp. RC60d5. Next base: position 579,672 of record NZ_JBQTGK010000001.1, read on the forward strand.
TTTTTTATCCTTTAATTAAACCTTTTTAAAAGATTACAGTCATACCTTTCACAATGCAATAACAAATAGTTATTTTTAAACTTTAATAACAGAGTAGATATTAATGGATACTATATCTGACGAAGAAATATTAGCACTTTTTCAGGATAAAAAAACCAGAAGCAAAGCCTTTTCCCTATTGGTAAAAAAATATCAGGAACGACTTTACTGGCAAATTCGAAAAATTGTAATGTCGCATGATGATACCGATGATGTCTTGCAAAATACTTTCATAAAAATATGGAAAGGCTTGCAAAATTTCAGATCAGATGCCAGGCTTTTTACCTGGATGTATAGAATTGCGACTAATGAATCGTTAACATTTCTTGCTGACAAGAAAAAAAAGCATTTTGCTTATGCCAATGGTGAAATAGAAGACTTGCTGCTATCAAATTTAGAAGCCGATGAATATTTCGATGGTGATAATGCTCAATTAGAATTGCAAAAAGCAATCCTAAAATTACCAGAGAAACAACGTCTGGTTTTTAATATGAAGTATTTCGACGAACTAAAATATGAACAAATGTCAGAAATACTGGAAACATCGGTTGGAGCTTTAAAAGCTTCCTACCATCATGCAGTAAAAAAAATTGAATCTATTTTAAGTTTAAACATAGTTTAAATTAAACCAATAGAAATATTCACAGTCTAAAGAATATAGGTAATTATGAATAACCTGTCGAATATGAAAAAAGATAAACCTTTTAAAGTTCCTAACGATTACTTCGATAAGCTTAGTGATCGAGTACAGGAAAGAATCGAAAAAGAAGAAAACCCAACTAAACAAGGAGTTTTTCAACTTGTAAAACCATACTTGTGGATGGCTGCCAGTATTATTGGAATGGCTTTAATTATTAAAATAATTATTACCAATTCGGTTCCTACAGACTATCAAAATCCTCAAATATCACAAATTGAAGATACAAGTACTATTAACAATACAGAGGTAGAGTACGATTTATTTTTTGATAATATGTCAGAAACTACTTCGGATGAAATTATTGATTACCTGACCGATTACGATCTAGAAACAGATGATTTATTGGCAAACCTATAACATTTAAACTATGTATCGAATTATTATATCAATATCAATACTACTAAACTTCTGTTTTTCGGCCAATGCACAACAAGGCAGAGGAGAAAAACGTGGTAGAATGCACAAAGAAATTCAAGCGCAAAAAGTTTCTTATATCACCCAAAAACTTGCATTAACACCTGAGGAAGCCCAAATATTTTGGCCTGTTTATAATGAACTTGAAAGTAAAAAAGAAGCTTTAAGACAAGAAGATAGGTCGTTATTCAAAAAAATGCACTTTGGGTTAGATAATATTCCCAGCAACGAATTGGAAAGTATTAGCGATGCTATGGTTGAATCTCGAATTAAAGATGCTCAACTCAATAAAGAATATCATTTAAAATTTAAAAAAATACTTCCCATTAAAAAGGTACTGAAATTGTACCATTCAGAGAAACAATTTCAGGGAATGCTTCTAAAAAGAATTAAAGAAAAAGGCTTTCGCGAACACAATAAAAATAAACAAAACATTAAATAACACTAAAGGCTGAATCAATTGATTCAGCCTTTAGTATTTCATATTATTCTAGGCTCAGATAATTGCTTCTTGGCCCACAAATCTTCCTTCTTTTAAAAATTCTATTGCCGATTCAATATCCTTGTACATTACACGATCGTGTTCGTTAAAAGTAACTACCTCGCGAAATTGAGACAAGAAATCTTCAATAAATATAGAAGATTTTCCAGGACGACGTAAATCAACAGCTTGAGCAGCATTCATTAACTCAATAGCTAAGATACGTTCTACATTTTCTGCAACTTTTAATGTTTTGGTAGCCGCATTACCACCCATACTTACATGGTCTTCCTGCTCGTTCGACGAAGGAATAGAATCAACAGAACAAGGAGTACACAACTGCTTGTTCTGACTTACAATTGAAGCAGCAGCATACTGAGGAATCATAAATCCTGAATTTAAACCCGAGTTTGCAACTAAGAATTCAGGGTTATCACGATCACCCGAAATTAATCGATAAGTTCTACGCTCCGAAATACTTCCCAATTCGGCCATTGCAATAGCTAAAAAGTCGAGACTTAAAGCCAATGGTTGTCCATGAAAATTACCCCCTGAAAGAATCATATCTTCATCAACAAAAATTGTTGGATTATCGGTAACCGAATTAATTTCAGTTTCAACAACACCAGCTACATAATTAATCGCATCTTTCGAAGCACCATGAACTTGCGGCATACAGCGGAATGAGTATGGATCCTGAACATTTTTCTTTTCATTTTTAATAAACTCGCTTCCTTCCAGAAGAGTTCGAATGTTACGTGCAGTTTCAATTTGTCCACTATGAGGACGAGCCTCGTGAATTGGAGCAAGGAAAGGGTCGATTCTTCCATCGTAACCTTCCAATGATATGCTACCAATAATATCGGCATATTTTACCAGCTGAAATGCTTTTAGCAATGTATAAACAGCATGAGCGCTCATAAACTGTGTTCCGTTTAATAGAGCCAAGCCCTCTTTTGCCCCTAAAGCAAGTGGTTCCCATCCCAATTCGGCTAAAATTTCTTTAGATGGGCGCATCTCGTCTTCATAAATTACTTCACCCTCTCCAAATAAAGGCAGGAACAAATTCGCTAACGGAGCTAAATCACCCGAAGCACCTAAAGAACCTAAGTCACGTACAACAGGCAATACATTCATATTGTACATATCAATAATTCGCTCAACTGTTGCCAATTGAACACCCGATTTTCCCATCGACAATGCATGAGCTTTTAAAAGCAACATCAATCGAATTATATCTTTAGGAATAACATTACCAATGCTACAAGCATGAGACATTACCAAATTGCTTTGTAGCTGACTTAAATCTTCTTCGGATATTGATATTTTACAAAGTGAACCAAAACCAGTAGTTATACCATAAATTGGTTTAGTTGATTTTGCAATGGTTTCATCCAGATAATCTTTCGATCTTTGAATTAAAGTTTTCGACTCATCAGATAATCCTAATTTGTATTTATTCTCTAAAATTTCTTCAATTCTCTCGAAAGTTAATTTTTCCGGAGAAATAAAATGCATGTTAGCCATGTTGATATTGTGTTAAGTATTTGTTGTAAAAATCAAAAATAATGCACCACGAATTAATATCGCAGTTTGCAATCTTAAAATAAGCTATAAACACTCAAGGAAAACGAATGTCTCCCCCAATTGTCTCAATGGGTCTATCTTCTAAAAAAGCAAATATCATTATTAAATTATTTTCTAATACATAAAACCACAATAATAGTTTGTTATAATTTAGATATAAAATCGCCTGTAAAATTTATTATATCTAAATAACCGCAAGAAATTTTAACTACACAAATAGTATATTAAGCTAATTTCTCTATTAACTGATCAGGAGTTAGCTTTGTTTGTTCTCCCGAATCCATGTCCTTTAAACTAACAAGACCTTCCTCCATCTCGCTTTCGCCTACCATAATTACAAAAGGTATATTTTTATTATTAGCATAAGTCATTTGCTTCTTCATTTTCTGCGAAGCAGGATATATTTCGGCATTAACACCATTTTCTCTTAACTTGCCAAGTATTGGCAAACAAAATAGCTCTTCTTTTTCACCAAAATTGATAAATAAAACCTTAGTTGTTGCCGCTGTTTCTTTAGGAAACTTATCCATTTGTTCCAATACATCGTAAATACGATCAGCTCCAAATGAGATTCCAACACCAGAAACATCTTTTAAGCCAAAAATACCGGTTAAATCATCGTAGCGACCACCTCCGGTGATACTTCCAAATTCCATATCTTTCGATTTCACTTCGAATATGGCTCCTGTATAATAATTCAATCCTCGTGCAAGGGTTAAATCTAACTCCACTTCAGTTTTAACATCTAATTTACCCAAGTAAGAAAAAACGGTTTCCAGTTCCCCAATTCCTTTCATACCAACTTCAGAACTAGCTAATAATTCTTTAAGCTTAGCTATTTTTTCGCTATTTGTTCCGGCTAATAAAATTATTGGCTGTAAAGTTTCAATCGCTTTCGCTGATATTCCTTTTTCAACCAACTCTTTATTAACATTATCTAAGCCAATTTTATCTAACTTATCAATGGCAACAGTAATATCTACAATTTTCTCTGCTTCGCCAATAATTTCGGCAATTCCTGCTAAAATTTTACGATTATTCAACTTCACAATTACATTCAATTGCAATCTTCTGTATACTTCATCAACAATCTGAATTAGTTCAACTTCATTTAAAAGAGAATTACTTCCAATTACATCAACGTCACACTGATAAAACTCACGATATCGACCTTTTTGTGGTCTGTCAGCTCTCCAAACAGGTTGTATCTGATATCTTTTAAAAGGAAAACTAATTTCGTTGCGATGTTGCACTACATATCGTGCAAACGGAACCGTTAAATCGTAACGCAATCCTTTTTCACTAATTTTTGTGGTTAATTTTACAGAGTTTCTTTCCTGCAGTTGTTCCGGTCGAACTTTCGAGATAAAATCTCCAGAATTCAATACTTTAAAAAGTAATTTATCCCCTTCTTCTCCATATTTTCCCATAAGAGTCGAAAGATTTTCCATCGAAGGAGTTTCAATCGGCATAAATCCGTAAAGTTGAAATACATCTTTAATTGTATCAAAAATGTAATTTCTCTTCACCATTTCAACAGGTGAAAAATCTCTCGTTCCTTTAGGAATAGACGGTTTTTGAGCCATTTTAATTCTTTGTTTTGGTTATTTATCAGAATTACAAAAATATTAAATATTTTGAGAGTAACACAGCTTTAAGTCGAAAGCTAACGGTTAGTTAAAATTCTTAATTAAGAAGATAAAAATTATGTGTTTTGTATCCTTTTTAAAATATTCGCAAAAAAATCGAAAACTAAGGCTAAAACAAAAGGATAATACCATTCATTTAATTGAAATACAGTAAGTAAAACAACTGATATGAGTAATAATATATTTACCGATATTTTTAGATAATTAAATATAGCCCAGTTTTTTACAGATTGCTTTACAAGCAAAAATATTTGGATTCCGGAATACATTAGTATGCCAAGCGAAAATAAAACTACTCCATATTCCAGCTCTTTAAACATTCGGTAGGCTCCGAAAAAAATTAAGACAATCCCTATAAAGTAGATTGTCTTAAAAATAGATAATGAGTTCATTATTTTATAAATTCTATCGTCAACGGATATTGATAATCTTCTCCATTTAATGTTTTAACAATAGCTATAACTACGAATATGATAGTAAGTATTCCAAGTGCCAACAGTAAAACAATTCCTATGCCTACAAAAACCAATAGGCCCGAAACAAATAAGTAGATGCTCATTGATATTTGAAAATTAAGCGATTTTTTTCCTTCACGATTAACCAATTCCGAATCGTCTTTTTTCATAGACCATAAAATTAAGGGACCAATAATATGCCCAAAAGGTATTATAGCTCCTGAAAAAGCAGCTAAATGACAAAACATTGCCCAGTTTCTCTCGTCGTTTTGTGTTGCGAATTGACTCATTGATATTATTTTAAGTGTAAATATAAGCTTTAATAAGTTACAAAATTTCAGGGAAGATTCTTAATTTAAAACCTTCCCTGAATAAATTAGTCAGCAATTAATTTCTTATACCTAATACGCTTAGGTCCTTCATCGCCCATGCGTTTTTTTCTGTTTATTTCATAATCGCTATATCCTCCTTCGAAAAACTGGACATGCGAATTTCCCTCAAATGCAAGTATATGTGTTGCAATTCTATCAAGGAACCAACGATCATGAGAAATAACTACTGCACAACCTGCAAAGTTCTCTAAACCTTCCTCAAGAGCCCGAAGGGTATTCACATCGATATCATTGGTTGGCTCATCGAGAAGTAAAACATTTGCTTCCTCCTTTAAAGTAAGAGCCAGATGTAATCTATTTCTTTCTCCACCTGATAATACGCCACATTTCTTTTCCTGATCGGCTCCAGTAAAATTAAATCGACCAACATAAGCACGTGCATTCACAGTTCGTCCTCCAACATTAATTAAATCGCCACCGCCAGAAATTACTTCATAAACCGATTTTTCCGGATCGATATCAGCATGCTGTTGATCAACGTAACCTACTTTTACAGTATCACCAACCTCAAAAGTCCCCTTATCAGGTTGTTCTAAATCCATAATCATACGAAAAAGAGTGGTTTTTCCTGCACCATTAGGTCCAATTACTCCAACAATACCAGCTGGAGGCAATTCAAATTCTAAATCGTCGAACAATAATTTCTGTCCAAATGCTTTCGAAACTTCCTTAACCTGTATCACTTTGTTTCCTAAACGTGGTCCGTTAGGAATAAAAATTTCAAGTTTCTCTTCTTTTTGCTTAAGATCTTCATTCATCATGGTATCGTAAGCATTCAAACGGGCTTTATTTTTTGCCTGACGGGCTTTTGGTGCCATACGAACCCATTCTAATTCTCGCTCAAGAGTTTTACGTCGCTTACTGGCTGATTTCTCTTCCATTTGCATGCGTTGAGTCTTCTGATCAAGCCAAGAGCTATAATTACCTTTCCATGGAATTCCTTCTCCTCTATCTAATTCTAAAATCCAACCTGCTACATTGTCAAGAAAATATCTATCGTGAGTAATACTGATAACTGTTCCCTTATACTGTGCTAAATGTTGTTCTAACCAATCAATAGATTCTGCATCGAGGTGGTTGGTAGGTTCATCGAGAAGTAAAATATCTGGTTCCTGTAATAACAAACGGCAAAGTGCTACTCGTCTTCTCTCCCCACCCGATAAATGCTTTACATTCGTTTCTCCATCAGGACAACGTAACGCATCCATGGCTCTTTCAAGCTTAGTATCTAAATTCCAAGCATCGTAATGATCAATTTTCTCTTGGAGTTCCGCTTGCTCATCCATAACAGCCTGCATTTTATCAGGGTCTTCAAGTACTTCAGGATCTCCAAATTTTAAATTAACAGCTTCATAAGCATTTAGGGTATCTACAATTTCCTGCACGCCTTCTTGTACAATTTCTTTAACTGTTTTTGTATCATCCAAAATTGGTTCCTGAGCCAGATAACCAATATTGTGCTCCTTCGACCAAACTACATGTCCATCATACGAACCTTCTAATCCAGCAATAATTTTTAATAATGTAGATTTACCCGAACCATTTAAACCAATAATCCCAATCTTAGCTCCATAAAAAAAAGAAAGATTGATATTATTTAATACTTTTTTCTGCGATGAAAAGGTCTTACTTACTCTATCCATCGAAAAAATAATTTTCTTATCGTCTGACATTATATATTTTGTTTTAATTTCTCGAAATTGATTACTGCAAAAATAGAAAAATTGCAGTTCATTTAGATTTATTAGATATCTTTTAGCGGAATACTTTAAAAATTTCAATTTTTAATTGTTCTTAAAAATATCTATTTTTAAACATTAATCAGCATGGCATAAATAATGAACGGAACAATAAATACAAAGCTCTCCATCCTTCTCGAGGAAATAGGGATCGAAGCTAAAAAAAAAATATATTGGGAAGAAAATATAGACTCGAGTCAGATTGTAAAAACTCATCCTAATAAAACAAATATTGCAATTGAGAATGCAAAAATTCTCTTGGTAGAGGATCAACCAAGTAATAGAAAAACCTTAGAAGTATATCTTAAGCATAAGGTTGCGAAAGTTGATATTGCCGAAAATGGGAAACAAGCTGTTGAGCTATATGCGAAGGAAGAGTATGACATTATCTTAATGGATCTTCAAATGCCAATAATGGGAGGAATTGAAGCCTCTTTGCGAATTAGAAAAATTGAAGAAGAGAGGAAGATGAATCGTCCTACTCCGATTATTGCATTCACCGCAAATTACTATTCTGATGATAAAGAAATATCCATTGAAATTGGAATGGATGCTTATCTTTCAAAACCATTCCAATGTAAAACTATTTACAATCTAATTCAGGAATATATATAAAAAATATGGATGTAAAAAAAGGGATCTTAACAGATCCCTTTTTTATATATGAAATATGGATTAACATCCAAATTTAGCATTAGCTCCCAATTCTTCTTCAATACGAAGTAATTGATTGTATTTAGCCATACGATCTGAACGGCTCAAAGAACCAGTTTTAATCTGACCTGAATTAGTTGCGACAGCAATATCGGCAATAGTAGCATCTTCTGTTTCACCAGAACGGTGAGAAGTAACAGAAGTATAACCAGCACGGTGTGCCATTTCAATTGCATTCATAGTTTCTGTTAAAGTACCAATTTGGTTTACTTTAATTAGAATAGAGTTAGCAGCATTCAACTCGATACCTTTTGCTAAGTAATCAACGTTAGTTACGAATAAATCGTCACCTACAATCTGACACTTATCACCGATCTTAGCGTTCAATGCAACCCATCCGTCCCAATCACCTTCATCCATACCATCTTCGATAGAATCGATAGGATATTTAGCGATCAATTCAGATAAATAAGCAGCTTGTTCTTCAGAATTTCTTTTGGCACCATTTGGCTCAAAAATACTATAATCGTAAACACCATCTTTGTAGAACTCAGAAGCAGCACAGTCCATAGCGATAGAAACATCACCACCATCTTCTTTACGACCTGGTTTATATCCAGCGTTTTTAACAGCAGTTAAAATACACTCAATAGCTTCTTCAGTACCACCTAACATTGGAGCAAAACCACCTTCATCTCCTACAGCAGTAGAAAGACCTTTTCCTTTTAAAACTTTAGCAAGAGCGTGAAATACTTCAGCACCCATTCTTAAAGCCTCACGGAAAGTTGGAGCACCAATAGGACGGATCATGAATTCCTGGAATGCGATAGTAGCATCAGAGTGAGAACCACCATTAATGATATTCATCATCGGAACAGGAAGTACATTGGCATTAGTACCACCAATGTATCGATACAATGGCATACCTGAGTACTCAGCAGCAGCTTTAGCTGCAGCCAAAGAAACACCTAACATTGCGTTAGCACCTAACTTAGACTTCGTTTTAGTACCATCAAGCTCTAACATTTTAGTATCAATAGCAACCTGATCTGTTGCATCCATACCCAATAAAGCCTCAGCAATAACAGTATTTACATTTTCAACAGCCTTTAAAACACCTTTACCTAGGTAACGTGATTTATCACCATCACGAAGCTCTAATGCTTCATTTTCACCTGTTGAAGCTCCTGAAGGAACACCTGCACGACCAATGATACCACAGGCTAGAGTTACTTCTACTTCGATAGTTGGGTTTCCACGTGAGTCAAGAATCTCACGACCGTGAATCTTTGCAATTTCTGACATAACTTTCGTATTAAAAATTATAATAGTAACAATTTAACTTCTTTTGTTTCAGACCCTAAATTTCGTGAAATTAATGCAAAAAAACACAACAATTTCATTAAAACATATTGCCTAGATTTTACGCAAACGTTTCAAAACTTTTTAGGGCATTAAAAAAGGGATAAAGATTAACTTTACCCCTTTGATATATTAGTAAGGAAAACTATTCTTCCTTTTTGTCTGTTGCCTCGTCAGCTTTAGCCTCAACAGTTTCGGTAGTTTCAGCCTTAGCGGTCGATTTACCTCCACGTCTTCTTCTTGTAGACTTTTTAGCTTCAGCTTTCTTTTCTGTAGTATATGTTTCGTTAAAATCAACTAACTCCACAATACACATTTCAGCATTATCACCTAAACGGTTACCAGTTTTTAAAATTCTGGTATAACCACCATTACGATTAGTAATTTTTGGTGATATTTCTCTGAATAATTCAGTTACCGCTTCTTTTTGTTTCAAATATCCAAATACAACACGTCTAGAGTGTGTACTGTCAACTTTACTTTTTGTAATTAGCGGCTCAACATACATTTTTAAAGCTTTTGCTTTTGCTGTAGTAGTTGAGATTCTTTTATGCAAAATCAAGGAAGAAGCCATATTTGAAAGCATTGCTTTTCTATGAGCTACTTTTCTCCCTAAATGATTAAATTTCTTTCTATGTCTCATTTTCCCTTATTCCTTATCTAATTTGTACTTAGAAATATCCATTCCAAAAGTTAGATTTAATGATACTAATAGATCATCCAACTCTGTTAAAGATTTCTTACCAAAGTTTCTAAATTTAAGTAGATCGTTTCTGTTGTATTGTACCAAGTCTCCTAAAGTATCAACATCTGCAGCTTTCAAACAGTTCAATGCACGAACTGAAAGATCCATATCAACCAATTTGGTTTTTAATAGCTGACGCATATGTAATACCTCTTCATCAAACTCTTCATTTGCGAATTTCTCATCAGAATCAAGAGTGATCTTTTCGTCTGAGAACAACATGAAGTGATAAATCAGAATTTTAGCAGCTTCTTTTAACGCATCTTTTGGATGAACAGAACCATCTGTGGTGATTTCGAAAACTAATTTTTCGTAATCAGTTTTTTGTTCAACACGATAATTCTCAACTTCATATTTTACATTTTTAATAGGAGTAAAAATTGAGTCGATAGGAATCACACCAAATTCTGCATCTACAGGCTTATTCTCAACAGAAGGTACATAACCTCTACCTTTATTGATAGTTAAATCTAACTGCAATTTGGCAGAGCTGTCCATTCTGCAAATTACAAGTTCAGGATTCAACACCTCGAAACCGGTTAGGAACTTGTTAATATCGCCTGCTGTAAAAGTTTCCTGATCTGAAATGGTAACAGTAACCAACTCATTGTCCACTTCCTCAACTCTTTGTTTAAACCGAACTTGTTTCAGGTTCAGGATCATCTCCGTTACATCTTCGATGACGCCCGGAATTGTTGAAAACTCATGATCGACACCCTGAATCTTGATGGTTGTAATGGCAAAACCCTCTAGAGAAGAAAGTAATATTCTCCTTAAGGCGTTACCGATTGTAATACCATATCCAGGCTCTAATGGACGAAATTCGAATTTACCGAATCTTTCGTCAGCATCGAGCATGATAACTTTGTCCGGTTTTTGGAAAGCTAAAATTGCCATAAATTACTGATTAACTATTTATTACTTAGAATACAATTCAACGATTAACTGTTCCTTGATATTTTCAGGAATTTCTGTTCTTTCTGGTACGTTAAGAAACTTACCACTAAGAGAGGTTTGATCCCATTCCAACCATGAAGATTGGTTATATCTAGCAGCTGATAAAGAATCGGTAATAACTTCTAAGGATTTCGATTTTTCACGAATTCCAATAATATCTCCAGATTTTACCGAGTAAGAAGGGATGTTACAGATTTCACCATTTACAGTTACGTGTTTGTGGCTAACCAACTGACGTGCAGCTGATCTTGTTGGAGCAACACCTAATCTGAAAATAACGTTATCTAAACGACATTCAAGAAGTTGTAACAAAACCTCACCGGTAATACCTTTACTTCTCGCGGCTTTTTTAAATAAGTTTGAGAATTGCTTCTCTAATACACCATAAGTGTATTTTGCTTTTTGTTTTTCTTTTAATTGCACTCCGTACTCAGACATCTTTTTTCTTCTACGGCTGTTACCGTGCTGTCCTGGAGGGTAATTTTTGTTTTCAAATGCTTTATCAGGTCCAAAAATTGGCTCACCAAATTTTCTAGCAATTTTTGACTTTGGTCCTATATATCTAGCCATGCTTTCAAAATTTAAATTTTTCTAATAATAGAAACTTTGCAAATCCATTGAATTATTAAATCGCCGCGATAAAAGGAGGATTCAAAATTAATTCAAAAAAGTTTGCATTTTTTATTAAACTCTTTATCTATTAAACTCTACGTCTCTTAGGAGGACGACATCCGTTGTGTGGAAGTGGAGTTACATCTACAATTTCTGAAATATCAATTCCACATGAATTGATAGCACGAATTGCAGATTCACGACCGTTTCCTGGACCTTTAACAAATACTTTTACTTTTCTCAAACCTAAATCGTGAGCAACTTTTCCACAATCTGTAGCAGCTTGCTGAGCAGCATAAGGAGTATTCTTTTTAGAACCTCTAAAGCCCATTTTACCTGCTGAGGACCATGAAATAACTTGTCCGCTATTATTAGTTAAAGAGATAATAATATTGTTAAAAGATGAATGAACATGAGCCTGTCCAACAGCCTCAATTTTCACAACTTTTTTCTTTACTGATGTTGACTTCTTTGCCATAACTTAACAATTATTTAGTCGCTTTCTTTTTATTAGCAACTGTTTTTCTCTTACCTTTTCTAGTACGTGAGTTGTTTTTTGTCTTCTGTCCACGTACCGGCAAACCAATACGATGACGGATTCCACGGTAACAACCGATATCCATCAAACGTTTAATATTCAGTTGATTTAACGAACGCAACTCTCCTTCAACTTTAAAGGATGTGTTAATCGCTTGACGAATCTTAGCAGATTCCTCATCGCTCCAATCTTTTACCTTAGTCTCGTATGAAACGCCAGCTTCGTCTAATATTTGACGAGCAGCACTACGACCGATTCCGAAGATATAAGTCAAGCTAATCTCACCTCTCTTATTTTGAGGCAAATCAACTCCAACAATTCTAGCCATAAATTAAATATTTATCTATTACAAATTAACTAAATTAACCCTGACGTTGTTTGAACTTAGGATTTTTTTTATTAATCACATACAAACGTCCTTTTCTTCTTACGATTTTACAATCTTCAGAACGTTTCTTTACAGATGCTCTTACTTTCATTTTTATCGAAATTTAATTTTTGTATCTAAAAGTAATGCGCCCTTTAGTAAGATCGTAAGGTGACATTTCAACCTTTACTTTATCACCCGGTAAGATCTTAATGTAGTGCATTCTCATTTTACCGGAAATGTGAGCAGTAATCACATGACCGTTCTCAAGTTCTACACGAAACATAGCATTTGATAATGCCTCGGTAATAGTACCGTCTTGTTCTATTGAAGGCTGTTTAGCCATAAGCTCTATTATTTTTATTTGATTATTCTTCAATAAATTCAAAACCGGACAGAATTTGAGCCTTGCCTTTTCGAACAACAATAGTTTGTTCAAAATGAGCTGATGCTTTACCATCGGCCGTTACAATTGTCCATCCATCATCTTTGGTATAGATTTCTCTTTTCCCTAGATTAATCATTGGTTCAATTGCCAGTACTAATCCATCTCTCAATTTTAATCCTCTTCCATTTCTTCCATAATTCGGAACTTGAGGATCTTCATGAAGATCTTTTCCTATTCCGTGCCCTACCATTTCTTTTACTACAGAGAAATTATTTTTCTCAGCATGCTTTTGAATGGCAAAACCGATATCTCCTAAGTGACTACCATCAACTGCATTTTCTATTCCTTTTTGAAGTGCAGTTTTAGTAACCTTCAAGAGTTGCTGAATCTCCGAATCAATCTCTCCTATTGAAAATGTATATGCTGAATCACCATAAAAGCCATTCAAAATAGCACCACAATCACAAGATACAATATCTCCTTCTTTCAGCTCATAGGAAGATGGAATACCATGTACAACTTCATTGTTTATAGAAACACATAAAGTGTTAGGAAATCCATCATAATTAAGAAACGCAGGTAAACCCCCATTGTCTCTTATGTATTCCTCTGCAATTTTATCTAAGCATAAGGTAGAAATACCTGGAGCTATGACTTTAGATATTTCACCTAAAGTCTTAGCTACCAGATTATTACTTTTACTTAGTAGATTAATCTCTTCCTCTGTCTTGTAAAAAATCATTGCAAAGAAAGCAAAAATATTTTAATAAGCAGCAGCTCCTCCAGGAGTTTTACCTTTTATTCTTCCAGACTTCATCAATCCATCGTAATGACGCATCAATAAATGTGATTCAATTTGCTGTAATGTATCCAACACTACCCCGACTAGAATCAACAATGAGGTACCTCCATAAAATTGTGCAAATTGGTTATTCACTCCAGCAATCATTGCAAACGCAGGTAAGATTGCTACTAAACCAAGAAATAATGATCCTGGTAAAGTAATTCGCGACATAACTGTATCCAAAAAGTCGATTGTTTTCTTTCCTGGCTTAATACCTGGAATAAAACCTCCATTCTTTTTCATGTCCTCAGCCATCTGAGTAGGATTAACAGTAATCGCAGTATAGAAATAGGTGAACAAAACAATCATTACAAAGAATAAAGCATTGTACCAAAATCCGGTAAAGTTAGATAAAGCTGAAGCTACTCCTGTTAATGCATCCGAACTTGCATAGTTCACAAACGCCATAGGCAAAAACATAATTGCCTGAGCAAAAATGATAGGCATTACACCAGCAGCATTCACTTTTAAAGGAATATACTGACGAACACCTCCATATTGTTTGTTACCAACAATTCTCTTTGCATACTGTACTGGTATCTTTCTCGTTCCTTGTACCAACATAATAGTCACCACAAAAATGAAGAATAACATCACAATCTCTAAAACAAGTACGATTAATCCACCACCTTGTCCTTCAATTCTAGATCCTAATTCTGCAATAAACGAGAATGGCAATCTTGCAATAATACCTATCATAATAATTATCGAGATACCATTACCGATACCTTTATCAGTAATTTTTTCTCCTAACCACATAATAAACATAGATCCTGCTGCAAGTATTACCACAGAAGATATAGTAAAGAATGTACCTTTAAGAATAAAGGCTGCTTCAGGTAAAGTTGTATGTAAGTTTAATAAATATCCTGGCGCTTGAAGAACAAGTATAATCACTGTTAAGTACCGGGTAATTTGATTAATTTTTCTACGTCCACTTTCACCTTCACGTTGTAATCTTTGAAAATAAGGAACTGCAATTCCCATTAACTGGATTACAATAGAGGCAGATATGTATGGCATAATTCCAAGAGCAAAGATGGATGCATTTGCAAACGCTCCCCCTGAAAACATGTTTAACAAACCTAAAACTCCATCTGAAGTTTGTGATTTTAACGCTTCTAAATGAGCCGGGTCAATACCAGGCAAAACCACCTTAGCACCTAAACGGTAGACTAAAAGAAGACCCAGAGTAGTTAAGATACGTGATCTTAAATCCTCAATCTTCCAGATGTTCTTCAATGTTTCTATTAAACCTTTCATTATATAAACTTACAATTTAACAACTGTTCCTTCTACTGCTTCAATCGCTGATTGAGCAGATTTTGAGAATGCGTGAGCTTTAACTTCAAGCTTAGCAGTCAATGTTCCCTTACCTAAAATTTTAACATTTTCGTTTTTCGATGCTAAACCAGCATTTACGATTACGTCAAGATCAATAACAGTAATGTTATTTTTTTCTGCTAATGCTTGTAAAACGTCAACATTAATAGCTTTATACTCTTTTCTGTTGATGTTCTTAAATCCAAACTTAGGAACTCTTCGTTGTAAAGGCATTTGACCACCTTCGAATCCAACTTTCTTAGAGTATCCAGATCTTGACTTCGCACCTTTATGTCCTCTAGTTGAGGTTCCACCTCTACCAGATCCTTGTCCGCGACCTATTCTTTTATTTGTCTTTACAGAACCAGCTGCGGGTTTTAAGTTACTTAAGTCCATATCTATTTATTTCTAAATATTTACAATGATTTATTCTTCTACGGAAACCAAGTGTTGCACCTTCACTACCATACCTTTTATCTGAGGCGTAGCTTCGTGTTCAACAGTAGCATTGATTTTATTCAAACCTAATGCTTCCAAGGTTCTTTTCTGGCGATCGGTACTTCCGATTTTGCTCTTGATTTGAGTAATTTTAATCTTAGCCATTTCCCTAATTCTTAACCGTTAAACACTTTATCCAATGAAACACCCCTTTGTTCAGCAACAGTATGAGCATCTCTTAATTCAGCAAGAGCTTCGAAAGTTGCTTTTACAAGGTTATGAGGGTTTGATGAACCTTTTGATTTAGCAAGTACATCAGTTACTCCAACACTCTCTAGTACTGCACGCATTGCACCACCGGCTTTAACCCCAGTACCGTGAGAAGCTGGTTTAATAAAAACCTCTGCTCCACCGAATCTTGAAAGTTGCTCGTGAGGAATAGTTCCTTTGTAAACAGGTACTTTAATCAAATTTTTCTTAGCAGCGTCTACTCCTTTAGAAATAGCCGTGGTAACTTCATTTGCTTTACCAAGTCCCCATCCTACTAATCCATTTTCGTTACCTACAACAACAATTGCAGAAAAACTGAAAGTTCTACCTCCTTTTGTTACTTTGGTAACACGATTAATAGCAACCAGTCTATCTTTAAGCTCTGCATCGCTTGTCTTAACATTTTTGATATCTGCCATAATTATTAAAATTTAAGGCCACTTTTACGAGCAGCGTCCGCTAAAGATTTAACTCTACCATGGTATAGATAACCATTTCTATCGAATACAACACTAGTGAAACCAGCTTCTTTTGCTTTTTCAGCAATAGCTTGTCCTACTAATTCTGCTTGTTCAATTTTATTTACTGATTTTTCAGCAATCTCTTTGATTAATGAGCTAGTAGCCATCAAAGTTTTTCCTGAAAGATCATCTATCAATTGTACTGAAATCTGCTTATTAGAACGAAAAACTGACATTCTTGGTCTTTCAGCAGTTCCAGAAACAGACTTGCGAATTCTTCTTTTAATTCTTAGTCTTCTTTCTTGCTTAGTTAAAGCCATAATTTACTGTTTTAGAAATTATTTACCTGCAGATTTACCAGCTTTTCTTCTAAGCTGTTCTCCAACAAATTTAACACCTTTTCCTTTATATGGTTCAGGTTTTCTGAATGATCTGATTTTTGCTGCAACCTGACCTACCAATTGCTTATCGCAACTCTCAAGAGTAATGATAGGATTAGCACGCTTTTCAGTTACTGCTGTTACTTTAACCTCAGCAGCAATTTCCATGTGAATAAGGTGAGAATACCCTAAAGCTAACTCTAGAATCTGACCTCTAGAGGTAGCACGATAACCTACACCAACAAGTTCTTGCTCAATCTTATAACCCTCAGTAACACCAAATACCATATTGCTCATCAATGAACGATATAAACCGTGCATTGCTTTGTGTCTCTTCTGATCAGAAGGACGCTCAAGAACAACTTTATTTTCCTCTACAGAAACTTTAATTTCAGTGTTAATTTGTTGTGTTAATTCACCTTTAGGTCCTTTAACAACTACTGAATTATCTTTATTTACCGTTACGCTTACTCCGGCAGGCAAATTGATAGGTAATTTTCCAATTCGTGACATTTCTAATCCTCCTTAATTAATAAACGTAACACAATATTTCACCACCAACATGCTTCTGACGAGCTTCCTTGTCAGTCATAACTCCCTGAGAAGTAGAAAGAATCGCAATTCCTAAACCGTTAAGTACGCGAGGTAATTCTAGTGCTCCACAATATTTTCTTAAACCTGGCTTAGAGACACGTTTAAGATCCTTAATTGCTGAGATCTTGGTTTCTGGATGGTATTTCAAGGCAATTTTAATTACGCCCTGAACGCCATCATCTACAAATTTGTAGTTAAGGATATAACCTTTATCCTTAAGAATCTTTGTCATTTCTTTTTTCACGTTCGATGCTGGCACCTCAACCACTTTGTGGTTAGCCATAACCGCATTTCTTAAACGTGTAAGAAAATCTGCTATTGGATCTGTCATTATATAAAAAATTAAATTGATCCCGATTTCTCGGGACAATATTTAACAATATTCTGATAACAAAATTTTGATTACCAACTTGCCTTCTTTACACCAGGTATTAGACCAGAAGAAGCCATTTCACGGAAAGTGATACGACTAATCCCGAATTGTCTCATATATCCTTTAGGACGTCCGGTGATCTTACATCTGTTGTGTAAACGAACAGGTGAAGAATTTTTTGGCAAACGACTAAGAGCGATGTAATCGCCTTCCTCTTTTAGTTTAGCTCTTTTAGCTGCGTATTTTTCAACTAACTTTTGACGCTTAACTTCGCGAGCTTTCATTGATTCTTTAGCCATCGTCTTATTTTTTTAGATTTTTAAATGGTAATCCAAATTCTTTTAAAAGAGCATAAGCTTCTTCATCGGTTTTGGCAGTAGTAACAAAAGTAATATTCATACCCATAATTTTGTTGATTTCATCCAACACAATCTCAGGAAAAATAATTTGTTCTTCAATACCTAAAGTATAATTTCCTCTACCGTCTAATTTACTCTTAATACCTCTAAAGTCGCGAATACGTGGTAATGCCACACGAACTAATTTTTCAAGAAATTCATACATGTGCTCACGACGTAAAGTTACAGTAGTACCAATTGGCATACCTTTACGTAACTTAAAGTTCGAAATATCTTTAGAAGAGAAAGTCTGAACAGCTTTCTGACCAGTAATGGCAGTTAGCTCATTCACAGAGAATTCAAGCACTTTTTTATCAGCAATTGCCTGACCAACACCTTGATTAATTACTATCTTCGTTAATTTAGGTGCTTGCATTACAGATTTGTAATCAAATTCCTTCATTAATGTAGGAATGATTTCTTCTGTATACTGTTTTTTAAGAGTCGGTGTATAGCTCATTACTTAATCTCCTCCCCTGACTTTTTAGAGTATCTAACTAATTTATTGTTATCGCCCATTTTTCTACCAATACGAGTAGCTTTTCCTGTTGAAGGATCTTTCACATTCAAATTTGAAATGTGAATTGGGGCTTCCTTTTTAACGATACCACCCTGAGGATTCTCAGC
Organism: Marinifilum sp. RC60d5; assembly: GCF_052400665.1. Lineage (NCBI taxonomy): Bacteria > Pseudomonadati > Bacteroidota > Bacteroidia > Marinilabiliales > Marinifilaceae > Marinifilum > Marinifilum sp. RC60d5. The sequence continues at coordinate 598,459 of NZ_JBQTGK010000001.1, forward strand.
ATTAGGCTTGGTGTGTTTTGAAATCATGTTAACACCCTCAACGATTGCTCGCTGTTTGCTAACAAGTACTTCTAACACTTTACCTTCCTGACCTTTTGATTCCCCAGAATTAACAATTACGGTATCACCCTTTTTAATATGTAACTTCATTGTTCTTGGTTTACAAAGATTATAAAACTTCTGGTGCTAGAGAAACGATCTTCATATTAGTGTCACGTAACTCTCTTGCAACAGGTCCAAAAATACGGGTTCCTCTCATTTCACCGGCAGTATTCAATAATACACATGCGTTATCATCGAAACGAATATAGGATCCGTCTGGTCTTCTAATCTCTTTTTTGGTGCGAACAACAACTGCTTTTGTTACTGTTCCTTTTTTCATTTCGGAACCGGCGATAGCGTTCTTTACGGTAACCACGATTCTATCTCCAATTGAAGCATAACGTTTTCTGGTACCGCCCAACACACGAATACAAAGTACTTCCTTTGCACCGCTGTTATCAGCTACTAATAGTCTACTTTCTGTTTGTATCATGATTACTTAGCTCTTTCAATAATTTCAACTAATCTCCAACTTTTATTTTTACTTAAAGGTCGGGTTTCCATGATTTTTACGGTATCACCTTCATTACAGGTGTTTTCCTCGTCATGAGCAGTGAATTTCTTGGTTTTGTTCACAAACTTACCATAAATTGGGTGTTTCTCTTTTGTGTGAACTGCAACAGTAATGGATTTTTCCATTTTGCTGCTAACCACTACCCCGATACGCTCTTTTCTAAGATTTCTTTCCATCACTTTTTTACTTTTCAGTTAATTGCCTTTGACGTAACTCAGTCATAAGTTTGGCAATGTTACGTCGGGTTTCCTTAATTTGCAAAGGATTTTCCAAAGGTGAAATAGCGTGATTTAGTCTAAAGCGAGTTAACGCTGATCTTTCAGCATCCAACTTTTCTACTATTTCCTGTGTTGTTAACTCTTTAATTTCTGAATTCTTCATGATTAATCATTTGAATTTTCAACATAATCACGTCTTACGACAAACTTTGTAGTAACAGGTAGCTTTTGAGCAGCTAGACGTAACGCCTCTTTTGCTACTTCAAAAGGTACTCCTTCACACTCGAATAACATTCTTCCAGGTGAAACAGCAGCAACGAATCCTTCTGGAGATCCTTTACCCTTACCCATACGTACCTCTGCAGGCTTTTTAGTGATAGGTTTATCTGGAAATACTCTGATCCAAATTTGACCTTGTCTTTGCATATATCGAGTCACTGCTACACGTGCAGCTTCAATTTGACGACCAGTAATCCACTTTTCTTCAAGTGATTTGATCCCAAAAGATCCGAATGCTAATTCAGTACCGCGTCCTGCGTTACCTTTCATTCTTCCCTTTTGTTGTCTTCTAAATTTTGTCCTTTTTGGTTGTAACATCGTACTAATTCTTTAAAATTTAAAGACTACTTCTTTTTTCTTCTATTAAAACCACCTTTTCCTTTTGGACCTCGGCTATCTTTCATGCCGGCGTTAGGAGTTAAGTCACGTTTACCATAAACTTCTCCTTTACAGATCCAAACTTTAATACCAATTAACCCATAGGTTGTCAATGCTTCTGCCTGACAGTAATCAATATCTGCTCTTAAGGTGTGAAGCGGAGTACGTCCTTCTTTATACATTTCAGAACGTGCCATCTCAGCTCCATTTAAACGGCCGGAAATCTGAACTTTAATTCCCTCAGCACCCATTCTCATAGTAGAAGCAATAGCCATCTTAATTGCTCTTCGATAGGCGATACGTCCTTCGATTTGTCGAGCAATATTATTAGCAACGATTACAGAATCCATTTCTGGACGCTTAATTTCAAAGATGTTAATTTGTACTTCTTTGTCAGTAATCTTCTTTAACTCTTCTTTTAACTTGTCAACTTCCTGACCACCTTTTCCGATAATAATACCTGGACGAGCAGTATTGATAGTGATAGTAATTAATTTAAGAGTTCTTTCGATAATGATTTTAGAAATACTTGCCTTAGCTAAACGAGCGTTTAGGTACTTTCTAATTTTGGTATCTTCAACAAGCTTATCGCCGTAGTTTTTTCCGCCAAACCAGTTAGAATCCCATCCTCTGATGATTCCTAATCTATTTCCTATTGGATTTACTTTTTGTCCCATTCTAACTATTCTTTAGTATTATCGGCTTCAGCAGTTTTACTACCCAATAATATAGTTACATGATTTGATCTTTTCTTAATTCTATGTGCTCTCCCTTGAGGAGCAGGTCTAAGTCGCTTTAAAATACGAGCTGAATCTACACAAATTTCTTTAATGTATAACTCGCTTTCTTCGATTCTTTGACCTTCATTCTTCGCTTGCCAATTGGCAATAGCAGAAAGCACTAGTTTTTCTACGCGATTTGATGCTTCTTTCGGACTGAAACGAAGTACATCTAAAGCTCGGTTCACCTCCATACCTCTTACCATATCGGCAACAAGTCTCATTTTACGAGGTGAAGTAGGAACATTTTTCAAGCTAGCAAATGCTTTGCTCTTTTTTTCCTCCTTTATTTGGTTTGCTTTTATTCTTTTTCTTGCACCCATTTTTACAAATTCAAAATGTTAATTAAAACCTTTAAACATGCGATTAGCGTTTCTTCTTATCAGCATGTCCTCTAAAAGTACGAGTTGGCGCAAATTCACCTAATTTATGGCCTACCATGTTTTCAGTAACATAAACAGGAATGAATTTGTTTCCGTTGTGAACGGCAATTGTGTGCCCTACGAAATCCGGAGAAATCATAGAACGTCTTGACCAGGTTTTCATCACTGACTTTTTACCTGATTCGTTTTGCTCCAATACTCGTTTCTCCAATTTGAAATCGATAAAAGGGCCTTTTTTTAATGAACGACTCATAACAATCTAATTAATCAAATTACTTTTTCCTTCTTTCAACAATATACTTATTAGAAGCATTCTTCTTGGCACGAGTTTTAAACCCTTTAGCCAACACACCTGTTCTAGAACGAGGGTGTCCACCTGAAGACTTACCTTCACCACCACCCATTGGGTGATCAACTGGGTTCATTACCACACCACGAACGCGAGGTCTTCTACCTAACCATCTAGTACGACCGGCTTTACCGCTTCTCTCCAACGCATGGTCGGTATTAGAAACAGTTCCAATAGTCGCTTTACAGGTTACTAGAATCATTCGAACTTCACCAGAAGGTAATTTGATCATTGCATATTTGCCTTCTCTTGAAACAAGTTGAGCATATGCACCAGCGCTACGAGCCATCACAGCACCTTGAGAGGGTCTTAATTCAATATTATGAATTATTGTACCTAATGGGATATCAGATAATGGCATTGCGTTTCCGATTTCAGGAGTTACCTTTTCGCCAGAAAGCAAAGTTTGTCCAACTTCGAGTCCATTTGGAGCGATAATATAACGCTTCTCTCCGTCTGCATACACAAGTAATGCGATACGCGCAGTACGGTTTGGATCGTATTCAATCGAAACAACTTTTGCGGGAACCCCGTCTTTGTCTCTTTTGAAATCAATAACTCGATATCTTCTCTTGTGACCACCACCTATATATCTCATTGTCATCTTACCAGTGTTATTTCTACCACCGGTTTTCTTCATTGGTCTTAACAATGATTTCTCAGGTTTGTCTGTAGTTACCTGCTCAAAGGTATTTAAGATCTTATTTCTTTGACCAGGAGTTACAGGTTTTAATTTACGTACAGCCATTTTCTATTAAATATTGCTATAAAAATCTATATTATCACCTTCAACTAAAGTAACGATCGCCTTTTTAAAAGACGCAGTTCTTCCCTCAATCACACCTGCTTTAGTGAAACGGCTCTTCTTTTTACCTTGATAATTCATGGTATTAACAGACGCCACCTTAACATTGTACATTGATTCTACTGCTGCCTTAATATCGATCTTTGTCGCTCTACGATCCACAACAAAACCAAAGCGATTAAATTTCTCGCTTTGCTCAGTCATTTTCTCAGTAACGATTGGCTTAATTAAAATATCCATTTTTTTAAACTTAGTTTAGTTTAAACATTTCATCGAGCCCTTTTACTGAGCTCTCTACAAACACCAAAGTTGAAGCTTTCATAATGTCATAAGTTGCCAAGTCAGAAACACGAACAACTTTTACATTCTTCAAATTACGAGAAGACAAATATATGTTTTTATTATCTTCAGATAAAACTAAAAGTACTTTTTTATCAGATACTTTAAGGCTATTTTGAAGTGCAACAAAACTTTTTGTCTTTACAGTCTCGAAATTAAAGTCTTCAACTACCATTAAAGCTTCATTTTGAGCTTTAATTGTTAAAGCAGATTTACGAGCTAATTGCTTCAGTTTTTTATTCAATTTGAAACCGTAGTTTCTTGGACGAGGACCGAATACACGACCTCCACCTCTGAATACAGGTGATTTAATGCTACCAGCACGAGCTGTACCGGTACCTTTTTGCTTCTTAATCTTAGCAGTACTACCAGAAATATCAGCTCTCTCTTTTGATTTATGAGTTCCCTGACGTTGGTTTGCTAAAAATTGTTTTACATCTAAGTAAATAGCGTGCTCGTTTGGTTCGATGCCGAAAACTGAATCGTTGAATTCAATTTTTCTCCCTGTATCTTCTCCAGCTGTGTTTAAAATAGTTAATTCCATTACTTTTCAATAATTACGTATGAACCTTTAGACCCTGGAAGAGATCCTTTAACTAATAATAAGTTGTTCTCAGGAATTACCTTAAGAACTTGAAGGTTTTGAACCTTCACAGTATCCCCACCTGTACGTCCGGCCATTCTCATGCCTTTAAATACGCGAGCTGGGTAAGATGCAGCACCAATAGAACCAGGCGCTCTCAAACGGTTATGCTGACCGTGTGTAGAACCACCTACTCCGCCAAAACCATGACGTTTCACTACCCCTTGAAAACCTTTACCTTTTGACACTCCGCTTACGTCTACAAAAGACGACTCTTCAAAGATATCAACTGTAACAGCATCTCCTAATTTATAATCAGCTTCGAATTCAGAGAACTCAACAAGCTTCTTTTTAGGGGTTGTATTTGCCTTTTTAAAGTGCCCATCTAGCGCTTTAGTTGTTCGCTTTTCCTTTTTATCGTCAAAAGCCAACTGAAGTGCTTCATAACCATCAGATTCAACTGTTTTGATCTGGGTTACAACACATGGACCTGCCTCAATGACAGTGCATGGAATATTTTTTCCCTCGGCACTGTAAACGGAAGTCATTCCGATTTTTTTTCCAATTAATCCTGGCATTTCTCTTTACTTTTTAATAATAAATCTTACAGATTATCAAACTTTAATTTCAACTTCTACTCCACTAGGCAACTCTAGTTTCATCAAAGCATCAATTGTATTTGCAGTTGAACTGTAAATATCGATCAAACGCTTAAAAGAAGAAAGTTGAAACTGTTCTCTAGATTTCTTGTTCACGAAAGTTGAACGAAGAACAGTAAAAATTCTTTTGTGAGTTGGAAGTGGAATTGGACCGCTAACAACTGCACCTGTAGCCTTAACTGTCTTAACGATTTTCTCAGCTGATTTATCAACTAAATTATGATCGTAAGATTTCAGTTTAATTCTAATTTTTTGGCTCATCTTATTTATATATTATACGATGATTTAATTATAATAATTCTACTTTACCTTTTGCATTCTCTACAACTTCTTTGGCAATACCTTTTGGTACCTCCTCGAAGTGAGAAAATTCCATTGAAGAGTTTGCACGACCTGAAGATAGAGTTCTTAATACAGTCACATAACCAAACTGTTCAGACAATGGTACTTTAGCATTTACAACACGAGCTCCGTGTTTCGACTCCATACCTTCTACCTGACCACGACGTTTGTTCAAGTCACCAATAATATCTCCCATATATTCTTCTGGTGTAATAACCTCCATTTTCATGATAGGCTCAAGAAGAACTGGATTTGCTTTAGCACAAGCTTCTTTGAAACCTTGCTTAGCAGCCATCTCAAATGATAATTGATCCGAATCAACTGGGTGGAAAGATCCATCAACCAAAACAACTTTTAGAGTATCAACAGTATAACCTGCTAAAACACCATTTTTCATAGCTTCGGTAAAACCTTTCTGCACCGAAGGAACAAATTCCTTAGGAATATTACCACCTTTAATTTTATCAACAAATTGCAATCCTTCTCCTTCAAAATCTTCATCAACTGGAGATAATATGAATGAAATATCAGCAAACTTACCACGTCCACCTGATTGCTTTTTGAATACATGACGCAACTCAACAGTTCCTTTAATAGCTTCTTTATAAGCAACCTGAGGTGCCCCCTGATTACACTCAACTTTAAATTCACGTTTCAAACGGTCAATAATGATATCTAAGTGAAGCTCACCCATACCAGAAATTACAGTTTGACCTGAATCTTCGTCTGTTTTAACCTGGAAAGTTGGATCCTCTTCAGCCAATTTAGCTAAAGCCATACCCATCTTATCAACATCTTTTTGAGTCAATGGTTCAACAGCGATACCAATTACTGGATCTGGGAAATCCATTGATTCAAGTTCGATTGGAGTTTCTTTTTGACATAGAGTATCTCCAGTACGAATATCTTTAAATCCTACACAAGCACAAATATCACCTGCTTCAACACGATCGATAGCATTTTGCTTATTCGAATGCATTTGATACAAACGAGAAATACGCTCCTTATTACCTGATCTTGTATTGTAAACATACGATCCAGCATCAATAGCTCCAGAATACAAACGAGTAAATGCCAAACGACCTACGAATGGATCTGTAGCAATTTTAAATGCTAAGGCTGCCAATGGCTCATCAGCATCAGGCTTACGAGTCACTTCTTCATCAGTACCAGGAACAGTACCAACAATTGCTTCAACATCTAGTGGAGATGGCATATAAGTAATAATAGCATCTAGCAAACGCTGAACACCTTTATTTTTAAATGCAGAACCACATAGCATTGGTACAATTTTCATAGAAATAGTCGCTTTACGAATAACAGCATACATTTCTTCTTCAGTGATTGAATCAGGATCCTCAAAGAATCTCTCCATCAATTCTTCATCTTGCTCAGCAACTGCTTCTACCAATACTTCTCTCCACTCATTTGCATCAGCAACTAAATGATCTGGAATATCTTCCAATGTATAGTTTGTACCATTCTCATCATCGTACCATACAACAGCTTTCATAGTAATCAAATCGACTACACCACGAAAAGTATCTTCTGATCCAATAGGAATCTGAATAGGGATAGGATTAGCTCCTAATTTTTCTTTTACCTCGCGCACAGCTTTGAAAAAGTCAGCACCAGAACGGTCCATCTTATTTACAAATCCCATACGAGGAACTCTATATTTATCAGCTTGTCTCCACACAGTCTCAGACTGAGCCTCAACACCACCAACAGCACAGAAACATGCAACAGCACCATCCAATACACGTAATGAACGTTCTACCTCTACAGTAAAATCAACGTGGCCCGGTGTGTCAATAATATTAATCTGGTATTTACTTTTGTCGTAATTCCAGAAACAAGTTGTAGCTGCCGAAGTAATTGTAATACCTCTTTCTTGCTCTTGCTCCATCCAGTCCATTGTAGCAGCACCATCATGTACCTCACCAATTTTGTGAGACACCCCTGTATAATACAAGATACGCTCGGTAGTTGTTGTTTTACCGGCGTCGATGTGTGCCATAATACCAATGTTTCTGGTAAATTTTAAATCTCTTTTAGCCATTTTCTTTGTCTTCTACAAATTGCTTGAACAATTATTAAAATCTAAAGTGAGCGAAAGCACGGTTAGCTTCAGCCATTCTGTGCGTATCCTCTTTCTTTTTATAAGCTCCACCTTCTTCGTTGAAACCAGCTACAATTTCTGCAGATAATTTATCAGCCATAGATTTACCTGATCTCTTACGAGCAAAAAGAATCATATTCTTAATAGAAATAGACATTTTTCTTTCTGGACGAATTTCCATTGGAACCTGAAAAGTAGCACCTCCAACACGACGACTCTTCACCTCAACAGCTGGAGTAATGTTTTCTAAAGCTTTCTTCCAAATCTCAAGAGGAGACTTCTCTAACTTCTCAGTTTTAGCCTTAACGATATCCAAAGCATCATAAAACACTTTAAAGGCAAGATTTTTCTTACCATCCACCATCAAGTCATTTACAAATCTTGTTACCAAAACATCATTAAATTTTGGGTCTGGCAACAAAATCCTTTTTTTAGGTCTTGATTTTCTCATTTCTTTTAGTTTACGAGCTATTCGTATGTTAGCTGCCCAAAATGCGTCTTCAACAATCTCTCGACTATTTACTCAACTTAGTGGGAACAACACATAAACTATAACTCCTACAGTTACAAACTAGATTTCAACTACTTTTTCTTTGGTCTCTTAGTACCATACTTAGAACGACGCTGCATACGACCTTCTACTCCTGAAGCATCAAGAGCACCACGAACAAGGTGATATCTTACACCTGGAAGATCTTTTACACGACCACCTCTAATCAATACGATAGAGTGCTCTTGCAAATTGTGACCTTCACCTGGAATATAAGCATTCACTTCTTTTCCGTTAGTCAATCTAACACGTGCTACTTTACGCATAGCCGAGTTAGGCTTCTTAGGTGTAGTTGTGTACACACGTACGCAAACCCCTCTTCTTTGAGGACAAGAATCCAATGCCGGAGCCTTGCTTTTCTCTTGAAGCTTGGTTCTTCCTTTTCTAACTAACTGTTGAATTGTAGGCATATTAACAATTACTTTTTTTAATTAAATATATTTTAACAAATTGGTTTGCAAAGGTATTATTTATTTACTAAAAACAATAGCAGAACTGTTGTATTTTGTAAAAACCCCTTGAAATCAGCGCACAAAGGTATGAAAAGCCTTTAGAAAAGACAAGTTATTATCAACCAAAAAAATAACTATTCTAAAAAAAATTCCGAAACCGTTTATTCTCGTGGGAAAATTTAATGATAAAGTTAAAAAAACGAGCATTTTCAAAACTTAACAATTCTTTTTTAGCTTATTAACTCTAATGTGTATTGTATCTTATTAAAAAGTTAATTAAATTGGAAAGCCTTAAAACCAATCTAAACTAGATTCAATAAAATCTCAGTTTTTATTTTCAAGAGTAATAAACCCAAAAAAATATCATTATGAAAGTGTATCAATCAAATGAAATTAAGAACATCGCCCTCATTGGCAATGCCGGCTCGGGTAAAACTACCCTAGCCGAGTGTATGTTGTTTGAAGGCGGTGTTATTACAAGACGTGGAAATGTTGAAGATAATAACACCGTTTCTGATTATAACCCTGTAGAACATGAATATGAAAATTCTGTCTTTTCAACAGTTTTATATACAGAATGGCTTGGAAAAAAAATTAACTTTATTGATACGCCTGGGGCAGATGATTTCTCGGGCGGTGTTATTTCAGCCCTAAATGTAACAGACACTGGCCTAATGCTTATTAATGCCCAACAAGGTGTAGAAGTGGGGACCGAAATAATTGGAAGAAGGGCAGCTGCTTTAAACACTCCTCTTATTTTTGTCATAAATCAACTAGATCACGATAAAGCAAATTTTGAACAATCAATAGAATCTGCGAAGACAAATTTTGGAAATAAGGTTACAATTGTACAATATCCCGTAAACGTTGGCGTAAATTTTAATGCTGTTGTTGATGTACTAAAAATGAAAATGTATCAGTGGGGACCAGATGGAGGTGAACCTGAAATTTTAGATATTCCTGATACCGAAAAAGCAAAAGCAGATAATTATCACAATGAACTTGTCGAATCTGCAGCAGAGAATGAAGAAGCCTTAATGGAACTCTATTTTGACAAAGGAACTTTGACAGAAGAAGAAATGCGGGAAGGAATAAAAAAAGGAATGATTGCCGGAGATCTATTTCCTGTATTTTGTATTGCTGCTAAAAAAGATATGGGTGTTCGCAGATTAATGGAATTTATTGGTAACATCGTACCTTTCGTTACTGAAATGCCAGCAATCCCAACCATAAGTGGCCGAGAAGCTAAATGCGACCCCAAAGCCCCTACCTCATTATTTGTTTTTAAAACATCAATGGAACCACATATTGGGGAGGTAAGTTATTTTAAAGTTATCTCAGGAAGCGTAAAAGAAGGAGATGACTTAACAAATGTTAATAATGACACCAAAGAAAGGCTATCTCAACTATATTTGGTAGCAGGTCGAAACAGAGAAAGAGTACCTGAACTTGTTGCAGGAGATATAGGTGCTACAGTAAAACTTAAAAATACAAAAAACAACCACACATTAAATTGTAAAGATTGCGATTTTACATATAAAGAAATTGAATTTCCTGAACCAAAATACAGAACTGCTGTTAAAGCAAAAGAAGATGGCGATGACGAAAGATTAGGTGAATTACTTCATAGGATTCATGAAGAAGATCCAACAATTTTAATTGAATATTCAAAAGAGCTAAAACAAATTATTCTTCATGGTCAAGGTGAATTTCATTTAAATACACTTAAATGGAGATTGCTTCATAATGACAAAATGGAAATAGAATTCCTTACTCCGAAAATTCCTTATCGCGAAACTATTACTAAGCTAGCACAAGCAGATTATCGACACAAAAAACAATCTGGTGGATCGGGACAATTTGGTGAAGTACACATGATTATTGAGCCATTTGAGGAAGGAATGCCTGATCCTGTGATGTATAATATAAATGGTAAAGATCTTAAAGTTAACCTCAGAGGAAAAGAGGAGCATGAACTTAGCTGGGGTGGCAAATTAGTTTTCTGCAACTGTATTGTAGGCGGAGCCATTGATACACGATTTCTCCCTGCAATTCTTAAAGGAATTATGGAAAAAATGGATGAAGGACCACTAACAGGCTCGTACGCAAGAGATATTAGAGTTGTGGTTTACGATGGAAAAATGCACGCAGTAGACTCCAATGAAATATCATTTAAGCTAGCTGGACGCCATGCCTTTAGTGCTGCCTTTAAAAATGCTGGTCCTAAAATTCTCGAACCTATTTATGATATTGAAGTATTAGTTCCTGAAGATAGAATGGGTGATGTAATGAGTGATCTTCAAACACGCAGAGCCCTAATTATGGGAATGGAAGCAGAAAAGGGATTTCAAAAAATTATCGCCAAAGCACCTTTAAAAGAAATGAATAAATATTCTACTTCTCTAAGCTCTTTAACAGGCGGTAGAGCACAATTCACAATGAAGTTCGCAGAATATGAAAAAGTTCCTGCTGATGTTCAAAAAGAACTATTGGCAGCTTACGAAGAAGAAACTGCAGAAGTTTAAATACGACAGTAAAAATAAAACCGTCTCATTTATCTTGAGACGGTTTTATTTATTACAAAAAACAGTAAAGAGATCTATTCTTAGATCTTTATTTTCTTATGAGCATAAACGATCCTTTTTTGGTGTATTTTTTTGTTTGCTCCTCCCTGCCAACAGCAGTGATAACATAAAAATAAGTACCTGGAGTAGCCCATTTTCCATTTACTTTTCCATTCCAACCTTCATCAGGATTTTTCCATTCATAAACAACCCTACCCCAACGATTAAAAACAATAGCATGAAAACTTTTTAAAGATTGCGACTTCGCTCTCCAAACATCATTTTTGCCATCGCCATTTGGCGTGAATACATTCGGCACCTGAACTAAAGAAGTATCAACAACAATGGGAGTAGTTAAAATCATCTCATCAACACAAACATCAGGACCTTTATCGGATTTAACAATTAACTTAACAAAATAGTTTCCTGGATGCTGATACGTGTATGGATCTATATTTTCATCAATAAGAATATCATTTAATAACAAACTATCTTCAGTAATTAAAGCACCCTCATCAATCCTATCATAATCTTGATACAAGAACCACTCATAATCAGTAGCGTTCACTGTAGCATTTGTAAATTCCACATCAAGAGGTGCCTCTCCCGTTTCCGGATTTACTGCAAAATCAGCTTTTACAGCATAAGTAGGCGTACTTACAACATCTGAAGTAAACTCACAAGCATATTGATCTGAAACCAACATTAAATATGTGTCATCTCCCTCATAAGCCTCCGTATCAATAAAACTCTTATCAGAACCATCGTAATTACTTATAGGAGTAGACTGTACTATCGCACCATTTCTAGAAAGAGTAAAAATAATACGATCATCTACAGAAACATTTAATAAACTAGTTGATGGAATATCGAAATATTGCAGATTCTTCTTTGTAAAGGTTGATTTAAAATGCACCCCAACACAATCCAATAGATCCAGATTTAATATGGGATTCGAATTTGAATTATTCAAAACCCAAGCCTGATCCTCAACATCTGTCTCTCCGCTTTTGGAGATTAGAACTTTATAAAGTCCGTCTGAAAGATTAGTGATAATAGAAGACATGCCATTTTCAGTGATTATAATAGTTGTAAAGTCTGTTGCTGTCTCATCCCATTTAGTCCACGTAAAAGTCCAGCCAGATGTTCCATCAGGGGAGTCGGCTCTTAATTCGCCAACTCCAGTTCCAATTTTATCACAGAACACATAAATTGAATCCTGAGGTGAACTGGTATATTCAGATAAAGTTGAATAATCGGCATTTAAAGATGTAATCTGAGAAAACACCGAATTAGAAATTAACACTACCGATAATAAAAGAATAGATCGGAATATTTTTACAATTTGCAATAAATCAAACTTGAATTTCATCATTATTTACGACTGATTTTTGATACATCTTAATTTACAATATTAAAAAAATTTAAGCCGTTTTTTCCATAATAATGAATTATCTTACCGCTTAATTTAAAAAAACAAGGCAGAATTAAGCTACAAGTGTTATTTTTGAGCTTCGAAAATTACCGATAAATCAATTTAAGAGAATGGAATATTTAGATGAGTTAAACCCGGTTCAAAGAGAAGCCGTAGAAAACATTACGGGAGCATCACTTGTTATTGCAGGTGCAGGCTCAGGAAAAACAAGGGTTCTTACTTATAGAATTGCTCACTTATTAAATAAGGGTATCAAACCATACTCGATACTAGCCCTTACTTTCACCAATAAGGCTGCTAAAGAAATGAAGGATAGAATTAGTAGCATAGTAGGACCGCAACAAGCACAAAGCCTATGGATGGGAACATTTCACTCTATTTTTTCTAAAATTTTAAGGTACGAAGCAGAGCACCTTGGTTTCGATTCTAATTTTACAATTTACGACACACAGGATTCTCGGAATTTATTTCGGGCTATCATAAAAGAGATGCAGCTCGACGATAAAGTCTACAAAGCCAACGAGGTTCAAAACCGAATTTCCTCAGCAAAAAATAATTTGGTTACCGCAAATGCTTATGCACAAAATGACAAAGCACAAAAAGCAGATATGCAGTCTCGCCGTCCTTTAATTCATGAGATATATAAAAGATATAGCCATAGATGCCGACAAGCAAATGCGATGGATTTTGATGATCTACTACTCCAAACAAACATACTATTCAAAACCAAACCGGAAATTCTAGCCAAATATCAAGACAAGTTTAAATATGTGCTTGTTGATGAGTATCAGGATACCAATTATTCACAATATTTAATTGTAAAAAAATTGGCAGAAAATCATAAAAATGTTTGTGTAGTTGGTGATGATGCTCAAAGTATCTATTCTTTTCGAGGTGCAAAAATTGAAAATATCCTGAACTTCAGAAACGATTACCCTGATTACAAATTGTACAAACTTGAACAAAATTACAGATCTACACAAACAATTGTAAATGCAGCTAACAGTATTATTCATAAAAATAAAGGCCAAATAAAGAAAGTTTCTTTTTCGGAAAATGATATAGGAGATAAAATAAAGGTTGTTAAAGCCTTAACCGATCATGAAGAAGGATATTTAATTTCGAATGATATATTCGAAACCCGAATGCGGGAACATTGTTCCTATCAGGACTTTGCTATTCTATACAGAACAAATGCACAATCGAGAATTTTTGAAGAATCACTGAGAAAGCTTAATTTGCCCTATAAAATATATGGAGGCTTGTCCTTTTATCAACGTAAGGAGATTAAAGATTTATTAGCTTACTGTCGAATGGCCGTAAACCCTAACGACGAAGAGGCAATAAAAAGAGTAATTAATTATCCAAAACGAGGAATTGGAGCAACAACAATAAACAAATTACAGGATGCAGCGGCTCAGAATGCCTGCAGTATATGGAATATTATATGTGGATTACACCAGCGGCCTTATGGTTTAAATGCCGGAACAATCTCTAAAATTACAAAGTTTGCCAATTTAATTGCCGGTTTTCAAAGTAAATTAGAAACCGAGAGTGCTTTTGATATGGCCAGTGATATTGCTAAATCAACAGGAATTATAAAAGAACTTTATAATGACAGATCACCAGAAGGAGTTTCCCGACATGAAAATATTCAGGAACTTTTAAATGGTATTCAGGAATTTACACAAAATGCACTGGAAGAAGGTAAAGAATTACACTTGCCAAATTTTCTTGAAGATGTAGCCCTACTAACAGATCAGGACAACGAAAAAGATGAAGACCGCGAGAAAATTACATTAATGACAATTCACTCCGCAAAAGGATTAGAATTCCCTTATCTTTTTATTGTTGGCTTAGAGGAAGAATTGTTTCCATCACAAATGGCAAGTGGTACTTCGCAGGAGTTAGAAGAAGAGAGAAGATTATTTTATGTTGCCCTAACACGAGCAGAAAAAAGAGCAACTTTGTCTTTTGCAAGATCTAGATACAAATGGGGAAACATGAGCTATCCTCGTCCGAGTCGTTTTATTCGCGAAATAGATGAAAGATATTTGGAGTTTGGCTACGATGAAGCACCCGAATTTAGCGGAAATACAGCAAATCAGAACCAAAGTCATACAGAATATGAGATCCCTAGTGAGCCAACTAGATTTCAGCAAAAAAGAAATTTCTCATCAAAACCAAAACTTACAAAACCATTAGTTCGTACTAAAGTAAGTGAAAATAATGATCCGAACTTTAGCCCTTCGAATCCCGAGTTAATACAGGCTGGGATGGTTGTTGAACATCAGCGGTTCGGAAAGGGTAAAGTATTACAAATAGAAGGCAGTAAACCAAATATTAAAGCAAGCGTATTTTTTAAAACTGTAGGACAAAAACATCTCCTTTTAAAGTTCGCAAAACTTAAAATTATAGGATAATTTCCATCACAATTTGTAGGAGTACAAGAAAAAATATACATTTGCAATGAGTTCCAAGACTTTCTGGGCTTGTCGATTACCATATTAGGTACATAAAAATTTCATTATTCTTCAATAGTAATTTAACCGACAAGCTCTTAGTCACACCGAATAATTGAAAAACTGACTTCAATTTTTTTTTGTTATAAATGTGTTCTTTTGCCATAATTCGGTATAAAGTACCAGTTGGAATAAAATTATATTACCGAGAATTAATACAACGGATTAAATGGATTATAATTCAAACAGGAAACATCTTGTTCTTCCTGAATATGGACGAAACGTTCAGAAAATGGTTGACTTTGCAATGACTGTTGAAGACAAAGATGAAAGAAACCGTGTGGCAAAAAGTATAATTGCTGTAATGGGTAACATGTATCCACATTTAAGAGATGTTAGCGATTTTAGACATAAACTGTGGGATCATTTAGCAATCATGTCTAATTTCAGTATGGATATCGATTCTCCTTACGAAGCACCAACTAAAGAAAAACTGGCCGAAAGACCAGATAAAATACCGTATAATAATCAGCGAATTAAATACAAACATTACGGTAGAACAATAGAAGCTTTAATCGAAAAAGCAATTGAATTAGAAGAACCGAAAGAAAAGGAAGCTTTAATTCAGATGATCGCTAATCACATGAAAAAATCTTTTATCAACTGGAATAAAGATAGTGTACCAGACGATAAAATTTTTCAGGATCTTATTCACCTTTCAGATGGAAAGCTTCAAATTCCTGAAGAAATGAAACTCCGGGAAAGCAGAGATAAAGATTTTTCCAAAAAAAATATGAAAAGGAAAAACCCGCGGGATCATCGAAACGATAACAGAAAATTTCAAAAAAAGAGATAAACATAGCAAGCCGGATTTTTTCCGGCTTTTTTTTATTTGCAATACCATTAGTTTGAACCCATCTGAATGATTTTTATAATTATCTTTAACTTATCATTCACACCAAATTAATAAACAAATGAGCACATTTGAAATAACAGGAGGAAAATCTCTAAAAGGAGAATTAACTCCGCAAGGAGCAAAAAATGAAGCCCTTCAAATTCTTTGCGCTACCCTATTAACAAACGAAAAGGTTACGATTCATAATATTCCTAACATTCTCGATGTTAACAAACTAATCGAATTGCTATCTGACCTTGGAGTAAGTGTATCGCAGGAATCTAAAAATACATACTCATTCAAAGCAGAAAATATAGATCTTGAATATTTAAACTCTCCGGAATTTGCAAAAAAAGGATCTTCATTACGAGGTTCGATTATGATTATTGGACCTTTATTGGCTCGATTTGGGAAAGGCTATATTCCTCGTCCGGGCGGAGATAAAATTGGCAGACGAAGACTAGATACCCACTTTATTGGTTTCCAAAAACTAGGTGCCAAGTTCAATTTCAATCCTGGAGAAAACTTTTACCGAGTAGAAGCTAAAGAACTAACCGGGACTTATATGTTACTCGATGAAGCATCGGTTACAGGAACAGCAAATATTATAATGGCAGCCGTTTTGGCAAAAGGCATTACAACAATATACAACGCTGCATGCGAACCCTATATTCAGCAATTGTGTAAAATGCTAATTTCGATGGGTGCAAAAATCTCTGGTGTAGGCTCTAACCTTTTAAACATAGAGGGTGTTAAAAGCTTACATGCTTGCGAGCATAGAATACTCCCCGACATGATAGAGATTGGTAGTTTTATAGGCTTGGCAGTTATGACCAAATCGGAAATAACCATAAAAGATGTTGCTTACAATGAATTGGGCATGATTCCTAATGCATTTAAACGTCTTGGAATTAAAATGGAATTAAAGGGAGATGATATTTTTATCCCTAAGCAAGAAAATTACGAAATTGAGACCTTTATTGATGGCTCTATTCTAACCATTGCCGATGCACCCTGGCCAGGACTTACACCCGATTTATTAAGTGTTTTTCTAGTTGTTGCAACTCAGGCAAAAGGAAGTGTATTAATTCATCAAAAAATGTTCGAAAGTCGTTTATTCTTTACAGATAAACTAATAGATATGGGTGCACAAATTATTCTTTGCGATCCTCATCGTGCAACTGTTATTGGATTAAACCAGGAACAGCAACTTAGACCAACGACTATGGTTTCACCAGATATTCGAGCAGGAGTTGCCTTATTAATAGCTGCATTATCGGCCGATGGAAAAAGTACAATTCATAATATTGATCAGATAGACCGTGGATATGAAAATATCGACTTAAGACTAAATGCAATTGGTGCAAATATCAAAAGAATTGTTAATTAACTATTCATTAACACCTCAAACAAGTAGATATTTTTACTTTTAAATTGTAAAAATTAGAAAGTAATCATTAAAAATTATAGTGTTATGAAGAAATTAAAGGTCTTACTTATATTATTTGCATTCTCTTTTTCTGCCTTTACATCAAATGCAGCGCTCACAAAAGGTGAATCTGCAAAAGAAGGATTTAATGTTGGAGATAAATTACCTGACATCATAGCCAAATCGACAAGTGGAAAAGAAATAAAACTTAGCTCATTAAAAGGAAAAGTTGTTTTGGTCGATTTTTGGGCTTCGTGGTGTCCGCCTTGTAGAGCCGAAAACCCAAGAATAGTATCTGCATATAAGCAGTTTAAAAACTTAAAATTTAAAAATGGAAATGGTTTTACCATCTATAGTTTTTCTCTAGATAAAAAACTGGCCAGTTGGAAAGCAGCAATTTCAAAAGATAAATTAAATTGGGAATACCATGTTAGTGAATTAAAAGGATGGCATTCTCCTACGTCTAATAAATTTGGAA
Source organism: Marinifilum sp. RC60d5 (assembly GCF_052400665.1). NCBI lineage: Bacteria > Pseudomonadati > Bacteroidota > Bacteroidia > Marinilabiliales > Marinifilaceae > Marinifilum > Marinifilum sp. RC60d5. The sequence continues at coordinate 616,576 of NZ_JBQTGK010000001.1, forward strand.
TAAATTCTATTCCTGCAAATTTTCTTATTGATGGAAATGGAATTATTCTGGCGAAAAATCTTAGAGGGGAAAAATTAGAATTAGTATTACAACATTATCTAAAAAAATAAATTCTAATTATTAAAAATACTTAAACCGATTACTGAATTTTCCAGTAATCGGTTTTTTTATGCATAACGATATAAGATACATTATTACATATAATTTATTCAACAAAACATTTATACCTAAAGAAGAATATTCGCATGAAATGACAAAATATGAAAAACTTACAGTTTCAAATTCTATCTTTGTGTCAATTTGTCGCAAAGGAGTAAATTGGCAGGTTATTTGATCAAGAGAGCAAATAAAATTTAGAACAAAAAAAATCATTGAAAAATGACGAAAGATAAAAGCAAATCAAAAAAAGATAAATTGGAAGAGAAGGATTTGGAAACTACTGTAGAACAAACTGTAGAAGAACAAGAGCTTAAAGAGGAGCCTAAAGCAGAAAAAAAGAAGGAAAAGAAAAAATCTGCCAAAGAAAAAAAAGCAGATGAACTGGAAGAATTAGGACAAAAACTTCAGGATATTAATGACAAATACATGCGTTTATCTGCTGAATTTGACAACTATAGAAAAAGAACATTAAAAGAGAAAATGGAGCTTACCAAGTCGGCAGGTGAAAAAATTCTTGTTAATGTACTTCCTGTTATGGATAACTTTGAACGTGCCCTTCAATCAATGGATGATGCCAAAGATATCGAAGCTCTTAAAGAAGGAGTTAAATTGATATACAGTAACTTTAAAGATTTTATTAGCCAGAATGGCGTAAAAGAAATTGAAGCTGTAAACCAGGAATTTGATACAGATATCCATGAAGCAATCACAAAAATACCAGCCCCTTCAGAAGATTTGAAAGGAAAAGTTGTTGATTGTGTTGAAAAAGGATACACTCTAAACGAGAAAGTAATTCGTTTCTCAAAAGTTGTTGTGGGAGAATAAATATCTGATTCCTAAATCTAAGCTGAAAAAAAATGTCTAAAAGAGATTATTACGAGGTACTTGGGGTTTCAAAATCAGCCTCAGAAGCCGAATTAAAGAAAGCATATCGCAAAAAGGCAATACAATTTCATCCAGATAAAAACCCGGATGACAAACAAGCCGAAGAAAACTTTAAGGAAGCTGCTGAAGCTTATGAAGTGTTAAGCAATCCTGAAAAACGTCAGCGATACGACCAATTTGGTCATGCAGGAATGAGCGGAGCTTCCGGAGGTGGTTTCGGCGGTGGCGGAATGAATATGGAAGATATTTTCTCACACTTTGGAGATATTTTTGGTGGAGGAAGTTCATTCTTCGGCGGCGGTTTTGGCGGCGGAGGCGGTCGTAGCTCACGAAGAGTTAACCGAGGCAGTAACCTTAGAGTAAAGGTAAAACTAACTTTAAAAGAAATTGCCGAAGGAGTAGAAAAGAAAATCAAAGTCAAAAAATACATCGAGTGTAAATCGTGTAATGGCTCTGGAGCAAAAGATGGTTCCTCTTTCTCAACATGTACAACCTGTAACGGATCGGGTCAGGTAACAAGAATTCAGAATACAATTCTGGGTCAAATGCAAACTGCATCAACTTGTCCTTCGTGTAATGGTGAAGGTAAAATTATTACCAATAAATGTACTAGCTGTGCAGGCGAAGGAATTGTTCGCGACGAAGAAATAATTACCATTAATATACCTGCTGGTGTTGCCGAAGGAATGCAGCTATCGGTTAGCGGAAGAGGTAATGCCGCTCGCCGTGGTGGTGTAAATGGCGATCTTCTTATCTTAATTCAGGAAGAAGAACACCCAGATTTAGTGCGAGATGAAAACGACTTACTATATAACCTTTTCATTAGCATTCCTGATTCTATTTTAGGAACAGCTGTTGAAATTCCAACTATCGATAATAAAGTAAAAGTTAAGATAGACGCAGGAACTCAGCCTGGTAAAATTTTACGTTTACGTGGCAAAGGTTTACCTGATGTAAACGGATACGGCAAAGGTGATTTACTTGTTAAAATTAACGTTTGGATACCAAGCAACGTTTCAAAAGATGAAAAGAAAATTCTTGAGAAACTTCAAGCCTCTGATTCATTTACACCCAAACCAACAAATCACGAAAAAAGCTTTTTTAAAAAGGTGAAAAACTTTTTTGAGTAAAAGTAATTCTAAAATATAATTATCCTCAACCATTGGTTGGGGATTTTTTTTGTAAAACTTATACATCCATAAAAAACAAAATAAAAACCTGTATATTCTTTATTATGTCGATTTTGTACGTTGAGATTATTAAAATTCCGTACATTAGATTTCGATTTAAGTATGAGATGCATAAAACCTAAATAATTTTACATGATATTTTTCGAAGCAAAAGACGTTGTTAAGCAATATGCAGAACACAAAGCTCTTAATAAAGTAAGCATTGCTGTTCCTAAAGGCAGTATTTTCGGCCTTTTAGGACCAAATGGAGCCGGAAAAACAACACTTATTCGCATTATTAATCAGATTACAGGTCCCGATTCAGGACAAGTATTTTTTAATGGTGAACCCCTAAAACCTGAAGATGTAAAACGCATTGGATACCTTCCCGAGGAAAGAGGTTTGTATAAGAAAATGAAAGTTGGAGAGCAAGCTTTATATTTGGCACAACTAAAAGGTATGAGCCAAAAAGAAGCAACTACAAAATTAAAAACCTGGTTCGAAAAATTCGATATTCTTCAATGGTGGGATAAAAAAGTAGAAGAACTCTCGAAAGGGATGCAACAAAAAATTCAATTTATTGTTACCATTCTGCATGAACCAGAATTATTAATATTCGACGAACCCTTTAGTGGATTTGATCCTATTAACACCAATCTTCTGAAAAAAGAAATTCTCGAACTTCGCGATAAAGGTGCTACCATAATTTTCTCTACTCATAATATGGGTTCTGTTGAAGAAATATGCGATCATATAGCATTAATCAACAAATCGGAAAAGATTTTAGATGGACCGGTAGAACAAATCAAGAAAAATTACAGAACCAACACCTACGAAATAACTTACACAGGTGAATTCGATAAACTGAATCAAGTATTAAAATCAGATTTCGAAATTGTAGATCAGATAAAAGGCATTGAATCAAATAGTTTAAAAATAAAATTAAACAATGGTTCTACTTCCAACGAGCTACTTGCACAACTCTTACCTTATTTAAATATCATTTCATTCAGCGAAATAATTCCTAGTATGAACGATATTTTTATTAGAGTCGTTAACGAAAACAAAACAATCTAACCTATAGATCTATACCAATGAATAAAATTTTTATCATTATACAAAGAGAATATCTTTCTCGTGTAAAAAAGAAATCATTCTTGATATTAACTTTTCTTACTCCATTATTAATTGCTGGAATATACGCTTTTATGATATGGATGATGCTAAAAGATGATACCGAACAAAGAACCATTGCTGTTATTAACGAATCGCAACTAAGCGAGCCCGTAAAAAGCACCGAATACACAAGCTTTAATTATCTTGAGAATGCCAATTTTGAAGATGTAAAAAGTCAAATGGAAGACAAAGGCTATTATGCCATTCTTGTAATTCCAAATGACATTTTAGAAAAACAGACTGCAGAACTTTTTTCCTACAAACAAGTTACCATTGAAGTTAAATCGGAAGTAGGTTCTCAAATCAGGCAGCACATCGAAAAAATAAAACGATCTAAAATTATTGCAGAAGCCAACATGCCCGATTTAGAGCAGAAACTAGCAGCCACAAAAACCCCTATTTCAATGAAAACCATTAAGTTTGGAGAAGGCGGAGAGGTGAAACAAAGCTCTACCGAAATTGCAATGGGAATTGGCTTTGTAGCGAGCTTTATTATTTACATGTTTATTTTCCTTTACGGTGTGCAGGTAATGCGTGGAGTAATCGAAGAAAAAAGCAATCGTATTGTAGAGGTTATAATTTCGTCGGTAAAACCATTTCAGCTAATGATGGGTAAAATTGTTGGTGTTGCAATGGTTGGATTAACACAGTTTATTATGTGGGTTATATTATCGGGTGTAATTATTACCATTGGAACAGCTGTTATATTGCCTGGTATCGATGTAGATACTCTTCAGCAAGCCCAATCGATTACCGAACTACCCGAAGGAGCTGCAAACATGAATGTGGAACAATTTAAAATGGCACAAGAAATTTTCGGAACCTTCGACTTAGCTTACGTAGCAAGTATTTTAGGTGCCTTTGTATTCTTTTTCCTAGGCGGATATTTATTATACTCTGCCTTATTTGCAGCCGTTGGTAGTGCTGTTGATAACGAAACAGAAACTCAACAATTTATGATGCCAATTACAATACCGTTAATTTTGGCTTTATACATTGGCTTTGCAGTAGCAAAAAATCCTGAAAGCAGTTTAGCCTTTTGGGGATCAATTATACCATTTACCTCACCTATTGTAATGCTGGTAAGAATACCTTTTGGGGTACCAATATGGGAATTACTACTATCAATGACCTTATTAATAGGAACTTTCCTATTTATCACCTGGGTAGCGGCAAAAATATATCGTACAGGTATTTTAATGTACGGAAAAAAAGTTTCCTACAAAGAAATATGGAAATGGCTTCGATATCATAATTAAAATTCAGCAAGTTATATTTAAACAAATGCCTCAAAATAATTGAGGCATTTGTTATATTATATAAAAAAGGCATAATTTTTGGTAGAACCTTAATCGTACATAAACAGCGAGTAAATTCAATACTTTGATGAAAGAAATGAATCAAAAACAAAGTTTTTACTATCTTCGGTTATGAATAGATTATTGCGTACTTTTTTTAATGCAAGAATCATAATTCAAACTATCACTTAAGAAATAAAAATGCAAATAAAACGGATTTCTGTAATTGATTTAGGAACCAATACATTTAATTTATTGGTAGCAGAATATGGTGGAACAGAAAAACCAAAAATCCTGCATCGATCTAAATATCCTACTAAAATTGGGAAAGGCGGAATCAATAGTAATAGAATAACAGAAGAAGCCATTGACAGAGCAAAAAATGCTTTCGATAGTATCGATAAGATATCAAAAGCACATGATGTAGATAAGAGCATTGCCTTTGCTACTTCAGCCATTAGGACGGCCGAAAATGGAGCCGATTTTGTAAATATGCTTCAAAATAAATATAAGGTTACTATCGAAATTATTTCGGGAGACAGAGAAGCCGAATTGATTTATACAGGAACTAAAAATGCCATTGATTTAAATCATGAATCAATTGCTATTCTTGATATTGGTGGTGGAAGCAATGAAATAATTATTGCCAACGAAAAAAAGATATTCTGGAAAAAAAGCTACCCACTCGGAATGACTCGTCTGCTGGAAAAATTTAATCCTTCGGACCCAATTCAAAAAGGAGAAATAAAAACTATTGAAACTTACCTAAAAGAACAACTCACAGATTTAATCGAAGCCATAGAATTACATTCGGTAAAGACCTTAATTGGCTCGTCGGGTTCTTTCGATACTTTTAAGCAAATACTACTTGCCGAAGGACAACATTTAAATGGATTACCCGAAACACAATTTGAGATAAAACTGAAAGATTTTTTCAGATTACATCAAAAATTTATCAACTCAACTCTCGAGGAGCGACAAGTTATTAAGGGAATGGATCCCGTTCGAGTTGAACTTATGGTTATTGCAAGTATTTTTATTAATTATCTGGTAAAAGAAACTGGATTTAGTAAATTGTACCAATCATCGTATTCCCTAAAAGAAGGTGCATTATACGACTTTATAGAACAAAATATTAACTCGGCAGAAGTAAGTTCTACCCAAGTAAAATAACAAACATGTCAAAAATTCTTATCATCGACGACGAAAAAAGTATTCGCAATACATTAAAAGACATTCTTAGCTACGAAAATTATGAGATTAGTTTAGCCGAAAATGGAATTGAAGGTCTTGAAATAGCCAAAAATGATGAATTTGACGTGATTTTATGTGATATTAAAATGCCTAAAATGGATGGAATCGAGGTTCTTGAACAAGTTCAGGAGCTTGCTATCGACACACCCATTATCATGATATCAGGACATGGAAACATTGATACTGCAGTGGAATCGATAAAAAAAGGAGCCTTCGATTTTATTGAGAAACCTTTAGATCTGAATCGGATATTGATTACCATTAAAAATGCAATGGACAAATCGAAATTGATTACCGAAACCAAGGTTTTAAAACGAAAAGTGAATAAAAAATATGAGATGATCGGCGAATCGGATGCCATTAATAAGGTAAACGAAATGATCGACAAGGTTGCTCCTACCGATGCACGTGTTCTTATTACCGGCTCCAATGGTACTGGAAAAGAATTAGTAGCTCATCGTATTCATGAACAAAGCAATCGCTGCAAAAGTCCGTTTATAGAGGTAAACTGTGCCGCCATTCCTTCCGAATTAATAGAAAGTGAATTATTTGGTCACGAAAAAGGAGCTTTTACTTCGGCTCATAAACAACGCAAAGGAAAATTTGAACTGGCCGATGGAGGAACACTCTTTCTCGACGAAATTGGAGATATGAGCCTATCGGCACAAGCCAAAGTTTTACGTGCCTTACAAGAAAATAGAATAACGCGTGTTGGTGGCGATAAGGAGATTAAAGTTAATGTTAGGGTAATAGCCGCAACCAACAAAAATTTAGCTACCGAAATCGAAAACAATAATTTCAGAGAAGATTTATATCATCGCCTAAGCGTAATTTTAATAACAGTGCCATCTCTAAACGAACGCATTGAAGATGTTCCCTTACTGGCAAATCATTTTGTAGATATGATATGCGGGGAAATGGGCTTGCCTGTAAAAAAAATAAAGGAAGATGCTCTTAAAGAATTAAAGAAAATCAACTACACAGGAAACATTAGAGAATTTAGAAATATTATAGAAAGGCTTATTATTCTGGGACAGGAAAGTATTAGTGCTGATGATGTAAGATCCTATACTAAATCAGCAGATTAAATGAGAACCGAATCAGATTTTATAGGACAAAGAGAAATTCCAAAAAATGCACTTTGGGGAATCCATTCGCTTCGTGCAAAAGAGAATTTTCCAGACAATACTCCATTTCACAAAGAATGGTTTATGGCGGTAGGAATTGTAAAGCAAGCCTGCTACGCTACATATTTAGATTTTCTGCAAGGAATATCTAAAAAATACCCTAATCAGGATTTTCCTTTTCAATTAATCGATAAAAATCTGATTGAAATTCTTAAAAATGTAGCCTCAGAAATAAACCAAGGCAAGCATTTTGAAAATTTTATAGTCCCTGCAATTCAAGGTGGTGCCGGCACTAGTATTAACATGAATGTAAACGAGATTATCGCTAACAGAGCTCTTCATATTAAAGGCGAAAATTGTGGTGATTACGATAAAATTGATCCTTTCGAACATGCTAATATTTTTCAGTCTACCAACGATGTAATTCCAACTGCACTTAAAGTTGCAGCCATAAGATTATTACAAAATCTGGAAAACTCCATCAATAAATTAAGAACGCAGGTCGAAAAAACCGAAAAGGAAAATCGAAATATACTGCGACAGGGATATACACAAATGCAAGCTGCTGTTCCCTCCTCTTACGATAAACTATTTAGCACATATAACAATGCACTTTCTCGCGATTGGTGGAGAATTTCGAAATGCTTCGAACGAATAAAAGAGGTAAATCTGGGAGGTGGAGCAATTGGCACAGGCTTATCTATACCCCGTTTTTTTATTATAGAAGTTGTTCCCAATTTGCAGAAACTAACAGGGCTTCCCATTACCCGATCGGAAAATTTATCAGATGCAACAGCTAATCAGGATGCTTTCGTGGAAGTTCATGCCATATTAAAAGCACATGCTGTAAACCTCGAAAAAATGGCTTCCGATTTGCGACTTTTAGCTTCGGATATCTTTCATAACAAAGAAGTACATTTACCACAAAAACAAGTAGGTAGTTCAATTATGCCTGGCAAAATAAATCCTGTAATTCCCGAGTTCATTATAAGCTCGGCCCACAAAGTTTACTCCAACGATATGATGATTAGCAACCTGGCAGGACAAGGTTGTTTGGAATTAAATGCTTATCTCCCATCTATCGGACATGCGTTAATCGATAGCATAAAACTACTAATTGCTGCCAACGATACTTTGGCTAAAAATTTATTCGCCGATTTACAAATCAAAACAAATCATCGTTTTGAGAATGTATTGAAAAACCCATCGGTAGCAACCGCTTTATCTCCCTATATTGGATATCATCAGGCGGCAAAATTAGCCAACGAAATGAAGAATCATAAAATTACTGTTGTTGAAGCCAACACTAATTTAAAAATAATAAATTCTAAAATATTACATAAGCTCATTCAGCCCAAAGAACTTTTAAAAATGGGTTTCATAATAAGCGACACAATTAACAATGAGTAATTAACTATCTATTTAATGGGAAGAGAACGCCGACCACATATTGGAATTTTTGGAAGAAGAAATAATGGTAAAAGTACTCTGATCAACTTTTTAGCTGATCAGGAAATTGCAATTGTTTCGGATGTTGCCGGAACAACAACCGATCCGGTAAAAAAATCCTTTGAAATTACTGGTTTTGGTCCCGTAATTTTAATCGATACAGCTGGTATTGATGATACCGGAATACTTGGTGAAAAAAGAATTCTAAAAACCAATCAGACAATAAAAATTATCGATCTTGCAATTTTAGTAATTACCCATAATAAATTCGGAGAATTTGAACTATCACTCATTAAAAAATTTAAAAAACAAGATGTACCCTTTATTGCAGTTCACAATAAAGAAGATCTTGAACAAATAAATACAAATACCCGCAAATTACTCAATGTAGAAGGCTGCAAAGATATTCTTCCCTTTTCACAAATCAGTAGAAATACCGAAGACATAATAAAAAGTATAAAAAATACTATTCCCGAATCGGCATTCACAAACCCATCGCTTTTAGGCGATTTAATTTCTTATGGTGATATTGTTCTGTTAATTACTCCAATAGATATTGAAGCTCCCGAAGGGCGACTAATATTACCCCAAGTACAGGCAATTCGCGATATTTTAGATAACGATGCCGTTTCCATTGTTCTAAAAGAACGAGAAGTAGATGCTTTTCTCAGCAAAACAGGTATAAAACCCAAATTGGTTGTTACCGATAGTCAGGTTTTTCTAAAAGCTGCTGCCTCTATCCCTTCGGATATTGCACTAACCAGTTTTAGTATTATGCTCGCACATTTTAAGGGTAATTTTAGTGCATATCTGCAAGGAACACCAAAGATATCAGAATTAAAAGATAGAGACAAAGTACTAATTCTCGAAAGCTGCTCACATCATACCTCTTGCGATGATATTGGAAGAGTTAAAATACCGCGATGGATCTCAAATTATACAGGTAAGCAACTGGAATTTGTTGTAATTGCCGGCTTAGACGAAATTCCTGGCCAAATAACTGATTATGCACTATTGATTCAATGTGGTGGTTGCATGATTACTCCCAAGCAATTAAAAAACAGACTACAAGCAGCTATTGATGCTGGTATTCCTGTCACCAATTACGGAATGGCAATATCCTATGTGCAAGGAATATACAACAGAGCTGTAGCCCCGTTTTCTAAATCCGAGGACTCATCATTAGACTATCTGTAAAAAATTTGATTCCGAAATTGGACTTTACTTTAGGTTTATGATTACAATTGATAATTATTACCTTTAGTTTTTTAAATGCACACACAAAATCACAAAGACAATGAAAAAAATATTGTTTTTATTATTTATTAGCTTCCACACCATATTTCTTTCTTTAGCACAGGAAAAAGAATTTGTATTGCAAGGAATGATAGGAGGATTGCAGGAGAAAACCATTTATTTATACAAAGATAGTGGCGAAAACCTCGAATTAATTGACTCAATACAAACAAATAATGGCGAGTTTAAGTTTACGGGAAAATGTTCTCAGGCTTTTGCTGCCGAACTTCGAATATCAAGAGGGAGAAGGGGTAAAATATTTATATCGCCGTCGAGAATGAACCTTTTTGTTCATAAGGACAAAATGAAACATGGCTTTTTAATTGGAAAATTAAAAGGATCTCCCGCGCAAGACCGATACGAAGATTTTCAATTGCAGCTTGGCAAAAATAATAAAGAAAAACTTAAAATTGCCGATAATCTTGAAATCCCAGAAGTACAATCCGATTCTGTACAGAAAGCTCATTTTATGGCAGAATATGGTCGATTAAACCACTTTAAAGATGATTATTACTACAAATATGCATCGTCGCCAGTAATTCCTTATCTTATTTATCAGGAATATTTTGCAGCAAAAAAAAATCTGCAATACATTAAAAAACAACTAAAAACCTTAACCCTTGCCAATCCTAATGGCATGTACGTTAAAAACCTAAAAAAAAGAGTAGCAATTATCGACCGTCTTAAAAACCACGGACAGTTTCCTGATATCAAAGAAAAAACTCTTACCGGAAAACAGTTCGACTTAAATCAACTTAAAGGTGAATATGTGCTTCTCTATATTTGGCGCGCTTGGTTTCCCGAGCAAAACGAAAAATATTACCAATCGATTCAAGAGTTAACTACAAAATATCCACAACTCAATGTTGTAAGCATCATTAGAAATTCATCGTATAATATGATACGAATTCCAGGCACCAATAAAGGAGAACACTGGTCGCCTGAAGCCAGAACAGAATTAAACTGCATTGAAATCGAGAGCCTCGATAAAAGTGTTGAATTTGTAAAATATCTGGATAGAAATCTGCAAATTTTCCTTCTTGATAAACATGGCAAAATCCTTTTCAATCAAACTAAATTAAACTCAGAAAAACTCCATTCTCAACTTTCTAAATATCTTTAAAACTTAGCCTATTTAATTATATACTCAGTTTAACTATATTTATAACTTTGATTAAAGCAATAAACGTACTTCTCTATGCCTGATAATTTACTGAAAACCAAAGCTAATTTTGGCACCATGCCAGTTTTTATGACTGCTATTTCAACTATTCTAGGAGCTATTTTGTTCCTTCGATTTGGTTGGGCAGTAGGAAACGTAGGTTTTATTGGTGTAATTGGTATCATTATTTTAGGACATTTGATAACCATACCTACAGCAATGGCAGTAGCCGAAATTGCTACCAACCAAAAAGTACTAGGTGGCGGTGCGTATTACATCATTTCCCGATCGTTCGGATTAAATATTGGAGCTGCAATTGGAATCACACTCTACTTATCGCAAGCCATATCGGTAGCATTTTATGTAATTGCCTTTGCCGAAGCATTCGATCCACTTATACAATGGCTGGCAGATAATTACGGATGGTTGATATACGACAAAAGAGCAATTAGTATTCCCACTATGACCATTTTGTCGGTTCTTTTTCTTTATAGAGGAGCCAATGTAGGAATGAAAGCTTTATATGTGGTGGTAGCAACTCTTGGAGTTTCTTTGGTAATGTTTTTTATAGGAAGCCCTGCCGAAGCACCCAGCGAAATTGTATTAGATGCAACTGTCGAAAATCCTAAGAGTTTCTTTTATGTATTCACAATTGTATTTCCAGCATTTACAGGATTAGCTGCAGGCCTGGGCCTCTCTGGTGACCTGAAAGATCCGAGAAGATCGATTCCCAGAGGAACCATTTGGGCAACCATTGGTGGACTTGTAGTTTATATATGGGCAGCTTATAAATTTACCATTTCAGCAAGCCCAGAAGATCTAGTTGGTGATCAACTTATTATGAGTAGAATTGCCATTTGGGGACCGATTATTCCAATTGGTTTGGCTGCCGCATCTCTATCATCGGCCTTAGGCTCAATAATGGTTGCTCCACGTACCTTGCAAGCCATCGGTTTAGACGATATTTTCCCACAGAAAGGCTTAAACAAGTGGTTAAAATCAGAAAGTAAAAAAAATAACGAACCTATTAACGCATCAGCAATTTCTATTATTATAGCTTTTGTATTTGTATTTATTGGTGATGTTGATTTTGTAGCTCAAATTATCTCCATGTTTTTTATGGTTACCTATGGTGCTATTTGTATGATTTCCTTCCTGGAACATTTTGCAGCCGACCCATCGTACCGACCTACTTTCCGTTCCAAATGGTATTTTTCTTTAATGGGAGCTCTCCTTTCTTTCTGGATCATGTTTCAGATGAATATGAGTTATGCCATCTTGTCATTATTAATAATGGGCGGAATATACTATGGCATAAACGTAACCAGTAAAGAACATCGTGGCTTAGCAAAACTTTTTAGAGGAGTGGTTTTCCAACTAAGCAGACATCTGCAAATATTTGCCCAACGAGCCGAAAAAGGAGACAGGGAATTAAGCTGGAGACCATTTGCAATTTGTATTTCGCAAGATTCTTTTAAGCGCCGTTCCGCATTCGATCTGTTGCGCTGGATATCCTATAAATATGGATTTGGTACATACATTCATTTTCTGGAAGGATTCTTAAATGAGGATACCAACGACGAATCGAAAAAGGTGATGAACAGACTTATCAATCTGGCATCGGGAAGTAAAAACCGCGTGTACCTCGATACAATTATTAGCCCGTCGATGACCTCAGCAATTGCTCAGGTAATGCAGTTATCCGGAATATCCGGACACGGTTACAACTCCATTTTATTTGAATTCTCACGAACAGAACCCGACAGATTAAACTATGTAATCGACAATTATAACCTACTAGAATCTACACATTTCGATGTATGTATTTTAAATACTTCGTACAAAGGATTTGGCTATCAAAAAGAAATTCATGTTTGGATTGGAGCTAATGATCTCGAAAATGCGAATCTAATGATTCTTTTGGCCTACATTATCCAGGGACATCCCGATTGGAAAAAAGGAACCATTAAAATATTTGCCATTTACCCTGAAGATCAGCTCGATACCCAGAAGAACAAATTGTTGGGGCTTATTAAATCGGGTAGATTACCAATATCGCCAAGTAATATTGAACTGATTAATGCAAATTACGCCAATAAAAAACAGGTAATTATGCAAAACTCTATGGATGCCGATTTAAGTATTCTTGGATTTAACCACGAAGATATTGACCAGGAAGGAGTTGATCTATTTACAGGTTTCGAAGATATGGGGAATATTCTATTCGTAAGTTCATACAAAGAAATCAACATAAAATAATGAGCGATTTTATAAAAATAAGAGACGATTTAGGGAGAGAAATTAGTATTCCTTTTCCTCCAAAAAGAATTATTTCTACAGTTCCTTCAACCACCGAATTCCTATTCGATTTAGGCTTAGAAAACAATGTAATTTCGCGTACACGCTTTTGTAGGTATCCGCAGGAAAAGATAAAGAAATTACCAAATATTGGGGGGCCAAAAAATCTGTATTTAGATAAGATTCGGATGCTAAATCCTGATTTAATTTTAGCAAATGAAGAAGAAAACGATAAGGCTCAAATTGAATCCTTAATGGATAAATACCCTGTATATGTATCTAAAATTAGAAATCTTGATAATGCTTTAAACAACATTATTAATACAGGTAAAATAACAAATACAAGTCCGAAAGCCTTCGAAATTGCACATTCTATAAAAGCTAATTTTACAAAAATCCCGAAAAGGAACAAGAAAATAAAAAGCCTGTACCTTATTTGGAAAGATCCATACATAAGCGTTAGCAAAAATACATTCATTAATTCTATGCTCGATGTTTGTGGGTTTGAAAACGTAATTAAAGATTCTGAAAAAAGATATCCAAGGATTAGCGAAGAAGATATTCAAACTATAAATCCTGAATTAATACTTCTTTCGTCGGAACCATTCCCCTTTGAATCAATACATAAAGAACAACTACAACAAATTGTGCCGAATGCAAAAATCGAATTAGTAGATGGAGAAATGTTCGCCTGGTACGAATCGCACTTACTAAAAGCAAGTAGCTATTTTACCAAAATAATTTCTCAATTTCGCAAATAACAAAATTGTTATACAAAAGTAAGAATTAAAATGAAGGATGGATCTAAGCTAAAATTCTAGCCAATCCGATATTTCTTCCTATTTTTGCCCCGTACCTAAATACTTTTAAATGGAACGCATTGCTATTTTCCCGGGATCATTTGATCCATTTACCATTGGACACGAATCGATTGTTAGCCGGGCTTTACCTTTATTCGATAAAATTATTATTGCCATTGGATATAATTCTGAAAAGAAACAGTTTTTCCCAATCGAAAAAAGAATTCAATGGATAAAAGAAGCTTTTAACAACAATCCTAAAATTGAAGTGGAAACTTTTGCAGGATTAACGGTAAGCTACTGTCAGGAAAAAAACGCCGGTTTTATTTTACGCGGACTAAGAACTGCTGCCGACTTTGAGTATGAAAGAGCCATAGCACAAACCAACAAGAAAATGGCTTACGAAATTGAATCTGTATTTCTTTTAACAACTCCTGAACATACGATGATTACATCAACCATAGTTAGGGATATTATACGCCACGAAGGAGATGCTTCTCAATTTTTACCTAAAGTAGCTGACCCAGATGCATATAAACTAAATTTTTAAACATGTCACGAATAAGCAAAATTGTTTTAGTTATAGGAATTTTAGCTGCCGCCTGGATGATCATTGCACCCAATTATCTGCGTACAAGTCTAATATATTGGTATGCAAATATTGACGACTATAAAATTTTCGAAAATAAAGAAGTTTTAGTTGAAAATGGTATCGACTGGCCTGAAGCCGATTCTTATAACAAGCAAAAATTAGATCAGGAAGACAGAGAATATCTGGAATCGCACGAAACTGTTGCTTATTTAATAATACAAAACGGAAAACTAATTCACGAAGAATATTGGGACAATTACGCAAATGATTCCCATTCAAATATTTTCTCGGCAACCAAAAGTATTGTTAGCCTTTTAATTGGCATTGCCATTGACGAGGGCAAAATAAAATCGGTTGACGAGGAAATTGGAAATTACCTACCTGAATTTTCGGGAAAAGAAAGTGGAAAAATTACCATAAAAGAACTTTTAACAATGAGTTCAGGTCTCGATTGGAATGAGACCTACAGCAGCCCTACATCTATTACAACTCAAGCTTATTATGGAAAACACCTTAGAGAGGTAAGTACCCGCCAGCAGGTAATTGAAAAACCGGGAGTTCGATTCAGATATCAAAGTGGAAACACTCAATTACTTGCCTTTATCGTTGAGAAAGCTACTGGCGAAACCATAGCAAAATATGCCGAAAAAAAACTATGGAAACCAATGAATGCCGTTGAACCTGCCCTTTGGAGTGTAGACAAAAAAGATGGCGATGAGAAATCTTTTTGCTGCTTTAATACAAATGCAAGAGATGCAGCACGATTTGGTCAGCTAATTTTAAATAAAGGTCAGTGGAATGGTAAGCAATTGGTTTCACAAGATTATATTACTGAAGCCACAAGTGCGGCAGATTATCTGCTAAACGAAGAAAAAACTGCTCCTCTTAATTTTTACGGATATCAGTATTGGATTTTACCCTATAAAGGAATGAATATTCCTTATATGCGAGGTCACAGAGGACAATATATATATAGCATTGCAGAGAAAAATGCGGTTGTAGTACGCTTTGGAAAATTAAAAGACAAACAGCATAAAGGTGCAATTACAATGGATATTGAAAAATATATCGATATTGCTTTAAAGATTTTAAAATAAAAAAATACCAAGATCCCATTCTTATGAGAACATTAATGTTTTTACTGGTTGTTTTGAGCTTCCCGATTCAATCTATGGCTCAAAATGTTAGCATAAGTGGTAAAGCTCCTGCCTATGCAGGAAATCATTTAAAAGTAAAGTTTCACTCTGAAGTTTTTACCTATCAGGAACAAACAGTTTATGAATTCGATATAAATTCAGATGGAAGTTTTTCTGCTAATTTTAAAATAGAACAAACGCAATTATTTTTTATCCCTTTAGGAGTTTATAAAGGCTTTATTTTCCTGGAACCTGGTAAAAAATATGAAATTAAATTACCCCCCAAACAGGAACTAACACCAGCTCAAAAACTAAACCCTTTTTTCGAAGCCGAAGAATTAATGTTAGGTGTTGCCAATGCCGGTAAAGACGATTTGAATATTTTAATTCGCACACTAGATGATAATCTGGATGCATTTATAAACCAAAACTTTCACAAGATTTACCGAAAAAAAGAACTCTCTTT
Organism: Marinifilum sp. RC60d5; assembly: GCF_052400665.1. Classification (NCBI taxonomy): domain Bacteria; kingdom Pseudomonadati; phylum Bacteroidota; class Bacteroidia; order Marinilabiliales; family Marinifilaceae; genus Marinifilum; species Marinifilum sp. RC60d5. The sequence goes on from NZ_JBQTGK010000001.1 coordinate 632,843, forward strand.
AGGAATTGAATTTTCGAATCAATTAAAGAATCAATACCACCCCATTAAAAATATTTATTTTAACGAATACTTAAAATATCGTTTAGGATTTTTAGAGTTTTTAGCCAGTCCCAATTCGTTTACAAAAATTGAAAATAAATATTTCCTGAACCAAAATTTTCAAACCAATAACCCAGCGTTTTTAAGCTTATATAAAAAACAATATGGGAATTTCTTTAACGGATATTTTAAACAAAAAGAATCGATAGAATTAAGCAAAGCATTTAAATCGGACGATACTTACAATCAAATTTCATTATTAATGCAAAAATATCCTGCATATAAAAATTTGCAGTTAAGAAATATAATTATTGCCAGCTCTATTTTCGATTCCTACACCCGAAAATTTATAGGAAAAGAAAAAACACTTTCAATTTTTAAAGATATCCTTAAATCAACAACTCATCCTTACAACAAAAAAGTATGCATTAATTACATTGCTAAAATTACGCACCTGCAAAAAAATTATCCTGCACCCAATTTTTCTATCAAAAATCATTCCTTAGCCAATTACAAAGGCAACTATTTATATCTGAATTTTTGTAATACTCAAAGCTATTCTTGTATTCAGGATTTTAAGGAAATTGAAAAATTAAAACAGCAATTTGGTAAATACGTTAATTTCCTGAGTATTGCTTGCGATTGGAACGAAGCAAGTGTGAAAGAATTTCTCAAAAAGAATAACTACTCCTGGCCCATTATTCCCATTGGCGAAGAACACCGATTAATTCATGAGTACAAGGTAAAAGCATTTCCAAGTTATGCTCTTATCGACCCCAAAGGAAATATTGTAAAAGCTCCTGCTGCTGGTCCTAAAGAAAATATACGCATGGAATTTATTAAAATTGTGAGAGATGCTACAAGAAAAACAAACAAAAATCACCACAATAAATAAGGGTGATTTTTGCTTAATACAACATTAAACCAATGTCTATTTTTTTTGTTTTAGTTTTAATTCTACCGGAGTTAAGTTTTTAATATTATCAGATACTGGACAACGATCTTCAATGGCTTCTAACCATTTCGCAAGTTCTTCATTACTGGCATCACAATCGGGCTCTATTGTAACTTTTATACCTTTATAACCGGCTCTTTCTTCAAATGATGTTCCAAACAATCGCTCTGGATTCAACTCTCCAGCCATTTTAATTTTTAACGAGCGCAGTTCAATGTTCATCTCATTGGCAATAACATGAGCCATTACATTAATACAACCACAATATGCAGCCAAAAGAAACTCAACAGGATTTGCACCTTCGTTGGTTCCTCCTAATTCTGAAGGTTCATCTATAATTAATTCAAATCCTCTTGCTTTAACAACGGTTTTAGTTGCACTTTCGCTATTCGCTTTAACTCTAAATTTCATATCTGCCATTTTGTTCTTGTTTTGTTGATTATTGCCATAAAAATGCAGCATCTTAGCTAGGATTAAAATTATTAGCTAAAGTATAGTTTCACTATATTTGATGTAATATTCCACCCCCTAATTATAATATCAAAGCAGGTAAAATGAATTTTGAATATCAAATAGAAAAACATCAAAAAGAAAATGAGAGAATTAGCGCAAACGACTGTCTAAATGCCTTAACTCCCGATCAAAAAAAATTGGTGGAAAATTCCACTACACTTCTTCAATTTGCAAAGGGAGAAACCATAATAAAACAAGGCTTTGTGGCCTCGCATGTTCTTTACATAGAAAAAGGCATTGCCAAACTCGATGTAACTAACGATTCTAAAGTATCAACAATAAAATTATTAGGTGGCGGCAATTTTGTAGGAATCGTGTGCAGTTTTGCCTGTAAGAATCTGGATTTTTCGGCAGTAGCTTTAGAAGACACAACTATACAAATGATTAATATGGATGTATTTCTAAGACTGATCAAGGAAAATGGCGAATTCGCATTTAAGCTCATTCGTCATATGTCATCAAATACAAACAATATCGTACATAGAACCAGTCGATTATCTACAAAAAATGTAGAAGGCTCTCTGGCCTTAATATTACAAGAACTTAGCGAAATATATAATAGTTTGAACTTTGAACTTCCTGTTAGCCGAATAGGACTTGCATCCATAGCTGGCTGTTCGAAAGAAAGTGCTATTAATGCCTTGCTTAAATTTAATAAGGATAAGATTATTAAGGTAAAAGATAAAAATATAGAAATACTTAAACCAGAACTTCTTCAACTTATTATTAAAAATGGATAGTCAATTGCTTAATCAGGTTCTGTGCAATTATTCGTTTATTACCTGCAGAATGGAAGCATAAGTATTCGCCTTAAACTCATCTAAATTATCCAGCAAAAGCCACTTAGCCAGCTGTATATCCTCTTCGGTTTGAGGAACCAATTCCTCGGAACCGGAGTAGTTCATTTTGTACCAATAAGTTCTTTTTAATACAAACTTCCCTTTCATCCAATAGGTATGATAAGTCGATTGTAATTCCTTTTCAATAGTAAGATTTGAAACACCACACTCTTCTTCCACTTCACGAACAGCAGCTTCGCGAAGCGATTCACCTTTCTCCACTTTTCCTTTTGGTAAATCCCATTTATCCAGTCGATAAATAGCCAACACCTGATTATTAGAATTATAAACCTTTCCTCCTGCTGCTTCAATATATTTAAAGCAGGATTTAAAATGCTCAAAAAGATCCTCTAAATTATCGGCCACAATAAAAATTGCATCCCTGTGCTCCTCTTCGTCGAACTGTAAAATAAGACCTTCTAAAGATTGCCCTTCAGTCCAGGCATATACCATTCCTTTAAAATTAGAACTTTCATTTTTATCACCTAAAAAAATCAATCGATCTTTAAAAAATACTTTATACATTTGCGGTATATTTTTAAAATGAGTTGGAAAAACATAATTCATTGAATTTCCGCTTTTTGAATTTACTTAACATCCATAAATCCATTGAAAGAATGCAAAATACTGCTAAACAAGTCGCTGAATATTTATTGCAAATAAAAGCAATTAAGCTTGAACCAACAAACCCATTTACCTGGGCATCTGGATGGAAATCGCCTATTTATTGCGACAACCGAAAAACACTTTCTTTTCCTGAGGTAAGAACCTACATAAAAAAAGCTTTTGCCCAAGCAGTTAAAGAAAAATATCCTGAGGTGGAAGTTATTGCAGGAGTGGCAACCGGAGCAATTGCACTGGGTGCATTGGTAGCTGAAGAAATGAATTTGCCTATGGTATATATTCGATCATCAGCAAAAGCTCATGGAATGACCAACTTAATTGAAGGTGAAGTTAAGTCCGGACAAAAAGTTGTGGTTATCGAAGATTTAATCTCGACAGGTGGTAGTAGCTTAAAAGCTGTAGAAGCATTGCGCGAAGCAAATTGCGATGTAATGGGAATGCTAGCAATTTTCACTTATGGTTTTCAAAAAGCCGAAGACAATTTCACAAATGCAAATTGTAACGTAGATACTTTAAGTAACTACAACGTAATGATTGATCGTGCTCAGGAAATTGGATACGTTAAACCTGAAGATGTTAATCAATTAAAACAATGGAGAAAAGATCCCGGAAATTGGGGAGTATAATTCCTTATTTTCTGGTAAAAATAAATTGAAAGAGAGTATTCTCCTATGAATACCCTCTTTTATATGTTAATTCCGATAAGTATTTAAATAATTCTATATCCAACTAAATTTGATAATAGCAATTAAAAATTTATCGGCATTAAGCTGAAAATAATTAGAATAAAAACGGATTAAACGGACGGATAAATGTCAACAACAAAAATTGTTAGCGAAGTAAAAAAGATTCCACACACTGTAGGTGATATTTATGGTTTCTTTTCGGATTTTAGAAAAATTGCCAAAGTATTTGAATTGGCAGCAAATAATCCGCAAGTTCAGGAACAAATAGAGGCACAAACTAAAAAGAAAGTTAATTTTAGCGAACATATTGAACATTGGGAGGCTACCGAAGACAATTGCACTTTCGTGATTAAAGGTTTTGGCGAAGCCGGCTTACAATTTGTCGAAAAAGACGAAAATAAAATGTTAAAACTCACTGGTTATGGCCGAAGTCCGTTCGAATTCTATATCTGGATTCAACTAATTGAAAAAGATGCTTACGATACCAGAATTAGACTTACCGTTCATGCAGAATTAAATGCTATGATGAAAATGATGATCAAAAAGAAATTAGAAAAGGGTATCAACCAACTTGCTGATGGCTTAACGCAAATTCCTTACAACATGCTTCAAAATATCGAATAAAAAAAATTAAAAGCTGTCGAATTTTTCTACAGCTTTTTTTGTGCCTTACTATTTTTTCAATAGTTTTGTTTTGAATGAATCTAAATAAGAAACATAGAATTCTTGCTTGGCTTTTATCATTGGCTTTATTACTGCCAATAATTATTAAAAGCGAACACATGATGTTCCCAAATCACGAACATCATTGTCATTCGTGCGCCTCACACAATTCGAGCTTATTTAATATTTGTCAAATTCAAGACTTCGACTATTTCTTTTTTACTGCAGTCGATATTATTCATATTCCTATTGCATTAGAAATATTGATTAAAAAGGATGGAATTGATTCTACTATCTGTTCAACAGTAAAAATCAATCTTAATTATTCACTGCGCGCTCCTCCACTCGTATAAAATCTAAAAATATTTACAAATACCAAGGATACAGATTCATAAACCATACGGTTTTTATCAAGTAAAATCTTGTATCCATAATTTTATACGATAATTCAATATAATTCTATTATAATATGAATAGATATTTATTGGCAATGCTACTGCTATTGCCTCAAATCACCTTTGCTATTGGCGAAATAAAAAATAATAAGCTAAGCGGAGTTATTAGTGATCAGAAAAATAATACACCTCTGCCAGGTGTAAGTATTTTCATTCCTGAAATTCAAAAAGGTACAATAAGCGAAACAGATGGAAGCTACAAACTGGATAATTTACCTTCTGGAAAATTGACTATTCAATTTTCATTTATTGGATACGAATCTGTTATTAAAACAATACTCATAAAAACAGAAAATACACATCTTGATATAAACTTACCATTTACCACTGTTACAACTCAGGAGGTAGTGGTTTCTGGTGGATTTCCTTCCGCACAGCACGAAAATTCAATTAAAATATCAGTTATTAAAGAAAATGAACTGCAACAACTTTCAACACCTTCCTTAGGAGAAAAGTTGGCAAGTATTCCAGGTGTAGATGTTATTTCTCGTAGTCCAGGAGTATCTACTCCTGTAATTCGAGGATTATCTTTAAATAATATTATATTCCTTAACAATGGAGTTCGTTTAGAAAACTTCCAGTTCTCAACAGATCATCCTTTTTTAACTAATGAACAAGGTGCCGATCACATTGAAGTAATCAAAGGTCCTGCATCATTGCTTTATGGTTCGGATGCCATGGGAGGTGTAATTAATGTGCTAAAAGAGAAACCGGCTCCAGCCAACTCATTTAAAGCAAATATAAATTCCGAATTCCATAGTGTTACCCAGGGAAACTCAAATAGTATAGGAGTTAAATCTTCAGGCAAAGATTGGTTTTGGATGATTCGAGCCAATCAGCAATCTCATAAAGACTATAAAGATGCATCGGGCAATTATGTACCAAATTCCCGATTTAATACCGAAGGCTTACAAGTCGGTCTTGGCTTAATTAAAGAGTATGGCAGTTTTAAAATTTATTACGACTACCTGCAACCTAAATTAGGAATGACCAATGGAGAATCTTTAAAAGTTGTATCAGAAGGGAAAAGAAAAAACCATTACTGGTATCAAGATCTAACACAGCATTTAATTTCATCACGAAATCGCTTATTTATTGGCAGATACAAACTCGAAGTTAATGCAGCTTACCAATTTAACAACCGACGATTAAACGGAAATCCAAACTCAGAAATTTTCCGAATGGTTGATATGGACTTAAACACATTTACCTACGACAGTAAATTGTATTTCCCAAGCTCAGACAATTCTGAATTTTTAGTTGGATTTCAAGGCATGCATCAATCGAACCAAAACCACGAAGCCCCAAACCGAGTAATTCCTGATGCTCAAATTGATGATTTTTCGGTCTTTTCTCTAATGAAAAAACAAATTGGTGCTGCAAACATTCAGTTTGGCGTTCGGTACGATCATCGCTCCATTTATGTTCCCGAACAAGAAGCTGGCGGACACTCTCATGGCGAAGCAGAAGAGCATGAAGAAGAAGAAGAACATCACGATGAAGGAGAACACGAAGAGGAACTGGTTCATATCAACAGGAAATTTGATCATTTGAATGCATCTTTAGGAGCTACATTCCATATTTCGGAATTGCTTTTACTACGAAGCAACTTTGCAAGCGGATATCGTGTACCTAATTTGGCAGAGCTTTCTCAACATGGTTTACATGGAAATCGATTCGAAGAAGGAAACATGGATTTAGATCCACAAAAAAGTTTAGAGTCTGATTTAGGAATTCATTATCATACACACAATCATAATATCGATTTTTCGATGTTCTACAATAAAGTGTACGACTACATTTATTTAGCACCAACTGACGAGCCAGCTCCGGAAGGAGAAGGTAATGTATATGCATACAGCCAACAGGATGCAAAACTTTATGGTGGTGAAGTGGCCATAAATGTTGTTCCCTTATCGTTCTTACAATTCCATACCGATTATGCCATGGTGATTGCCAAGCAAGATGATGGCGGACGCTTGCCATTTATTCCTCAGCATAAATGGAATATGAATGTAAAACTCTTTGCTAAGGGAAATAAACTATTTAAGGATCCTTTCTTCAGCATCAACTGGAAATACGCATTTAAACAGGATAATCCTGCTCAGTTCGAAACCGAAACTTCTTCCTACGATCTGTTTGGATTACAAGCAGGAAGTGATTTTAAAATAGGAAAATACAATGTAAATTTACTTGTAAGTGCGAGTAATCTTTTCGACAAAAAGTATATCGATCATTTATCAAGCCTTAAATCATTAGGATTTTATAATCCGGGCAGAAACCTGAGTATTAAACTTGGAATTAATTTATAAACACAGAGAGGTGAGCTAATGCATAAAGCTCACCTCTTTAAAATTATAAATCCGTTCTTCTAAATCCACTTTAATTCGTAATTGTCCAATTTCTGTAACACCATCAATAACACCATCAAATACGCCATGCTCATCAGAAAACTGATGTTTCTCATTCATCCAATACATCGAATCGAGATAATCTTTCTCCAGTTTATTTAAACAAGCATCTTCCAAGTCGAAATATCTTTTCTCAATACACTCTAGCAATTTCATTAATTCTGTTTCCAGTTCATATTGCTCACCAGTTATATTTGCAAGCGAAACCGGGTTTGGTGCATCAGACAAAAATTCTGTTTGATTAATATTTAAGCCCAGTCCGCAAATAGAATAACTTAAAGCCGATCCCATTATCGAATGTTCAATTAAAATTCCTGCTATTTTCTTATCATTAATATAGATATCATTTGGCCATTTTATAGAAACACCAGATACATATTGCTGTAAATAATCTCGTACTCCAAGCGAAATAACAATGGAAATATTAAATTGAAAATGAATTGGGAGAAATTCTGGCCTCAAAATTATACTAATGGTAAGGTTTTTGCCACTTTCACTTTCCCAGGAATTTGTATGTTGTCCGCGGCCTTTTGTCTGATTTAATGTCAAAACGACAGTGCCGGCAGCAGTATTTTCCGATTTTATTAATTCCGAAGCAAAATTATTTGTGGAATTTATCTTGTTTTTGCGTACAAGTAGTTGGGGAGTAAAGAGTTTTCGTTGCATTTTTAACAAATATTTTTGTGATGAATTCCTCTTAAAAAGGCAGAAATTAATTTAACTTATCTATTTACAAGAAATCGATAACAAAAGTAAAATTAATGATTAAAGGAATAAAAAAGATCAGAAGGATATATTAAAAAACTATAGCTAGAATGAAAATTGACTATTTTACTTTTAATTATTCTCGCTTTAACTAACTTTAAAAGGAATAAAAAAAATTATCTTTGTAATATAAAATATTAATATGACAAAAAAGCAGGAGTATAAGTCAGAAGAACTTGTAGAAGCTATTATTGAAGGATTGCAAGAAAATAAGGCTGAAGATATTGTAAAAATTGATTTAAGAAATATCGATAGTTCGGTTTGTAAATACTTTGTTATCTGTAACGGAACATCGAGTACGCATGTCGCAGGATTGACTGATTCGGTAGAAGATTACGTGAGAGAGCAAATCAATGAAAAAGTGTGGAAAAAAGAAGGATTACAGAATGCACAATGGATTCTCCTGGATTATGCAGATGTAGTGGTTCATATTTTTCAAAAAGAATACCGGGATTTTTACCGCCTGGAAAGTTTATGGGCAGATGCTCCAATTATCCGAATTGAGGATGCGCAGCCAAATCAATAACATTTAACTAAAAAGAATGACAGAGAATAATAAAAAAAATAAATCTCCTTTCTCGTCAGGGAAAAATGGAAATAACATGCTAAAACCTCCAAAATTCAATGCTTATTGGATTTATGGATTAATAGCTGTTGCAATAATTGCCCTTAACTTGATGGATTTAGGCCAAAGCCCGAAGGAAACAAGTTGGAGAAAAGTTAAGAATGAATTAATTCGAAATCAGGATATTGACCGCATTGTAGTAGTTAGAAATACACTGGATGTAAATGTTTATTTAAGAGAAGCAAGCCTTGATAAATATCCAGATTTATTCGAAAGTAGTTTTGATTCTCCTTCAAAAGCAGGACCTCATTACACTTTCCGCATTGGGTCGATCGAGCAATTTGCCGAACAACTTACCAACGCACAAAAAAATATTACCGAAGCCGATAGAATAGAACCAGAATATGTGACTCAGGAAAATTATTTTGGCGATTTTATTGGATGGATTCTTCCTTTTGCCTTGATTTTAGGTATTTGGTTCTATGTTTTCCGCAGAATGAGCAAAGGTTCTGGCGGCAGTGGCGGCGGTGGTAATATCTTTAATGTTGGTAAATCAAAAGCCAAAGTCTTTGACAAGGAATCGAATATCAATATAAATTTTAAAGATGTTGCTGGTTTAGCTGAAGCAAAACAAGAGGTAGAAGAAATTGTAGAATTTTTAAAGCATCCACAAAGATATACCAAGTTAGGTGGTAAAATTCCAAAAGGTGCGCTGCTTGTTGGCCCTCCGGGAACAGGTAAAACCTTATTGGCAAAAGCCGTTGCTGGAGAAGCTAATGTGCCATTTTTTAGCATGTCGGGTTCCGATTTTGTAGAAATGTTTGTTGGTGTTGGAGCAAGTCGTGTGCGCGATTTGTTTAAGCAAGCAAAAGAAAAAGCGCCTTGTATTGTATTTATCGATGAGATTGATGCAATTGGTAGAGCTCGTGGTAAAAACCCTAATATGGGTTCCAACGACGAACGTGAAAATACACTAAATCAGCTATTAACAGAAATGGATGGTTTCGACACCAATTCGGGTGTTATTATTTTAGCAGCTACCAACCGCGCTGATATTCTCGACCGTGCTTTAATGCGTGCCGGACGATTCGATCGTCAAATTCATGTTGAATTGCCTGATTTAAATGAAAGACAGGAGATATTTAATGTTCACCTAAAACCACTTAAACTAGATCCAAAGATAGACCAATCGTTTCTTGCCAAGCAAACTCCAGGTTTCTCTGGTGCCGATATTGCAAATGTATGTAACGAATCGGCTTTAATTGCTGCTCGTAAGAAAAAGGATATTATCGAGAAACAAGATTTTCTGGATGCCATTGATAGAATTATTGGTGGTTTAGAAAAGAAAAATAAAATCATTTCGCTTCAGGAAAAGAAAACAATAGCTTTTCATGAAGCAGGACATGCAACTATTTCGTGGTTATTAGAACATGCTCATCCTTTGGTTAAAGTAACAATTGTACCACGAGGAAAAGCATTAGGTGCTGCCTGGTATCTTCCCGAAGAAAGAAGCATTACTACCAAAGAACAACTGCTTGACGAAATGTGCTCTACACTTGGTGGTAGAGCTGCCGAAGAAATTACTTTTAACAAAATTTCTACCGGTGCACAAAACGATCTCGAAAAAGTTACCAAGCAAGCAATCGCCATGGTTTCGATTTTTGGAATGAGCGATAAAGTTGGCAATGTGAGTTATTACGATTCGAGCGGACAATCAGATTACTCTTTCTCGAAACCATACAGCGAGAAAACTGCCGAATTAATCGATAAAGAAGTAAAAATAATAATTGAAAATAGTTACGAAAGAGCAAAACAAGTTCTTCTCGATAATCAAGCTGGTCACAAAAAACTGGCAGAATTACTTTTAGAGCGTGAAGTAATCTTCAGCGAAGATTTAGAAGATATTTTTGGCAAAAGAGAATTTGGAACTTCAGAAATTGAAGATGCTAAAATTATTCCAAATAAAGACGAAGAAAACTTAAAAGAAGACAACGAAAGTAAGGCAATATAATATTGCTGCCATTCAAAATAATTTTAAACTGAATTGCCAATTAAGTTTGGCGATTCAGTTTTTTTTTGATGTTAATTACTTTTCCTCTGACAAATAGCTTATTTTAGAATGTCAAGTATACGGCCAAAAAAATGTAATTAAAAAATGTCGCGAAAAAACATTACTTTTGAGAGCTTATTAAAGAACAAAGCAAGCCCGTGTATTTTAACTGGCAAAACTATTAATACATTACAAGTGGGGAATTTCATAAAAAGAACATTTTTTGGAGCAATATTCGCAATCATCCTGGTAACAGGAATAGTCATTCACCCTATCGCATTTTTTGCAATATTTTTGGGCATCACACTACTTAGTGTTTACGAATTTCTCACCTTAATTAAGAAAAACACCTGCTCACCACAAATTCTATCCGGATTACTAAGTACTGGCCTTCTTTTTACGTCTTGCTTTGTTTCAGTATATTTCGGCAGCACACTACTTTTTGCATTATTTGTGCTTGTAACTGTTCTTATTCCTATTATTGAGATGTATCGGAAAAAGTCAAACCCTTTTGGGAATATTTCCTATACCCTTATGGGAATTTTATATGTAGCAGTACCTTTCTCCTTACTAAACTTTTTAGTTTTTCCTTTCGGTGATCATGAGTTTCACTGGAAAATATTAATGGCTTTATTTATTCTTATTTGGGCAAATGATAGCGGGGCTTATATAGTTGGTGTAAATTTTGGTAAGCATCGATTATTTGAAAGAATATCTCCAAAAAAATCCTGGGAAGGAAGCATTGGAGGAGCTGTGGTCACACTTGCAATATCATGGGTAATATCTCTATATTCTAATGACTTAAATCTAATTCAATGGTTAATCATTGGTACGATTGTAGTTATATTTGGATCTTTTGGAGATTTGGTTGAATCGCTTCTTAAAAGAAGTTTAAAAATTAAAGATTCAGGAAATATTATACCAGGACATGGTGGCTTACTGGACCGTTTCGATGCAATTCTTCTTGTCTCGCCAATGGTTTTCGTATTCTTACAAGTTATCAAAGAATTTTTTCATTAAATTTGTAGCAGATTTAAACTTGTAATAGTAATTACTCAGGATGTAATAAAATATTGGGTTTAAATCATCATTTAAAAAATATATATGACAATTCACAAAGAAGGATACGGAGTAATAGGAGTCTTTTTCATGATTTTAGCTGCAATAGATGTAATAGTATATCTTATTGCAGGTTCTAGTATTCTTTTAAATATATTTCTTTTTGCTACCATAGCATTTTTCTTACTAGTGGTATCATTTTTTAGAGTTCCTAAACGAGTACCTGTTACCGGAGATAATTTAATTATTTCTCCTGCCGATGGTAAAGTTGTTGTAATCGAAGAAACCGAAGAGATCGAATATTTTAAAGATAAAAGATTACAGGTCTCAATTTTTATGTCTCCTCTTAACGTTCATATTAATTGGTATCCTGTACAAGGATTAGTAAAATACTTCAGACACCATAGTGGTTTATTTTTGAAAGCATGGTTGCCAAAATCATCGACCGAAAACGAAAGAACCACCATTGTTATCGAGAAAGATAAGAACACTTCAATTTTAATGCGCCAAATTGCCGGTGCTGTTGCCCGTAGAATTGTTGCTTATGCAAAAGAAGGAGAAAAAATTAAACAGTCTGAGCAGGAAGGATTTATAAAATTCGGATCGAGAGTAGATCTTTATCTGCCTTTAGGCACTAAAATTGATGTTGAATTGAACCAAAAAGTAACTGGCTCACAAACAATAATTGGTCGATTAAAATAAAATCTACTTTGTTAATTTTAAGTTTATCCTCTAAGAATTAACTTTCAGAACTACTTTTTCAACTAATAAAGAATTATTTTAGTTTAAATAAAAACTAAACTATTTTTTATGGATTTAAATATTAAGAACCAACTTTTTGTTGTGTGTGGAGCAACATCGGGTTTTGGTGCTGCTGTGCTATCTCAGCTTATTGGAGATGGTGCAAAAGTAATTGCCATTGCTCGAGGAAAAGAAAAGCTTACTGATTTACAAAAAAAATATCCATCGGCAATAGAAGCTCATTGTGCCGATATCACCCAATCGGAAACTATACATAGTCTGGTAAAAAAATTGGTAGCCGTAAACTGTCAGGTGTATTTGTAAATGCCGGAGGACCTCCTGCCATGAAAACCATGGAAACCACTCTTATCGACTGGGATAATGCTTATCATCAGCTATTACGATGGAAAGTAGAGCTTACTCAAGCTTTAATTCCCATAATGCTAAAAGAAAACTATGGAAGATTTGTTTTTCTGGAAAGCTCATCGGTAAAACAACCTATTGATAATTTAGTCCTAAGTACATTGCTTCGTCTTTCAGTAGTTGGATTTGTAAAAACATTATCGCAGGAAATTGCCAAATCGGGAGTAAATTTGAATATTATTGGTCCGGGATATCATGAAACACCTGCTATAAACCGCCTTTTAGATAAAAAAGCTGAACAAGAAAATATTAGTTCTAAGGAAGCAAAAAGTAAAATTACTTCAAGTATTCGCATGAAAAAAATGGGGAATCCCGAAGACTTAGGACAACTGGCAGCTTGGCTACTTTCTCGAGCATCGGCCTATATAAGCGGACAAACCATAAGCGTAGATGGAGGACAAATTTTAGGAATACACGGATAAAACAAATCATAATAAACATGATTCTCTAAAAATACTTTACATTTAATTGCTTTGATACAAGATATTTATTAACTTAATAGGACCCAAAATTTAATCCTAAAACTCTTGTAAAATGAAGAAATTACTCGACAGTTTTTTAACCTTCTTCAAGTCATCCGATGAAGAATCTTTCTACTACGTTAAAATGGAACGTAACGAAAAATGTTACTGTGGCAGTGGTAAAAAATACAAATCCTGTCATTATCCTGATCATCAGAAAAAAAGTAAATTGGCAGTAAGAAAAATCGATGAAATTACGGGTGAAGAAGAAATTAAAATTATGAGTATTAAAAAATTACGTAAAGAACATTCTTTGGTTAAATCCAGTGTTCATTAATAAATAAGTTTTGTTCACAAAAAAAAGAGGTCTCTTTCTAGTATAAATTGATCTCTTTTTTTTGTAATATTTTATACTATTCTTATCGCTGAACAGATTGTACCTGCTCTAAAGAGATACTTCCATATTGATTTCCCCAGGAATTTAGCACATAATTAAAAACAAAAACAAGTTCAGTATCGGTTAAACCCGATGATGGCATCAGACTATTGTATTTTATACCATTCACTTTTATGGGTTTATTGCTGCCATATTTAACCATGTAAATAGCATCTGTCAAATGTTTTTCCAGATAATCAGATGAAGCCAAAGGAGGATAAAATTTTTCCACTCCCTTTCCGTTTTTCATGTGACAATTCATGCATTTTGCACGATACAACTGAGCTCCCTTTTCTAAATTTTCGCTAGTTAATTCAATTTTCGTGACACTTTTAACTTCTTTTTTATTCGTAGATCCACCACAGGAAATTAAGAAAAAACAGGCCAGTATAAATATTAGATTTGTTATTTTCATAAACAGATTTCATAAATAGTTTTATTAAAAATAGTAAAGATCGAGCAAATATTCAACAGTCTGATAATATGATTAAATAAAGAGCACCCCGCCCCTAACGAAATGCCCTCTTTTCTATTACTAACTAAACACTAATCTACTATTCCCATTCCTACGGTAACTAAAACAAAATCATTTTCATCCTTTGCCTATTTTATTACATCATCTTTAATTTAATAGGTACTTAATCCGATTCCTAATAAAAGTGCACCAATAAGAAAGGACAACAAGGCAGAAACTAAGATAACAACAACAAGGCTTAGAATAAAATAATTTATCTTTTTATCTTCAGCAACATTGGTTATTGGAACAAATCCTAAATAAAGAATATATAAACTGTAGATTCCTGCAACCAGACCTAAAATTGAAAGACTGGGAACCATATAAAAAACCCCGGCCAACCATGTTGGAGTATAAGCATAACCAACAAGTTTAACAGCATTTGGTAAGCTAACACAGGTATGAAAACTAGCTGCTAATTTATGGATGCAAAAAGCACTTATTATTACTCCCAAAAATGCGCCTAAAAATGCCAATATGGCCTGATGCAAACCCCAGGTGAGCGAAGCCACTTTAAAATAACTTCCCATTCCAATTAATCCATAGCCAATAAAAGAGGCAATGGTCGGAATTAGCGCAAGAGGAAGAATATAGCTCGTTAAAAAATCTTTAAGCTGAACTTCTTCATTACTTATTTTTAGCCAAGCCGATTTTGGATTAAGAATAACAAGCTTAACTCTGTCGATTAAATATTCAATGTTTATCATTTTTACAGATTTAGCATATTCCTATGATTCTAATAAACTATTTAACAAGCCACCACTACTTTCCTTTCTAGTATTTGAAGATCCAGTACTCAACTGACTAATTAATTTATTAATTGGCATAGATTGTAACCACACTTTCCCTGTTCCTCGCAGTGTTGCTAAAAATAGTCCTTCACCTCCAAAAACCATCGATTTTAAGTTACCTGCCTGCTCCACACTAAAGTCTATTCCTTCCTGAAAACCAACTACACAGCCAGTATCTACCCTTAGGGTTTCGCCATTCAAGTCATGTTCTATTAATGTTCCTCCGGCATGAATAAAAGCCTTTCCATCGCCTTGTAATTTCTGAAGAATAAAACCCTCACCGCCAAAAAAGCCGGCTCCCAGTTTACGATTAAAGTGCATACTTATTTTCGTTCCCAATGCGGCGCATAAAAATGCATCGCGCTGCACGATTACCGTACCGCCCATTTGCTCTAAATCTAATGGCACAATCGTACCTGGATAAGGAGCAGCAAAAGCAACCTGACTTTTACCAGCACCTGTATGAGTAAAATGAGTTATAAAAATCGATTCGCCGGTTATCTTGCGAGAAGCAGCCGAAAGAAGCTTTCCAAATAAACCTTTATCTGGCTCCGAGCCATCGCCCATTTTTGCTTTAAATTCTATTCCCTCTTTCATGTAAAGCATTGCACCAGCCTCAGCAATTACCGTTTCGTTTGTATCCAACTCTATTTCTACTAGTTGAATATCGTGACCTTTAATTTTATAATCTATTTCGTGAGATTTCATGAATATTTTTTTTTAAAGATTTTGTATTTATTTGAGTTATTAACAAATTGTTAATATCCTAATTTTTCATTCCTACAAAAAGAGCAATTATGAATAATCCGATTTTCTTTATTACCTGCAAAAGCATTAATAAACCAACAAAACAAAATAAAAGCGGTCCATAGGTTATTACATAAGTTAAAAAGCCTGCTCCCGGTTCAAGCATCGATATACTCTGTATTTTAGGATTATAATAAACACTTACCACCTCTCCTACACGGTATTTATTTAAATCTTTTTCAACTTCAGAATAACTACTTGTACTGCTTTCAACAGAAGAAATTCTACTGCCAGTATAATTTACTCCCTCCACCTCATAAGAGTATTCTATATCTGCGCTATACATTGTTTTTCCATCACTTTTCTTACTATTTACTTTAGAGTGAGTAACTTCTCCCTGAACTGCTGGCCATTTTTCAGAAGCTTTTGCCTCATCTATAATGGTTTGACTTATATGTTTATAAAAAAGCCAGCCTCCTACAATAAATACCAATGCAAAAATAAAAGTGGCAAATATTGAACTTTGTCTTGTTTCCATAATCAAATATTTTACTTAGATTTTTCTAAAAATTAAACTGGTCCAAAATTGAAAGCATTTCACTCTTACTTTGAGCTGCACTTGATACAAGAATTATGTAAGTATCGTAATTTGGAATATCAACAATTAATGAAGTATCATCCTCATCATCCATTTTACCATACATACATTTCTTTCCTTTGTGAGTAAAACTTTCTAAGTTTCCTATCTGACCAGGATTTCCATTCTTACGAGATGTGGCTGCCACAGCTAAAGTTTCGCTCATTCCTTTCATAAACATAGCGCTGTATGTACCCTTATTGTTCATTACCATCATTTTTCGATAGCCATTGTACTCGAACTCACTGGCCTCTTTCTCGAATTTACCATAAGGATACTTCACAGGAATCAAATCAATGTCCTCATCATCGCTATCCTCATCATCGAAGCTATCCATACCACCCATCATTTGTTGCTGATACTGATTCTGATCTTCGTAAGTGATACTTCCTGGAGGAGTAAATTTACTTTTTGATATACTGATATTCTTTTCGAACTTAACAGCTGTTTCTGTAGTTTTTATGCCTAACATTTCGGCATCCGATTTTAATGCGATGCCTTTATAAATCCAGCATTTTGCACCCATTAATTTTACGATTTCGCACTTATTTCCCAGAACATTCTCTGTTCCAACAATCTCACCACCAAAAGCTTCTAAAATATCTTTTCCTATCTTTTGCTTTTCGGCTTCGGTCATATTCTCATTTATTTGTGCCATTTCCTGATAATAAGGAAGGTTTCCTTTTTGTCCGGTATTCTCAATTAAATTAGCCGACCAAAACTGTTTTCCATCCATTATAGTAATATCGTGAGTTTTGGTTTCAGTGCTAATTCCAAACATTTTGCTTCTACTTACCGATTTTGTTTCCGTTCTAGATAAACTTCCATAATTATCCCACCAAATTGATTTGGTGCCCGTAGTATTTCCACTTAATTGATATTCAACATGACCAGATTTAACAGCATATTGTTGAATTTTTTGTTGTGCACCACTAGCGAAGCTCAACATTAAACAGGTTAAAATCAGAATTATTTGTTTCATGTTTTTTTGATTTATTAATTAAACGGTTTTTCTATCTGTAAAACAGAAATATAACAGTAGTATAAATTACAAAAAGTTTAAATAACTTCCCGTCTGAATCTCACATTTTAAGGTTGTTAGGTTGTAAAGTGAATTGATTTTAAAAAGATCAGACAGGAAGTATTGATAATTGTATTTAGTTACTAAACAATTATTTAAAAATGATAAAGAATTCCTACACCAACCGATAAGTAATTTGCATTACCAATAGTGTATTTCATATCTGCATTAAAGTACATTTTATCAGAAATTGCAAAGCGACTTCCAATACCAATATTAACACCAAAATCACTACCTGAATCGTCTATTTCGGAAGTCAACTCTCCCATAAAATCATCGATGTAATCGTCATACTCACCATAGTCTTCACCATACGAATCTGCACCATCAAAATCCCATTTCCAGAAAGTAAGATTCAAACCACCAATAGCATAAAATGTACTTTTGTCGTTATTGGAAAACACATAATGAGCATCAAAATCTAAAGTTGACCAATTCACATTATTCTTCTTAAAATAATAAGTAAAAGCAGGAGCAATTTCCCATGTATCACTTGCTAAATAGACACCTTTAGCTTCAATACCCATTGTACTGATATCTGTTGCATACTTAAGACCAGCTCCGGCCATAATTTTTGAGTCTTGTGCTTGAGTTGTTAAACTAAAACATACTGTAAGCACTGTTGCGCATAGTAAAATAAATTTGTTTTTCATTTTTTTAATTTTTAAACGGTTATTAATTAAGGTTATAAAATTTCTACTTCAACATCTACCAAGGCCGTTGTTTCTATATTAAAACTTACCGGCTGCTCGCTAACTGTTCCTGTAAATGATATTTTGAGATTTTTATTTAGTAATAATGTATTAGCAACTGCATCTAATTGCTCTGTGGTGAAATTCACAAAGAGTGGCTGATTTAACGATACTGTAGGAATGTCATAATCGAAATTCAAATCAGGAACACTAACATTTAATGATTTTACTTCGCCACCTGTTAAATTGCTTATCTTACAATTTACTGATGTTACATCAACCCCTTCAAGCTTGTTTAAATAGTCTTTAAGCTCTTTTATATCAGCAAAATCAAGACTAATGGTTTCGGAGAACGAATAAACTTCTGCCACTTTCACACTTCCAGTTTCATTCGCATTTACATTTATTGTTGTGTTTTTTGATACTTCTATATCGTAAAAATCTTTTGTTTTCAGATCATTTACTTTATCACAGGATGTAAATCCAATAACAATTGTCAGTAAAATAAATAATGTATTTTTCATTTTTACTTTTTTTGATTTATAAATTATGATTATTAAATTGTTTAATCTCACATTAATCAACGAGATTATTTAACACTAAATACTCATTAGCTCAATATTATAAATAGAGTTTATTTTTACTATTTTATTTATTTACCTCGTATACAAACAGCGTATGCTTTGCCTTGGCTATAACATAATCAGACGTTGCACTAGTTAGTTCGGAGATATCGTATTTGTTCGAAAATTGATTGAACTTTTTTGCCAAACCAGGGCGTGTTGCCATTGCAAAACCAGAAAGAGGCAAACCACTTTGGTTAAAAGCATCCAATAACCAACTGTATTTAGCATTAGTAATCGTTAATCCTGGTAATCGATTTTCATCTTTGCTGGTGGATAATATCATTCTTGAATCATAAGTACCCACAACTTTGCTCATTGTGCCATCTCTTTTCATGGAATAAACAGGAACAGTATCGTCAGCACGAACTTCAAGAGTTTTAAAAACCACATAAGTATCACCTTCATCTGTAGAAAATAACATACGCAAATCTTCGTCTTCTGAAAAAGGTTCAAACGCTAACGTTTTTGTATTATAGATTAAAGGTTGTTTCGAAAATGTACCACAGTAAAACACCAGCTTGGTATGGACAGCATTTGCTGAATGTGGTATATAAACCTCTTCTTTTTCCTTGTAATACAATTTTATTCGGTCTTTTTTATGATCGAATCCGTAAATGGCATCGAAAAACGGGAGTCCTTGCCCATCGTTTTGTTTCATTGTAACCAGATATATTATTCCATCGTCGCAAGGCAGCATATATGCAATTGGATTCTTGGGCAAAACGCATTTAAAACGCTGCATTAGTTCCTTTTTTTCTATATTATACAATGCCAGGTTGGGTTTATCACCAATATTTTCAACCACTGCCATTATTGGCTCTTCGTTGATTAATACTGCTGCTCCACATTCTTCAAGCGATAAAATAGGTTCTATTTTTTGTGCATTTGCTGTTACAATACAGCTGATAGCTATTAAAAGTGTTTTTAGTTTTTTCATGATATAATTTAAATAGACGTAATTGCTTGTTTTGGTTTTCGGGTAAGAGATATTTTACCTGCATATCTGCTCAAAAATAAAATGAAATTATTCCTGTTCTATTTCTCCATATTTAGCCTGGATTTGTTCCATACGTTTTTCGAAGCGTGTCCAAACAATTTCTAGAGCCACCAATTCTTCATCAGAAAGTTGCTCGCCTAACTGCGAACGCTTGTCCATATACTCGCCCCACTTTCCCATTATTGTTGTTGATTTTACAGCTATCTGAGCAGTAGCTTTCACTAATTTTAATTGATCTATCATGCCCAGTTCCGACTCGTCAACACCAACATATTCACCAACATCTTCCATGGTTTCGTCAATCATAAGCGCATACTCGTCTGCGACTTCGCTCATACCTACAATAAACTCAACAACTTCTTTGTTATCTTTTAACTCAGCAGGAATTTCAACCTCCATTTTACCCAACTTATCATCGACTTTGTTACCACCACCACAACTTATTAATAATGCAAGTGCAAGTCCACTGAATAAGAATTTTAGATTTTTCATTTTATTTATTTTTAAAGGAACAATTTGATACATATTTTTTCGTCACAATATTTATCATCTTTCAATAATATTTTCGCACTATCGTCTTGCTTAAAATATCACAAACTCTACTCTACGGTTATTTGCTTTTCCTTCAGGTGTATTGTTGTTATCAATTGGGGTGCTTTCGCCAAAACCTTTGCTGCTTAAACGATCGCTTGAAATTCCCATACCAATAAGTTTATTCATTACTGTTTCTGCTCGTTGCTCCGAAAGTATTTGGTTTTTAGTTGCATCACCATCTGCATCGGTATGACCTTCAACACTAAATTTAAGATCAAGCTTTTTACTCATTAGCTCGTAAATTTTATTTATTGAACCCATACTTTCACGCTTAAGCGTTGCTTTATTTACATCGAAACGGATACCATTACAAACGATCTTACCTTCGGTCATTACACGTTCATAATACTTTACACCACCTTTGGCTATACGGAAATTCTTTGCATAAAAAGCCTGATTATCCGATGCTTTAGCAAAATAAGGATAGAACGTGAAGCCTGTTGGATTATAAGGGTAGCGAGGAATATTAACCAGACGGGTATCATCAAGGTACACCTTTAATTTTCCTTTTGTAAAAGCAAGCGACACGTGTGTCCAAACTCCATTTTTATTATAGGAATAATCTCTTTCTGGGTGCTCGACATAGCCATTTGTTGGAGTATCTACCCTAATAGGTGTGATTTGAAATTCCTGAGTCTTATTTTTAGGATTATTTTTACGATCAGTTAAGTAAATTGAAAGCCTATTTCCTTTTTTTGGTGTGTAATAATCAAATTCTATTGTGAATACATCAGGTAAATAATCTTCATTTGAGTTTTTAAGATATGGAATTATCTTACCACCATCTAAAAACATAAGTACATTTTCACCATTAACACTGGCAATTTCAACTTGACCACTTATTAAATCCCAACGACTAGGGAACTCACCATTTTCTTCCATAATATCGGGACCATCTTCAAAAATCACCTCATCACCTGGAACAAAATCAAACTTACTCCATTGTACATCCATTTTAGGAGTTGCAACAGCACCTGTTGTAAAAGTTCCACCACCACCTGGCATATATTGTCCGTTTGAAGTTCTTCCTTTAAAACTCCAAGAGTAAGTTGTATTAGGTTTTAAGTCTTTACATTCTTTTGTATTATTGCTCGAAGCTCCCAACATTTTCATAGGGTTAGTTTCGCCTTCTTCTAAATAAAGTTCGTAGCTGGCAGCTTTAAAACTGTTGTCATCCATTGGAGTCCATTTTAAGCTAAACGTAGTAGGTACATCGGTAGCTCCATCAGGAGGGTACATGCCGAATTGGTTAAATAAGATTTCGGGATCTTGTCCGGCAACCGAATTATTACCTCCCGACGAGTTATGGGAATTATTGGCTATAATGGTATTATGATTTGAACCATTGCCTTTCTTTTTCTTCTTTTTCTTTTTACCAAAAAGACTTCCCAAGCCTTCTTCTAATTTATCGAAGCCTTTATCTACTCCTTTTTCTATTTTATTGTTCGCTCGTCGAGTACCTTGCTTTTTAACAACCTTTTCTGGATCTACTACCTGTGCATTTACTATTGTAATACTTAGTGTAAGTAATAATGTAAAAAAGACTAGTTTTTTCATGAGTTCATTTTTTGGTTTTGATTACAATGTAAATGTATGGCGGGTTTAAATTTTTAAATAGAAGCTATGTTTCAAATATAATCACAAATGTTCCAACCCTTGATTAATAGATATTTACACCTCTTTAAATAAACAATAATCACTAGATATGGAACAATTGTTATAATTTATCAGATCCTCTGAATTTGCAATCGAAAAGCTGCCATCAAGCCCACAAAACCAGCACAACTCTCTACATATATGCAAGTTAGTACACTTTTTAGTAGGATTATTATGAAAATAATCAGTTAAAAAAACAACATATAAAAAAGAGGTATTACAAATGTTCCATCGATTTGTACAAATGTTCCATCTACTATATTTCAGATAGTTACAACAACACTGACACACTTATTACATATATAGAAGAAAACTATAATTCAAAATTATCTACAAAAATCACTAGGTATTGAACTTGAATTCCTATAAAAATCAATTCTAATGGGAGAATCAAAATCAATTAATTAGTCTCTTTATTGAATAGCTATCTATTCAAATAATAATAGAGCAAAAAAAATGGCTCACTACAAGTGAACCATTTCGAACTATTATAATTTTATTCTAGTAATTTACTGTATGTTCTTTCATGTATTCGGAAGGAGTACATCCCTGAATCTCTTTAAAGCACTTAGAAAAATAGGAGGTATCGTTAAAACCAGTAGAGTAACAAACTTCACTAATACTTGTTTCTGATTTTAAAAGCAGTTTGGAAGCCATTTTAACTCGCTGAGTTCGAATAAATGCTGTTGCCGATAAACCTGTTAAAGCTTTTAGTTTCCGATGCAATTGAGTTCTACTCATTAAAGTTAGTTCACAAAACTGATCCACAGAAAAATTGGGATCAGGCAAATGCTTTTCTAATACTTCCTGTAAGCAAGTGGCAAACTTTTCTTCTTCCGATTCGAAAACCAAATTTAATGGGCTAATCACCAATTCATTTTGGTATTTTTTTTGTAGTTCTTTCCGGGTATTTATTAACCTTTCAACTTTAACGAGTAAAGACTGTGCATTAAATGGTTTTACAATATAATCGTCGGCTCCGGAATTTAAACCATCCAATTCATTATCATCTCCTACTTTAGCAGTTAATAAAATAATTGGAATATGATTCGTTTTATGATCTTCTTTAAGCGTTGAACATAGCTCAACACCGCTAATATTTGGCATCATAATATCCGAAATAATTAAATCAGGAATATTATCAAGAGCCATTTTTATTCCAATCTCGCCATCTTCGGCTTCTAAAATCTTGTACTTATTAACAAAGTACGTTCTAATGTACTTTCTCATATCAGAATTATCCTCCACAATTAGAAGAACAGGAAGATCGCCCAATTTCTTTTCTGTATCTGCCTCATTAATATTTGGCAATTGTACAATTTCCTGAATTGGCTGCTGAACAATTGGGGCTAAAGAAATCTCATTTGATTTAAAATGTTCTTTTGTGCTTGGCAACACCAGATTAAATTCTATTATTTGATTGTTGGAACAACTCACTTTTATTGGAGCCCGGTATAGCGTACAAAGTTCTTTTACCAAAGACAAACCAATACCTGTACCCTGCGTTTCATTTTCTCCGGCACGATAAAAACGATCGAAAATATGTAACAATTCTTCATCGCTTAAACTGCACCCCGAATTACGAACAGCTATTTTCAGATGATCGTTAAAAGCAAGTACATTAACCTGCACCTCTCCATTACCAGGTACAAATTTAAAAGCATTCGATAACAGATTTGTGAATATGATTTCAACAATATTACGATCGAACCACACCTTTCCCGTTTCGTTAATATCTAACTGATATGTAATATTTTTTTCTAAAGCCTGATAAGTAAATGAGTTCGAAATTCCTTTTAAGATAGTCGATAAATCGCCTTCCTGAGCCTTAATTTTAAACTGTCCTGCATCAATTTTTGATAGGCTCAATAATTGATCTACCAATGATAATAAACGATCTGAGTTTCGTAAAATTAAACTAAAATCAGTACGATCCTCTTCTTTACAGGCCTTACGTAATTGTTTTTCAACTGGTCCTTTTATAAGTGTTAAAGGAGTTCTAAATTCATGAGAAATACTACTGAAAAATTTAGATTTCATTTTACTGATACTCTGTAATTCTCGAGTAACTCTCTGTTTATTCTGATATCTATAATAAAAAAATGCCGCAAGCCCACCAAATAGTAATAACAATACACCAAACTGGTTTCTTTGCATTTTTTTAGACTCGCCAATCAACTGATTTCGAGTATTCAAAAGCTCAATTTGTTGCGATTTCTTTTCCGATTGATACTTAAATTCCAAATCGTTGAGTACCTGCGAAGTAGCAGAATTATAAAGAGAATCGGTGTAAATTTTAGTTTGCAATAAAGAATTACACGCTTCTTTATATCGTTCTGTTTTCAAATAAACCTCATAAAGAGTCTGATTACATAAAATCAAATTATCAAGAGAATGAATCTCTTCTGAGAGAGCTCGCCCTTCCAATAAGTTGTTTTCGGCCTCTTTATAGCGTTTTAATTTAGCAGATGCCGTACCATGATGAATTAATATCGAACTAAGATATCTTTTGTCTTTTATTTCGCGCTGTATTTCTAAGGATTTTTCAAAATGATCATAAGCTTCATAATAGTTTTTTAAGGACATATCAACCTGGCCTAAAAGCTGATAGCATATACCCTGGCTCATTGGATAATTTCGCTTTTTCGCCAGCTCTAAACATTTATTAATATAGTAATTTGCTGAATCGCTTTCATTAAGAAACATATAAGCTTCTCCTACATTCCCATAACTTAACTCTAAATGAAAGTTATTTTCGCTACTAATTCCATATTTTAATGATTCCTTAAAATAAGAAAGTGCTTTTTTGTACTCCTTTTGCACCAAATAAATATTGCCAATTCCATTTTCGGCAATTGCTTTTCCATAATAATTTTTACTCTTCTCAGTACTATTTATGGAAGATACAAAGTAACTCAGTGCTTCTTCATTTTGATCGGTTTTGCGACAAACAACGCCCAGCTCATTATAAATACGCCCAATTTGGTAGTAATCTGCTTTTTTACGAGCGTATGGCAAAGCCTTTTTATAATAATATTTAGCCGAATCGTAAACATGTTGATATCTATGATTTACTCCCAAGCGGTAATAAATTTCTGGTAAGTTAAGACTATCAATATCTGACTCTACTTTTTTACGAAGAATATGCAGATAATCTCCATATTCTCCCTTAAAAAGTCTTCTATTTCGAACAACCAACTTTATGGCTCTCTCCTTATCTTTTGTATGTCCCTTTTCATAAATCAGATTCTGAAGTTCATTTTTCAAACTATCTAGATTCTTATATTTAGGAACTTCCAATTTTCTCTGTGAAAAAATATCAGCAGAAATAATTGTTAGTACTAGAAGTAATGAAAGTTTAGCTAGTAAGTTCATTATATTATTATGTATTAAATAGTGATCTCTTAAAAAATAACATTCAATAAAAGACAATTACAAATTCTCTGACAGCACAACTTTTCAACCAACACAATGTATTATCTATTAGCGAATTTAAGACATTCAACATCCAGAAGCAAATAAACATTTCACTTAACAAAAAAAAATCCTTCTATAAACATAAATTAAATTTTTAAAATCAACTTTAACCTATGTTAAGTCTCCTTACATCCGCAATAAATATTCATTAATAAAACAATTCATAATATTTAGATATTTTAAAAAAACAAAAGATACGGTCAACACATATCCTTATCTGCTAGCAATTCTACATCAACTTGCAATATTTATTAGTACCTTTACCTATCGTAAAATTTTGTATAATTATACAATTACACAAGAAGTAAATCAATTGAATATTAGAGCAATTAACAATGAAATTCGACGAAATAAAAGAAAAATTATTGCAATATAAAGCCGGCGGAAAAAAAATATTTACGACATCCTCTTTTCAGTCGCACAGTTTGGTTCTATTACATATTATTAGCAGAATTGATCCGGAAATACCAGTATATTTTATTAATACCGGATTTTTATTCCCCGAAACAATACAGTTTAAAGACCAAATAGCCAAAGAGTTTGGCTTAAATATTATAGATGCTAAATCGACAATTCCAAAGGCTCAACAAAAAGATGCCAATGGAAATTTTCTTTTCACATCAGATCCTGATTATTGCTGTTTTCTTAATAAAGTACAACCTTTAGATAGCGTTTTAGCCGATAATGATGTTTGGATAAATGGTGTTCGTGCCGATCAATCGGCAGTAAGAAAAGCTATGGATATTGAACAGGCTGCTCCTCATAATGTAATTCGTTTTCACCCAATGCTAGATTGGAGTAAACAGGAAATTTACAAATACATAAAAGATTATAAACTACCTCGTCATCCGCTTGAAGCGAAAGGCTATGATAGTATTGGCTGTGAACCCTGTACGCGCAAAATGGTTTTAGGCGACGAAAGAAGTGCCCGATGGTTTGGCATGAAAAAAACCGAATGTGGATTAAACACCGATTTGGTAGTAAAGAAAGATAAATAGTAACTTTAGATTAGAAATTTAGCAGAATACAAATATTCTCTATTTCATAAAATCTTAATTGCCATATAAACACAAATAATATGAGAGTTTTAATAACTGGAGGTGCCGGATACATTGGTACTGAACTATGCATAAAGCTAAATAAAAATCCTGAAGTTAAAGAAATTACTGTTCTTGATAATTTAAGTCAGGATAATTATAATTTATTTCTTCACTCACAAATTGAACCTGGAAAAGTAAAATTTGTAAAAGGAGAACTTTTAGATTCGAGAACTCTGGATAAGGTTTTAAAAAATATAGATGTGGTGTATCATTTGGCTTCCGAAAATTCGGATAACGATAAACTTCATCATCTTCACGAACAGGTTAATAACTGGGGAACTGCAGAATTAATTTATGCCATAGAAGAAAGCAATGTAAAACAATTGGTTTATGTTAGCTGTACTTCTGTTTACGGATATTCAGATCACGAATTTGATGTTTTTACTATACCCGAACCAAGTACCTCTTTAGGAAGCTCAAAGCTAAGAGGTGAACAACATGCCGAACGGATTATGCCTAAGGTAAACACTCAAATAATTCGTTTGGGGAATGTTTTTGGACATGGGGTAAGTATGAAAATGAAAAATACTATTAACCGTTTACTTTTCGATTCTCATTTTGTGGGAAGAATATCAATACATGGCAGCGGAAATCAAAAACGTCCGTTTATTTCTCTAGATAAAACAAGTACAATTCTTGCCAACTTATTAGGTAGAAAACTAGATTCTGGTGTTTACAATTTGGTTGAACACAATAAATCGATAATGGATTTGGTTGAAATAATGCAATCTCAAAATCCTGATATGGAAATGATTTTTACCAATCAGCATTTGGAGCTACCTCAACAAATGGTAAAAACAGATGATAGAATAATGAAATTATACGATGGTAAAAAAATGAGTTTCGAAGACGAATTAAATGCATTGAAAAATCATTTTGAAACTTCGAGCATTTAAAAATAATTATAGGCTTTTGCTGATAGCAAAAAAAAGATGATTCGCTTGAATCATCTTTTTTTGTTATATGTTTTCTGTTAACTTCTTTACAAAACGATACTTATTAAAAAACTCTTTAGCAATTACACGCAAAATGGTATATGATGGAATGGCAAGCATCATACCTACTATTCCTGCCATACTTCCTGCCATAATAATTACAATAAAAATTTCAAGCGGATGAGCATTTACAGAATTCGAGTAAATTAAAGGTTGAAATAAAATATTATCGATAATTTGAACACAAGCAAAAACCATAGCCATATATCCAAGTAATGGTAAAATTTCGGTGTAAAAATCGGCATTTAAATTGGTTGCTATACCTATTATCATTCCAAAGCAAGCACCAATAATTGGCCCAATGTAAGGAATCACATTCATCATTCCTGCAAATAAACCAATTACAACAGCCGTTCCAAATGGCAAACCAACTATACTCAGGCCAATTGTAACAAGAAAGCCGACCAATATTACTTCGAAAAATAATCCCACAAAATAACGCATTAGTAAATTTTTTATCGAATCTAACACATGTCGAACACCTTCCTCATGCCTTGCAGGCACCAACAATACCACTCCGCTATTAAATAAGCTGCTATCTTTTAAAAAGAAAAATGTAATAAACGAAATGGAAAAAAGAGCAATAAAAATATTTCCCAAAGTACCTGCTAATGAGCTAAAAATAGATGAAACATCTGATATTTTAACAATCGATGTGAAATTATCAATAACAACAGCTTTTAAATTAAACTCATCGCCTTCTGCCGAATATTTAGCTATTACAGATTCTATTTTTTGTATCGGTTCCTCTAAACTCTGAGCTGCCGAATTTACATCAATTGTCGATAATTCCTGAGCTTGTGCAGCAACCATAGGTATAAAAGTCCTAAAGAACATCACCATCACAAACCAGAGTAATATTAAAGTAAGTCCAGCCGATAATGCCGAAGGACAAGTCCTGTTTTTAATTTTTATTTTATTTAAAAATACCACTACGGGCCGGCCAATGAAGGATAAAACTACCGATATTAATATGTATGCTACAATATTA
Organism: Marinifilum sp. RC60d5; assembly: GCF_052400665.1. Taxonomy (NCBI): domain Bacteria; kingdom Pseudomonadati; phylum Bacteroidota; class Bacteroidia; order Marinilabiliales; family Marinifilaceae; genus Marinifilum; species Marinifilum sp. RC60d5. Next base: position 661,426 of record NZ_JBQTGK010000001.1, read on the forward strand.
CTAAAATACCAAAACATTAAGCTTAGGAGCAATACCCCAAGTACAACCAATATATATTTTCCTTTTCCATTCATTGGGAAGTAATCATTTATGTGTATAAATATAAAAGTAAGAATTTTTAGCATAAAAAAAAGCTCCCGTAAACGAGAGCTTTTCACAATAGTAGCAGTTCATTATATTTTTAAAGGAGAATCAACCTTTTGTTTCATTAAGGCAATCTCTAAAACCTCCATTATTTCATCAACAAAATGGAATTTTAAACCTTTTAAATAAACATCCTTAATCTCGTCGATATCTTTTCTATTTTGATTACAAAGAATTATTTCTTTGATTCCGGCACGTTTAGCAGCAAGAATTTTCTCTTTAATACCACCAACCGGCAAAACTTTTCCTCTTAAAGTAATTTCACCAGTCATTGCAAGATTTTTCTTCACTTTTCGCTGAGTAAATATCGAAGCCATTGCCGTTACCATGGTAACTCCTGCCGATGGTCCATCTTTTGGAATTGCACCTTCGGGAACGTGAACATGAAGATTCCATTCGTCGAAAGCTTCTTTCTTAATATTTAATTTATCGCAATGAGCTCTCAGGTATTCTTGTGCTAGTAATGCTGATTCCTTCATTACATCACCCAAATTACCGGTTAAGGTCAGTTTTCCTTTTCCTGCCGATAAGCTCGATTCAATAAATAAAATTTCACCACCAACCGAAGTCCAGGCTAAACCAGTAACAACTCCAGCATATTCGTTTCCCTGATATTTATCGCGATTAAACATTTCAGCTCCTAAATACTCCTTTAAGTCCTCAACTTTAAGTTTAGTATCGTATTCTTCCTCCATAGCAACTTTACGCGCAACTCTACGCATAATTTTAGCAATACGCTGATCTAATGCTCTAACGCCCGATTCCCGGGTATATTTATCAATTACCTCTGCAATTACCTCTTTCGATATCTTTACATTTTTAGCAGTAATACCATGATTTTCCATTTGTTTTGGTAACAAATGACGCTTGGCAATCTCTATTTTTTCTTCCTGTATGTATCCACTCACATCAATCATCTCCATACGATCGCGAAGAGGAGCCGAAATTGATCCCACATTATTAGCAGTTGCTACAAACATTACTTTCGACAAGTCATAATCTACCTCTAAAAAATTATCATGGAAAGAACTATTTTGCTCAGGATCCAATACCTCAAGCAATGCTGATGATGGATCACCTCTAAAATCGTTTCCAACTTTATCAATCTCGTCGAGAATAAACACAGGATTTGAAGAGCCCGCTTTTTTCATTCCCTGAACAATTCGACCTGGCATTGCTCCAATATAAGTTTTTCTGTGTCCGCGAATTTCAGACTCATCGTGTAAGCCACCTAAGGACATTCTGACATACTTACGATTTAATGCGCCAGCAATAGATTTTCCCAATGAGGTTTTTCCCACTCCCGGAGGTCCATACAAACATAAAATTGGAGATTTTAAATCACCTTTAAGCTTTAATACTGCCAAATGTTCAATAATACGATCTTTTACTTTCTCTAATCCAAAGTGATCTTTATCCAGAACTTCCTGAGCATTTTTAAGATCAAAATTATCTTCGGTAAACTCGTTCCATGGCAAATCCAGTAATTCCTGCAGATAATTTAACTGAACAGAATATTCTGCTGCCGCTGGATTAAGGCGCTGAAGTTTTTTAAGTTCCTTCTTAAATATCTCACTTACCTCATCATTCCATTTTTTTTCTTTAGCCTTCTCTTCCAGATCAACTACATCCTGATCGTTAGGGCTTCCGCCCAACTCATCCTGAATTGTTTTCATTTGCTGGTGCAACAAATATTCTCTTTGCTGTTGATCCATATCGGTTTTTACTTTCGACTGAATATCGTCTTTTAATTCTAAAACCTGAATCTCGCGCACCAATAATTCCAGCAATTTTAAAGCACGATCTCGAATATCACTAAATTTTAACAGCTTTTGTTTATGGCTATATTTAATTTCTGAATTACTGGATATAAAGTTTATAAGAAATGAAGATCCTTCGATATTTTTAATCGCAAAAGATGCTTCATTAGGAATATGAGGAGAAAGTTTTATTACCTTAATAGCCATATCTTTAACTGAAGATACCAATGCTTTAAACTCATTATCTTCTACTTGAGGTCTATTATCTTTTAGTGTCTTAATTCGTCCAACATGAAATGGATCTTCACTAACAATCTCTTCAAGTTCAAAACGTTTTTTACCCTGTAGAATAACGGTTGTAGATCCATCGGGCATTTCCAATATTTTTATAATCTGTGCTACCGTACCAATCTTATTAATATCGTCAAAATGTGGTTCCTCAACACTCAAATCTATTTGCGAAGCAGCGCCCAACATTCCTTTGTTTTTGTATACTTCGCGAACCAGTTTTAACGATTTCTCTCGTCCTACCGAAATTGGAATAACTACACCTGGAAATAATACTGTATTTCGAAGTGGCAAAATTGGCAAAGTATCCGGAACTTGTAATTCGTCCAAAGCACTCTCATCCTCATCTGTTATTATTGGAATAAAATCTGAATCTTCATCCATCATATTTGACAAAGCTAAATCACTAATATTGAATTCTATTTTATCACTCATTCTATCGATGTCTTATTCTTACTTTATATATATAAAAGGAAAACACTTTTTGTAAGCATATTGTGACAAAATGTCGTATCCTTTTTTAAAATTTTAGTCTAACTATAGTTGGCAATAGCTATGCCAAAATAAAAATAGAGCTCTAACAATTTTTTGCAAGAGCTCTATTACTGTCAAAATTTATTTTTTAGAATGATTTCCGATAAACTTTTGTCATTTCAAAAACCTCTGCTAAAATATCTTTTTCTACTTGGTCAAATTCCAAAGCTCTTCTTTTCATCACCAAATCGGCCACCTCATAAGCTGCTTTTAATCGGTACTCTTTAAATCCATGATTACCACCCATCGAAAACGAAGGAATAAAGTTTCGTGGAAACCCAGCCCCATAAACATTGGCACTAACGCCTATCACTGTTCCTGTGTTAAGCATTGTATTAATACCACATTTTGAGTGATCGCCCATTATTGTACCACAAAACTGAAGACCTGTACGTGCAAAACTCTCGCTGGTATAACTCCACAATTTTACCTGAGAGTAATTATTTTTTAAATTGGAATTATTTGTGTCGGCACCAATATTACACCATTCGCCGATTAATGCATTTCCTAAAAAACCGTCGTGAGCTTTATTCGAATAACCTATCATTACAACATTATTAAGCTCTCCTCCGCATTTACAGTAAGGACCTAAAGTAGTTGCTCCATAAATTTTCGCACCCATATTAATTGCCGAATTTTGACACATTGCCAATGGGCCTCTTACTAGTACACCTTCCATTATTTCGGCATCTTTACCAATATAAATTGGTCCGTTCTGTGCATTTAAAGTAGCAAACTCAACCTTTGCTCCTTCTTCCAAAAATATATTCTCTTTTCCAAGCACATTTACACTTTCACTTATGGGTTGAGATTCTCTTCCAGCTGTTAGCAACTTAAAATCGTCGCGAAGAGCCTGATCATTTAATCCAAAAACCTGATATGGCTTATCTATTCGAATAATTTCGGAAGTATATTCTACAGCTTTTTTATCTGTAATTTCTTCCTCCAACACTAAATTTACTTCTTGCGAACTAAAACGTGCAGCAATTACAATCTTATCGCGTATTAAGTATTCGTTAAGCTTAAGATTTTGAATTGCCTGGCTTAATTCTTTACTTGGCAAAACCGATCCATTTACCAGAACATTTTCCTCTTGCAATTGAATTGGAAATTTTTTGGATAAATATTGCTGTGTTAAAAAACTAAGCTGAGAATTTAAATATCGTTCCCATTTTTCATGAATCGTTAAAATTCCCACTCTAATTTCTGCCACAGGACGAGTAAAACTTATCGGAAGCATATCGTTCCATGCTCCATCATCAAAAAGAATATAATTCATTGTAGTAGTAATGTAAACCCGAAAGTTTATTTGTTTTATTTTACGATCAAATTTAAGCAAAATGATTTAAAAACAATTGTTTTTATATGGTTCCTGAACTTTAAATGATTTTTAAATCGGGTATAAATAATTTTTGCACAAAAAAAAAGCTCCGAATAATCGAAGCTCTTTAATATTATATGACCAAGAATTACTTTTTGAATTTCTTGTATCTGTTTCTGAACTTGTCCACACGTCCAGCAGTATCTACTAATGTCATCTTACCTGTATAGAAAGGGTGAGAAGTATTAGAGATCTCTAACTTAACTAATGGGTACTCAACACCTTCGAATTCAATAGTTTCTTTAGTGTTTGCTGTCGATTTTGCAATAAAAACATTATCGTTTGACATGTCTTTGAATGCAACAAGACGATAGTTTTCCGGATGTATTCCCTTTTTCATTTTAAATATCCTTTAAATTTCTTATAATCTTCTTCCAATGGAGTGCAAAGGTAGATATTGTAATTCATTTTGCAAAAAAATAAATAAATTATTCTCCTCTTTCTTATACATTTTTCCTGTTTGCCTTATCTCCTCTGTTTTCCAGTGGAATAATAGGCGTTCTTTTAAAAGGTATTTTCGAATCAAAAAGACATCTGTAGGTATAATGAGTCTTCATTCTAACTCCACCAACCGACTCATAAATGGAAATCATTTTAGGATTAAAATCACCAACCCAAGACAACTCCATTTCTTTATAGTGCGGCTTATTTTTCATGATTTTATCCATGTGCCAAAAAATTGCTGATTCGATACCCGATCGTTGATATTTCGGAACAACTCCCATTATTGATATTCGACCTCGGGTAATTGTTTTTGTTTTTAAATAGTAAAGAAATTTTAACTTGTTCCACAAATTAAATTTCCCATTCATTTTATTTAATATCTGATTGATATCGGGCATTGCAACAAAAAAAGCAATCGGTTTTCCTTCAAAATAAGCAAACCAAATAAATTCTTCTTCAATAACACCTTTACCTTCTCTGGCAATTTTCCTTATATCCTCAGGATCAATAGGAGAAAAATTATCGTGAAATTTCCAGGCATCATTATAAATCGATATTAAATCTTGAATATATTTTTCTTGATTTTTATAAGTAAAGTGCTCAAAAGAAAATCCTGGTTTTTTAGCCACCCATTTTGCGATTTTCCAAAATCTTTCAGGGAATTTTTTTCTTAAATCGAGATGATAACTATACTGCTCAAAAAACACTTTAAAACCATAAGATTCAAAAAATTCTCTGTAATATTTTCTATGATATGGCATTCCATATCCCTGCGGAATAAAACCATCAACTAATAATCCCCAGTGGTTATCATTCTCTCCAAAATTAACCGGGCCATCCATTGCCTGCATTCCTCTTTCTAACAACCAGCTTTTTGCTGTATCAAACAATAGGAAGGCCGCATTTTTATCATTTACACATTCAAAAAAGCCACAACCACCGGTAGGCTGATCAAAAGAATGAGCTTTTTTCTCATTTATAAAGGCAGCAATGCGTCCAATTGTTTTTCCATTTTCATCTTGTAAAATCCATCGGCAAGCTTCACCGTGACTAAAAAATGAATTATTTTTAGAATCAAAAATCCCTTCAATTTCAACATCAAGCGGACGGGCATAATTCGAATCACCTTTATAAATGATTTCAACTATGTCTAAAAATTCTTTTCGTTGCCTATTATTTAAGACTTCAACTATATTCACTCGAAATGTATATTTATTTTATAAAAGGTAAGCTGACTAATTACGGTTGGCAATTTTCGAAAGTAGTCTTAGCAACTCAATATATAACCAAATTAAAGTTACCATTAAACCAAACGCACCATACCACTCCATGTATTTTGGAGCTCCTGCTTGCGATCCTTTCTCTATAAAATCAAAATCTAATACTAAATTTAATGCAGCAATGGCTACAACAAAAAGGCTTATCCCAATACTTAACAAACTTGATCCGTAATAGAAACCATTTCCAATACCAAACATATTCATAATCCAGGTAATGAAATAAAATATCATGATACCACCAGTTGCTGCAACAATACCAGCTCTAAATTTTTGAGTTACTTTTATTAAACCTGTTTTATATGCAAAAAGCATAGCAAAAAGGGTTCCGAATGTTAAACCTACTGCCTGCATTACAATGCCCGGATAAGAGGCGTTCATGAGGGCAGAAATTCCTCCAAGGAAAAGACCTTCGAACAACGCATAAAAAGGAGCAGTATAAGGAGACCATGCGGGTTTAAACACTGTAACGAATGCTAAAATAAGTCCGCCCACAGCGCCACCAATCATCCAGGGATAAACCGAACTTGTAATTTGACCACTGCCAGCCGAATCTAAAACCATTCCCCAGGTATAGCTTGCTGCTGCAACTACAAAAAATAATAAAAGTGCGATTTTATTAACCGTTCCATTAATGGTCATTGTTTCGCTGTGCGATTGTAACCGAGAATTGTAAAATATTTTATCACTCAATACTGGGTTCGAACTCTTTGTTAATGCCATATAATTAATGCTTAATTTTATTTATTTAATGAGCATCAAATTTACTTCGTTTAATTCTCTTTTCCTAGATTTTTAACCATACAGAATCATAAATTATCTTAAAATAAAATCTTACAATTCTAACTCATACTGTAAATCATCCCATACCTCCTGCCAGTTTTCGTCTTTATTTTTTAACTGATTCACACGAGTACTAATTTTATCGGCAAGTTCTTTATTTAAACGAACTATCTTACCTAAACTTCTTTTAACCTGATTTTTAAGATAATTTTCATCGATATTTTCTGGGATAAATTCTACAAAATTTACCAAGCCAATAATATCTTCTTTTCTTTTTAACAAAGCCATTCTTCCCAAAACCAACACCGCACAAACTACTTTTTTATAGTTCCCCGATTGTAACCAGTCTTGCAAAAGTTGATGTATGTTTGGTAGGTGAATTAACAAATTCATACTTATTTGCTCGTACAATTCATTAGATTCCATATCCTGAAACCATCTTTCTAATTGTGCAGTTTCAACTTTCTCGGGTTCTTCGAGTAACGATGCCACAATTCTGGTTTCGCGAAATTCTTTCACCCATAATTTATGTGCCAACAAATGGTTTTGCTCATATTTAGCTGCCAGTTCTCGTAAATTCACCACCGTAACACCCAAAGATTTTTGGTAGTTTAATCCAAATTTTTTCATCTCATGATGAGTTTCACCATTCCTTAAAATTGATATTTTTTTAAATATTTCCTTAAATTTTGCTTCTGTATCTTTATTGTCAATAAAAAATTCCATTTTTTTAAAATTAGTTAACTACCTGCAAAGGTAGAGTTTATAATCTTTTCGGAATCTTTTTTTAATTTTTTTTCAAATTTTATTTGGAGAATAAATAAGGATTTCTCTATATTTGCACCGCAATAGAGCAGAAATGGTGATTGTAGCTCAGTTGGTTAGAGCGCTGGATTGTGGTTCCAGAGGTCGCCGGTTCGAAACCGGTCTTTCACCCCTAAGAAAAAAGCAAGTTCAAATGAACTTGCTTTTTTTTGTTTTATAAGCTTTCGTTTTAATTAAACGAATAAGATAAAGAAAACACATTGGAATATCGGGCAATCGACTGATCCCCAATATCGGTTAAAGCATAATCCAAACGAAAGCCTTTATAATTAATTCCCAAACCCAAATTAGGTTGAAATGTCCATTCTTTACCATTATCAAAATCGGTTTCTTCCTGAAAGTTATTTAGCCCGGCTCGCAAAAATATAAATCTTTTAAACGAAGCCTCTACAGCAATATGTGGATCAATACTAAGAAGATCACCCTGAATTACAACATTACGCTTTCCATCGAAGGTAAGATCTGTATCGAACTCTGCTAAGAGCCCAAAATTATCTGAAATATTAAAACTTCTACTCACCCCCAATATCAAACGAGGCAATGTCAACTCAGTTGAATTTTCGGGTATTTCGTTACCTGTAAGTGCAAATATCTCTTCTAAATCATCGGTGTTAAACACCCACGAATTAAATGTACTAGAAGCATCGCGCAATACGACGGCAAACTTCCAATTCGATTTTTTATAACTTGCCGATAAATCGATACCAAAACCATAAGCTTTAGCAAAATCACCTGTGTGACGATATATTAACTTTACATTTCCTCCAATATTTAATCCTTTTATTCCTGTTTTACGAGCATAGGAAAATAAAAATGCATAATCGGCTGCTGTAAAAGTTGTAATTCTATCGTACCTTAAATTTCCATCACTATCGATTAATTCCAGGGTATTGGGAATATCATCCACACCATATCGAATCAAACTTAATCCCAAAGCACTCTCTTTAGTCAACTTAATTGCAAACCCCAGGTAATCGTAGGCCGATAAACCGCCAAAATATTCGGCATGCATAAGCGAAGCATCATACTTACTATTTAGTTCGACCAGGGATGATGGGTTCCAGTAAGCGGCCTCTACACCACTTTGTGAAGCAATAACAGAATTTCCCATAGCAAAAGAACGAGCTCCCACACCAATAGAGAGAAATTCGTTACTGTAAGTAGGAGCAGAGCTTTGTCCGTAAGAAAAATCATACAAACAAAATACAATTAACAGGCTTAATAAAAGTCGCATATCTAATATTTTCAAAGTCTGGTAAAAATAACATGCTTTTTTTAATCTCTCACATACTATGGCGATAAATCAATACTTTCAGAAAATTCAGTTATTTTTGTGCCATATTTAACAAAAATCAAATTCATGTCTGAAGCAAAAGGAATAATAAAGCACATTCCAAATACAATTACCTGTATGAATTTATTTTCAGGTTGCACAGCTAGTTTAATGGCTATCGAGGGTCATTTAGTTGAAGCATCTGTATTAATAATTATAGCGGCAATATTCGATTTTTTCGATGGCCTTGCTGCCAGAGCTCTTAAAGCTTATTCGCCAATGGGTAAAGAATTAGACTCTCTTGCTGATATGGTAAGTTTTGGCTTAACTCCGGGCTTAATCGCTTTTGGATATCTTAAAATTGCTGTTTTGGGTGATGTTGCCGTAAATTTTAACCCTTCGGAATTAAGTTTTTCGGAAATAATTTTACTTTTATCTGCATTTATAATTCCAATATTTTCGGCTTTACGATTGGCTAAATTTAATGTTGATACAAGACAAACCACATCTTTTATAGGGGTGCCTACACCTGCCAATGCAATGTTCTGGGCTTCGATTCCTTTGGTTCTGCATTTGGGCAAATATCCAGTAATCGAAAGTCTGGTATCTAAGCCAATAATATTAATTATTGCAGTGGCAATTACATCACTTTTATTGGTTATTGAAGTACCAATGTTCGCCTTAAAAGTAAAGAGCCTAAAATGGAGCGAAAATAAGCTTAGGTATTCATTCTTAATTACTCTAATTATTCTTGCTGTACTACTTAAGTGGCTAGTTATTCCAATGATATTATTCGTTTATATTATATTTTCGTTGATAGATAATTATCAAATTAAAAAATAAACACAAACACTTCTACAAACAAAGGCTAAAGAATTAATTCTTTAGCCTTTGTTTGTATTTCTCAAAATTGTAAAACGCAAAATCATTTGCTATTCATAATCTCATTTTGTTTTAATATGGCTTCCTTATGAATCATTCTTAAAAGTTGAGTTATAAATTTCTCGCTCATACCCAAACTATTTCCAAGATCAACACCTCTTTCTCGAACTTTCTCCCATTGCTTGAGCTGCAAAATTGTCATGTTATTTTTAAACTTATACTCTCCTATTTCCTCGATAATATTCATTCGCTGCGACAATAGCTGTATCAATTGTGTATCGATAGAATCAATTTGGTCTCTATATTTTTCCAGCTGATCAATTTCGTCATGCTCGATGTTATAAACACGACAAACCAAGCCCCTTAGTAGTTCATCTAAATTGGCTGGTGTTAGTTGCTGTTCCGAATCACTTAATGCCTCACACGGATTAAAATGACTTTCAATCATTAATCCATCTATATTTAAATCCATAGCTTTTTGGGCCATTTCTTTTACATACTTTCGCGTACCTGCAATATGACTTGGATCGCAAATAATCGGCAAATTATGAAATCTTGATTTTAATTCGATAGGAATTTCCCACTTGGGGATATTACGTAATATGGTTTTCTCAAAAGGATAAAATCCTCGATGTATCGCCGCCAGTTTCGTAATTCCAGCTTTATGAATTCTTTCCAAAGCACCTATCCAAAGATTGATATCCGGATTAATAGGATTTTTCACCATTACAGGAATATTCATCCCCTGAAGAGCACTTGCCAGCTCCTGCACCGAAAAAGGATTAGAAGTTGTTCTGGCACCAATCCACAAAATATCAACATTATGACGCAGACACATTTCAACATGTTTGGGAGAAGCTACTTCAACAGTTGTTAAAAGCCCAGTTTCTAATTTCACCCTATTTAGCCACTGTAATGCATCCTCTCCTCTTCCTTCGAATGAATTTGGACGAGTACGTGGTTTCCACACTCCAGCCCTAAATATTTTAACCTGTTCAATCTTTTTTAGCTCGTGGGCAGTTGCCAGTAGCTGTTCTTCCGATTCAGCACTACAAGGACCACTTATCACAATAGGGTGAGAATCCAACTTCTTAAACCAGTTATGTATAGGTTTAATATTATCCAATCCGCTCATATTCTATAATTTTAGGCATGCCCAGATATCTTAAAATTTCGGGCAGCACAAAAGTACACTTTTAAATGAAATCGAAAAACCCTTAAAAAAAGAATCGGTATCCTTACGAATACCGATTACTTTATATTTATTCGTTCTCTATCTGAGAACTTAATTTCTTTAGTGTATATCTAACCAATTTGTAACTAACAAAAATTAGTAAAGGCCAGGTTAATAACCATATTATCGATGATAAATACATATCTTTTTTAGTTTTTAATTAATACAAATGATCTTCAGCCTGAATCTCCTCAATATCGATCTTTTTATTATTAATAGCTCTCCAGGCCCACACGATATAAGCAATAACAAACGGAACCATTAAAGAAACATAAGACATTGCAGTTAGTGTATAATGCGAAGATGAAGCATTCTGTATTGTTAATGATGATTGCAGATCGGCCACAGAAGGATAAAATGCGGTATTATTAAAACCTGCTAGTAAAAACAAACTAAAAACAACTAAAATTGTTCCACCACCAGCACACCAAATTCCTGTGGTATGTTTCTGTGCTAAATACGATTTTATCAATCCATACAAAACTCCGGCAACTCCTACTACAAAAAGTATGGCCACAACTGGCATTGCCATTAGATTATGCAAATACTTAAAAGACTCCATCGAAACAACACCCGTTTTAGTATCGACAGCAAAACCATCCATTACTAATAAACGAATTGCAAAAAATAAGAAAAACACTAAAAATGGAATTCCCGATACTAGCAATTGCTTTTTTGAGCGATTAAAAATATTATCATCTTCGATACTATTCATAAAATACATACTCCCCAGTACTCTTGCTAAAAAGAAAACAGCTAATCCTAAAGCTACATTATGAATATTTAAAACAGCTTCCAGACCCCCATAAGGATTTGCCCATCTTGACTGGTTCATTTCATTCACGGTAAATTCGGCTCCATTAAAAAATGTACCTACGGCGGTTCCAATTAAAATTGTTCCTAATAATCCGTTAATAAATAAAAAAGCTTCGAATGTTTTAGCACCCCAAACATTATTGGGTTTACTTCTAAACTCATAAGCTACAGCCTGAATTATAAAGCAAAAAAGTATTGCCATCCAAACCCAATATGCTCCTCCAAACGAAGTAGAATAAAACAAAGGAAATGAGGCAAACATTGCTCCTCCAAAAGTTACAAGAGTTGTAAAGGTAAATTCCCATTTTCTTCCTAGAGCATTTACAACCATTGTTCGCTCAGTTTTCGATTTTCCTATTGTGTAAATTAGTGTTTGTCCTCCCTGAACAAACATCAAAAACACCAAAATACTTCCCAATAGTGAGTCAATTACCCACCAATATTGTTGTAATGCTAAATGCGATAAATTTTCAAACATAATTAGTGTCCTCCGTGATTTGGTCCGATTTTAATTTGTTTCAGCATAATTTTTATTTCTGCAATTAAAAGTCCTGTAAAAACAAGTAAAAACAGAAAGAACGTAATCATAACTGCTGAAGTATCAATATTAGAAACTGCAGCCAAAGTTGGCATAAGATCCTGAATTACCCATGGCTGACGCCCCATTTCGGCAACAACCCATCCACTTTGAGAAGCAACGTAAGCTAAAGGTATACTCCAAATAGCCACTCGTAAAAACCACTTTTTATTTACTATACTTTCCTTGTAAATAAAGAATAAACAAAGCAAGAACAGAAGGATAAACCACATGCCCAATGCTACCATTATATGGAAACTATAAAAAGAAATTGAAATTGGGGGAACAGTTTCATAAGGATCATTAAAATATCCGTAACCAAAATATTTAAAGTTTGCCTCTAACTGCTTAAGAGCTTGCTCAGCCATTACATCATCACCATTCTTTTTAGCTTTCTTATAGTTCTTAAGAGCAGCAATTGCCTTGCGCCCCATCTCCATCTTAACACTCACCGGAGGATGAACTTCTCCATGGTGATCGGTATATCCATTTATGATATCGTTTACTCCAGGAACAAAAGCATCCCCTTTCATAAAAGCCATATAACTTAGTAAGTTCGGAATTTCTATTTTAAAGCTAAATTCTTTCATGTTCTTAGAAGTACCTTGATAGTCATCCGAGAACATCCCTAAGGCAACCAAACCAGCTCCATTCGATCCGTCATATAAACCTTCCATTGCAGCGAACTTCATTGGCTGATCCCGAACTATTTCTCTTGCAGAGTTATCGCCTGTCATCACTGTAAATAGCGAAGTTGTTAATCCAAAAACAGCTGCCACAACAATACTTTTTTTACCAAAAACAACATCTCGTTTTTTTAGCAAATACCAAGAACTAACTCCAATTACAAAAACCGCTGCCAATACATAAGACGAAGATATAGTATGAAGAAATTTATTTATGGCAGTTGGAGAAAACAAAATATCCCAAAAATTTATCATCTCGTTACGTGCTGTATCCGGATTAAATCTCATTCCAATAGGATTTTGCATCCATCCATTAGCCACCAAAATCCATAAAGCAGAGAGATTAGATCCAATGGCTACCAGCCAGGTGGAAATTAAATGAAACCTTTTACTCACCTTATTCCATCCAAAAAACATGACGGCAATAAAAGTAGATTCCATAAAAAATGCCATAATACCTTCTACCGCAAGTGGTGCACCGAAAATATCACCAACAAACCACGAATAATTCGACCAGTTTGTTCCAAACTCAAATTCAAGAATAATACCTGTTGCTACACCAATTGCAAAGTTAATTCCAAACAGGCTCATCCAATATTTGGTAATTTTTTTCCATTCAGGATTCCCTGTTCTAACATAAATGGTCTCCATTATGGCAATAATGAAAGCCAGTCCTAAGGTAAGAGGCACAAATATCCAATGATACATTGCTGTTAATGCAAATTGCGCTCTGGACCAATCCACTAAAGAAAGATCAAAGTTTTCAATCATATTATTGATTTTTAGGTTTAGTTAATTGTTCGATCACATAATCACCGCGATCTTTATCGTTATTATATTTTGATTTCAAAAAATTAGGAAAAAAAAACAACTTTAATATAAAAAACATAATAAAAAGTTTCAAAATAATAATTATCCAAATCTGTCTACTCCATTTACTTTGCCCCTTAAAGCCATTATAATAAAATCGATATACAGTAACGGGCCACTCTAACAGTTTCGAGAAACTTTCTCTTTTCATTCTCTTTACTTTTCGGTTAATATAAAATCGAAAATTATAAAATAATAAAAGATAATAAACTCTTTTATTGCTTATCAATAATCGAGATAAAAGTATACTTTATTCTTGACCCAAGAATAAATTCATCATAGATTCTTTTGATATTCGCATCTAAAAAATCGATAAATAATTCACTGATAAACGCTTAGGTAAAAATAAAGGCTTTATTTCGCTATAAATCTGATGTTTAAATATAATTTTAATAATACTTGATACACAGGAGAATCCAACAGTAAATTTCCAAGAACAAAAGAATTCTAATTTTAACAAGATCAAACACTTTTTTTTACAATTAAAAATCAACAACTTAGAAACTACCAAACCAATATTTATTATTTTATTTTATTCGATACATAGCTTAACAAAGCATCTATCACAATTCAATATATTTCTTTATATTTGATACATTACGCAAACGTTTAAGCAATTTTAAGATCAGAATGAAAACATTTTCCGAATGCTAGAATAGTAAGTCTAACTTAATTGACAATTAATATTTTAGCATGCGATTTTCTCTTAACATTACACATAGAACGCATTTGAAATACTAACCCATTAAAAGAATGAAAGAAGAAACCTCAAACCACAGTCGAAGAAAATTTCTAAAAAGTCTTGGTATTTCGGTTGGCGCTGCCGGTGTTGTTAGTAGCTTTTCTCTTTTGGGAGCTGCAAAAGCTGCAGCCAACAAACCTGCAGAAATGGTTAATTTACTAACCCAGGACGGACAACTTGTAGAAGTAGATAAAAACCAATTGAGACCTAAGGTAACCGAACCACTTACCGAACTTCAAAAAAGAGGAAGAGAAGGTATGCCCGGGAAATCATACGTTATGGTAATTGACCTTAGTAAATGTCGTAATGCACGTAAATGCATGGAAGCTTGTCAAAGTCACCACCAATTGCGCCCCGACCAGCATCATATTAATGTTCTTCAAATGCAGGACGATGAACATACGGCTCCTTATTTTATGCCGAAGCCCTGTCAACATTGCGACAATCCTCCCTGCACAAAAGTTTGTCCTGTTGATGCAACTTTTAAACGTCAGGATGGAATTGTATTAATAGATAATGAAAGATGTATTGGCTGTCGTTTCTGTATTGCTGCTTGTCCTTATTCTGCACGTATTTTTCAATGGACAGAACCTAAAGATGCCGAGAAATACAATAAACTAACCTATAATATAGAAGCTAATGTTCCTCAGAAAAAAGGAACAATTTCAAAATGTCTGTTTAGTGCCGACCGTTTGCGCGAAGGAAAATTACCTTCTTGTGTATCATCTTGTCCGAATGGAGTATATTATTTTGGTGATAGAAACGAAGATGCGGTTACAAATGGAACAACAGGTGAAACTGTTCGCTTCTCTAAATTAATTGAAGATAACGCAGGTTATACTTTATTACCAGAACTGGGAACCAAACCTCGCGTTTATTATTTACCTGCTAAAAACAGAGCTTTCAAGTTTAATGGTGATTTATTAGACGAAAATAATCTTCACTAAGTCCTATTAAATAAAACACATTAAATAAATATTTGCTATCACTAACCCAAATCTTATGAATGACTTACCAAAACAAAAGGAAACCCATCTTTCGTTTGAAAAAATAAAAAAAGACATTCTGCACCCAATGCAAAACCATAAAGGACTCGAGCTTTGGATTGTATTTTTAATAACAGTAATAGGTGTTTGCGGATGGGCATACTATATTCAGTTGCGTGATGGACTAGGCGTTACCGGCATGCGCGATTATGTATCATGGGGTATGTATATCGCGAACTTTGTATTTTTTGTTGCCGTTAGTTTAGTAGGCATGCTTATTTCCTCTATTCTTGGTTTACTAAGAGTAGATTGGATTGTCCCTATTTCGAGAATAGCCGAAATTATTGCCGTTGCATTTGTTGCGGTTGCTGGTTTAGTTATTATTTTAGACATGGGACGCCCTGATAGAGTTGTAAATGTTCTTATTCATGGTCGATTTCAATCTCCAATTCTTTGGGATGTTACAGTAATTACCACCTACCTAACCGTAAGTGCATTACTCTTAATTTTGCCAATGATTCCCGATCTGGCAATCTGTAAAAATGAATTAAAAAGAACATCACCCATCCTAAAAAAATTATACAACATACTTTCTTTCGGATACATAAACACACCCAGCCAACACAAGCATTTACACAAAATGATAAGAACGCTAATGGTGCTAATTGTACCCATTGGACTGGCTATTCACACTGTAACTTCGTGGCTGTTTGCTGCAACCCTTCGAAATGGTTGGGATACTACTATTTTTGGACCTTATTTTGTAGCTGGAGCATTCGTGGCTGGTACTGCCGCCCTTATTATTGCAATGTATTTTTTTAGGGTTAACTACAAACTAAAAGATTATATCACCGATTTACATTTCGATAAAATAGGTAAGCTGCTTGTTGTTGTTTGTCTAGTATATCTATATTTTAATTTAAATGAATTTCTCGTTCCAGGATATAAAATGAAAACTGGCGACGACATACACCTAAAAGAATTATTTACAGGAAGTTGGGCAACACTATTTTGGGTGTCTCAATTTTTGGGAAATATTATTCCTATCGTCCTTTTACTATTTAAAAGGTTTAGAAAACCACTGCCAATTATGATTATTTCGGTATTTGTATTGATAGCGGCATGGGTAAAACGATACGTTATTGTGGTTCCAACTTTATTACACCCTCATTTACCCATACAAAATGTACCCGAAAATTTTGTTCATTATCATCCAACTTCAATCGAAATATCGGTTACAGTACTAAGTTTTGCTTTGGTATTACTTATCATTACTGTTCTTTCAAAAATATTCCCGGTAATTCCTATTGTTGAGGTAGCAGAGAAAGAAGGAATTGAAGTTAAAATTGAATCTTAATACAGAAACAGATGAAAAAATCAATACATACAATTAGCATTTTGATCCTGATTTTTGCTCTAACAGGTTTATTTGCAGGTGCACAAAACTGGAACGTCCCTAACAGTGCAAAAAAAGTTCAAAACCCATTAGAATCATCATCTAAAAATATTAATGCAGGTAAAAAGTTATACAATATTCACTGTAAATCATGCCATGGCGATGCCACAATGAACAACATGTTACCACTGACTCCTATTGCTCCGAGCGATTTGGGATCTCAAGCATTTTTAGTGCAGCCCGATGGTGAAATATTCTACAAACTAAACAAAGGACAAGGCGCAATGCCAACTTTTGAAAAAACAATTAGCGACAAAGACAAATGGATGATTATAACTTATTTACGATCGTTCGATAAAAATAAAAAAATAAGTTTAAAAATTGAGGAAATAAATAATCCTGAAGTAACAGACGTTAATCTGACTGTTGATATCTCCGAAGCTGATAAAAAAATAGCTGTTCTCTTAACCGGTCTTACTAAAAAAGGAAATCGAGTTGGCCTAGAAGGCATAGAACTAAGCTTTATGGTAAAAAGAGAATTTGGCTATCTCGATATTTCCGGAGAAGATCCATACACAAATAAAAATGGAGAACTTGAAATTACTTTTCCTGCCGATTTACCTGGTAACACCGAAGGTGTCGTTAATATGCTTGTAAAACTTACTGATGAAAATTCTTATGGAAAACTGGAAAAAAATCAAATGATTGCTTTAGGAGTCCCTACTATTCCGGAAAATTTATTGAACAAACGAGTTATGTGGGGCACACGGGCAAATGCTCCTATCTGGATTACAGCAACATTTTTAGGTGGTATTATTTTCTTCTGGAGCGTGATTTTCTGGGTAATATTTCAGATGTTATCACTACCTAAACTGGCAAAAAATAAAGATTAGTCAGATTCATTGTTTTCTTTCTTTTTGGATTTTGAGGAACCTCCTAATTTGTAAAGAAGATATCCGATACCAACAAGAAAATGAAAAGCTGTTATTATTAACAGAAGATAAACAAAGTTTGAATCTGATCTCATAAATTAACTAAATTACACACTCTGCAAGATGGCAAAAATGCAGGAAGATACAAAAAACAAAATCTGTGTTCACTGTGGCGACAACTGTGGAAAGCACCCTGTAATGTGGGATGGCAAAGCTTTTTGTTGCAATGGTTGTTCAACAGTGTATCAACTGCTACACGAAAACGAATTGTGCAATTATTACGATTTTGAATCCAATCCGGGGATTAAACTTGATGGTGGAAAATTTAAAGAAAAATTCGCTTTTCTGGATGAAGATGAAATAGCAGATCCCTTATACGATTTTAAGGAAGGAAATATCCGAAAAATTACTTTATATATTCCTGCTATTCATTGCAGTTCTTGTATCTGGCTTCTCGAAAATTTAAATATCCTAAATAAAGGCATTCTTAAATCGGTAGTTAATTTTGTAAAAAAAGAAGCAGCTATCACTTTCGATTCCGAGCAAATAAGTATTCGCCAACTGGCAGAACTATTGTCTTCTATACACTATATTCCTGAAATTACTCTTGATAAATTACAGGAAAGAAAAAATTCTGATGCCAACAAAAAACTTTTGTATAAAATTGGGATCGCCGGATTTTGTTTTGGAAATATCATGCTGTTAAGTCTGCCAGAATACGTTCCTGGCCATGAGTATCTGGAAACTCATTTTAAAAATTTCTTTGGAATGATGAATTTCCTTCTTGTTCTGCCGGTATTTTTATACAGCGGTAATGATTATTTAAAATCGGCATTTAAAGCCATAAAACATCGATTTATAAATATTGATGTGCCTATTTCCCTGGGCATTACAACCTTATTTATACAAAGTGCTTTCGAAATTTTTACTACAAGCGGTTCGGGATATATGGATTCTCTTACCGGATTAATCTTTTTCCTTCTCATTGGAAAATGGTATCAAAACAGAACATATCAGGCATTGTCCTTCGAGAGGGATTATCGATCCTATTTTCCTGTTGCTGTTAGTAAAATGGAAGCTGGTGAAGAAATCAGTACCCCTATCGAGAAGCTAAAAAAAGGAGATATTATATTAATCCGAAATCAGGAATTGATTCCTGCCGATAGTATTCTGACCAAGGGAGATGCTCAAATTGATTATAGTTTTGTAACCGGTGAATCGAGTCCGGTTTTTAAAGATGCCGGCGATCAAATTTTTGCTGGTGGCAAACAAATGGGAAGTGCCATTGAACTTACTATCGAGAAAGATGTGGTTCAAAGTAGATTAACACAACTCTGGAACCAGTTTGAAGATGAAAATAATGAAGCATCGCGCCTAAACTCAATGATTGATAAAATCAGTAAATATTTTACTGTTATTATTATTGCCATTGCCATGTTCTCTGCTATTTACTGGCTAATAAATGATAATAGCAAAGCTGCATTTGCTTTTACTTCGGTTTTAATTGTTGCTTGTCCTTGCGCATTAGCTCTTTCGGCTCCTTTTGCATTAGGAAATACAATGCGACTAATGGGACGATTGGGGATCTACCTTAAAAGTTCGAATGTGGCAGAAAAACTTAATTCAATAACAAGTATTGTGTTCGATAAAACCGGCACAATAACACAGGCCGACGAAGTACTAATTAAGTTTAAAGGAGAAAAACTATTAAATGATGATCTGATAGCAGTTAAATCTTTAACCCGACACTCTACCCATATATTAAGTTCCTCATTATACGATCATTTTAAAAATATACCCCCCGAAAAAGTAGAAAATTATGAAGAACTTCCCTCAATGGGAATTTCGGGTAAAGTTAATGGGCGCGAAATTAAATTAGGCTCTGCAAAATTTATCTCCGAAGGCATAACGGAAAGTAAATCCTTAAGCACCGAGGTCTACCTTTCGGTTGATGGAAAAATAAAAGGCCATTTCACATTAAGTAATCAGTATAGAAAGGGATTATCTGAATTGATAGAGAGTTTATCTGCTAAATACGACTTACATGTTTTAACGGGAGACAATGATTCTGAGAAAAAAAATCTGTTACAGTTATTTCCCGAAGCAACAAATATCAAATTTAACCAATCGCCTAACGACAAGCTAGAATATATTAATAAGCTAAAACAAAAAAGTAAAATAGTACTAATGATTGGCGATGGATTAAACGATGCCGGAGCCTTAAAATCCAGCGATGTAGGAATATCTATTGCCGATGATGTTTACCATTTTTCACCGGCCTGCGATGCAATTTTAGAATCATCTAAATTTTCACACTTGGCAGAATTTTTATCGATTACAAAAAAGAGTATTTGGGTAGTAAAAATAAGTTTTATCCTCTCTTTTTTATACAATTTTGTTGGTTTATACTTTGCAGTTCAAGGGGTTTTATCTCCTATTATTGCAGCTGTATTAATGCCCGTTAGTTCGGTTTCTATTGTTGCATTTACAACCCTAGCAACCAATATGATTGCAAAAAATAATGAGAATAAAAATAAACTGGTAATTAAAAATAATAAAAACAAAAAAGCTTTTGAAAAAGCAGAATCGGTTCAACTAAACTAATAAATCAGCCAATAGCAAAAGCTAATGGTTAAAAACTTAACAAAATGAGTGTATTGTTTGTTTTAATCGCAATTAGCATGTTCGTAGCAGGAGGATTCCTTATCGGATTTCTTTGGGCTGTAAAAAAAGGACAATACGATGATTCCTACTCTCCTTCGGTGCGAATTTTATTCGACGACAAGGAAGAAAAAACAGAGGAGGAAGTAGAAGAAGAACCTAAAGAAGAGAAAGAAACAGGAAAAAACCATAAATCTTAATTTAATGGAAACACAACATTTTTCGTACGACAACAAAATTGTTAAATATTTCGTCTATGCAACCATAATTTGGGGAGTAGTTGGAATGCTATTCGGATTGTTGGCAGCATCACAGCTTGCCTTCCCCGTTTTTAATTTTAAGATCGCTTACACCACTTTCGGACGAATTCGTCCTATTCACACCAATGCAGTTATTTTTGCATTTGTAGGGAATGGTATTTTTGCGGCGGTATATTATTCGCTTCAGCGATTGTTAAAAACCCGGATGTTTAGCGATAAACTCAGCTGGATTCACTTCTGGGGATGGCAGGCAATTATTGTATCGGCCGCCATAACTTTTATGTTGGGAATTACAACCAGCAAGGAATATGCCGAGTTAGAATGGCCTATCGACATTGCCATTACAATTATTTGGGTAATTTTTGGTTGGAATATGTTTGGAACCATATTAAGAAGACGAGCCGATCACCTTTATGTTTCCATTTGGTTTTACATCGCCACCTTTGTTACGGTTGCCGTTTTACACATAGGCAACTCTATAGAGCTACCTTACAGCTGGATACAATCCTATCCGGTTTATGCCGGCGTACAGGATGCTTTGGTACAATGGTGGTACGGACATAATGCGGTTGCATTCTTCTTAACTACACCTTATTTGGGATTGATGTACTATTTTCTTCCTAAGGCGGCAAATCGTCCAGTCTATTCGTACAGACTATCAATTATTCACTTTTGGGCATTGGTATTCCTTTACATCTGGGCTGGTCCACATCATTTGCTTTATACAGCATTACCAGACTGGGCTCAATCCTTAGGTGTTGTATTCTCAATAATGCTTATTGCTCCATCTTGGGGTGGTATGTTTAATGGCTTACTTACACTTCGTGGCGCCTGGGATAAAGTTCGAGACAGTGCAACCCTTAAATTTATGGTGGTAGCTGTAACCTGTTATGGTATGTCTACTTTCGAAGGTCCAATGATGTCGTTAAAATGGGTGAATTCTCTAACTCACTACACCGACTGGACCATTGCTCACGTTCACATTGGCGCAATGGGATGGAATGGATTCCTAACTTTTGGTATGCTATATTATTTATTTCCAAAAATGTGGAAAACAAAACTGTACTCCGAAAAATTAGCAAATGCCCATTTCTGGATTGGGACTTTAGGTATGATGTTTTATGCACTTCCTCTTTACTGGGGAGCCGTAGTTCAAACCTTAATGTGGAAAGAATTTACTGCCGATGGTTTACTAGCTTATCCTAATTTTCTTGAGACAGTAACTCAAATTTTACCAATGTATCATGTACGTGTATTTGGTGGACTTTTATATTTCTCAGGTTTATTTCTAATGGTTTATAATTTGCTAAAAACAGCAGCTAAAGGAACATTTATCGACAATGAAAAAGCATCAGCCCCAGCTTTACAAAGTCATCCAAAAAGAGAAACAGGTGAAGGTTTACATCGCTGGTTAGAAAGAAAACCTGTTCAATTTATGATATTGGCAACAATTGCAATTCTTATTGGTGGAGCTTTCGAAATTATTCCTACATATCTTATAAAATCAAACGTTCCAACTATTGAGAGTGTGAAACCATACACACCTTTAGAATTACAGGGACGAGATATTTATATACGCGAAGGCTGTAATACTTGCCACTCGCAAATGGTTCGTCCGTTCCGTTCAGAAACCGAACGCTACGGTGAATATTCTAAAGCAGGCGAATTTGTATACGACCATCCTCATTTATGGGGATCGAAACGAACTGGTCCCGATTTGGCACGCGAAGGTGTTCCGGGAGGAAAAATGTATAAAACAAATATCTGGCACTACAACCACATGCTGGATCCTCAAAAAATGAATGCCCAATCTATTATGCCAGCATATCCATGGTTAATTAAAGATCAGTTGGATACTACATACACAGCAGCTAAAATTCGTACCATGACCAAACTTGGTGTTCCGTATGATAAGGAACCTTATCCAGCGAACTACGATAAGGTGGCAAATGAAGATTTAAGAAAACAGGCAGAAGAAATAGCTGCCGACTTAAATAAAAATGGTATTAAAGTAGCTAGCGACAGAGAAATTATAGCTCTTATTGCCTACTTGCAACGTTTGGGTAGAGACATATCGGTAAAAGAATAGAAACAGTAATAAAGATAAAGGATAGAGTAATTCGAGACATATTATTTTAGCCTTCCCTCTTTATTTTAAGATTATAAATATGAAATTAGTTAGTCATTATTTACAAAATATTTCGGATGTTGGATTCTTTCCAAGTATCTCACTTCTGATTTTCTTCCTGTTTTTCACAGGAGTAATATGGTGGGCCTTTAAGAAAAACAATAAGGCCTTTTTTACACAAATGGGAAATTACCCTCTTGAGGAGGAAAGCAATAAATCCTTCGAATCTGAAAAATAATCACTGACTTTAAAAAGAAAGCTATGGATGACGATAAATACATGAAAGAAAATGAACACATGATTAGCGACCATGATTACGATGGAATCAGGGAGTTAAACAATCCTATGCCAGTTTGGTGGCGTTACCTTTTTTATGCTACCATTGTATTTGCGGCTGTTTACTGGTTTAGATATCATGTTTTTGGTGATGATTTACAAATTGATGAATACAACAAAGAAATGGCTTTGGCCCAGGCAAATAAACCAAAACCACAATTCGATGAAAAAGCATTGGTCTTAATGACCGATACTGAAAATCTGGCAAAAGGAAAGGCTATTTACGACAAAAACTGCATTGCATGTCATGGTGCTGTTGGAGAAGGGAATGCCATTGGTCCAAACTTAACCGATAAGTACTGGTTAAACGGAGGAAGTCTTGAAGAAGTTTACCAAATTATTAAAGTTGGTAAACCATTAAAGGGAATGCTAGCATGGCAGAACCAGCTTTCGCCAGAACAGATGCTTCAGGTATCGAGTTATACAATGAGCCTGCAGGGAACAAATCCACCTAATGCAAAAGAGGCTCAAGGTGAATTGGTTGAATAATGTGTAAGCTTTAGATAAGTAGTTTCAGACTTCTGGAAAGTACATTGAAGCTTGAAACTAATTTCATAAATACAATAGCAATGGCCCCCGAAAACCCTTTCAATTCCTATCGCGATCAGCTGGCAACATTAAACGATTCTGGCAAACGCAGATGGGTTTATGCTCAAAAGCCAAAAGGAAAACTTTACAAATACCGAAATTTAGTAAGTTATACATTGTTAACTTTACTATTTGGATTACCATTTGTAAAAATAGGTGGAGAACCCTTATTTTTACTTAATGTTCTTGAGCGAAAATTTATTCTTTTTGGAGTAAGATTCTGGCCTCAGGATTTTCATATTTTTCTGTTCTCGATGATAACTCTTTTTGTATTCGTAGTATTTTTTACGGTAAGCTATGGAAGAATATGGTGCGGCTGGGCATGTCCGCAAACCATTTTTATGGAGTTTATATTTAGAAAAATAGAATATCTAATTGAGGGCACTCCACAACAGCAGCGAAAACTGAATACCCAATCGTTTAACTTTGAGAAATTTTGGAAGAAAAGCCTAAAAACAATTCTCTTTTTTGCAATTTGTTTTATTATTACAAACACTTTTCTATCCTACATTATAGGTATTGATGAATTATGGAAAATTATAAATGAACCGATTGCCAAACATAAACTAGGTTTTACAATTGCTTTGCTTTTTTCGGGTGCTATGTTTTTTGTGTTTGCAAAATTACGAGAACAGGTATGTACCATGATATGTCCATACGGAAGATTGCAAGGTGTATTGTTGGATTCAAATACCATTGTAGTGGCCTACGATTATAAGCGTGGAGAAGAACGTGCACCACTCGAAGCGGGAGAAGATAGAAAAGAAAATGGCAAAGGGGATTGCATAGACTGTTACCAATGTGTGAATGTTTGTCCTACCGGAATAGATGTTCGCGATGGAACACAACTGGAATGTATCAATTGTACTGCCTGTATTGATGAATGTAACTCAGTAATGAAATGGCTTGGCCGACCGCAGGGTTTAATACGTTTCGATTCAGAAAAAAATATCGCCGAAGGCAAAAAGAAAAACTGGCCGGTACGAAAAATTGCTTACACTTTTGTTCTCTCTTTACTGATAGTAATTGTAATTACTTTATTTGCCTCACGATCCGATTTGGAAGCTGTGATTCTTCGAACTCCAGGTTTACTTTATCAGGAACAAAGTGCAAATAGAATCAGTAATATGTATAACTTTAAGGTAATTAATAAAAGTACCAAGCACATTCCTATTCACTTTAAACTATTAAACCTTAAAGGAGAAATAAAAGTAATTCGCGAAGATATTGATACCAAGGCCAGCTCAATTAAAGAAGGAGTCTTTTTTGCAATTCTTCCCAAATCGGAAGTAACAAGCGATAACACACTCATAAAAATAGGTGTTTATGCCGGAAATCAGCTTATCGAAGAAGTTGATCTAACTTTTGTGGGACCAAATTAAAGAAATATGAAAAAATTAAGTTGGGGAACAAAACTAGGAATTATTGCATCGATTTATGTTATTGGTGTACTTATATTTGTTGGGTTTAGCACAACACAGAAAATTAATCTGGTATCGAAAGATTATTACCCCAAAGAAGTTAAATATCAGAATAGAATTAACAAAATAAAGAATGCTCAACAAATGTCGACTCCTCTATCAATAGAACAGCTTGGCAATAATATTGAAATTCAGTTCCCTGAAGATATGCATTCTAATGTAAGTGGTGATATCATTCTTTATCGACCTGCCGATTACGAATCTGATCTTAAATATCAAATATCATTAAATAAAAACGGTACTCATATAATAAACACTAACAAGCTACTAAAAGGCAGATACACAATTAAAATAGACTGGAATCATAAGAAAACTGATTACTATAAAGAGGAGGCAATTTATTTAAATAAGTAAAAATTTAAACAAACAATAAATGATTTATTTATCAGCATTAACATTAGGACTTTTAGGCAGTTTTCACTGCGTAGGAATGTGCGGCCCAATTGCACTGGCAATACCTTTAAAAACCGATTCGTGGATGGCTCGAATTTTTGGCGGCATACTATACAATTTAGGAAGAGCAGTAACCTATGCAGTAATGGGAGCCATATTCGGATTATTGGGTCGCGGTTTAGTACTAAGTGGATTCCAGCAATGGATATCAATAATAATGGGAGCAATCATGATTCTCTCTGTAATTACACCATCTATTTATAAAAATCGTTTTAATGCCGATAAAGGTATTTTCTCTTTTGTGGGCAAAGTAAAAATGTCGCTCGGCAAGCTGTTTACACAGCGCAGCTATGGCTCATTACTCTTAATTGGCTTATTAAATGGTCTGCTTCCTTGCGGATTGGTGTATTTTGCTATTGCGGGAGCCATTGCAACAGGATCGGCAGCTAGCGGTAGCCTTTTCATGTTTATATTTGGTTTGGGAACTTTACCAATGATGCTTGCTATTTCCTTAATCGGAAACTTAATAACCCTAGAACTTCGCAAAAAAGTTACCAAATTAATTCCATACGCAATTGTGTTTATTGGTGTACTATTCATTCTTCGAGGCTTAAGCCTTGGTATTCCTTATCTTAGTCCGCCAGAAAAAGCAATGACCGTACCAGTAGAGCAAACCGACGAAGAATCGGAACCTTCTTGTTGCCATTAATTACTACATATTTATAAAAACAGAAAGGTCAGTTTCAAAAAATCTGACCTTTTTATTTGTATGAATAATTAACATTTTACCTACTCCGAATAATCGAGAATATCTCCAGGGGTACAATTCAATTCGCGACAAATAGCCTCTAAAGTAGAAAATCGAATAGCTTTGGCTTTCCCACTTTTCAGAATCGATAAATTAGCCACCGTAATTCCAATTCGCTCAGCAAGTTCTTTCGAACTCATCTTTCGCTTAGCAAGCATCACATCTAAATTTGTTATAATTGGCATAACTATTCTCTTAAATGGTTAATTCACTCTCTTCTTTTAACTGTATTCCTGCTTTGTAAACTTCTGCAATTACAAAAATGATTAGAATATTAAATACACTATCCAAATGACCAAAATCTGCATAGTATGAAACACTTTTACTCATTATTGAAAACTCCTCCAGTAAAAACCAAGATACCCCAATAGATTTCAACATAGAATAAACATGAAAAGCAATAGACAATAATGCTATATTTCTGATTCTATCATAATTTTCAATTGCAAAAAACTGGGCAGTTTTAACACTTTCCGATAATGATGTAAATATATCAACCAATTTTTTTAGCATCAACAATAAAAGCCCGTACATGATAATGTTATCAAAATATCCAAAAATACGATATTTAATATCACTTGATAAAAACTTATCCAAACTTACACTTAAACTTGCTACATCAGCAAATTGGCCTCCCGAAGTAAAAGAATAAGTAGTAGCAACATCAACATAAGCTATAAGGTCAAAGTTAATTCCTGCAGGATCTCCATTAGGCCAACCTCCTGTTATAAGATTTATTATTCCAAATAAGATACTACCAATATAAAAAAAGATGCCTAGTAGAAAAATTACTCTCAAAATATTGCTTAATGATACAATTAATTCTTTTGCTTTAATCATTACATTCAATTTTAGGTTAACAACATAACAAACTTAAATAATTTTTTTTGTTTTTCAACTCTTTTTTATTGTTTTTCAATAATTTTATCTTGAAAATCAATAATTAGGTTGACTAAAACACCTATAAAACAAAACGCTAATCACATCATAGTAAAAAAAAACATTTACTCAATAATTATCCGTAATTTCGCCACAAAATATTGAAGCTAATCTGCTATGAACAAACAATCTATTTTAGTGTATGGAAGCATTATATTGGCAATGCTTTTCTGGAGTTTCTCTTTTGTATGGGTAAAAATTGTGTATCTGGTTTACAACCCAATTACCACCGTATTTTTACGACTTATTATTTCCACTGCACTTTTGTTTATAATAGGTAAAAGTATTGGTCGAATTCAAAAAATAAACAAATGCGATCGCGTACAATTGGTTTTACTAGCCTTTTTCGAGCCTTTTCTTTATTTTATGGGAGAAAGTTTTGGATTAAAGCTGGTATCTTCAACTTTAGGAGCAGTAATTATTTCGACCATTCCACTGTTCTCCCCAATAGCAGCCTATTTTTTTCACAAAGAAAAAATCAGCCCAAAAATTGTATTAGGAATCCTGGTTTCAATTATCGGAGTAGGTGTAATTATTTTCAACAAACAGTTAAACTTAATTGCATCGCCGGTAGGTATTGCTTTACTATTTTTAGCCGTAGGTTCCGCCGTTGCTTACTCTACTGTATTAAAAAATTTGGCCTCAAAATACAATCCGCTTACGCTGATATCCTACCAAAACCTTGTTGGTATAATATTTTTCCTGCCTCCCTTTCTAATATTTGATTTACAATATTTTATATCCGCACAACCCACCACCGAAGTGTGGCTAGCCATTATTCAACTAGCCGTATTCGCATCATCTTTGGCATTTATTTTCTTTACTTACGGATTAAAATATCTAGGCATTAACAAATCGAATATTTTTATTAATGCCATTCCGGTTTTTACAGCTATTTTTGCATTCTTTGTACTAAATGAAACTCTCAGCTTTCAGAAAATGATGGGAATTTCGATAGTAATTGGTGGTTTGTTTTTGTCTCAAGCCAAATTAAAGTTTTTAAAAATTCGAACTAAAAAATGAGCAAAATAAAAATCGATTTAGAGTTGTTAAAAGAAAAAGCAAAAAACACTGAGGCCGATACCAAAGAATTTTTTGCCAAACTAAAAAAGAAGAAACCTAAACAATTGGATAAAATAGTTCATGATTTACACGACGAGGTTTTCGAAGAAATCGACTGTCTGGAATGTGCCAATTGTTGTAAAAGCATTAGTCCTATTATTATCGATAAAGATATTGATCGCCTGTCAAAATATCTTAAAATAAAACCCAAAGATGTAATCGATCAATACTTAGAAATGGATCATGAAAATGATTATGTGTTTAGGGAAACTCCCTGCCCATTTTTAATGCCCGATAATTATTGCATGGTTTATGAAAGTCGTCCGCGCGCATGCCGCGAATATCCACATACTGACCGAAAACGATTTTATCAGATTTTAAATCTTACTTTAAAAAATACACATTACTGCCCTGCAGTTTACGAGCTAAGCGAACGATTAAAAAAGAAAAAAGACCAATTATAAATCACTTCTCAATTCGGATTTTTATCTTTAAAGCCTGAAAAAATCATATTTATGAACAAAGCCGCCTTACTATTGATTATATTTTTATGTGCAAGCAAAATTAGTATTGCTCAAAATGGCGGTGAAAACATCTACGAATTTTTAAATTTAGGAAGCTCGGCAAGAGTAGCTGCAATGGGTGGCGATCAAATCGCCTTAAGCAATGTCGATGCCGACTATGCCTTTTATAATCCGGCAGCTCTTACTCCCGATTTAGATCAACAAGTAGCTCTAAACTATGTAAGTTATCTGGCCGATATAAATTATGGCTATGCTTCCTATGCAAAAAATTTAAAAAATATTGGCACCTTCGCATTGGCCATGCACTATGTAAACTATGGGAAATTTACTGCTGCCGACCAACTGGGCGAAATAACAGGCGATTTTAAGGCCGCTGATTATGCTCTTTTTATTAGCTACGGACGACAAATAAACAGTAATTTTAGTATTGGTATCACACTAAAGCCTATTTACTCATCGCTCGAAAAATATAGCTCTTTTGGTTTAGCCAGCGACTTATCTGTTATTTACGATAGCTCCGACAAATTATTTCGGGCATCACTTTTAGCCCGTAACTTCGGATATCAAATTAAACCCTATTACGGATCGCATCGCGAAGACCTGCCCAACGAACTACTTATTGGTTTTAGCACTAAATTGCAACATGCTCCTTTCCGATTCTCTCTAACCTACCGGCATCTCGAAGAATTCGACATGACTTACCAATCGGATTTAGATAAGAAAAGTGATGATTTTTCCTCTTCATCAAAGAAAAATAATTTTGCCGATAAAGCCTTAAAACATCTCATATTAGGTGCCGAATTTCTTCCAACAAAAAACTTTGCTGTGCGCTTTGGATATAATTTTCAGCGCAGAAAAGAACTCAGTATCGATGAAAAAAAATCGACAGTGGGATTCTCCTGGGGATTTGGATTTAAACTTTCAAGATTTCGAATTAGTTATGCTTCTGCAAAGTATCATTTAGCGAGTGCAAGCAATCATTTTTCTGTGAGTACACGCCTTAGCGATTTTAATTTTAGATAATTTTTTAATTAAAAAGCCACATTGCAATCGTTTACTAAAAGGCACCTGTTAGAATGTCCCTCATTTTTAAACTATTTTCTCTCATTTTGATCGATTTTCTTTTTACTTTTGTACCCAATTGCACTAAAATTTCGAGCAATACAAAGAATGGATATATCTGAACAAAAACTAATTATAGCAATCGACGGTCATTCGTCATGCGGAAAAAGTACAGTTGCCAAAGATTTGGCAAAAAAAATTAATTACACCTATATCGATAGTGGCGCAATGTATCGGGTTATTACTCTGTTTGCAATGCGTAACAAATTAATCGAGAACGATAAGGTTGATGAAAACAAACTGGCTCATCTAATTGATCAGGTTTCTATTTCATTTAAATTCAATAAAGAATTGCAACGACACGAAACTTTCATGAATGGCGATTTAGTTGAAGATGAAATAAGAACTCTTAAAGTATCGAACAATGTAAGCTTAATTGCTACCATAAAATTTGTTCGCGACAAAATGGTTGCTCTCCAGCGTGAACTAAGCAAAGCAGGTGGCGTTATTATGGATGGCAGAGATATTGGTACAGTAGTTTTCCCTAATGCAGAATTAAAAATTTTTATGACTGCCGATGTGGAAGTAAGAGCCATTAGAAGATATAAAGAGCTAAAAGAGAAAGGAGAAAATATATCTCTGGATGATATACGTGAAAATGTAAAGAAAAGAGACTATATCGATGAAAATCGAGATGAAAGTCCCTTACGAAAAGCCAAAGATGCAATTATCCTTAACAATAGCAATCTGACTCCTGCAGAACAGCTTGATTGGATTGTAGAAAGAATGAACGAGGTAAAATAATGAAGATTGAAATTGATCCAAATGCTGGGTTTTGTTTTGGCGTAGTAAATGCAATTAACAAAGCCGAAGAAACATTAAAAAAAGAAGATCAGCTATACTGCATTGGCGATATTGTTCATAATAGCACCGAAGTTGATCGGCTACAAAATTTGGGTTTACAAACAATCGATCACAACGAATATAAAGGTTTAAAAAATAAAAAAGTTCTGTTTCGTGCTCATGGAGAACCACCAGAATCATATAAATTGGCAAAAAGTAATAAAATTGAAATTATTGATGCCACTTGTCCTGTTGTTTTAAACCTCCAAAAAAGAATTAAAAAAGCTTACAAGGAAATAAAAAAATCGAAAGGTCAGATTGTTATCTATGGTAAAAAAGGCCATGCCGAAGTAAACGGATTAGTAGGACAAACCGAAGGCAATGCTATTGTTATAGAAACGCTTAAAGATTTAAAATCGGTAAAACCAAATTTGCCAGTTATTTTGTTTTCGCAAACCACCAAAACAATAGAAGGTTTTAAGTTGGTAGCCGAACAATTAAAAAAATCTGTAAAAGCAAGCTTTAAAGTTCACGATACAATATGCAGAAAGGTAGCCAACAGAGTACCTTTAATTAAAGAGTTTGCAGAAAAACACGATATTATTGTATTTGTAAGCGGGAAAAAAAGCTCGAATGGTAAGCTACTATACGACGTTTGTAAAAGTGCAAACGCAAATAGTTATTTTATTACCGATGTAAACGAACTAAAATCAGATTGGTTCGATCGGGGAAAATCAGTAGGTGTTAGTGGAGCAACCTCTACTCCTGGCTGGTTAATGAACAATGTTGTAGAAAAAATCAAACTTGAAAATATAAAAATTATTAGCATGTCAAGAATAAAAAAAATAGGGGTGCTTACATCAGGAGGTGATGCTCCGGGGATGAATGCAGCAATTCGTGCAGTTGTTCGTACAGCCATTTTCAACGAACTTGAAGTGGTTGGTATTAAGCAAGGTTACGAAGGCTTAATCAAAGGTGATTTTAAAGCAATGAAATCGCACGATGTAAGTAATATCATAGGAAAAGGAGGAACGATTCTATGTTCGGCAAGGAGTCAGGAATTTAGAGAAGTTGAAGGAAGACAAAAAGCACACGATCAAATGATTGCTAACAATATCGATGCATTAGTTGTAATCGGTGGAGATGGTACTTTCTCTGGTGCTCGTATATTTACACAAGAACACGATATTCCTGTAGTAGGAATACCAGGAACAATCGACAATG
This sequence comes from Marinifilum sp. RC60d5, assembly GCF_052400665.1. Taxonomy (NCBI): domain Bacteria; kingdom Pseudomonadati; phylum Bacteroidota; class Bacteroidia; order Marinilabiliales; family Marinifilaceae; genus Marinifilum; species Marinifilum sp. RC60d5. The sequence continues at coordinate 693,565 of NZ_JBQTGK010000001.1, forward strand.
ATTTGTATGGAACTGATTACACAATTGGTTACGATACTGCAATTAATACGGTAACTGAAGCTGTTGATAAAATTCGCGATACCGCAAGTGCTCACAACCGTTTATTTTTTATCGAAGTAATGGGTCGTGATGCCGGTTTTATTGCACTACGTAGTGGTATTGCAACTGGTGCCGAAGCAATTCTAATACCTGAAAAGGAAACACATACCGCAGAACTGCAATCTTACCTCGAAAAAGGGTATAAAGAACACAAATCGAGCGGAATTGTAATTGTTGCCGAAGGTGACAAATCAGGTGGAGCCTATACAATTGCTAAGAAAATTGAAAAACAACACCCTGAGTATGATATTCGCGTATCGGTACTTGGACACATGCAACGTGGTGGAGCTCCTTCTGCTTTCGACCGCGTAACAGCATCTACTTTAGGTGTTGCTGCTGTTGATGCTTTACTCGACGATCAAAAAAGTATTATGGTTGGAACAGTTAATGGTGAAGTAACACACGTACCATTTAACAAAACCATAAAAAATAAAAAGAAAGTAAACGATACATTCCTTAAGATAAACGAAATACTTTCTATCTAAATTTTACATTAGCGAAAGCTTTTGTTCAAGATATTCACTCTGATTGAGATTCCTGCTTTGGGATTTCAATCAGATCTGATAACTTTGAGGAAAATTCCTTACAATGAACAAAACTACCAATTTCGCGGATGTTATATTACCGCTTCCTTTGGCCGGACTCTTCACTTATTCTATTCCCGATGAGTTTAAAAAAGAAATAGTCATAGGAAAAAGAGTGGTTGTTCCTTTGGGAAATAAAAAACTGTACACCGGAATTGTTCGTAAATTACACAACAATAAACCGGAAAACTATACAGTAAAAGACATTCTCTCTTGTCTCGACGAAAATCCTATTATTAATAGCTTTCAATTTAAATTGTGGGACTGGATTTCACAATATTATCAGGCAGTATTAGGAGATGTTTATAAAGCAGCTATTCCTTCTGGATTAAAGCTTGAAAGTCAAACCAAGATAAGTCTGAACGAAAACTTTGTAGCCAAAACGGTTTTAAACAAAACCGAAGAACAAATTATAAACGTACTTGCTCATTCAAAAGATGTAAGCATCTCAAGTTTAAATCAAGCCACAAAAATAAAGAACACATTACCTCAGGTGAAAATTTTACTTGAAAAAGGTGCTGTTTATATCGAAGAACAGATTTTATCGGGATACAAAGAAAAAAAACAGGAATTTGTGTCTTTATTTTCTGATTTTTCAGAAAATGAAATGGGAGAAATCCTTAACAGTTTAAAAAGAGCAAAGAAACAACAGGAACTACTACACTCCTACTTAAATCTTTCGAAACATTATTTCGAAACAAATCCTCATAAAGTCAGTGTCCTCGATTTGTTAAAATCGGCAAACTGTTCCCGCTCAATTCTAAAAAGCCTGATTGAAAAAAATATTCTGAACATCTATTTTGAAAAAACCGATCGAATAGATCTGTCTAAAGTAGAAACTTCGGAATTTAAAAAATTAAACCAACATCAGGAAAAAGCCATTGAGAACATAAGAATTCTCTTTGAACAAAAAAATTGCGTACTACTGCATGGAGTAACCTCAAGTGGTAAAACTGAAATATATATTCACTTAATTAAAGAGCAGTTAAACAACAATAAGCAAGTTCTTTACCTACTTCCCGAAATTGCATTAACCACACAAATTATTACGCGTTTAAAATCTGTTTTTGGTAATAAAGTTGGAGTCTATCATTCTAAATTTAACGATTCAGAACGAGTAGAAATCTACAATAATATTCTAAAAAACGATCCTGAAAAATCCTATCAGGTAATATTGGGGGTTCGCTCCTCGATATTTCTGCCATTTAATAATTTAGGACTTATTATTGTAGATGAAGAGCACGAAAATACATACAAACAATTCGATCCGGCACCACGTTATCATGCACGCGATGCCGCCTTGTATCTGGCAAACTTACACAAAGCCAAAACTTTACTTGGCACAGCAACACCTGCCATCGAAACCTATTTTAATGCTCAAAATGGAAAATACGGGCTGGTAGAATTATTCCATAGGCATCAGGAAATTGAAATGCCACAAATAATTATATCCGATATAAAAGAGGCACGTCGAAAAAAAAGGATGAAATCAATTTTCTCTCCGGAACTTATATCGATGATGGAAAATAGCCTGGAAAATAAGGAACAAATTATACTCTTTCAAAACCGCAGAGGTTATGCTCCTTATCTGGAATGTAAATCCTGCGGATGGGTACCTAATTGTCCCAATTGCTCGGTAAGTCTTACTTATCATCGTCACAACAATCTACTTACCTGCCATTATTGCGGACACAGTTCTAATCCGCCGGTAAACTGCGAACACTGTGGCTCTAAAGACATTGAAGACCGAGGATTTGGAACCGAAAAAATAGAAGAAGAATTACTAAATCTATTTCCAACTGCTAAAGTTGGAAGAATGGATCTGGATACAACCAGAAAAAAGCAGGCTTACGAAAAATTAATCTACAAATTCGAAAATCATGAACTGGATATTCTAGTGGGAACACAAATGGTATCAAAAGGATTAGATTTCGATAATGTTGGATTAGTAGGTATTCTTAATGCCGATTCGATGATGAATTATCCTGATTTTAGAGCTTACGAACGTAGCTTCCAAATGATGGCACAAGTATCAGGTCGTGCCGGGCGAAAGAAAAAAAGAGGGAAAGTGCTCATTCAAACCTATTCGCCAGATCATCCAATAATTCGAAGCGTTGTAAGGAACGATTATTCAGGCATGTACGCTTCGCAATTATCCGAACGTCAGGAATATATTTATCCACCTTTCTACCGTTTAATTAATATCAGTATGAAGCATAAAAAACAACAGCTGGTAAACGAGGCAGCTAATTATTTTGCCAAATCTTTAAAAAAAATATTTGGCATTCGTGTTTTTGGACCGCAAGCACCTTTAATTAACCGAATTCAGAACAATTACATTGTAAATATCCTGCTTAAAATAGAGAAAAAAAGCTCGCCTTCGAAAGCAAAATGGATACTAAACCAACAGGCTAATTTTCTGAAAGAAATAGACCGGTTTAAAGCCATTCAAATTAATTTTGATGTTGATCCGATGTAAAAAAACACAAATGCAATTGTTAAAAATGCCTAAGGAAAGCCTTAAAAATTCATGAAAAGGCGAATTTGTTTATCTTTGTTGGCATAATTCAAAAATCGATTGATAGTGAACAAAATTGAATTAGAAAAAACATTTGAGAGTTTCTCGGATTTTAACGTGCTTATTATTGGCGACGTAATGGTTGATGCCTATGTTTGGGGCAAGGTAGAACGTATATCGCCCGAAGCTCCGGTGCCAATTCTTTCTTGTGTTAAAAGAGAAAACCGATTAGGAGGAGCAGCTAATGTTGCTTTAAATATAAAATCGATGGGTGCGAACCCTATTCTATGTTCGGTGATCGGAGACGACGAAAAAGGAAAAGATTTCCTACAGCTACTAAGCAAAATTCAGGAAGAACAATACGGTATTGTAAGTAGCAAACACCGACGAACAACGGTAAAAACAAGGTTTATAAGTGATAACCAGCATTTAATACGTATCGATGAAGAAGATACTCATGAACTAGCTGATAAAATTGAATTACAATTTATCGATCACATAAAAAGTTTGCTTAACAAGAACACGATTCACGCCGTTGTTTTCGAAGACTACGATAAAGGAGTAATCACGCAAAGCCTGATATCAGAAATAACAAATCTGACCAACAAAAAGAAAATTCCAATTTTAGTTGATCCTAAAAAACGACATTACAAAGATTACAAAAATGTTAGTTTGTTTAAGCCTAATTTTAAAGAGTTTGTTGAAGGCTCTAATCTTGATTTAGAAAAAGGTGATCTGGAAGGACTCTTTACCGAGGCAAAAAAATTCCAAAACGAAATGGGTATTAACAAACTGTTAATAACTTTATCGGAACTGGGTGTTTTTATAAGTAACGAAAAAACATACGAACACATACCTGCTGTTGTAAGAGAAATTGCGGATGTATCGGGAGCTGGCGACACTGTAATTAGCGTAGCAACACTTTGTTTGGCAGCAGGAATGCAAGCGAGAGAAATTGCAGCCATATCGAATTTAGCAGGTGGAATTGTATGTGAAATACCGGTGGTAGTTCCAATTGATAAAAAACAATTGTTAAACGAAAGTATAAAACTGTTTACCAGCAACTAAATAGCTTTAGGTTTATTTATCGATTATGAAAACCTTTGGTATATAGGCCCTTCTATTTTAAAGGGAATGTTATGGTATAAGTGTTAATATGTTGATAAATTGGTGCTATTTGTTACTATTTTAGAATGGCACAAAATTAAAAATGTCGCTTAAAATTGTATCTTTGGAACAACATCAAATAATTTAATTTAATCCTTGTAACACGAATTGTTTATGGCTAAAATTATTTCTCTGGCAAACCAAAAAGGAGGAGTTGGAAAAACCACTACTGCTATCAACTTGGCTTCAAGTCTTGCTGTTTTGGAAAAAAAGGTTTTGATCATTGATGCAGATCCACAGGCTAATTCTACTTCAGGAATCGGTTTTGATGTTCGCTCAATTGATAAAAGTATTTATGAGTGTATTGTAGACGGAATAGAACCTAAAGAAGCAATTCTTAATAGTGATATTGAAGGATTTGATATTATCCCATCCCATATTGATTTGGTAGGTGCGGAGATTGAAATGCTTAACCTTGCCAATAGAGAGAAAATTCTTTTACATGTACTTGAAAAATTAAGCCCCGATTACGATTATATTTTAATAGATTGTTCTCCTTCTCTTGGATTGATAACTGTGAATGCCCTTACGGCTGCCAATTCAGTGATTATTCCGGTTCAGTGCGAATATTTTGCATTGGAAGGATTAGGAAAACTCTTAAATACAATTAAAATTATTCAAAACCGTTTAAATCCTGAATTGGAAATTGAAGGATTCTTATTAACCATGTACGATAGTCGATTAAGATTATCAAATCAGGTGGTTAGCGAGGTAAGAAAACATTTTCAGGATATGGTATTTGAAACCATTATCCAGCGAAACACAAAACTTGGAGAAGCACCAAGTTACGGAAAACCTGCAATCCTTTATGATGCAGACTCGGTTGGAGCAATAAACTACCTGAATTTAGCTCGTGAATTACTACGTAATAATGAATCGAGCAAATCAGACAATAAAGAAGAATCAATAGCGAATAATAAATAATTCTGGAAAAGTAACATGGCAAAAAAAAGCGCATTAGGAAGAGGATTAGGAGCACTAATTGATGATGTTGAAGAAGTTCAGGCAAGAACTCCTGAAAGAAATTTAAGTAACGAAATAGAAATTTCAAAGATTGAGGCCAACCCCTATCAACCTAGAACAAAGTTTGCACAGGAGTCTTTAAATGAGCTTGCTCAATCCATAAAAGAATTAGGAATTGTTCAACCTCTTACTGTTCGAAAAATCAACAACAATTCCTATCAGCTAATTGCCGGAGAAAGACGTTTTAGAGCTGCTAAAATTGCAGGTTTAAGCAAAGTTCCCGTTTATATTCGCCTGGCAGAAGACGATAAGATGTTAGAACTCGCATTGGTAGAAAATATCCAACGTGAAGATCTTGATTCTATAGAAGTTGCCATTAGTTATCAAAGATTAATTGATGAGTGCAAACTTACTCAGGAAAGTTTATCGGACCGAGTAGGAAAAAAACGCTCCACCATATCCAACTATTTACGACTATTAAGATTACCCGTTGAAATCCAAAAAGGAATTCGCGAGAAAAAACTACTAATGGGACATGCAAGAGCATTGGTTAATGTTGATGACCCAAAATCGCAGCTTAATATTTTTCAATTAACCGTTGAAAATGATTACTCGGTAAGAAAAGTGGAAGAATTGGTTCGCTCTATTAATACAGGAAAAAAAGAGGACGAAAAGAAAAGCTCTAAAGTGAATCTTCCAAAAGAATATGAATCCTTAAAAGATCACTTATCAAAGCATTTTGAAACAAAAATCGATTTAAAACGAACAAATAATGGGAAAGGAAAAATTATTATTCCTTTTAAATCGGATGATGATCTTGAGCGAATTTTAGCAATTATGGATCAAATGAATTCGTAAAATAGTTGAACAATTAAATAGTATAAAATTGAATAAATTACGCCCGCTTTTATTTATTGGGGTAGTATTATTCCTAATGTTTACAGGAAACTATAACGTTTTAGCACAAAGCATTACGGGAGATACCATACAACAAGTTGAGTCGAATGTAAAAGTTCATTCTCCACATAAAGCAACCATGTATTCGGTTATATTACCCGGATTAGGACAAGCCTACAACAAAAAATACTGGAAAATCCCAATTCTATATGCTGGAATTGGCGCAACCATTTATGCAATAAATTGGAATACCAAGAACTTTAAAAAATACAAATCTGGATACCTCGATTATTCAAATTACTACGATTATAAATATCAATCGGAAGATTTGGAAACCCCAATAGAAGAACCTACTTCTAAAAGTTACGAAGGTCTTTATACCGAAGGCTACGATTTTGAAAATTCCAGTTCGAGTTTCGACAGTTGGTTCAAAACTCAACTTCAGAATAAAAAAGACTCCTACAAACACGATCGAGATCTTAGCTATATCATTTTGGCCGGAGTTTACGTACTAAATATTGTTGATGCTGCAATAGATGCGCATTTTACTAATTTTAGCGTAAACGATGATTTAAGCATTAGAGTAGAACCTGCTGTTAGTTATTCAGCATTTTCGGGCAATTCGCTTGGTTTCAGATGTCAAATTACATTTTAACGAGAGAGAGATAAGATGAGAAGAAAGACTTTTTTTATTCCCTGCATTTTATTGGGAACTGCATTTGCTTGCAGCACAATTAAGCCAGTATCAGAACAAAATAAACCAGAACAGGAAGTAGTCACAAACAATGTTTTATCAGAAATCGATACACTTGCAAGTACTGCCGAAACAACTGCACCTGCAAGCGCAACTGATACACTGGCATTTTTAAAACTTCATCAGGTTGATGTTAGATACAATTTAAACGATAGTATTAACACTACATTTTCGAACAATTTAGACAGCTTATTGCACCTTTGGTACGTTAAGCATTCGAATAAAACAAATCAGTATACTAAGAATGAAGCGACTTATGTTTCCGAAAAACTTTCCGATTCGATCTATATCGATCGTTTAAGTCAAATTCCTTCATTAATAGATTTATCGTACAATAAAATTGTAAAAAACTATATTGAACTTTACTCTAAAAAAAGAAGATCGCAAGTTGAGTATATGATGGGAATGTCGGAATATTATTTTCCTATTTTCGAAGAGATTCTGGATAAGGAAGGTCTTCCGCAAGAATTAAAATACTTACCTATTATTGAATCGGCACTAAATCCTAAAGCTCTTTCAAGAGCAGGAGCAAGCGGTTTGTGGCAATTTATGTATGGTACCGGAAAAATGTACAAACTAGATGTTAACTCCTTTGTGGATGAAAGAAGAGATCCTGTAAAAGCAAGTTACGCCGCAGTAAAATATCTAAAGGATATGTACAAAGTGTATGGCAACTGGCATTTGGTTATTGCTGCTTATAATTGCGGCCCCGGAAACGTAAACAAAGCAATTCGTCGCAGTGGAGGCAAAAGAAATTATTGGGACATTTATTATCGCTTGCCTAGAGAAACAAGAGGATATGTTCCAGCTTTTATTGCTGCTATTTATACTTTTAATTTTCACAAGGAACACAATTTATTCCCTAAACCATCGAGTTTACCAGTTGCCTGCGATACTTTAATGATTGATGAAACATTACATTTCGATCAAATTTCGAAGGTGATCAACATTCCAAAAGAACAACTCAGGGAACTTAATCCTCAATACAGAGCAGATATTATTCCAGGTGGTAAAAAAGCGTATGCTTTAAAAATTCCAATGGAATACACTTCTAACTTTATTAATATGCAAGATTCTATTTTTGCATATAAAAAAGAATACTATTTTAGTCAGAGAGATAAGGTTGTTAACCCACGAGACAGGTATCAGAAATTTGCTCATGTAACTCCTAAAGGAAAAGCCAAGGTATTTTACAAAGTTAAACCGGGTGATGCCGTAGGATTAATTGCATCATGGTTCCATGTTAGAACATCCGATTTAAGATACTGGAATAATATTAGAAGAAATTTAATTAAAGTGGGACAGAATTTAGTTGTTTACGTACCTAAATCAAAAGGAAGTTACTACAAAAGTTTTAATAGCATGACGTATACTCAAAAGCAGGCTACACGAGGTAAAACAGTTCCTTCTGCGTCTGCAAAAACAAAAAGTTCTGTTAAAAACACAACAAGATACAACGGATCGTATGTTTATTATACAGTGCGCCGAGGTGATAATTTCTGGACAATTGCAAAAAAATTCCCTGGTATCTCTAATTACGATATCATGAAAATAAATAATATTTCGAATGCCAAAAGTCTAAAAGTTGGCCAGAAATTGAAAATAAAACCGAAAAGTTAATAGTAACCTAATTAGATACAAAGAGTGAAGAAAATTCTTCACTCTTTTTTTATACTTTTTATTAATAATTGTTTAATTATTATTAACTCCTAAAACAGCGTGCTATTTAAAAACCTTTTAAATTAAATCGCTCAAATAAAACACAACCCATTTATTATCTGAATATTAAAATCCGATTACTGTTCGTTACATTTGATAATATGTAAATATTTTTGATTAGTACGTTTAATATAATTAAATTGCTTACGATAAATAAAAATCAACAATGTTGATTTTATTTGTTCCCCGATTCATTGATATGCTAATTAGCTTCCGGTATAACCTTCCCCGGTTTACCGGAAGCCGGGAAACATTTCTTTCCTATTTTACTCTTAACTCTATTTACTTTATAAAACCTGAGCGCATTCTTTTAGTTCTACGTATACTTCTTCGTTTAAAGCGAATTAAACCATAAGCAATTAATACCAACAGAGGAATTAAAAAATTGAAATACTTTATAAAAAATACTTTAGTATCCGACAAACCATTTAAGGGACGAGAACTTATTCCTTTAGTTCTAAGACTCATTAATCCTGAATCATCAGAAAGCCAATCTACTGCATTAGCAAAGAAATTAATATTATCTTTCTGAATAGATATTTTATTTTGTCCAATTCCATTTACGATAAAATCACCATCTCCTATCACACAAATTCTACCTTCCGCTGTGCCTTTACCCATAGGTCCTTTTAAAGTAGCAGCCAATGTTAAATCAGGATAAAGAAAGTCTTTTGTTCTCCAGCTTCTGCCAATATTAAAACTAATTGGCGCTCGCAATTTACCTGAAATTTTAGAGGTATATGCTAATGGTTTGTATTGTAAGGTCGTATCGCCAACAAAATTTATAGGACTTGCAAACTGTAATATTAGAGTTTCGATACCATCGGTTATACTGTGATTTTCAAAGTGTGAAACAACAGGAAGAAATGGAAAATTAACTTGCTGAGGAATGGAAAAATAACCTTGTTGTTTAACAGTTACCGTACCACATTGTTTATCTACAACAAAAGAATCTTCTACATATAAGCCTTTTTTTTCAAGCCACTTTTCAAGTCCTGTAGAAACACTAACACCTATTCCATCGTTAAGCATACCTCTTACCCGCTCCATGGCTATCATTAAACTACCACCTTTTGCCAAATAATTATCAAGACGTCCTAACTGGGTGCTCGAAATTGATGCCAAAGGAGCTATTAACATCAAGGATTTATATTGACTTAAATCAGGTTCGGATAAAAGGTGAATGGGTTTAATATCGTACAAAACAGACAACTCACTAATCACCTGTTCTATGGCCTCTAACTCGGGTTCTCCATGACCGGTTATGTAACCAATTTGGGCTTTATCTTTTATGGTAAGACGTTTAATAAGTGTAGATAAAGTATATTCCATGGCAATTCCCGGCTTAATTAAAGGAATAACCTCAGACTTATCTCCCACCTGAATTACCATTCCCAAAAATACACGCTGTACTTTTAGCTGATCTTTTTGCCTTATTTCGAGAGGAACTGCATGTATACCAGCTTCTGCAGCTTCCTGCTCTAACTCCTGATTCTTATTTGGATTAATGTATTCAAAATCGATTTTTTTACTGCTATAATGATTATACTCGGTAAGTAAATTTTTAAGATCCTGAACAGTTCTGTTTACGTCAGGAGGCAAATCATCCGAAATATATAAAGTAATAATAATCGGCTTTTTTACTTCACTTAGTATTCTTTTGGTAGACCTATCGAGCGTATACCTCTTATCTTCTGTAAAATCGGCTCTCAAAAAGAACATAGAAGACAACGAATTGAGGATAATAATAAATCCTGCTAAAATAAGAATACTGTATATTATATTTCTCTTTTTGATCATAGCAACAAACTATTAAACCTTTAGGTTTCGATTAGACAATATCTGCTTTGAACAATACAAACAAAAAAATACTATTGATAAAAAGTAGATTAAGTCTTTTGTATCTACTACCCCTCGGGTAATTGACTCGAAATGTGTTGATAAACTAATATAACTAAATAGGTTACCCATAAAACCAACAAAATTGGCTGCCAAAACATCAAAAATAATATGAAAAAATATACCTATCGATAAGGCAGATAATGAAGCGACAATAGGATTAGAAAATAAACAACTTGTTAACAAACCAATACTAATATATACCATACTCATTAGTAATAATCCCATATATCCGAGTAAAATTGCAGAATGATCGACCGGACCAATTGACCAAAGCGTAAAATAATAAATTACTGTAGGTGCCAATGCAATGATTATTAACAATAGAGTTGACAAAAACTTGCCAAGAATTAACTGCCAATCGCTAACAGGTTTAGTAAGTAGAAGCTCTAATGTTCCGGCTTTAAGTTCTCCGGCAATTGAACGCATGGTTAAGGCCGGAATAAAAATAAAAAGACTCCAGTAAGCAACTGTAAAAAATGTATTAAGATTTGCCTGTCCTAAGAAAAAAACGTCGGCACCATAAATCCAGGTAAAAAAACCGCTAAACCCTAAAAATATTACGATTAATACATAAGCTGTTAGTGAATCAAAAAAGGCATTCAATTCTCGTGTGGCAATGTGTAAAATTTGCTTCATAAGTATTTAATGAAGAGTTAATTCTCGGAAAATATCTTCCAATTTTGTTTCTGTTGGTGTTAATTCCGAAATGTAATAATTATTCTGAACACAAACATCGAATATTGCTTTTACCGAAGAGGCTTCGGGCAACGATTGAATTTCGAACAACTGTTTGTGAATATCGATAAAATCGACCGAGTCGATGCTTTCAATATTCAGTAAACTTTCGAATATTTCGTTCACATCTCCACCTTGAATTCCCAGCTTTAGAATTTCATTTCCCGCAGCCTGTTTTCTTAAAGTTTCGGCCGTACCATCAACAACAATTCGTCCATTATTAATTATTAAAATACGATCGCAGGTAGCCTCAACCTCGGCTAGTATATGTGAACTTAAAATTACCGTTTTTTCTTTTCCAATTCGTTTTATTAATTCTCTAATTTCAACGATTTGGTTAGGATCTAAACCCGTAGTTGGTTCATCTAAAATTAGTATTTCGGGATCGTGAATTAAAGCCTGAGCTAATCCAACTCTTTGCTGATATCCTTTCGATAATTCGCTAATTAATTTATGTTTTTCACCTTCTAATCCACATGTTCTAACCATATCGAGAATTCGCTCGGGAATTAAATATTTAGGAATATCATGAATTTTAGCAATAAACTCAAGAAAATCAATAATATTCATATCCTCATACAAAGGATTATTCTCGGGCAAATAACCAATATTCTTTTTAATTATTTCGGGATGTTCGTGAATAGAATATCCTCCAATCTTAATATCTCCTTCTTCAGGTCTTATGTAACAGGATATGGCTTTCATTGTGGTTGTTTTTCCAGCACCATTTGGTCCCAAAAAGCCTAAAACTTCACCCGCTTTTACACGAAAAGATACATTATCAACAGCCTTTTGTGGTCCGTATCTTTTAGTTAAATGCTCAACAACAATATCCATAATAAATAAGAATCTTTGGTTTCTAACAAATTTAAAAAAATCGATGCCCATTTAGCCGAACTGCCCTGTATTTAACAATTATTAACACAAAAAAGAGTTCTTTTAGTTTGTAGTCTACCCTTAAAAAAAGTGTATTTTTGACAAATGATAAAAGCAGTTATATTCGATATGGATGGTTTGTTAATTAATTCGGAACCATTTTGGCAGGAAAGCGAAGCTAAAGTTTTTAATTCGCTGGGAATTGAAACCAACAAAGCCATGTTCGAAAAGTTTATGGGGAAAAGAATAGATGAAGTAGTAGATGTAATGTGGGACATTCAGCAATGGCAGGAAAAATCGAAAGAACAAGTTGTTTCTGATATTGTTGATAATGTAATTAATTTGGTAAACAAAAAAGGCGAAGCTTTAAGTGGAGTTCGGGAAACATTGAATGCCTTTAAACAATCGACACTAAAAATTGGGCTCGCTTCCTCTTCTAAAATGCGCATTATAGAATCAGTTCTAGACAAATTAAATATCAGAGAATATTTCGAAGTAGTTCACTCTGCAGAATTTGAAGAATATGGAAAACCTCATCCTCAAACCTTTATTTCAACTGCAAAAATGCTCGATACTAAACCCAGCGAATGTTTGGTTTTTGAAGATTCTCTAAACGGAGTTATTTCGGCTTTAGCTGCTAATATGACTTGTATTGCAGTTCCGGAAAAAAATGCATCGAATCTAAGTAAGTTTATAATTGCCAACAAAACCTTAAACAGTTTAAAGGAGTTTAAAATTAGCGATTTGCAGTATTTATTAGAGGATTAAGTAATGTAATAAAATGATTCAATTCTAAATTTCCGGATACTATTTTATATTGGGCCTGATTGTAAAAAGGCAATCTGCTATTCAAATGTTTTTGAATGTACTGTAACAGTTCATCTGGCGTAAAATTCTTTACCAATGGGCGCTCTGTTTTCGAACTGGTAATTCTTTCTCGCAACAATTCGGGGCTTCCTTCAATATATAAAGTAATTCCCAGCTTATTCATTATTTCCATATTGTTAGCAAAACAAGGCGCACCACCACCTGTTGCCACAATAGTATTTTCGGTATCGGCAATGGAGTGTAAAGCTTCTTGTTCAAGTCTGCGAAACCCACTTTCCTTATACTTCGAAAATATCTGAGGAATACTAGCATTCTCCCGTTCCTCGATAAGTGTATCCAGATCGACAAAACGATAATTAAAATGTTCTGCGATCATTTTTCCCCATCTGGATTTGCCACATCCCATATATCCCACTAAAAATATTCGCATAACTTTTATAATTCAGAAACAGATACTCAAAGTACCTGTTTCAATTCATTTTTTTAATTATTATCAGACTGATTCTTAGAATCATCTGCTGGTGCTTCGGATTCGTTTGTCGCAGTAATTTCATTCTCACGTGCAATAGGCTCAAGCTCTTTAACTTTGTCTATTTCGTAAATACTTAAACGCTTACCTCTTGCCTTAAACGATTTTACACCAATAAATTCGGCACCTTCGATAGTTTCATTAGGTCGGTCGGCATTCTTACCTCCATATAAAATCTCGAATCTTGGGTATTTTTCCTCTGTTAAAATTAGCAATTTATTATCTGGATTGTCGCCAATAAAACTTACAGGCTTGCCATTACCCTCCATGGTGAATCGTTTCAGATAATAATATTCCTGATCAGCATCGTAAAATACAGCTGTCCAAACTTTTTCGGCCTGATATTTCTCAATAATACTAATATTATTTGAGTAATGATTACTTAAATCGAAACCAGTAAAGTGGAAAGATGCGGGTCTACTTACTACTAAAATTCTATCGTCACCTAAAAACTCCCCAATAAAATCACCTCGCTGATCGGTATTTAATCTTAACACATCAGGATCGAACCAAATTTTTCTTCCTCCCAATGTCGAAACACCTTCATGCTTTAATGTAATTTTTTGCACATCATTACGAGATAAAATATTTCCCATCGAAGCGCGTCCTTTTACCGCTAATTCGGCAAAATCAAATTCGAAATTTAATTTCTTTAATCGAGGTTTAGGTTTTAGAACCACTCTTATTACCTCTGCCTCACCATTAGGATTTGCAGTAAAATATAAAATTCTTGATCCTGAAGTTCCCTTGGTTAAATTGTATTCCTTATCGCGGGTTATGCTTGTAACCGAGAAACGCTTAACATAGCAAATTCCGCCTTTTCCATCGCGATAAGCAACATTGTAAATGGTACGTTTATCGTTCTTACGAAATACAGCTACATGCAGAATATTTTTCCCAATAAATGATTTATCAGATACTTTACTTACAAAATAAGTTCCATCTTTTCTAATCACAATAATATCATCGATATCGGAGCAATCACAAACATATTCATCCTTTTTAAGACCAGTTCCCATGAAACCTTCTTCGCGGTTAATGTATAGTTTTTGGTTTGCCACAACTACTTTTGTAGCCACAATACTTTCAAAACTTCGAATTTCGGTTTTTCTTTCTCTGCCTTTACCATATTTTTTCTTAATGGCCTGAAAATAACGAATTGTAAATGGTATAATATTGGCGATATGAACATTTATTTCAGCAATTTCGTCTTCTATTGACTGGATATAATCTTTTGCTTTATCAATGTCAAATTTCGAAATTCTCTTAATTTTAATTTCCGTTAATCGTACGATATCATCCCGAGTAACAGCACGCATTAAATGTTCAATGTGTGGTTTTAAACCCTCATCAATGGTCTCTATAATTCCTTCCCAGGTCTCACACTCTTCAATGTCTCGATATATTCTTTTTTCGATAAAAATTCTTTCGAGCGATGCATAATGCCAGGCTTCTTCTAATTCACGTTTGCGAATTTCAAGCTCCAGCTTTAATAAAGCCACAGTATTGTCTGCCGATCTTCTTAAAATTTCTGCAACTCCAATAAATTTGGGTACATCATCTTCGATAATACAAGCATTCGGAGAAATAGAAATTTCACAATCGGTAAAAGCATAAAGAGCATCTATTGTTTTATCGGATGAAATACCACTTGCCAGATGAATCAAAATCTCAACATCGGCAGCTGTATTATCATCTATCTTTTTAATTTTAATTTTTCCTTTATCGTTGGCCTTAATTATTGAATCGATAACCGAGGTTGTTGTTTTACCATAAGGAATTTGCGTTACTTTTAAAGTTTTATTATCAACCTTATCAATTTTTGCACGCACCTTAACTGCTCCACCTCTTAATCCGTCATTGTAGCGACTCACTTCAATCATTCCTGCGGTAGGAAAATCTGGATACAATTCAAACTCCTCACCTTTTAAATAAGCAATACAAGCCTGAATAAGTTCATTAAAATTATGAGGTAATATTTTTGATGCTAATCCAACTGCAATCCCTTCTACGCCCTGTGCTAATAATAATGGAAATTTCACAGGCAAGGTTATTGGTTCCCTGTTTCTGCCATCGTAAGATTGTTTCCAGTTGGTCGTTTTAGGGTTAAATAGAACCTCCAGAGCAAATTTCGATAATCGCGCTTCAATATAACGAGGAGCTGCAGACGAATCACCTGTAAGTATATTTCCCCAGTTTCCCTGAGTATCAATTAACAAATCTTTTTGCCCTAATTGCACAAGAGCATCGCCAATTGATGCATCCCCATGGGGGTGATACTGCATGGTATTACCAATAATATTGGCAACCTTATTATATCTACCATCATCAAGTTGTTTCATGGCATGTAAAATTCTACGCTGAACGGGTTTTAAGCCATCGTTAACATAGGGTACTGCACGCTCCAAAATAACATAAGATGCATAATCAAGAAACCAATCCTGATACATTCCGGAAAGATAGGTAACGTTTCGTAAGGCCTCGGACTGAGCACCATTCACATCGTTTCCCTTTTCCTCGGGTGTCTCCATATCTTGTGTCTCTTCACTCATAGAGAAGTTAGGGTTTAATAGTTAAAGGTTTTGATTTAAAGCACATTGCTTTTTTGCAATTTTTTTAAGGTATTTTTATACTTCATCCTTTTCAACATGCAAATTACTGATAATAAAATCTTGTCGTTTGGGTGTATTTTTTCCCATATAAAATTCTAACATTCCTGATACAGAATCATCTTTCTTCATCACAACAGGATCTAATCGGATATCTTTTCCAATAAAATGTTTAAACTCATCGGGAGATATTTCTCCTAAACCCTTAAATCGGGTAATTTCGGGTTTGGCTCCAAGACGTTTTATTGCTTTATCTCTTTCCTCATCGGAGTAACAATAAAAAGTTTTGCGTTTATTTCTTACTCTGAATAAAGGAGTTTGTAAAATATAAAGATGACCACTTCGTACTAAATCCGGGAAAAATTGCAGGAAGAAGGTAATTAACAACAAACGAATGTGCATCCCATCAACATCGGCATCGGTAGCAATAATCACATTATTATAACGCAAACCATCCATTCCGTCCTCAATATTTAAGGCTGCCTGCAATAAATTAAATTCTTCGTTCTCGTATACAATTTTTTTAGTTAATCCATAGGTGTTTAAAGGTTTTCCTTTCAAACTAAAAACTGCCTGGGTATTTACATTTCTCGATTTTGTAATTGATCCACTAGCCGAATCTCCCTCGGTAATAAATATTGAAGTATCCGATTTATCTTCGTGTTTGGTATTAAAATGGGTACGACAATCGCGCAATTTACGATTGTGTAAATTGGCTTTTTTCGCCCGCTCTTTTGCAATTTTTTTAATTCCGGAAATAGCTTTACGCTCTTTCTCCGATTCTAATATCTTTTTATGCAGGATATCTGCCATTTCAGGATTTTTATGCAAATAATTATCCAAATTAGAAGTAACAAAATCCATAATAAAATTCCGAACCGAAGGACCATTAGGACCAATATCTTTGGAACCCAGTTTAGTTTTGGTTTGCGATTCGAAAACAGGTTCTTCAACCTTTATACTAATTGCTGCAATAATAGAAGTTCGAATATCCGAAGTATCGAAATCTTTCTTATAAAAATCGCGAATGCTTTTTACAACCGCCTCTCTAAAAGCAGCAAGATGAGTTCCGCCTTGTGTAGTATGCTGTCCATTAACAAATGAATAATACTCTTCACCATATTGTCGGCCATGGGTTAATGCAATTTCGATATCCTCACCCTGCAGATGTACAATCTCATATAAAGGTTCCGAATTCATATTGTCATTTAACAAATCAAGTAATCCGTGCTTTGATAAAAATCGCTGGCCGTTAAAATAAATTGAAAGCCCTGCATTAAGATAAACGTAATTCTTCAGCATGCTTTCTATGTACTCAGAAATGAACCGGTAATTCAAAAACATTTCCTCATCGGGATGGAAAGTGATTTTAACCCCATTTTTTTCTTCGCTAGGTTGAATATCATCTTCCTGAACAAGAACACCTCTTTTAAATTGGGCTTTTTTAACTTCTCCCTCTCTAAAAGATTCTATCACAAAATCGTCGGACAAAGCATTAACAGCTTTAATCCCCACACCATTAAGTCCAACCGATTTCTTAAAGGCTTTGGAATCGTATTTTGCACCCGTATTCATCTTAGAGGTAACATCTATAACTTTCCCTAGTGGGATACCACGACCATAGTCGCGAACTGTTACTTTTCTATCGGCGATGCTTACTTCTATCGATTTACCAATTCCCATGGCAAATTCATCGATAGAATTATCGATTACCTCTTTTATTAGAATATAGATACCATCGTCGTGAGAAGATCCATCGCCAAGTTTACCGATATACATACCGGGACGTTTACGAATATGCTCTTTCCAATCTAATGTACGTATTGAGTCTTCTGAATATTTTGCAGTCATGAAAAATCACATTTTTACAAATATAACTAAAAGAACGATTGCTTGGAAAGTAGTTTATCAACAGGCTGTTAAATCGAAGCGAAAATTAGCAGGTAAGAGGATGATTTGTTTAACTTATTTCGTTAAAAATCAATTAAAATGATTTTCATGATCAAATTCATTCCAAATTAGAAGCTGTTCAAAATTTGATAAATCGAGACCTACTATTTAACCATAATAAGTTAAATACAACACAATCACGAATAAAAAAGGTAAAAAAACGAGATTTAAAATAATCCGTATCGAAGCAATTTTTTAACCACTAAGCAAATGGTTAATATCTCAACCGAGGCCACTCCAATAAATAAACAGGCAGTAGAATAAGAAATTCCTTTCAGTTTACGCCCTACTTTAATTTGCTTAAATCCACTCTTTAGAGTCCACCATTTAGTTATTTTATAAACTCCATAGCCTAAAATCAAACCTAAAATCATTCCTCCCAATACATCGCCAGGAAAATGAACTCCTAAATAAATACGCGTGTAGATTACCAGTAAAGACCAGGAAAATACAAAGAATGTGTATAATTTATTTTTAAATAAAAGAGAGGTAAACAAAGCAAATCCAAATGTATTTGTAGCATGAGAAGATACAAAGCCATATTTTCCTCCTGTATATCCGCTTACCAAATTTACGATACCTTTAAGCGAAGGATCGTGACTAGGTCGAAAACGTTCAAACACATTTTTAAATAATTGTGTAGAAATCTGATCGCAAAGAAAAATCAAAACAAATGCTCCTAAAATCCACCAAAGAGCTTCTTTCCCTTTAAATTTATAGATTTGATAAAGTACTAGCAGATACAATGGAATCCAGAATTCTTTACGGGTAAAGAACATCATTACAACATCCCAGAATGGGGAATTAAAGCTATTTAGCCAAATTAAAAAGTCTTTATCCAGTTGAATTAGGGTTTCCATTGGCAGGTCGTATATTTATTGATTAATTGCTTTCCAAATCATATCCTTCAGTTCCATAATGCCTTTCTGAGCAACAGAAGATATAAATACATAAGGAATTTCAGGTAAATCTTCTTTAATTTCATCCATAAGCTCCTCATCCAGCATATCTGATTTTGTGATGGCTAGTAATCGTTGCTTATCAAGCAACTCTGGATTAAACTGCTTGAGTTCGTTTAGGAGTACTTTGTATTCTTTGTGAATATCATCACTATCGGCGGCAACCATAAATAACAGCACCGAATTACGTTCTATGTGTCGTAAAAATCGCAATCCTAAACCGCGACCTTCGTGAGCTCCTTCAATAATTCCCGGAATATCGGCCATCACAAACGAACGATCGTCGCGATAAGCTACAATTCCTAAATTTGGTACTAGAGTGGTAAAGTGGTATTCTGCAATTTTTGGTTTGGCGGCAGAAACAACTGATAATAAAGTAGATTTACCAACACTTGGAAATCCAACTAATCCAACATCGGCCAATACTTTAAGTTCCAAAATAACCGATCGCTCAACTCTTTCTCCACCCGATTGTGCATATCTAGGTGTTTGGTTGGTTGATGAACGAAAATTCCAGTTTCCTAATCCACCACGTCCACCTTTTACGAGAATTTTTTCTTCGCCATCTTCGGTTACATCAAAAATTACCTCGCCAGTTTCGGCATCGCGAGCAACTGTTCCCAAAGGAACCTCAATAACCTCATCCTGTCCATCGTGTCCGGTACTTCGACTCTGACTACCAGAACCTCCATCGCCACCGAATACATGGCGACTAAACTTCAAGTGTATTAAAGTCCACAATTGAGCGTTCGCACGAATAATAATGTGTCCTCCTCGTCCACCATCACCACCATCTGGTCCTCCTTTCATCGTAAGCTTATCACGATGAAGGTGAGTAGAACCACTTCCTCCGGCTCCGGAGCGACAAAATATTTTTACGTAATCAACAAAATTAGACCCCGACATAATTTTTTCTTCTATTGCATTTCTGCGTAAACAGGTTTTACTGATAATTCGGATTCTATCAGCAACGAAATTCTTTCCAAAACTTCTTCTGTTGTGCCCATAGCATCAACAGAGTGATAAACCCCTTCTTTTTGATATTGAACTGCAATTGGTGCCGTTACATTATCATAGATTCGTAAACGCTTTTCTATTACTTCACGTCCACTGTCATCTGGTCGTCCCGAAGTTTCGCCTCTTTTCAAAAGACGTTGAATCAATTCCTCTTCCTCAACTTTCAGTTCAACCACTATATCAACACTACTATTTCGTTTGGCTAGCATATCTGCAAACACAGGTATTTGTCCTTCGTGTCGAGGCATTCCGTCATACACAAAGCCTTTGGCCTGATTGTGAAAATCTAAGAATTTCTCCACGATACGATATGCTAATTTATCTGGAAAGAAATTCCCCCCATCAATTAATCGTTTCGCCTCTAATCCTTCAGGAGTCGCTTTTTTAATCTCTTCGCGGCATACATCGCCAGTCGAAAGATGAATAAAATCAAATTTTTTCTGAAGTAATTTAGATTGGGTTCCCTTACCTGATCCCGGAGGTCCAAACAAAATAATATTCAACATTTTTATTCAATTACTGTGTATACATCTGGTAAGTTACGACCCATTCCGTCATAATCTAATCCTCTACCAACAATAAAATCGTTAGGAATATCCATTCCTACGTAATCAATTTTTATGTCGCGAATTAAAGCATCAGGTTTGAACAACATAGTAGCTACCAAAACTTCTTTTGCATTGTAATCTTTGATTTGCTCTAGAGTATTAGAAATGGTAATTCCTGTATCTACGATATCTTCCAGTAAAACCACTGTACGATCGTTTAAATCCTCAGTGAATCCCATTAATTTTTTCACTTTACCAGTTGTTTGCATTCCACCCTCGTATGAAGATAAACGCATAAAGGTAATCTGTGCATTTTCAACTGTAATTTGCTTCATCAAATCCGAAGCAAACATGAACGATCCGTTAAGGATACAAATAAACAAAGGATCTTTTCCTTTCAGATCTTCGTTCATTTTCTCAGCCATTTGTGCAATTACCGCATCAATTTTCTCAGCAGGAATTGATACTTTAAATTCTCGATCCAGAAGTTTTACTGTTTTCATTTTGGTTCTAATTTTGTCTTAGTTGTCCGATCTCCCCCATCAGTAAAATTTCCTGAAATACCGGGCCATTAAGGCAATGCCCTAAATTATCGTGTTTGTAATCTTTAATTTTTCATTCTCAGGAAATAAAAAATGTTTCAATTCCAGTGTGCAACATACATATTTTTTTTTCATTTTTACACTTCCGAAGAAGTAACTAATGTAGTTCACAAATTGGAATTAAAACTATTCCTGATTTGGCTGCAAAAGTACAATTTTTTGTCATTTTATTTATTAAATTCACGAATAAAACCACATGAAAGCAAAAGTAAGTATTATAATGGGCAGTACATCTGACCTGCCAGTAATGGAAAAGGCGGCAAAGGTACTTAATGATTTTAAGATTCCTTTTGAAATCAATGCCTTATCGGCACACAGAACTCCCGAAGCTGTTGAGGTATTTGCAAAAAATGCAAAAGCTAAGGGGATTCAGGTAATTATTGCCGGAGCTGGAATGGCAGCACATTTACCTGGTGTAATTGCTGCAATGACACCGATACCCGTAATTGGTGTACCTATTAACGCATCGCTTGATGGAATGGATGCTTTATTAAGTATCGCACAAATGCCTCCGGGAATTCCTGTGGCTACCGTAGGAATTAATGGCGCCATGAATGCCGGAATTCTTGCCAGTCAAATATTGGCTGTTGGCGATACAGAATTACAAAAAGCAGTAATTGAATTTAAAGAAAGTTTAAAAGATAAAATTGTAAAAGCTAACGAAGAACTGGCTAACGTTAAATACGATTACAAAACCAATTAATAAACAATATAAAAATACACTTAAAAAATCTGCATTTCATTATGATTTGCAGATTTTTTGTTTTAATTTAACATTCAGAACCTTCTATTCGACTTATACATTATAAAATACATGAATTGTTTTTCCACTATATCTAGCAATTCACTATAAGCAAATAGATCATAACACTCTCAAATACAATATACAATTTAAGATTGCATAAAAACTATCATTACAAAAAAGGAAGTTTTGTTAATTTGGGCACATAGAAAAACACAATATGAATAAATACTTTTTATTATTCATATTACTGATCCCTATTAATTTATTAGGTTCAAACGAAAACAGACCCGCAGGCGCAAGATCCGATGGTATTGGGAAAGCTTCGGTTGCAATTATCGACACATGGGCAAGTTTCCATAATCAGGCAAGCTTAGCACTTTTAGAAAAAAAATCATTTGGGGCATATTACGAAAATCGATTCCAAAGTAAAGAATTAAGCACAAAAGCCTTTTGTTTTAATTTCCCCTCAAAACTGGGAACTTTCTCTTTAAATTACACCCAATTCGGCTTTAATCTTTACAAAGAATCGAAAATTGGTTTTAGCTATGCACGAGCTTTGGGGCAACATTTTTGGGCTGGAATACAATTCGATCAAATAAAAAAGGAACTTAATTCCGAATATGGCTCGCAAACAATATATATGTTTGAACTGGGCTTACTTGCCGAAATATTTCCTGATTTTTTTCTGGGTTTTCATTTATTCAATCCAACACAAGAAAAATTTACTACCTGGGAGTATCAGGATGAAATACCAAGTATAGGACGATTTGGCTTTTCATGGAAATTTTCAAACGGAGCAATTCTCAGCTCAGAAATACTAAAAGATTTGGATAATGAAATTCAAATTAAAGGAGGAATAGAATACCCTCTAAACAAGCAATTCTTCCTTAGAGCTGGAGCATACAATCATCCAAATTCCATTAGCCTGGGTTTAGGATTTAACTTTTCTCTAATTAAAGCAAACATAGCCTTTTCCCGACACCCAGTATTAGGCTACACACCTTCGGCTGATTTAAGTATAAAATTTTAGTCTGATTTATGAAATTGAAACTTAAAATAGCGGCTACTTTATTTTTATTTTGCTTCAGCTTACAGATACATGCGCAAAACACAGTAAATCGGAATGATTTAATAGAAAGCTTAATTGAAAACATTGCCGAACAAAGCGAAGAGGAGCTGGACTACACAAATTTGCTGGAAGAAATATCGGAACTTATCTCTAATCCTGTAAATATCAACTCTGCAAACTCTAAGGATCTACAAAAACTTTATTTTCTAAATCAGAACCAAATAAATAGCTTAATTGAATATCGCGAAAGCAATGGTGAAATTCTTAGTATTTACGAATTGCAATTAATTCCGGGATTCACGTTCGAGCTAATAAGAAACATTGAACCCTTACTAAGCATACAAGCAAATACGCAAAAACCAACACTTAATAAAAAGGCACAAAATCTAATATTATTAAGAACCGAGAGGACAATAGAGAAAGAAAAAGGGTATCGTAGTTCGAATGAGAATTCTAGATATATGGGAAACCAATGGAAATATTACTCAAGAATTCACTCAACAATACAAAAAAAAGGTTTAGAATTAGGTATTACAGCCGAAAAAGACAAAGGAGAAGCTTTTTTCGATAAAAACAACAATCAGGGTTTCGATTACTACTCAGCTCATCTTCAACTTAAAAGAAAAGGATTTATAAAACAAATAAACATTGGTGATTATCAAGTAAAATTTGGACAGGGAGTTAGCCTTTGGTCAGGATTAGGAGGTAAAAAGTCAACACTTACAACTCAAAACTCAAGAAGGTATCAAGGCATTCGATCCTATAAATCTACCGACGAAAATAAATTTTTTCGCGGATTGGCACTCGTTTTACGAACTACTAAAAATAGCAAACTAGCATTTTTCGCTTCTTCTAAAAAAATAGATGCAAGCACCAATACCGATACAATAACAAGTTTTGTATCGAGTATTATTAACACCGGATTTCATAGAAATAAAAACGAAATAGACAAGAAAGACCAATTAAGGGAACAAGTTTTTGGAAGCTACTTTATGCTAAATCTTAAAAAAGTAGAATTGGGGCTTGCCTATTTGCAATATGAATATTCTCCTGAAATTAGTCCACGAGAAACCACCTATTCATACCATAATTTTTCTGGCAAAAACAATTACAATTTAAGTTTCACCTATCAAAGCCAATTTAATTCCATTCATTTTTTTGGTGAAGCAGCTCGAAGTAAATCCGGAGGAATGGGATTTTTACAGGGTGCCAATATTCAGGTTCATTCACAGTTAAACCTCGAAGTCATCTACCGCAAATACGATGAAAATTATCATACGCATTTCGCCAGTTCGTTTGCAGAACAAAGCAAGCCTCAAAACGAGGAAGGTTTTTACTTAGGCATTAATTTTCACCCTCTACCCCAATGGACCATTAAAGCTTATTACGATCAATTTGAATTTCCATGGCTTAAATATACTGCCAACTCTCCCGGAAATGGGCACGAATACCTTGCACAAATTGAATATACACCAAATGAAAAAGTATCGACCTATTTTCGTTTTAAGCAGGAAAATAAAGTACAAAATAACAGTTCCAATCCCATAAAATATCCGGTTGAAATTGAAAAAACTCAGTATAGATTGCATATATCAGCAAAACCAGCTGCAAATTGGGAAATTAGAAATCGTATAGAATTCTCGGATTATAAAAAAGAAAATCTGCATGAAAATGGTTTCCTGATATATCAGGATTTAATTTACAGATGTCCGAAATTCCCTATGAATATAAGCCTAAGGTATGCCCTCTTCCATACAGATTCATACAATAGCAGAATATATGCTTATGAAAACGATATATTATATGCTTTTTCGATTCCAGCATATTACTTAAAAGGGAACAGATTCTATCTTAATTTAAATTACAAACTTCATAAAAAAATAACATTATATGCCAGATATTCACAAACCAAATACAAAGATACTGAGAGCATAGGCTCTGGCAATTCAGAAATATCTGGTAATACAAAATCAGATCTGAAAATTCAGTTACGAATCAAGTTTTAAACATTAGGGTTTTCAGTTCCATTTTCCTTTTGTATTTTCGAAATCTAGAATCAATAAAAAATAATTGGCAAGAACTTTTTTTTATGAAAAAACTACTTAAACCTTATAAAACGAGTGGAACTGGAAAATGCTTTGGCTGCTCTCCTGAAAACGAACACGGACTACAAATGCAATTTTTCGAGCAAGATGAATATATTATTTCTGAATGGGAACCCAAAAGTCACCTTTCAGGATTTAAGAATATTTTGCATGGAGGTATTCAAACCACAATTTTAGACGAAATCTCCTCATGGGTAGTTTTCATAAAATGCAAAACTGCAGGAGTTACCACTGCAATAAATGCAAGGTTTAAAAGTTCAGTTTTTACCGATAAAGGCAAATTAACTATTCGTGCCAAGCTAATTTCGCAAGACAGAAGATTTGCAAATATTCATGCAGAAATACTCGATACAAATGGCAAAGTTTGCTCCGAAGCCGAAGTAAAATACATGATTTTCCCGCAGGAAATGGCTGTTAAAAAATTTGAATACCCAGGTATCGAAGCTTTCTATGAATAAAATCTAAGCAAGATCAATTTTCGATTTGTATTTCTCCCATCGTTTCTCCTCCATCTCCATAAATCGACCAAATTTATAGGGAGGATCGATGGAAAAATCCATTTCCGCCCCAGTATCAGGATGTTCAAATTTTATCCCTGCTGCACACAAAAACAAGCCTTTGCCCCGCAAAATTTCTCCTTCTACTCCATACAGCTTATCACCTAAAATAGGATTTCCCAGCCCTGCCATGTGAATTCGAAGTTGGTGAGTTCTTCCTGTTTCGGGATATAAATTAACCAGGCTCAAAAATCTATTTCTAATGGATCGAGATTTTTTCACCAATTCATAAGAACTTATCGAATCCTTTCCATCAACCTGCATATCCACAATACCTTTTTCAGATACCGCCCCAATAACAACAGCGCAATATCTTTTTCTTACCTTTCGGTTTGCAAATTGATTTCCCAGATGAACGGCTGCATCGGCAGTTTTAGCAACTAAAAGCAAACCACAAGTTGCACTATCAATACGGTGAACTGGATTAAAAACAGGCAATGCATTTTTTCGCATAGAAGGACGCAAATTAAATGGCAAAGCATTTTTAACCGTTTTAAAATGATTACCACTTACCGGAATTCCTCCAGGCTTATTAATTATAGCAATATATTCATCTTCGTAAACCACTTCGAGTCTAAGTTCGTAGACTTTCCTAACTGGCAGTTCTAAATCGCACAACTCAATCTTAAAACCACTTTTTACCCACAAGCCTGTCGAGGCCTCTAGGCCATTAACTCGAATCATTCCTCTTTTAATTGCTTTTTTTATACCCTGAAAAGATGAAATACTGGTAAAAACAGTTGGAGCATAATCTTGTAATCTAATACTATCAACTCCTTTTGGTACGATATGAGCTTCTATTACTTTCACAATTATATAACTTAAGTTTCTTTTGTAAAGGTAAGATAAGAGCAAATCATTAAAAAGTTTAATTTCCTAACTAGCATTAAAAACTACTCATAAAAAATGCACTTCACTCTATTTTAATTCATTAAAAATTAAAATTACCCCCTTATGAGATACGACAACCCCTTTAAATTAGGTGTTTTTATAGATTTTTAATTTAAATCATACAGGAAATAATTTTGTATTTTAAAAATTTTACTAATTTTGCGGCTCATTAAAAAACCATCATCTGGGAAACTGGTAATTCCCGATTCGAGAGCTTTAGTTTTCATAATCGGGCCAAAAAACGAAAGGATGAAAAAGACAAATGCAGCTCGCATTTTAGATCGGGCAAACATAGAATATGAAATTATCGACTACGACGTAGATCCAATCGAATTGGGAGCAGAACGCGTAGCTGAGAAAACTGGACAACATATTCAACACATCTATAAAACGCTTGTTCTTTCAGGAGATAAAACAGGTGTAATTGTTGCCTGCATACCTGGTTCATCCGAACTAAACCTAAAATCCATTGCACAAATTAGTAAGAATAAAAAATGTGCCATGGTTCCCATGAAAAATATTCAGGAAATTACCGGTTACATTCGCGGAGGCTGTTCTCCAATTGGAATGAAAAAAGATTTTCCTCTATTTATAGACGAAACAGCTTTTAGCTTGGAGTTTATTTTTATTAGTGCTGGCTTAAGAGGCAAACAAATAAAAATAAATCCTGCCGATCTTCAATCGGTAACAAAAGCAACAGTTTCCTTAATATCAAACCCTAAAACAGAAGCGCATGTTAAATTGTAAAGCTATAATTTGGGATTACAACGGCACTCTGTTAAACGATTTGTCGATAGGAGTGGAATGCATAAACAGAATGCTTTCGAAAAGAGAGTTACCTCTGCTATCGGTAGAAAGATATCGAGAAGTATTTACTTTTCCTGTTAAAAAATATTATGAATCTGTTGGTTTCGATTTTAATCGTGAAGATTGGGACAAAGCAGCTAAAGAATTTATTCAGCATTATACATCACTATTGCCACAATCAGAAATTTTCCCTGAAGCTCTAGAGCTATTATCGAAATTTTCGGCCAATGGGAAAAAACAATTTATTCTTTCGGCAATGGAACAAAACATGCTAAACCAATCTACCCAAAACGAAAATATCATTACTTATTTTGATGAGATTTCGGGTATTGACAATATATATGCAAGCTCAAAAATCAAAAACGGCTTACAACTGTTAAAAAAATATAAGTTACAAGCTAAAGAGGTTTGCCTTTTGGGCGATACAACTCACGATTACGAAGTAGCTAAAGAGTTGGGATGCCAATGCATTTTAATTGCAGCCGGACATCAATCTTTTAACAAATTAAAACAGACGGGTTGCCCAATTGTGGTCAATGATCTAAACGATATTATAAAAAATTAAAACAACCATTTTTATTTTTAAGTAACCAATTTTATTTACTAAACAATCATTTTTAAGATGAAAAAACTAATTGTAATTTTCGCTGTTCTTGTTTCATTTACTGCTAGCTCACAAAATTTTCAGTTACACCGTGATTTCGACAGAGATCAATTCACCTCTACTTTCGAAATGTTTAAAATGGACAAATGGGGTAACACTTTCACATTTGTAGATTTTGATTATGATGCAGAAAATGGAATTAACCAAGGTTATTTCGAGATTGCTCGTGTATTAAAAACTGAAAAAATGCCAATTGGTTTACACATTGAATACAATGGTGGTGTTGGTAATGCTGAAACCGCTTTTGGTGATTTTGGTTACACAATTAACGATGCATGGATTTTCGGTTTAAACTATGCAAAAGGTGGTGCTAAATCAGGATTCTCTACTTATGCAGGTTACAAAGCTATTAAAGATGCTGGCAAAGCAAACTTCCAAATTACAGGTACATGGTATGTGAACTTTTTCGATGGAAAAATGACTTTCTCTGGTTTTGCTGATCTTTGGTCGGAAAATTGTGACGAGGATGCCGTTGGGGTATCTGATGAATTAGTATTCTTAACTGAGCCTCAGTTATGGTACAATGCTACTAAAAACCTTTCTTTAGGTGGTGAGATTGAAATCTCAAATAATTTTGCAGGTGACGATTTCGAAGTTCGTCCTACTTTAGCTGTAAAATGGAATTTCTAATCCAAACCGAATTAAAAATAAACAACCATGTTAGATAAATTTTTTAATATCACCGGAAATAAATCCACTCTCCGTACCGAGATCATTGCAGGTATCACCACCTTTATGACCATGGCGTATATATTAGCGGTTAACCCTGGTATTTTAAGTGCTACCGGAATGGATAAAGGTGCTGTTTTTACAGCTACCGCTTTATCGGCAGTAATCGCAACTTTAGTTATGGCATTGGTAGCAAAATTACCATTTGCCCTGGCTCCAGGAATGGGACTAAATGCATTCTTTGCATTTACCGTAGTTCTAGGAATGGGCTACAGCTGGCAATTTGCTTTAACTGCAGTTTTTCTTGAAGGTATTATCTTCTTAATTCTTACTGCCTTTAATATTCGTGAGTTAATCGTAAATTCTATTCCTTTAAATCTTAAACATGCCGTATCTGTTGGTATCGGTTTATTTATTGCATTCATCGGATTAAAAGGTGCTGGTGTTATTATTGATAATCCTGCAACACTAGTTAGCCTTGGAAATATGAAAGATCCAAGTGTTATTGTTGGCTTGGTAGGTATTTTACTTACAGGAGTTCTTTTCGCTAAAAATGTTAAAGGATCTTTACTTATTGGTATACTTTTCTCAACTGTTTTAGCTCTTATTTTAGGAGTTGCACACATGCCGGATAATTATCAGTTTGTAAGCTTACCTCCATCATTATCTCCAATCTTCTTCCAGTTCGATTTCTCGCAAATTTTTACTATCGATATGGCAATTGTATTGTTTACATTCCTTTTTGTTGATATGTTCGATACAGTTGGAACTTTAGTTGGTGTAGCTTCTAAAGCTGATATGTTAGACAAAGATGGTCGTGTACCTCGTGTCAAGCAAGCCCTTTTTGCCGATGCTATTGGAACTTTCTTTGGATCTATTTTAGGAACATCAACGGTTACAACTTATGTTGAAAGTGCTGCTGGTGTATCCGAAGGTGGAAAAACAGGTATGACTGCTTTAACAACTGCAATTATGTTTGCATTGGCATTGTTATTTGCTCCTATTTTCATTATGATTCCTTCTGCAGCTACGGCTCCAGCTTTAGTTATTGTTGGATTATTCATGATGTCTCCAATTATGAAAATCGATTTAAATGATTTTACAGAATCAATTCCAGCATTCCTTTGTATTATTATGATGCCACTTACCTACAGTATTGCTGATGGTATTGTATTTGGTATGCTATCCTTCGTTGCTTTAAAATTATTTACTGGCCGCTACAAAGAAATTAGCCCAGTAATGATTGTTATTGCAATTCTATTTATAATCAAATTCTACTTTGTTTAGTCTTTCTATTCAATTAGAACAACATATATTTAGAACCCTTTTCGCTTCTTACGAAAAGGGTTTTTTCATACCCAACAACTAATTAGATTGTTCTGTTTTACATTCTCTCCAGAAAAAAAAGACACTCACAACTACACATTTATCACCAATAATTATCTATTCATGTTACTTTTAAAAGCTTTAATCTAAACTTTTAATTTTTAATCGCGTAAACATCACAAACTTAAACCCGAAAAGAGAAAGATATGAGAGCAGGAAAGGGATTATGCTATTTAGTGGTCGCAATATTTTTAATGGTGGCCTGCGACACATCAAAACACGAACAGGTAATACAAACTACCAATACGGTAAATATGGAAGAAAATGCCATGATTAATTGTATTCTAGAGAACACTTTAAACGAAGTAGAATACAATATTCTCAGTTTTAATACAACAACAAAAAACAAACAAGATTCTTTCCCCAAAGTAAAAGTAAATTACGCCAACTCTCAAAACACGAACCAATCCGTTATTATCGATTACGGATCAAATTATCAGTTAGACTATTTAGGACACGAAAAAAAAGGTAAAATTAACACCTCCTTAAACGGTGAGTATAATTCTGCAAATTGCAATCTAGCGATACATTTCGAAGAATTCTATATCAATAATTTAAAAATATCCGGCTATATTGATGTGGAAACTCTCCCTATTACAGAAAATAACAAGCTAAGTTTTTCAATCATTTACCGTGATATTGAATTCGAATCGGAATCGGGACAAACATATACTGTAAATGGCAGTAAAACCAAAGAGTGGGTAGAAGGATTTGAGACAGATAATCCGTGGGATGATCAATTCTTTATTAGCGGAACAATATATGGTGTTAATTCAGAAAAAAGAGAATACAATGCTGAGATATTAACACCATTGTTAATAAGTCGCGCCTGTGAGTTTATAACACAAGGCGAAATTAATTTCACTGTAGATAATGAACAAAGCATTTACAATTATGGCGATGGAAAATGCGACAACAAAGGCTTTTTTATTAAAAACGAAGAATCTACTAATTTTGAATTTGGAAGATACGATTTTAGATATTCGAAATAATTTCCAACAATTACATTTGATTCAATAGAAGATACATCCTGATTTATTATCACGAGTCTAAAAAAAAATAAAGCCCCAAAAAGGGGCTTTACTTATGAAATATATTATCTAAACTTAAATTTAGATTAATTTGATCTATTTTTCAACTTCGCTTCCTTTTATAGGATTCGATTTATCTGGTAAAATAAGATTTAGCACAACACCAACAACCGATGCAAGACCAATTCCTGCCAAAGAAAAATTACCATAAGTAATTTGTGCTCCACCAATACCAACAGTTAATACAACCGATACAATAACCTGATTTCTTGTTTTAGTAAAATCTGTTTTTGCATCGATTAATGTTTTAATACCAATACTGGCAATTAATCCAAATAATAGCAACATGATACCTCCTAAAACGGCTTGTGGAATTGTTTTTAGAAAAGCACTCACTTTACCTATTAAAGAAAAAACCAAAGCTGTAATGGCTGATATTCTTAACACACGAGGATCAACAACCTTTGTTAGTGCGATTGCGCCTGTTACTTCAGAATAGGTAGTATTTGGAGGTCCGCCAAAAAATCCGGCGAAAGCTGTAGCAATACCATCTCCTAATAAAGTTCTGTTTAAACCAGGATTTTTTACGAACTGCTTATTTGCAACTCCTCCAATTGCATACATATCACCTACGTGCTCTATAATTGGTGCAAAAGCTACTGGTATCATATAAATTACAGCACTCCAATTTAATTCAGGACGAATAAATTCTGGCAAAGCAAACCATGCAGCATCCTTAATTGGAGTAAAATCGACTTCGCCTAGTACAATTGACAAAACATAACCTACAACAATTGCTGCAAATACAGGTATTAATTTTAGCATTCCTTTTGTAAAAACAACAACAACGATAGCTGTTAATAAAGCAACGGTTGAAATTGCCCAATTTGTTTTTGCCATCCCTACAGCTACATCAGCAAGTGATAAACCAATAAGCATAATAACAGGACCTACCACGATTGAAGGAAAGATTTTCTCGATTACTCGCAATCCCCAAACTTTGATAATACCAGAAACAAGTCCGTATACCAATCCAACTGCAATTAAACCAGATAAAGTACCGGGTAAACCATATAACTTAGTTGCAGCAACAATGGGTGCAATAAATGCAAAACTACTGCCCAAAAAAACAGGAACCATACCTTTTGTAATTAAATGAAAAATCAAGGTTCCAATTCCTGCTGTAAATAATGCAACTGCTGGGTCAATACCAACTAATAACGGGACTAGTACTGTTGCACCAAATGCAACAAATAAAAACTGAATTCCCAAAATAATTCTTTTGGCGGGACTTTGAATTCCCTGCTCATTAGGATTTTGAAATAGATTCATAAAATGGATTTAAATTTTTTCAAATTGGCGCAAAGATAACAAGTTAGTTTGAATTGACAAACCTGAAAAGATCAATAAATCAACGCAAAGGAGTGCGTAATTAACATTTTATAAGTAGATATCTCTATTTTAAAAACATTAGTAAAATAAGGTTTAACAACTAAGATTAATCGTTAAAAAGAAGAAAATAAAGGAAGTAGTAAAGATAATAACTATCAATAAAAAATTTAAAATTTAATATCACGAACCATAAGTTGTGTTTCCACTTTCCCCATATATTCGTTTTCCTGAAGACTATAACACAAATCGAAAGGAGTTCCACTTGATATTTTAGGGTAAATTTTACCCATCGAAAAAGCAATTCCACCTTTAACATCTCCCTCGCGAATGTCATCAACGACAGAAAGTTTTAAATGCTCTTTATTTCTGCCAACAGGACGACTATAACCATAATCAACAACTCTTTCGCTAACAAAAACAGGAGTCATATTTCTAGGTCCGAAAGGTTCAAATTGCTTTAATATTCTAAAAAACTTAGGTGTAATATCCGATAATTTAATGCTAGCATCGATACTTATTTGCGGCATTAACATATCTTCACTTATATTCTCGCAAACATATTCTTCGAATCGTTTCTGAAATGCACTAACATTCTCGATTTTCATGGTTAATCCGGCAGCATATTTATGTCCTCCAAAATTTTCCAGTAAATCGCTACATGCCGAAATTGCCTGGTACAAATCAAAACCCTCGACCGATCGTGCACTTCCTGTTGCAAAACCATTGGATTCGGTAAGAATAACCGTTGGCTTATAGTACGTTTCTATCATTCTGGATGCTACAATGCCAATTACACCTTTATGCCAGTTACAATCGTATAAAACAGTACTTTTTTTGGCCAGTAAAGTTTTATTCTTTGCTACTCTATCAAGAGCCTCATCAGTAATACTATGATCTAGTTCTTTTCTATCTTCGTTCAAATCGTTAATGGTATCGCCAATAAGAGTAGCAGCCTCTTCTTTATCTGCAATTAACAATTGCACAGCACGATTACCCGATTGAATTCTGCCTGCGGCATTAATTCTTGGCCCTATTTTAAACACAATATCATTAACCCCTAAATCTTTGGTAACTCCCGCCAACTTAAGAATTGTTTTCAGTCCTAGTCTGGGATGTTCGTTCAGCTGTTTTAACCCAAAATGGGTAAGCACTCTATTTTCTCCGGTAATTGGCACAATATCTGAGGCAATACTAACTGCTAATAAATCTAACAGCGGCATTAAAGTTACAAACTTCCAGCCTTTTTTTTGAGCAAGTCCCTGCATAAACTTAAAACCTACGCCACAACCCGAAAGCGCATCGCATGGGTAATTACAGTCCTCTCTTTTAGGATCAAGAACAGCTACTGCCTGAGGTAAAACCTCGTCTGGAGTATGATGATCGCAGATAATAAAATCTACGCCTTTTTCTTTGGCATAAGCCACCTTTTCACTTGCTTTTATACCGCAGTCAAGAGCAATTACGAGAGTGTAATTTTTATCGGCGGCAAAATCTATTCCTTTAACTGAAATACCATACCCCTCAGAATAACGATCGGGTATATAATAATCAATATAATCGAAATGAGATTTTAAATAAGTATAAACTAAAGCTACAGAAGTAGTGCCATCAACATCGTAATCACCATACACCAATACGCGCTCTTGTTTATCCATGGCAATTATTAGACGCTCCACTGCCTCAGTCATATCTTTCATTAGAAAAGGATCGTGTAGATCATCTAAACTAGGGCGAAAGAAAGCCTTGGCCATTTCGAAAGTAGTGATTCCTCTCTGAACTAACAGATTAGCTATCACACGATCAACACCTAACGATTCCATTAGAGCCTCAACCGTTTCATCATCGCCCGGTTCATTTATTACCCATCTCTTTTCCATATTCAAGAATTTAGCTAGCCAAATTAGTCAATTTCCAACGTCATATCAAACAGATTGGCAATATGATTTTTAAGATTATGTTTTACCTCTTCAATATCAAGCTCTTTGCCTAATTCTTTTTTAAGAGAAGTAACTCCTTTGTCAACAAAGCCACAAGGATTAATATAATCGAAATATTTTAAGTCGGTATTTACATTAAAAGCAAGACCATGCATACTAACCCATCGGCTCACCCTTACTCCAATTGCACATATTTTTCGAACCCGAGGGCTACCTACATCCAACCACACACCGGTTGCTCCATCTAGCCTTGTTCCAGTTATACCATAGTCGCCAATACAATTTATTACCGCTTGCTCTAAATTCTCAATGTATTTTTTGATTCCCATATCGTAGGTTTCCAAATTTAATATTGGATAAGCAACAATTTGTCCCGGCCCATGATATGTAATATCACCACCTCTGTTTATTTTATGAAAAGTGGCCTCTTTTGCCTGCAGCTGCAACATATTAAGAAGCATATTTTGTTCTTTTCCACTTTTACCCAAAGTATAAACATGTGGATGTTCGCAAAAAAGCAGATAGTTATCTGATAATTTTTTCTGATCTTTTGGGAGATCTGAATTTGCCTGTTTAGAAGCTAATACCTCCTCGAATAAGGTTTCCTGATAATCCCAGGCTTTTTTATAGTCTATAGAGCCTAAATCTCTAAAAATTGTTTTGATCATTTTTTCAAAGCTCCATTAATTTTTAATGCATTCACATGGCGTTCTGCATGATAAGAAGAACGAACAAGAGGTGTACTTTCAACAAAGGAAAAACCTTTTTTCAATCCAACCTGCTCGTATTTTTTAAATGTCTCAGGTGTTATATATTCCTGTAATTCGAGATGTTGTCTTGTAGGCTGTAAATACTGACCAATAGTTATCACCTTAACACCAACTACCAGTAAATCGTCCATAACCTGATAAATTTCTTCCTCAGTTTCACCCAACCCCAGCATAATTCCCGATTTTGCAACAATACCGGAGTCTGCAATTTGTTTTAACACCTTAAGGCTAAGGTCGTATTTTGCACGACTACGAACACTTGGAGTTAACCTACGAACCGTTTCCAAATTATGAGAAATTACCTCAGGATTTTCATCAATTACCCTTTTTACATCTTCTTCTACGCCATTAAAATCGGGTATTAAAACCTCTAGTGTAGTATTCGGATTCACCTTTTTTATCTCCTTAATGGTTTCAGCCCAAATTCCGGAACCTCCATCATCTAAATCGTCACGATCTACCGAAGTAACAACTGCATGCTTCAATTTCATTAATTTAATGGAACGAGCAAGACGTATTGGCTCTTTGGTATCAACCGGAAGAGGTTTACCAGTAGGAACATTACAAAATTTACAAGCCCGGGTACAAATATTTCCTAAAATCATGAAAGTAGCAGTTCCATTTCCCCAGCATTCTCCCACATTAGGACATTTTCCACTAGAACAAATCGTGTGTAAACCATGTTCTTGAACAATACCGTTTACATAAGCGTAATCGTCACCTTTTGGCAACTGTATCTTTAACCAATCTGGCTTTCTTTTAATTTTCATTTTTAATCTCCCTAATTATCATTAACAACCAACTACACAAGCTGATTATCAACACTAAAACTTTTTAACAAATCCTTTTTTGCTTTAAAAAATCTCATTCATGCAAAGGTATTCGAAAGCATGGAATATTTATTGCAATTACTAATGTTTTTGTAATTCAGATTTATTATTTTGTTATTTTTATTCAATCTAAATTGATGTAAAACTACTGTAAAATCTATAAAATTAAAATTTATTAATAATCTTTTTTTTCTCTCCTTTTTTTGCTAAAAATGTAAATTAAAGACATACAATCATTTTAAATCAAGTACAAACAAAATAATTTATCTAAAAAAGAAAGTCTATTGTCCTGATACATTCACATATTGCACAGATTATTATATCTTTGCACCCGAATAAACTTTATTGAGATTAAGATGAATGCGTTAGAACTTAGTGAACAAGAGATCATTAGAAGAAATTCCCTTAAGGAAATGCAGAAATTGGGCATCAACCCTTTTCCTGCAGCACAGTATCATGTAAATAATTATTCTGCAGATATATTGAAAGACTTCGATCCTGAAAAGAAGAACCTTCAAGAGGTTTGTATAGCAGGTAGAATCATGAGCAGAAGAATCATGGGTAAAGCGTCTTTTATTGAACTACAAGATTCAAAAGGAAGAATTCAGGTTTACATTACAAGAGATGATATATGCCCTGATGAGGATAAAACTCTTTACAACACTGTATTTAAAAAGCTTTTAGATATAGGAGATTTTATTGGAATTAAGGGATACGTATTTGTAACCAAAGTAGGTGAAACATCTGTTCATACTACCGAAATCACAGTTCTTTCAAAATCTGTTCGCCCTCTTCCTATTGTAAAAGAGAAAGATGGAAAAGTTTACGATGCATTTAGCGATCCAGAGATGCGTTACCGTCAGCGTTATGTCGATTTGGTAGTAAATCCGGATGTAAAAGATGTATTCTTAAAAAGAACTAAAGTGATCAATTCGATGCGTGAATTGTTCAATAGTAAAGATTATTTAGAAGTTGAAACTCCAATATTACAGGCAATTCCTGGTGGAGCTTCTGCTCGACCTTTCGAAACACATCACAATGCGTTGGATATTCCTTTGTATATGCGTATTGCTAACGAATTATATCTAAAACGTTTAATTGTTGGTGGTTTTGATGGGGTTTACGAGTTTGCAAAAGACTTCCGTAACGAAGGAATGGACAGAACCCACAATCCTGAGTTTACTGTAATGGAAATTTATGTAGCCTATAAAGACTACAACTGGATGATGGACTTTACAGAGGAAATGATTGAAAAAGTAGCAAAGGACCTTCACGGACAAACCAAATTAATGGTTGGCGATAAGGAAATTGACTTTAAGCGTCCTTACAAACGAATTTCTATGATTGACTCAATTAAAGAGCATACAGGAATCGATATCAACGGCATGGATGATGTTCAGCTTCGTGAAGTTTGCAAGAAATTAGATATTGAGGTTGATGAAACATTCGGTAAAGGAAAATTAATCGACGAAATTTTCGGCGAAAAGTGTGAAGGAAATTATATCCAGCCTACTTTTATTACTGATTATCCAGTTGAGATGTCTCCTCTTTGTAAAAAACACAGAGATAATCCTGAACTAACAGAACGTTTCGAATTGATGGTAAACGGGAAAGAGGTTTGTAATGCTTACTCTGAACTGAACGATCCAATAGACCAGCTGGAAAGATTCCAGGAACAAATGAAATTGAGCGAGAAAGGTGACGACGAGGCTATGTTTATTGACATGGATTTTGTTCGCGCACTAGAATATGGTATGCCTCCAACATCAGGAATGGGAATTGGTATCGACCGATTAACAATGTTAATGACAAATTCACAGTCGATTCAAGATGTTTTATTCTTCCCGCAAATGCGACCAGAGAAGAAAGCGGTTGTTGATAGCGACGAAAAATTTGTAGAATTGGGGATTGCACCAGAATGGATGCCAATTATCCGTAAAGCAGGATTCCAAACTGTTTCTGCCTTAAAAGAAGAGAAACACACAAAACTTCATCAGGATATTTGTGGTTGGAACAAAAAATTAAAAATGGGATTAAAAAACCCTAGCCAGGACGAAGTTAAAGAATGGTTAGCTTAAAAAATTTCCTATAACATTATATACTATCGGAGGTTGGGAATTTTTCCCTTCCTCCGATATTTAGTAAATTAGAGGTCTGTAAATTAAAATTTACAGCATCGACACATAGAATATAGCTACAGATATATGAACGAATCATCAAAAATTGCGATCATTGGAGGTGGTAGTTGGGCAACAGCCATTGCAAAAATCCTTATGGAGAATGTACAGGAAATAAACTGGTATATGCGCAACCCCGATACTATTAAACAATTTAAGCAGTTAAGTCACAATCCGCGTTACATTACAGGTGCGGAATTCGACATCGGTAAAATTCACTTTACCGATAATATCGATCAGGTAGTTCTTAATTCTGATATCATAATTTTTGCAATTCCTTCGGCTTTTTTAAAAAATGCACTTAAAAAACTTACGGTTAGCTTAGAAAATAAATTTATAGTATCTGCAATTAAAGGAATTGTTCCAGATGAAAATCAGATAATTGGGGAGTTTTTCAACGAAAAATACAATGTCCCCTTAGATAATATTGGTGTAATTTCGGGTCCTTGCCATGCCGAAGAGGTTGCAATGGAACGATTATCTTACCTCACAATTTCGTGTACAGATGCAAAAAAAGCAAGATTTCTTGCTCTAAAACTTGAGTGTACCTACATAAAAACAACCGTAACCGAAGATATTTACGGAACCGAATATGCAGCAGTATTAAAAAATGTAATTGCCATAGCAGCAGGAATTTGTCATGGACTTAGATATGGCGATAATTTTCAATCCGTTTTAATATCGAATGCTATTCAGGAAATAAAACGATTTGTTGATACAGTTCATCCAATTACCCGAGACATAAAAAGTTCTGCTTATTTGGGCGATTTATTGGTTACCTGCTATTCCCAGTTTAGTAGAAACCGAACATTTGGAACCATGATTGGCAAAGGATACACCGTAAAATCGGCACAACTGGAAATGCACATGATTGCCGAAGGATACTACGCAGTTAGCTGTATCAAAGAAATTAACGATGTTTACAAAGTACACATGCCAATTACTATGGCCGTATACAACATTCTATATGAACGTATTTCGCCTGCTATTGAAATAAAATTATTAACCGAAGATTTACGCTAGAGTAATTTTTTCGCAGTACTTTTGCAGAAGACCTAAAAAGCTATTGCCTGATATAAATAATAAAAAGCAGTCTGTATATAAAACTGCTCTTAATGATATTAGATTTTTAAATACAACTATTACTTTTTATTACCAGCTGCATATTTGGAGGGATATCGGTTCTGGCGGTAATAAATTGTAAACCTTAACTAGTACAAAATGGAACACATTAAGTTTAACATTGAAAAATCTCTAAACTTTGTAAGTAAAGAAGAGATTTTTAAGCATGAAGAAAACAGTAAGAAGCACTTAATCTCCCTTCACGAAGGAACCGGGAAAGGAAATGATTATGTAGGATGGGTAGAATTGCCATCTCAAATTTCAGAAGAAGAATTGAATGATATCGAAGCTACAGCTAAATCGTTAAAAGAGAGAGTTGAAGTTTTGGTTGTGATTGGAATTGGAGGATCATATCTTGGAGCAAAAGCCGTTAACGACGCATTGGCTCATAGTTTTGACCAATTAAATGCTGGCAACGAAAATCCATTGGTTCTTTATGCCGGACAAAATATCAGCGAAGACTACCTATACGAATTAACCGATATTTTAAAAAGTGTTGAATTCGGTATTTGTGTAATTTCAAAATCGGGAACTACTACCGAGCCGGCAATTGCTTTCCGCTTGTTAAAAGAGTTGCTAGAAGAAAATGTTGGTAAAGAAGAAGCTCGCAAAAGAATCGTTGCCATTACCGATGAATCGAAAGGTGCTCTAAGAACATTAGCCGATCAGGAAAATTACAAAACTTTTGTTATTCCTGATAATGTTGGCGGACGTTATTCTGTTTTAACTCCTGTTGGGTTGCTTCCTATTGCAGTAGCAGGTCATGATATTAAAGAGCTGGTAAAAGGAGCTAAGTCTATGCAAGATTATTCTGTGACAGCTGCTTTTGAAAATAATCCGGCTTTACTTTATGCAGCAACAAGAAATGCTTTATACGAAAAAGGGAAAGGCATCGAAATTTTAGCTAACTACAATCCTAAACTTCATAATGTTGCCGAATGGTGGAAACAATTATTTGGAGAAAGCGAAGGAAAAGAAAATAAAGGTATTTTCCCCGCTAGTGTTGATTTTACAAGTGATCTTCACTCAATGGGACAGTATATTCAGGAAGGACAGCGAAATATTTTCGAAACTGTAATTTCTATTGCTAAGCCAAATCACTCTGTTTTAATTCCTGAGGATAAGGATAATCTTGACAAATTAAATTTCCTAGCAGGAAAACATGTCGACGAAGTAAATAAAATGGCTGAATTAGGAACTCAATTGGCTCACGTAGATGGTGGTGTACCAAACCTACACATTGAAATGCCAAAATTGAATGAATTCTATTTAGGAGAGTTGTTATATTTCTTCGAAGCTGCATGTGGTGTTAGTGGTTATATCTTAGATGTTAATCCATTTGATCAGCCTGGAGTTGAAGCATACAAAAGCAATATGTTTGCTTTGCTTGAGAAACCTGGTTTCGAAGAAGAAACTAAAAAAATAAAAGAAAGATTGTAATATCAATTTTATAGAATAAAAAAAGATCGGATTATTTCCGATCTTTTTTTTTATCAACTATTTCTATTTTTTCTCCTTGCAGTTTTTTCCTATCGAAATAAATTCTTGCTTTTTTACCGGCAAACTGCCCTAAGAAAAAAGCACTTACCATTATTGGGTAAGTATAAAGCTGAAAACCTAAGCCAAACAAATGCCGAAACAAAATAACAAAGGGTATTGGCGCATGAATTGCAACAAACCACATTATAGAAAACTTTCTAAACCCATGTCTAACATATCCGAAAGGTAAATTAAGTACAAAAGTAGCAAGTGCTGCAAGTAGTAAATTTATTCCCATACAAACGAATATATTAATAAAATTTGGGATGGCAGACTCATGGCCGATAAATCCTTAAAATTGGATACTTTTGTATACTCCACCGAAATTAAAATCATGACTATTTCGAATAATCTAAAAGGAATTTTATTTGCCATTGCTGCAACATTAAGTTTTTCTAATGTGTATATTTTTAGTAAAATGGCCATGAAAAACATCAATTTGGCTTCGTTTGGCTTACTGTGGTTTGGACTTGCATTAATTTATAATCTTATTTATTATTATTTTTTTACCGAACGAAAAAAATTCTTTTCCCTACCTTCAAAATCAAAACTCAATTTACTACTTATTGGTTTTTCCGAACTGATTTCCATATCAGCATTTTTCTTATCTATAAAACACACTACAAATCCTGTAATTGTATCATTCCTTGCCAATACAAGTCCGGTTTTTGTAATCTTAATAGGATTTGTTTTTTTAAGAATTAGATATAAAGCTATGGCTCTTATTGGTGTTTTTGTGAGTTTAAGCGGAGTTCTGATTATGAATTTTTCACAATCTAATTTTAATTTTAAATTACTATTGGATACGGGAAGTATATCGGCACTTATATTTGCTGTTTTTTATGCTCTAAGTCTTGTTTTAGCTAAAAACCAAATAAAAAATATTCCTACTACAATGATTACTGTATGCAGAACACTTTTTCTTTTTTTAGGATTTTTGTTTTACAATTTAATATTGTTTGAAATGCCAAACTATACTGCTAATTCATTATTTTATATTGGTGTAGGATCGATATTCGGGCCATTTTTAGGCATTCTGCTAACATTCGTTTCTCTAAAGTATGTTGATGCATCAATAACAACCTTAATAGGAACATCGAGAAGTATTTTTATTATTGGTGCAAGCTATTTATTCTTAAATATTTTACCGAATCAGAACCAATTATTAGGAGGAATATTAACAATCCTTGGTATTTTACTTATCACATTTAATGATATGCGAATAAAAAAACAATTTTAAGCTAAAACACGTCGAACTTCGGATAGTAGTTGCTCCTTGCTAAATGGCTTCCTAATGTATCCATCGCAGCCAGCCTTTAGGCACAACTCTTCTTCTCCTTTTAATACCGAAGTAGTTTGTGCAATAATTTTAATTGAAACATCAGTCTTATTAAATTCACTTAAACATTTTAAACAATTCTCTCCAGGTAAATCTGTATCTAAAATTATTAAATCTGGTGAATCTAATTTAGCTATCTGCATCATTTGCAAACTATTATCGGCATGAAAAATTTTCACATTTTCTTCTTCGAAAAGTTTCTTTACATACAAATATGAATTGTAATCACTCTCGGCTATTAAAATATTTTTATTCTTAAGATCTTCACAATAGTCTGCTTCTGAAGTGTGAACATTGTTTTTAAATTCATAATCACATGGAATGGTAAAGTAAAAAGTACTTCCCTCCCCTGGTTCTGATTCAAAACGAATATCACCTTCGAGCAATTCTACTAATCCTTTACAAATACTAAGACCCAATCCTGTACCATCGTTAAACTGTTCTTCATCACCCTGTCTAAAGTGTTCAAAAATGATATCATGTTTTTCTTTTGGAATTCCCATACCCTGATCTTTCACGTAAATTTCAACAAAAGATTTCCCTTTAATTTCTACCAGAGAAAAACCAAGCTCAATAATTCCTTTTTCTGAAAATTTAATAGAATTATTTATCAGGTTATCCAAAATTTGTCTAAAACGATTTTCATCAGTATTAACAACAAAATTGAAATATTTTTCAGGATAATTAAGCCTTAAACAAAGCTCTGTTTTTGTCTTAAGCAGCTCATTATTTTCAAAAAACGCTACACTCGTATTCATTAAATCACGAAGACTTCTATTCGTTTTCTTAATTGCCATTTGCTGCATTTCTAATTTCGAAAGATCTACAATATCATCGATAAGTTGAAGTAATCTTTTTCCTGAGTGCTGTATAATATTAACAAACTGCAACCTATCACTATCCTCTAAATCAGAATCAACCAACAACTCGGTAAATCCCATAATTGCATTCATAGGAGTCCTGATTTCATGACTCATATTCGCCAAAAAAATAGATTTAAGCTTGTCACTTTCTTCGGCTTTCTCTTTTGCTTTTACTAATTCCTCTTCTGCTTTTTTTATTTCGGTAATATCTTTACAAACTCCTAAAACGCCAATTACTTTTCCTTCGGCATCGAACATAGGATTTTTTATGGTTTCCGTTAAAATTCTTTTGCCATCCTTTGCGGAAATGGTCCAGTTAACAAACCTTACTCTTTTTAATGTGTCTAATACTTCTACATCTTTCTGGAAATATACCTTTGCCAAATCCTCAGGATACAGATCAAAATCACTTTTCCCAATTAACGAAGTACCTGTAAGATTATTAAACTCAAGAAACTTTTGATTACCCGACAAATAAACCCCTTCTGGATTTTTCACCCAAATCATATCAGGAACTGTCTCCAGAACTAACTTTAAATGTGATCTTTCGTTTTCAATTTCAAGTTGTGCCTGCTTTCTTTGGCTAATATCTCGGACCATTGCCCAAAATCCATTGGGATTTCCATTCTCATCTTTTAACTGATGAATTCGCACTTCAATTGGGAGTAGACTTCCATCTTTACGTGTACATTCTTTTTCGTAAAGTCGAGAGTTTCCGTGAGCCATTACCTCTTCACTCATGATTTGATTATCCAAATCAACCCATTTTTTTGGAGTTAAATCGTGACAGGTTAAACATAGAATTTCTTCCTTAGAATAACCTAACATTTCTCTGTATGCACTATTACTCTCAATTACTTTTCCATTATTATCGAGCACAACAAAAGCATCATTCATACTTTCATACAAGCGAGAATAATTATCTTCCCTTTTACTTAAAACACTTCTGTTTTTTAGATCTTGCATTTGTTTGCTCATGAACAAACCCAAAAGCATTGTAATAATAGGATAAACAAAAAGTATAGGAATAAAAATATTGATAAAAGAATCTAGTATATCTTTTCTTGGCAGTAACAGGATACAAAAAAGCATAATAATATGCACCAAAAAACCCATTAGCAATAGAGATTTCCATTTATAGAGCTTATTAGTTTTAGTAAAAATATATTTCCACAATATGCCTATACCCCCAGAACTG
This sequence comes from Marinifilum sp. RC60d5, assembly GCF_052400665.1. Classification (NCBI taxonomy): domain Bacteria; kingdom Pseudomonadati; phylum Bacteroidota; class Bacteroidia; order Marinilabiliales; family Marinifilaceae; genus Marinifilum; species Marinifilum sp. RC60d5. The sequence goes on from NZ_JBQTGK010000001.1 coordinate 737,912, forward strand.
ACTATTACAGCTATTCCCATAAACATGCCATCTCCGCCCATTAAGAAACGATAAAGTCCGGCAATAAAAATTGCAATAATTGTAGGAATTAAACCAAAAAATAAACCAGATATAGAAAGGACAACGGAACGAGCATCAAAAATAATTCCTGATTTTAATTCCCAGGAAGATAAAATAACTACAATTGCAATAAAACCAACTACAGTACCTGCCGTTAATTGATTCCAAATTGTAATCGTTTTTTTATTTTTCACCCATAAATACTCGTAAAGTATACTAACAGACAAAAGGATTGCGGCATTCTGAACTAAGCTCAGGAAAATAGAGTCACCCATATATAAATCAGATATTAAAGCACAACTATTTTTTATTAATACCAAATACATGGTACGTAAAAATATTTTATACTCATAATCGAAAAAAAAGTTAGTGTATGTTCCCTTTTTATCTTAAAAAATCGTGAATTACTCGTGTAAATATAAATAAAAAAGGAGTGAACTTAATCCACTCCCTTAACTTGATTACTTCTATAAAAAAAAGACTATAGAACATGTTCTTCTAAATGAAAATTCTCAACAAATTTAGTAACAATATCAGACAACTTTGGATATCCAATTTCTTCCAAATCGTAATAAACCCTAGTATTTGGTTTCTTGATATTAATAATTCTATTTAAATCGATAGGAGTACCAATGATAACGGCATCACAATCGCATGCATTAATAGTCGTTTCAAGATCTTTTAGCTGCTCATCGGAATATCCCATGGCAGGTAAAATATTACCTATATTTGGATAGATTTGGTAAGTTTCCTTTAATTTACCAACTAAATAAGGACGGGCATCAATTTCTTCTATAGCACCAAATTTACGAGCTGCAATTGTTCCGGCTCCTATTTTCATTTCGCCATGGGTTAAAGTAGGACCATCTTCCACAATCAACACTCGTTTTCCACGAATCGTTTCAGGATCATCAACACGAATTGGCGATGCTCCATCTATTACTAGTGCTTTTGAATTTGCAAATGCAATATTCTCGCGTACAGTTTGAATATCTTCAGGTGCAGCCGAATCCATTTTATTAATAACTACCACATCGGCCATACGTAAATTAACTTCGCCAGGATAATAGCTTAACTCGGCTCCGGGTCGATGTGGATCTGCTACGGTAATTGTTAAATCTGGTTTATAAAATGAGAAATCATTATTTCCTCCATCCCAGATAATCACATCACATCCATCAGGATCTTGTTCTGCAGCACGCACAATGGCTTCATAATCAACACCGGCATAAATAACATTACCACGAGATACATGAGGTTCATATTCTTCCATCTCCTCTATAGTACACTCGTGCTTTTTAAGATCCTGGACAGTTGCAAAACGCTGAACTCTTTGAGCAACTAAATCGCCATAAGGCATTGGATGACGAATGGCAATGACTTTTAATCCTTTTGCCATTAATTCTTCTATAACTTTTCTTGAAGTCTGAGATTTACCACAACCTGTACGTGTGGCGACTACTGAAATTACAGGTTTTTGACTTTTTATCATCGTATCTCCAGGCCCAAGCAATTTAAAATTAGAACCGGCAGCATTAACAATTGCACTAATGTTCATCACTCTCTTATAGGGAACATCCGAATAAGAAAAAACACAATCATCGATACAATGTTCCTTTATTAAATTAGGAAGATCCTTTTCTGCATAAATAGGAATTCCTTCGGGATATAAAGCACCGGCAAGTTCTTTTGGATACTTTCTACCGTCGATGTCTGGAATTTGAGCCGCTGTAAAAGCTACAACATTATACTCCGAATTGTCTCTGAAATAAGTGTTGAAGTTGTGAAAATCACGACCTGCAGCACCAATAATAATGACATTTTTTTTAGTCATAATCTCTCCTTCTTTAGTTTAAAAATTAATATGAGGTATGAGTATATAAAATTAAAATTTTAAAGGAATTCACCTAAAATATCAACACCTAAGTTTAAGATAGTAAGCCTGTTACTAAACAGAGCCAAAATGCTTGACATTTGTTAAAATACGTAGTAACTTATATAGCTTAAGTTTAAAAAATCTTAAGAAAGCACAAATTTTAGCCATTCTCTCTTAATTATTTCTAACTTTCGACAATTAAGATTTAGACTATGAATTTTTTAGCACACCAATATTTATCAGGAAATTCGGAGAAAATAAAAATTGGAAATTTTATTGGAGATTATGTAAAGGGAAAAAAGTATCAGAATTATCAACAAGAGATACAAGAAGGAATTATACTACATAGAAATATTGACTATTTTACCGACAGACATCCGGTAGTATTGAACAGTTCAAAAAAATTAAAAGAAGGTTATGGAAAATACTCTGGCGTAGTGCTTGACTTAATTTTTGATCATTTTTTAGCAAAAAACTGGAATACTTATCACGAATCATCCATCACAGAATTTGTTACGCGTACTCACGAAATATTAATTAAAAATTATCTGGTTTTACCCAATAAAGTAAAGCTCTTTCTACCCTTTATAATACAAAGCAGAAGACTGGAAACTTATGCAGAGATTAATGGATTAAGAACCGCTTTAGAAATAATGTCGCGAAGAACCAGTTTGCCTGATAAAACCAATTTTGCGATAGATTGTCTGTTAAACAACTATTGCGAATTTAAAGGTGAATTTGAGCTATTCATGAGGGATATACTTGTTTATGTAAGTGAGGAACGTAATATTAACGTAACAACTCCAAACGGTTGGCATCTAAACGCAAAAATATAAATAGTAAGATTGTAAACGACCACAAAGATGATCCTCCATAACTAAAGAAAGGCAATGGAATTCCGATTACCGGAGCTAAACCTACAGTCATTCCAACATTAACAGCAAGGTGAAAAAATAGAATACAAGCTACCCCATATCCGTAAACACGACTAAATGGCGTACGTTGACGTTCTGCAATAAAAAGTAAACGTAAAATTAATGCCAATAATAGAAGTAAGACAACGGTAGAACCTACAAAACCCCATTCTTCGCCAACTGTACAAAAAATAAAATCGGTACTTTGCTCGGGTACAAATTTAAATTTTGTTTGTGTGCCATTTAAAAATCCTTTTCCGCTAAATCCGCCCGAACCAATTGCAATTTTCGATTGTGCAACATTATAACCAGCACCATAAGGATCTGATTCGATACCCAAAAGTTCATTGATTCTGGTTTGCTGATGCGCTTCTAAAATATTATCGAATATATAACTAACCGAGAAGGTGTAAAAAATACTTCCAAACACAATTATAATTATCCAACCCACACTTTTTAATTTGTTTTTATAGGTATGTATTAAAAAAGGAATAAGGTTTACAAACAAGGAAATAATCAAAATTATATATAAAGAAATATCAAGCTTTAATCCTTTACAGATAAGCCAAATTAGTCCAAACGAGGAACCTATCATGACTAAGGCTTTTCCAAAAGCCATCCATTTTAAGCCAGAAAATTTTGCGAACAGTAAACTCCCTATAATAATAACAAGTAATACCACCAGTTTTGGCCAGAGAAGAGTAAATATAAAAAGTAATGCTGCTAGAAGTCCTAAAAACAATACAATTCCCGATAAACCTTCGCGATACAATACCAATAGAAAAACGGTATAAACCAATGCCGATCCGGCGTCACCCTGCAGTATAATAAGTGCAAATGGTGTAAATAATATAAGACCGGTTACTACTAAAGACTTTATTTTATGAATTTTAAAATTGAACTGGCTGACGTATCTTGAGATAGCCAGACAAGTGGCAAACTTTGCAAATTCGGCAGGCTGAAAACGTATTGGTCCTAATTCGAACCAGGATCTGGCACCCTTTACATCTCTACCAAAAACCAGAACCGCAATCAGAAGAATAATCATGAAAAGATAAGTAGGATAGGCAAATGCGGAATAAAACTTACTCTCTATAATTAGAATAATAAATGCCAGAATTGCAGCTGCTCCAATCCACATTAGTTGCTTTCCATATCTTTGACTGATATCAAAAATACTCTGATGCTCCTCATTATAAACAGCAGCATAAATATTGATCCAACCAAGAAAAACCAACAAAGCATACAAAGCTATTGTCCACCAATCTAAATTTTTTATTAAGCTTACTCTTCTAGTCATTTCTTAATGCTTATTAGCTTCCTTTTTCTTTTGTTCACCAATTAAATCTGCTTCGAACATTCTTTTCTCAATTCTTTTTTTGCTTTTAGAAATTTCTCCTCTTAAATATTTTTCGATCATTAAACCGGCAATGGGAGCTCCATATCTCGACCCCCATACTCCATTTTCTACATAAACAACCAATGCTATTTTAGGATTCTCTCGTGGCGCAAATGCAACAAATACCGAGTGATCGTCGCCATGAGGATTTTGTACAGTTCCTGTTTTACCACAAACTCTTATTCCTGGAATAGCGGCTAATCCACCAGTACTTCCGGCGCCTCCTGAAATTACCATTTCCATACCATCAATAACAGGTTTAAAATAAGAAGAATCAATACTTGTATAATTCTTCTCTAAAAATCGTTTATCTATTGGTTCATTATCTCCAAATGATTTTACAATATGAGGAGGATAATAATATCCTTTATTTGCTATTGCGGCTGTCATATTAGCCATTTGTAAAGGAGTAATTAAAAGCTCTCCCTGACCAATAGCGAGTGAAATCATATTCAGAGATTTCAAATTTGTTCTTTTATATACTTTCTGATAATATTTTAATGTTGGAATAGATCCTGATAACTCGTGAGGTAAATCACTATTTAGTCTACTTCCCATTCCAAAGGAGGTAACATGATCTCTCCAGGTTTGATACCCTTCATTAACGCCGCTAAATTTTGGTGATTCTAAAATATAACGAAAAACATTTGCATAATACGCATTACAGGAATGCATAATTGATTCCCGCAAATCTAATGGAGAAACATGATCGTGACACCCCATTTTTCGATTTCCGTAATAATATCCCCTGTGGCATTCAAACCGTGTAGTTGGCTTTATTACTTTTTCTTGTAAACCAATTAAAGCATTTACCAATTTAAAAATCGAACCTGGAGGATACTGTGCCATCATCGAACGGTCGAAAAGTGGCTTCAGTGAATCATTTTGAACCAAAGAACGATAATTTTTACTCATAACACGCCCAACCAACATTTCAGGATCGTAACCCGGACTGGATATTTTTGTAAGAATCTCTCCTGTACTTGGCTCTATTGCAACAATTCCACCTTTTTTATTTTGCATTAAAAGCTCACCATATTCTTGTAACTCAATATCCAGACTTGAATAAATATCTTTACCTGAAACCGGTTTTTTATCATGTTTTCCATCTCTATAGGAACCTTTTATTCTGTTATAAACATCTACCCAGAATATTTTTTTCCCTTTTTCTCCACGCAATTCTTTTTCATAGGTCAGTTCAATGCCACTTTTCCCAATATAATCACCCGAAGTATAATATTCATCAGTACGTATTTCCTTATTATTTACTTCATTAAGATATCCTAAAGCATGAGCTGCACTCTGACGCGGATATTTTCGTAAAGTTCTGGGCTGCACAAAAAAACCAGGAAATTTATACAGCTTTTCTTGTAAAACTGCATAACGCTTCGATGATAATTGTTTTAAAAAAATAGATGCTTTACGCCAGGAATATTTTTTTGCTTTTGCAATATTTTTATCAACATCCAACTTGTCTACTTGCAGTAAATTACAAAAATCTAAAGTATCAAAAGCCTTTACCTGACGAGGAATTATCATTAAATCGTAAACTGCCTGATTGTAAACAAGTAATTCTCCATTTCTATCATAAATTAATCCACGTGCAGGAAATTGAGTAACCTGCCGCTGAGAATTGTTCTCTGCCGACAATTTATATGAATCATCAACAATTTGAAGATTAAAAAGTTTGATAATAAATATTAGAACAACAAGAATAAAAATTCCACCAATTACATATATACGATTCGAGAAATTATTCATATAATTTGGCTGATCTATTTTTTAAACATTAAAAACTGAGAAGTTACAATAAGAATTAAAGAGAAAAAACCACTAAATATGATCCTTACTAGTGTTTCACTAAAGTTAGCAAATGAAAATACTTCAATAATAAACAAGAATGAATGGTGTGCAATAATTAAAGTAAGTGAATATTTGAAAAACCATGCAAAACCGTAGGAAGAAATTCCAGGATAACTTCCTATTTCATATCCATCGCGAAGAGACAGATAATTTAAAACATAAGGGCGCAAATATCCCATGAAAACGCAGGCTGATGCGTGCATTCCAACTGTTCCTGAAAAAATATCAACACTAATTCCCACTAAAAAAGAAAGTAGCAAAAGTAGCCAATTCGGTATTTCAAATGGCAACAAAAGTATAAAAAGTACATACATGTATGGATTCAAAAACCCACTAAACTGAATGTTATTTAAAATTGCCACCTGAATGAGAACAAGCACAACAAACCTTATTATATTTTTGAGTACAATGTTCATTCTTTCGCTCCTTCCTCAAGTTCGAGTCTTTCATTTTTCATTAAATACCCAATTACTTTTACGTAAGATAGACTCTTAAAATCGTTGGAAAGTAAAACCTCAACTTCCTGAAAATTACTACCTGAAGAAGTAATCACTTTATCAATAACTCCCAACAACAAACCTTCGGGAAAAGTTGATGAAAAACCACTGGTCACAATTGTATCTCCTTTTCGCACCTTTACATGAAAAGGAATATCAAGCAGGCGAGCTTTTCGATAGTCTTTCCCATTCCAGCTTAATGATCCAAAGTAATTGTTTTTCTTAATCATTGCCGATACTTTTAACCGACTGTTTAATAAAGAAATAACCGAAGAATAATTTTCCGATACACTTTTTACCACTCCTACAACTCCATTAGCCGTTACAACTCCCATGTCAGGTTCAATTCCGTTAACACGCCCTTTATTAAGGGTTATGTAATTAAGCTGCTTATTTACAGAGTTATTTATAATTTTTGCCGAACGATAAATATATTGCTGTTGATATAAAGTATCCTTATACAAAAAAGAAGAATCGGCAGAAAAAAGATACGATGAAGGAAGTAAATTACTCAAACGCACATTTTCTTTACTTAATTCTTCGTTTGTTTTTACCAAAGAAAGGTAATCTGTAATTGAAGATACTTTTTCGTAAACATCACCACTAATGGCATTACTGGAGTTTAGAAATTGAGATTTTTGATAGTTGTTATAGTTCACCAACATTAGCATGCAAACCAACTCGAATGCAACAAATAAAATCGTAAAATGAAATCGTACAATAAAGTGTAACAGGTTCTTCATTCGAAAATCAACTTCTTTAAACTTATAAAAGCCTCACTCCCGATTATCTTCTCAGGAATGAAAACTTATCTACATTTTTAAGCGCAATACCAGTTCCACGAGCTACTGCTCTTAAAGGATCTTCGGCAATATGAAATGGAATATTTATTTTATCCGTTAACCGCTTATCCAATCCACGAAGCAAGGCTCCACCTCCGGCAAGGTAAATCCCTCTGTTCACAATATCAGCATACAGTTCGGGAGGTGTTTGCTCCAAAGCGCTAAGAATCGCTATTTCAATTTTTGAAATCGACTTTTCAAGACAGTGAGCAATCTCCTGATAAGAAACCGGTACCTCAATAGGTAGCGCAGTCATTTGATTTGGTCCCTGAACACGAAAATCTGTTGGAGGTTCTTCTAACTCAGACAAAGCTGACCCAACATGAATTTTAATTTCTTCGGCAGTTCGCTCACCAATTTTGATGTTATGCTGATGACGCATATACTCCTGTATATCAACAGTTAAATCATCACCCGCAATACGAATAGATTTATTGGTAACAATACCCCCAAGAGAGATAACAGCAATTTCGGTAGTACCTCCTCCTATATCTACAACCATATTTCCTTCTGGTGCTTCTACATCAATACCAATACCAATTGCCGCAGCCATCGGTTCATATATCATGTACACATCTCTACCTCCAGCATGCTCCGAAGAGTCACGTACCGCACGCATTTCAACCTCAGTACTACCCGATGGTATACACACTACAATTCTTAGGGAAGGAGGAAACAGGCGAGGCTTTTTATTGATCATCTTGATCATTCCACGAATCATTTGCTCTGCCGCGTTAAAGTCGGCAATCACTCCATCCCTAAGGGGACGAATGGTTCGCAAATCTTCGTGAGTTTTACCTTGCATTTGACGAGCCTTCTCGCCTATCGCAACCATTTTTTCGGTGCGGCGATCAAGAGCAACAATCGATGGTTCATCCACAACAATTTTATCATTACTGATAATAATTGTATTGGCAGTACCCAAATCGATGGCAATCTCCTGAGTTAAAAATGAAAAAAATCCCATATGGTAGCTGTATCTCTGTTATCTTATTAAAATGTTCTTTCGGATATAAAAATTACGTTTCATATCCGAAAAGAACAACTATTTTTAGTGTTTAAAATGTCTCATTCCTGTAAATACCATAGCAATTCCAAATTTATTAGCCGCTTCAATTGAATCCTTGTCTCTTATCGAGCCTCCTGGCTGAATAATAGCAGTGATTCCTGCTGCATGAGCTGCTTCAACACAATCTGAGAATGGAAAGAATGCATCAGAAGCCAAAACACTTCCTTTAATTCTTTCTCCACCCTGACGGATTGCATTTTCCAATGCCCAAATACGACTAACTTGTCCTGGCCCAACACCTGTTGATGTTTTATCTTTTGCTAAGGCAATTCCATTCGATTTTGCATGTTTTACTGTTTTCCATGCAAACATCAAATCTTCCATTTCCTTTTCTGAAGGTTTTCTTTCTGTTACAACTTCAAGTTCACCTCCAATTAATTGTTTATCCATCTCCTGAATTAAGAATCCACCTAAAACGGTTTTTCCTTTAAATGATGAATAATCCGATTTTAAGATCTCTGATAATTCCAGTAATCTTAAATTCTTTTTCTTAGTTAGTACTTCTAAAGCCTCCTTACTAAACGAAGGAGCCACAATAACTTCTAAGAAAATACCGCTCATAATTTCGGCAGTAGCCTTATCTATTTCACGATTAGCAGCAACAATTCCACCAAAGATAGAAACCGGATCGGCATCATAAGCTCTTTGAAAAGCTTCGGCAATTGTATCTCCACTACCAATTCCGCAAGGATTAGCATGTTTCGATGCTACAATTGTTGGCTCTTCAAATTCTTTTAATGCTTCTAAGGCTCCATCAGCATCGCCAATATTATTGTACGATAACTCTTTACCATGAATTTTATTAGCTGCAGTTAATGTTCCCTCTGTTTCCTGTATTTGACTGTAAAAAGTCGCATTCTGATGAGGGTTTTCACCGTAACGTAAATCTTGTTTCTTTTCGTATGTAAGCGTTAATGTTTTTGGCGAGGTAACATTTAATTTTTTATTAAAATATCCCGAAATCAGCGCATCATAATGTGCTGTATGCTCAAAAACTTTAGCTGCTAAATATTCTTTTGTCTCTAAACTTGTATCTCCACTTGTCTTAATCTCCTCTACAACTTTTGTGTAATCTTCAGGATCGGTAACAACAGATACAAATTTATAATTCTTTGCAGCGGCTCTCAACATTGTTGGTCCACCTATATCAATATTTTCTATAATTTCTTCATGTCCTGCATCGGGCTTAAGAATTGTTTCCTTAAACGGATACAAATTACAAACCACGATATCGATTGGCTCGATTCCCAGCTCTGCCATTTGTTTTTGATGCATTTCGTTATCGCGAATAGCCAAAATTCCACCTTCAACATTTGGATGCAATGTTTTTACTCGTCCGTCGAAACATTCTGGAAATTTAGTTAAATCTGAAATATCCATTACAGGAATTCCTTCAGCTTTAAACTTGGCAGATGTTCCGCCGGTAGAAATAATCTCCCAGCCTAAACTTGTTAATTCTCTAGCAAATTCAACTACGTTTGTTTTATCAAACACACTGATAAGCGCTCTCTTCATGATTCTTTTTTTTGGAGGTATTTTATAAAATGGTATCAATTAGTTTTTCCTTCGAAAAACAATTTCGGCTCTATCGATTTACAAAATACTCACATTCAGTATTTTACACGAACCTCAAAAACCTCATGCAAAGTTAAGAAAAACCTAAAAAAAATCGACCTGAGAGAATACTTTTTGTTGAACTTTTTCTCAGAAACATAAAATTATAAAATATTTCCTATAAAAAGCTCAATTTATACAATTTATAAATTGCCTAAAAAGATAAAATTTTAAAATTAGAAAGTCCCGTAAAAATAAGCTCCTATTGAAAGATAGATGAATAATCCTACAATATCATTTAAAGTTGTTATAAAAGGCCCCGTTGCTACTGCCGGATCAATTTTTGCTCTGTTAAGCATTAAAGGTATAATAGTGCCTGCTATTGCTGCAAATATTATAACTGCAAATAATGCTACAGAAATAGAAACTGTTAAGGCCACCGAATTATCGGTAAAAAAATGAGTGCATAAAAACAAAAGTGTAGAACAGGTGAGTCCATTAATAAAAGCTCCTCCAAACTCTCTCATTAAACGACTAAATGTACTTTCAAATCCTAATGAATTATTTGCTATACCCTGAACTATAATTGCTGATGATTGTACTCCTACATTACCTCCCATTGCTGTAATTAAAGGAATGAAAAAGGCTAACGCTGGTGTCAGTTTAAGTCCATCTTCGTGAGTAGAAATAACCATTGCTGCCAAAATACCTCCCATCAAACCAATTAAAAGCCAGGGTAAACGAGCACGGGTTTGCATCCATACAGAATCACTAGCCTCGATATCTTCTGTAAGTCCAGATGCCATCTGATAGTCCTTTTCGGCTTCTTCTCGAATTACATCCAGAATATCATCAATGGTAATTCGTCCCATTAACCTACCGATACTATCAACAACAGGCAGTGCCACGAGATCGTACTTCTCCATAATTAAAGCAACCTCTTCGTCCTTTGTGTCGGTATGAACGGCCATTGCATCGGGCAAATAGATATTAATAATTTTTGCCGATGTGGAACTCAAAATCATCTTTTTAAGAGAGAGTGTTCCTTTCAGAACATTATCATCATCAACAACATATACGTAATAAATTTCATCGATATCTTCGGCCTGACGACTTAACTCGCGTAAACAAGTTAAAACAGTCCAGTTCTCATTCACAATAACAAGTTCTTTTGCCATTAAACCACCGGCAGTATCTTCGTCGTAATGCAAAAGATCTACAATATCTCCGGCTTGCTCAATATCCTGGATGTGCGATAAAATCTCCTCCTGCTCTTCATCAGACAAACCTCCGATTACATCGGCAGCATCATCTGAATCCATCTTATCAATAAATTTCTTAGCAACTACCTCGGCAGGTAATGCTTTTACAAATCTATCTCTATCATCATCCTCTAATTCTGCCAAAACATCGGCAGCTATATCACCATCAAGTAAAAGGTATAGGAATTTTGCTTCTTCTATGCTTAATTCATCATAGATTTCAGCTATATCTGCGGGATGCAATTCTTCCAATAAACCGATTGCCTCCGCTTCATTTTTTTCTTCGATAAGCATTTTTAGATTATCGATATACTCGCGAGTCAATTCAAATTGCATAACAATATTTTTAAGTGTAAACTATTCTCTTAACTGTACATTCAGTAATTCCTGAATTTTTAAAGTTAGGTAAACAAATTCCTGAACGCTTAATTGTTCTGGTCTTTGCGACATAATCGGATCATCCAGTTTATGTTCTCCTAAAACTACTTTTAAGGAGTTGCGTAAAGTTTTTCTACGCTGATTAAAACCGGCCTTTACGACTCGAAAAAATAACTTTTCATCACATTCCAATCTGGCTGTGGCATTCCGCTTCATGCGAATAACTGCTGATTTTACTTTTGGCGGTGGATCGAATACTTTTTCACTAACCGTAAATAAATATTCAATATCATAAAAAGCCTGCATTAAGACACTTAATATACCAAAAGTTTTATTTCCAGGAGCGGCACTCATTCTCTCAGCAACCTCTTTTTGAATCATTCCTACTACTTCGGGAATTTGATCGCGATGCTGAAGTACCTTAAAAAATATTTGTGATGAAATATTGTAAGGAAAATTACCTATTATGGCAAAAGGTTCAGAAAAAAGTGTACTTAAATCATACTTCAAAAAATCCTCTCCAATAATACGATCCGATAATTCAGGATAATTCTCTTTTAAATAAATTACCGATTCGGTATCAATCTCAACAACATGAGTTTCAAACTTATCATTCTGCAATAAATATTGTGTTAACACACCCATTCCAGGGCCAATCTCTAATACCTTAGACACCTCTTCAGCCTTTAAACCTGCAACAATTTTCTTCGCAATATTTAAATCCTTCAAAAAATGCTGTCCCAGATTTTTTTTAGCTCTTACGTATCCCATATCTTAATTAATTACTCCTTACTACTGATGTAAAAATTAACAAAAGTTAAAAACAGAAGCTTTTCAAAGGAGATTACAAACATTTACTTATTTTTGTAGCTTACTTTTAATGACCGGCAAAATTAAAACTTAATACCGAATAAGAAGGTATTCGTGCCGAAAAATTAACAATCGTTAGTTTTTTCTATAAAAATTCTAACATTAAAAATATTAAAATTGAAGAAAAAACTCACTAATACAATCAGGTTTTTAATTTTCTTTTCTCTGGGAGCATTCCTTTTTTGGATTACTTATCGCGATCAGGATTCTTCGCAATTACTTTATACCCTAAAAAATGAAGTAAACTACTACTGGATATTACTATCCTTATTTTTTGGACTATTAAGTCATATCAGTAGGACAATACGATGGAATTTACTAATTGAATCCTTAGGTAAAAAACCTCGAACAATAAACACTTTTCTGGCTGTAATGGTTGGATACTTTGCAAACCTGGCACTTCCCCGCATGGGAGAAATATCACGATGTGGAATTATTAGTAAATATGAAAAAATATCATTTACACAATTAGTAGGAACTGTTGTTCTAGAGCGCGTATTAGATATTATCATGTTATTTATTTTTCTTCTAATAGCATTAACAACTCAGTTTTCGGTAATTGGAGAATTTTTCACCAAAAATCCTGAGGTAAGTGAAAAACTCTCAAATGTATTTGCATCGGCATATACCTTATATGCTATTATAGCAATTTTTATTATCATTTGGCTGCTCAGAAAAAAATTCCGAAACACAATATTTTTTAAAAAGATAGATCATACCTTAAAAAACTTTATGGATGGTTTTAGGACCATTAAAAAACTAGACAATAAATTTGCCTTTATCCTGCATACTGTTTTTATCTGGATCATGTACTACTTAATGACTTACATCTGTTTTTTTAGTTTTGGATTTACTTCAAATCTGCCAGCTATTGCAGGATTAACAGTTTTTGTAATGGGTAGCTTTGGAATGGTTGCACCCGTACAGGGAGGTATTGGCGCATGGCACTTCATGGTAATTGGAACTTTACTTGTTTACTTACCTGGTGTTGCAAACATAGAAAACATGTCGCGAAGTTTTGCTCTTGTTGTTCACGGCTCACAAACTGCAATGATTATTATTTTAGGTGCACTATCAGTAATTGCTCTTCCTTTTGCAAACCGAAACCAAATCACAAAAAATAAAGCTCAGATTTGAGATGAATAAACGGTTTAATATAATAGAAGTTAAGGACAAGCCGTCGCGCAAAGAATTTATTGAATTCCCCGTAACGCTTTACAAAAAAGACAGTAACTGGATTCGACCTTTCGATTTTGAAATTGAAAACATTTTTGATGCCAATGTAAATAAAATGTTTCAGCATGGCGAATGTACAAGATGGATTTTAACAAACAAGGACAATGAAACCATTGGTCGTGTAGCAGCTTTTATCGATTACAAAACAAAAGATGCAAACGATCAAGCTACCGGAGGCTTGGGATTTTTTGAGTGTATTGACAACAAAGAAGCTGCCTTTGCCTTATTCGATCACTGCAAACAATGGCTGAAAGAAAGACAAATTGAAGCTATGGATGGGCCAATTAATTTTGGAGAAAGACATCAATGGTGGGGACTGCATGTAGATGGAGATCACAAACCTGTTTACAATATGCCCTATCATAAAAAATACTACCGGGCTTTTTTTGAAGATTACGGATTTCAAATCTATTTTAAGCAATTTACTTACAAAACCATATTCTCTCCCGATAGCTTAAGCGATATCATAAAATGGAAAGCAAAGCGCTTAAAAGCAAACCCAGATTACACTGTTTCTCATTTTAGTTCGAAAAATGCCGAAAAATTTATTCAGGATTTTGTTTACATCTACAACGAAGCCTGGGTTAAAGAAATCCCAGGAATAGAAGGCATTAGCACATCACAAACAAAAACATTATTCGATTCCCTTAAACCGATTATTCATGAGAAATTACTATGGTTTGCCTATCATAAAAATCAACCTATAGGTTTCTTTATTATGATTCAGGATTTAAATGAATACCTGCAAAAAATTAATGGAAGAATTAACGTATATGGCAAACTAAAATTTCTTTACTATAAATATTTTCAAAAAAATAAAAATGCCATAGGTCTAATTTTTGGGGTTGTTCCTGAATTTCAAAAACGAGGAATAGAGGCTGCTATGATTTATGAATTCTCACAAAAAGGCTTCGACTCAAGATTTCCTTTTAAAACCCTAGAAATGAATTGGATTGGAGATTTTAATCCAAGAATGAGTCATTTAATGAAACACATTGGTGCAAAAGTTTACAAGACACACCATACCTATCGAAAACTTTTCGATGAAACCAAAGAATTTAAAAGGTCTAAAATCATATAATAACAAAGGCTGCCAAATGGCAGCCTTTGTTATTTGTGTACAAATATATCTACAATCCATTCTCAGAATGGAATAATATTCTCATTAAACGAATATCCTCCTCAGAGTAATACTCCTCTCCTAACTCATCTAAAGCTTCTTCGATACTATCCGTTTCAGCTTCCTGAAAATAATCCAGAATTTCATCCTGCTTATCCTCATCAATAGCTTCTTCAACATAGTAATCCAAATTTAGCTTGGTACCTGAATAAACAATTGCTTCCATCTCTTTCAGCAAATCTTCATATTCCATACCCTTAGCCTCGGCAATATCTTCAAGATCTAATTTTCTATCAATACTTTGAATAATATAAACCTTAAATTTAGACTTATCAGCAACAGTACGAACAACCATATCCTGAGGTCGTTCTATCTCATTCTCCTCAACATGCCTTGCAATTAAACTGGCAAATTCTTTTCCAAATCGCTTAGCCTTACCTGCTCCTACACCCTGAATATGCCCTAACTCCTCTATTGATATTGGATAGTTAATAGCCATTTCCTCTAAGGAAGGATCTTGAAACACAACATAAGGAGGCACATTTTTCTGCTTGGCAACTTTTCTTCTAAGATCTTTTAACATTGCCAGTAAAGCATTATCAACAACGGCCGTTCCACCACTTTTTGGAGCATCCTCATCGACGCCTTCAAAATCATGATCATCGGTCAACATAAAAGGATAAGGCTTCTTCAAAAACGCTTCACCTTCAGGACGCATTTTAATAACACCATACTGCTCAATATCCTTCTCTATAAAAGAATGAATTAATGCCCGACGGTAAACCATATTCCAAAAATGCTGATTCTTATCATCACCAGAACCATACATATCCAATAAGTCATGTTTGTATGATTTTATCGCTGAATTTTGCGAACCAATTAATATATTAACAAGATGATCTACTTTAAAGCGCTCCTTTACGGCCTTTACTAACTCAAGTGCCTTGGTCACAAACTCTTCTCCCTGAAATTCTTTTTTAGGATGCAAACAGTTATCACAACTTCCACAATTTTCCTGAGTATGATTTTCCCCAAAATAATGCAAAAGAACAGTTCTTCGACATACTGCCGATTCGGCAAAAGATACAGTCTCCATTAACAACTGCTTTCCAATCTCTTGTTCAGCCACAGGCTTTCCCTGCATAAACTTTTCAAGTTTCTGAATGTCTTTGTAACTATAAAAAGTTAAGCAATGTCCTTCACCACCATCTCTACCTGCACGACCTGTTTCCTGATAATACCCCTCTAAACTTTTAGGAATATCGTAATGAATCACAAAACGAACATCAGGTTTATCTATTCCCATACCAAAAGCTATCGTTGCAACAACAACATCAACATCTTCCATTAGAAATTTATCCTGATTTCCCGACCGGGTTGCAGAATCCATACCTGCATGATAAGGCACAGCTTTTATTCCGTTAACCTGAAGAGTTTCGGCCAACTCTTCAACTTTTTTTCTACTCAGACAATAAATAATCCCAGACTTCCCTTGGTTTCCTTTTATAAATTTAATAATCTCCTTAGTAGCATTTACCTTTGGTCTTACTTCGTAATAAAGATTCGGACGATTAAAAGAAGATTTAAATACTGTTGCATTAAGCATACCCAGATTCTTCTGAATATCATGCTGAACCTTAGGTGTTGCGGTAGCTGTTAACGCAATTATTGGAGCTGCTCCAATTTCATTAACAATAGGTCTTATTTTTCTGTATTCAGGACGAAAATCATGTCCCCACTCCGAAATACAATGAGCTTCATCAACAGCATAAAAAGATATTTTTACCTGTTTTAAAAATTCAATATTACTTTCTTTCGTTAGAGATTCAGGAGCAACATACAATAACTTTGTACGCCCCTCGATAACATCTTCCTTTACTTTTAAAGTTGCTGATTTTGACAAAGAAGAATTTAAAAAGTGAGCAACGCCATCATCCTCTCCAAAATTTCTCATTGCATCAACTTGATTCTTCATTAATGCAATTAATGGAGAAATAACGATTGCTGTTCCTTCCAAAATCATTGATGGCAATTGATAACACAAAGATTTACCTCCACCTGTTGGCATAAGTACAAATGTGTCGTTCCCATCAAGTATATTTTGAATTACCGATTCCTGGCTCCCCTTAAAATTCTCGAATCCAAAATACTTCTTTAAATTAGCTGATAATTCAAAGTTCTTTCCCATGCTTTTAATTGATATGCTTTCCCATTTTAATATGCGGTCCGCTAAATTAATATTTTATTAGTGACCTAAAATTTTTCAACAATGAATTTCACCTCTCTGTTGATCCCCGATATTACAAAAATTAAATACTTTTGTATTTTAAATTTATACAAACAGATGTACAATTCAAAACGCCCGTAGCTTTTAACAGATTTTAACTAAGCCCTTAAATTCGAAGTCACTGAGTTTGTTTAGCTTTGTACGCACAATAAAATAGAAAAGTTTTGGACACAACTTACAACATAAAACAGATAGCAATTGATACCATTGAAGAAGAAGCAAATTCCATTTATCAATTAAAAGATTACATTGATAATGATTTTGTTAAAACTGTTGAATTAATACTTAATGGTACTGGAAGAGTGGTATTAACAGGCATTGGGAAGAGTGCAAATATTGCCAATAAAATTGTTGCAACATTAAACTCAACAGGCACTCCTGCACTGTTCATGCATGCTGCAGATGCCATTCATGGAGATTTAGGTATGATTCGTCCAGATGACATCGTCATTTGTATTTCAAAGAGTGGAAATACTCCAGAGATCAAAGTTTTAGTGCCACTAATCAAAAACATGGGGAATAAACTAATTGCAATGGTTTCTGGTTTAGATTCATTTTTAGCAAAACAATCCGATTTTGTACTAAAAGCTGTGGTTAAAAAAGAAGCTTGCAGAAACAATCTAGCCCCCACAAACTCAACTACTGCTCAGTTAGTTATAGGCGATGCACTAGCCGTTTCATTACTAGAATGCAGACAATTTACCAGTCAGGATTTTGCAAAATATCATCCCGGAGGAGCTTTAGGAAAAAAATTATATTTACGCGTTAGTGATTTAGTTTCGAAAAGTAATCCACCCAAAGTATCATTAAACGAAAAAATAAGACCCGTAATTCTAGAGATCTCATCTAAAAGAATGGGATCAACGGCAGTTGTAACTCAAGAAAATGATCTTTTAGGAATTATTACCGATGGAGATTTAAGAAGAATGCTTGAACAAAATGAAGATGTAAGCCACCTTACAGCACAAGATATTATGACTACCAATCCAAAAACTACAGGTTCTGATGTTTTAGCAATAAATGCTTTTCAATTAATGGAAAACAACAACATCACTCAACTTGCCGTCGTAGATGATGGCAAATATGTTGGAATGGTACATTTACACGATATTTTAAAAGAAGGAATTGTTTAATTTTTAGCAACAAAACCCTAAGCATGACAGAAACAAAAGATCATAGCTCTGAAAACCAAATGAGTTTTCTTGAACACCTGGAAGTACTCAGATGGCACATTATGCGTGCTGTAATTGCAGTTATGTTATGCGCAATTGCAGCATTTATATTTCACGACTTTATTTTTAACACTTTAATTCTTGCTCCTAAAAATCCAGATTTTTTCACCAACAGAATGTTTACCATTCTATCTGATTTCACTGACATAAAAGCTCTAAAAATAAATTCGAAGCCATTTCAGATCATTAACATTAGCATGGCAGGTCAATTTGCAACGCACATAAGTGTATCTTTAGTTTCTGGAATTATTGCCAGTTTTCCATATATATTCTATGAGTTCTGGTGCTTTATTAAACCCGCACTTTACTCTAACGAACAAAAACATGCACGAGGTTCAATATTTTACACAAGCTTTTTGTTCGCAATGGGTGTTCTTTTTGGTTACTATGTTATCACACCGCTTTCGGTTCATTTTCTTGGATCGTACAGCGTAAGCGAACAGGTAATGAATCAAATAAATTTAAAATCATACATCTCATCAATCACTTCAATAGTTTTGGCTAGTGGCGTAATTTTCGAGCTACCAGTATTAATCTTCTTTTTAAGTAAAATCGGTTTGGTAACCCCTGATTTCTTAAGAAAATACAGAAAACATTCAGTAGTACTAATCCTGGTTTTATCAGCCATTATTACTCCTCCTGATATATTTAGTCAAATACTGGTATGTATGCCACTTATGCTACTTTACGAAATTGGCATTAAAATTTCAAAACGTGTTCAAAGTAATCAAGAAGAAAATGATGATAAATCTACTGAATAATTCTCTGTAGTTTTTATTTAAATATTCATCAAAAATTGTTCAACAATAATTGTATGAACAGCTATATTATAATTATGTTACGAATATTAAAAAGGAGCATTCTTTCTTTAAGTATATTATTATTGTCATTGGTTCATTTTGATGCTTTGGCACAATCCACAAAAATCAGAGGCCAGGTAATCGATTCTGAAACGAAACAAGCCCTGCCTTTTGTAAATATTGCTTTTAAAGGAACTACAATAGGAACAACTTCCGATTTTGATGGAAAGTATTTTCTGGAGACAAGAACTCCAGGTGATTCTTTGCACATATCTTTTGTGGGATACAAAGAGCAGTCCTTTGCCATAGAGAAAGGAAAATTTCGAACTCTAAATGTAGAATTAGTATCCGAAACTGTCGATTTAAAAGAAATCATCGTTGTTCCGGGAGAAAACCCAGCTCATATTCTTTTGCGAAAAATAATCGCGAATAAGAAAAAAAATAATCCTGCCCGTTTTAAATCATATCAGGCCGAAACCTACACAAAAATGGAAATGGACCTGAACAATATCAAAGATAATTTTAAGGATAAGAAAATAATGCGTCAGTTTCAGTTTATATTCGACTACATGGATACTTCTGTAGTTACTGGAAAACCATATCTTCCTATTTTCATAACCGAATCCTTATCTGATTATCATTATCAGTCCAAACCCCGCATAGAACGAGAAATTATTAAAGCCTCTCAAATGTCTGGAATAAAAGATAATGCCAGCTTGGCACAATTTACCGGACAACTGCATCAAAATGTAAATATCTACAAAAACTTTATCGATCTGTTTGATATGGGATTCGTTAGCCCAATTGCCGATGCAGGCTTACGCTATTACAAATATTACCTTACCGACAGCACTTATCGTGATGGAAACTGGTGTTATCACATGTCTTTTAAGCCAAAAAGAAAACAAGAACCAACCTTTGTAGGTGACTTTTGGGTTGCCGATACAACTTTCGCAATTCAAAACATGCAAATGCGTATTGCTAAAGATGTAAACTTAAACTGGGTAAAAGATTTGGTTAGTACTAACGAATATCAGAAATTAAACGACACAACCTGGTTTTTAAAAAAACAAAACCTATTTGTAGATTTTATGCTTTCCGAAAAGGACTCCACAAAACAGATGGGATTCTTCGGAAGAAAAACCATATCCTATAAAGATGTAAAAGTTAACATACCACTTAAAGAGGAAATTATTAAACTCGACAATAACGTAATTGTAAATGATAACGCACTTTTACAACCCAAAGAATATTGGGATAATGCACGCCCTTTTAAATTATCGGAACGCGAAGCAGGAATCTATTCAATGGTTGATTCAATTCAAAACGTTCCTCTTTACAAAAACATTATCGATGTAATCACAACTTTTGTTACCGGATATTACGTGAAAGGCAATTTTGAGTATGGACCCTATTATAAAATGTACAGCTTTAACGAAATTGAAGGCAACCGATTTATGTTTGGAGGGCGCACATCAAACGCTTTTAGTACAAAAATAATGTTGAACGGACATTTGGCTTACGGAACAAAAGATCAAAAACTAAAATATGGCCTTGGCTTTTTATACATGATTAACAAATTGCCAAGAGAAACCTTTGGCATACAATATAAACACGACATACAGCAACTTGGAAAAAGCCCGAATGCATTTACCGAAGGTAATATTTTAGCATCCTTATTAAAAAGAAATCCTAACAATAAGCTAACCATGCTAAACCAACTCGAAGCTCATTATGAAAAAGAGTGGTTTCAGGGTTTTTCAAACACCATTAAATTTCGTTACCGCGATATAAAACCAACAGAATTTGTTCCTTTCAATGCTCCTGGCCTTAATGGACCAACGCATGTATCAAGAATAAAATCGTCCGAAATAGAACTAAGAACACGCTGGACTAAAAATGAAAAAGTAGTGATGGGAGAATTCGAAAGAGTTCACCTAGGCGGGCCAGTTCCGATTGTTAATTTATACCTTACAATGGGAATAAAAGATTTATTAAAAGCCGATGATGAGTACTACAAAATAGATTTAAGTGTAGAACACACACTGGAATTGCCACCTTTAGGAAATCTTTACTACTTAATTCGCGCAGGAAAATTGTTCGGTAAAGTTCCTTATCCTTTATTACATCTACACGAAGGAAATGAAACTTACGCATTCGACCCTTATGCATTTAACATGATGAACTATTACGAATTTGCCAGCGACCAATACGTTAGCTTAGCTGTAGAACATCATTTTAACGGATTAATTCTGAATCGCATTCCATTGTTCCGAAAATTAAAATGGAGAACTGTGGTATCGGGCAAAGGACTAATTGGCAAATTAAGCAGTAAAAACAATGGATCTTTAGCAGGAACCGAAGCCAAAATGTTTTTTCCTCAAGGATTATCAGATGTAAGTAAACCATATTTTGAAACAAGTATAGGAATCGAAAATATTTTTAAATTTATTAGAATTGACGCCATGTGGCGATTAAATCATCTTGATGATAATCCTTATCAGGATTTTCAGGATTTTGGAATCAGAGCTATGTTGCAAGTCACATTCTAAGGATATCTTTTTTATATTTGCACAATCCCAACAGTTTAAACCAATAGGATTACGATGATTTTAAGAGCTGAAAATTTAATTAAACGATACAAAAGCCGTACGGTTGTAAAAGGAGTTTCCGTAAATGTTAAACAAGGAGAAATTGTTGGATTACTCGGCCCAAATGGTGCTGGCAAAACAACTTCCTTTTACATGATTGTTGGTTTAATACAACCAAACGGAGGTCGAATTTTTCTTGACAACAGAGAAATTACCCACGAACCAGTCTATAAAAGAGCCCAACTAGGAGTTGGATATTTAGCACAGGAAGCATCAGTCTTTCGCAAATTAAGCGTTGAAGACAACATTAAATCGGTTTTAGAAATGTCCGATTTTTCGAAAGAATATCAGCAACACCGATTAGAAGAGATGCTGAATGAATTTAGCCTTCAGAAAATCAGAAAAAGTCACGGAATACAATTATCCGGAGGAGAACGCCGACGTACCGAAATTGCTCGTGCACTTTCCATTAAACCAAAATTTATTTTGCTAGATGAACCTTTTGCTGGAGTAGATCCTATTGCTGTTGAAGATATTCAAGACATTGTACGCCACCTAAAAGATAAAAACATTGGTATCTTAATTACCGACCACAATGTTCAGGAGACCTTATCGATTACCGAAAGAGCATACCTTTTATTTGAAGGAAATATTTTAAAATCGGGAACAGCAGAAGAATTAGCTGCCGACGAAGATGTTAGAAGAGTATACTTAGGAAAGAATTTCGAACTTAGAAAACCCTCAAAATAAATAACTTACACTCTAATATTAAACTCTAAATATCTGTAAGTTTCGACTTAAAATATATTTCCTTAAAAAAAACGGCATTTTTTTTTGATTGCTATTGCAAATTATAAAAAACCACTCTATATTTGCACCGCAATTAACCCGCGGATGTGGCGTAATTGGTAGCCGCGCTAGACTTAGGATCTAGTGCCGTAAGGCGTGGGGGTTCGAGTCCCTTCATCCGCACTACAGGAAAATATAACCTTAAACCGCCCATACTCACGATAAAAAAATATCGATGATAGAGCGGTTTTTTTTTAATTAGTAAGATTTTATCTTTTAATAGCTAAAAAATGAACATCACAAAAACCAACATTGATGATTTAAACGCTGTAATTAAATTACAGATTGTTAAAGAAGACTATGAAAGTCGTGTAAACGATGTTTTAAAAGACTATCGTAAAAAAGCAAATATCAATGGTTTCCGCCAAGGTAAAGTACCTATGGGTGTGATCAAGAAAATGTATGGTACTCCTGTTTTAGCTGATGAAATTAACAAAATGCTTAGCCAGGAGCTAATGAAGTACATTCGCGAAAATGATTTAAAAATCATGGGCGAGCCTCTTCCAAACGAAACTGATCAAAAAGAAATCAACTGGGAAAAAGATACTGAATTCGAATTCGCTTTCGACATTGCCTTAACTCCAGAATACACTCTTAATCTTAGCAAAAGAGACAAAATTAATTTCTTCAAAATTAAAGTAGACGAAAAAATGATTGAGAATGGTGTTGAAATGCACGCTCGTCGTTTTGGTTCAAACGAACCAGTTGAAGCTGTTGAAGAAAAAGAACTTTTGAAAGGTAATTATGCTCAGGTTGACGCAGAAGGAAACCTTGTTGAAGGTGGAATTACCAGCAACGACGTTGCAATTTCTCTTGAATATATGTCTGATGAAGATTCTAAAAAGAAATTCATTGGCGCTAAGAAAGATGCTGTTATAGTTTTCAATCCTGCTAAAGCATTCAGCAACAAAACAGATTTAGCTTCTATGCTAAACATATCGAAAGAAGAAGCTGAAACTTTAGATGCCGATTTCCAATTTACAATTACAGAAATTAACAAATTTGTTAATGCGGAATTGAATCAGGAATTATTCGATAAAGTATTTGGCGAAGGAACTGTTTCTTCTTTAGAAGAATTCAAAAACAAGATTAAAGAAGATATCGAAAAACAATTGGTTAACGATAGCGACTATAAATTCTTGATTGATGCTAAAGAAAAATTAGTAAAGAAATCAAAAATGGAGCTTCCTGAAGCATTCTTGAAACGTTGGATTGTTGCAACTAACAAAGAAATGACTGAAGAACAAGTTGAAGCAGATTTCTCTAACTATGTTGTTGATTTCAAATGGCAGTTAATTAAAAACAGATTAACTGAAGAAAACGAGCTTAAAGTAAGCGAAGAAGAAGTAATGGAATTTGCAAAAAAACAAGCTTTAATGCAATTCCAACAATACGGTATGATGGATGTACCTGAAGAATACTTAACTAACTATGCTCAACAAATGATGCAAAATCAGGATGAGCAAAGAAAAATCTACGAACGTAAGATCGACGATAAAGTTGCTGAGTATCTGAAAACAGCTATCAAAGTAGAAGAAAAAGAAGTAACTACTGAAGAATTCAACAAAATGTTTGAATAAAAGTAGAATCCTTTAATATACTATAAAAAACCACGCTTTATAAGGGCGTGGTTTTCTTTTTGCTTATTTGACAAGATTTAGTTTAGCCATTCTTTTCAAATGGAGAAATTTTGACTAATTTAGGTCTACGAAATATAAAATCATATACCTATGGTACCAAAAGACGAATTCAGAAAATTTGCCACTCAACACATGGGCGTAAGCAGCCTTTCATTAGATAAATATACATCAATAAGTAATAGCTATATTTCTCCAACAATTATTGAGGAAAGACAACTAAATGTTGCATCTATGGATGTATTTTCCCGATTAATGATGGATAGAATTATCTTTCTTGGAGTGCCAATTGATGATCATGTTGCAAATATTATTATGGCTCAGTTATTATTTCTTGAGTCAACAGATCATTCAAAAGATATTCAAATTTACTTTAATTCTCCAGGAGGATCAGTACATGCAGGATTAGGTATTTATGATACCATGCAGTATATTAAATGTGATGTAGCAACCATTTGCACAGGCATGGCGGCCTCTATGGGTGCAGTATTGCTAACTGCAGGAACTGCAGGAAAACGCTCTGCCTTAAAACATTCACGAATCATGATACACCAGCCAATGGGTGGAGCGCAAGGACAAGCTTCGGACATTGAAATTACAGCTCGTGAAATCCTGAAACTAAAAAAAGAATTATTCACTATTATTGCCGATCATTCTGGTAATACTTACGAAAAAATAGAAAAAAACTCGGATCGGGATTACTGGATGACTGCTGCAGAAGCTAAAGAATACGGTATGATTGATGAAGTTCTTACTCGTGAGAAATAGTTAATCATTTAAAAATCAAACCTAATGCAGAGTTAATCGTAAAATCATTAACTTTGCATTTTTAGTACAATAAAATAGACTCATGGATAAATGCTCATTTTGTGGGAGAGAAAAGAAGGATACAAATCTTCTAATAGCTGGAATTAGTGGTCATATCTGCGATAGCTGTATCGATCAAGCCTACTCTATTGTTCAGGAAGAATTAAAAAATCATTCTGATCTCAACTTAAAAGAGATTAAACTTTTAAAACCGATGGAAATAAAAGCTTTTCTGGATCAATATGTTATTGGTCAGGATGAAGCTAAAAAATACCTTGCGGTTGCAGTGTACAATCACTATAAAAGATTACTTCAGGAAAAAGACGATGAAGATATTGAGATTGAAAAATCAAATATCATTCTTGTAGGTGAAACAGGAACAGGAAAAACTCTTTTAGCACGAACTATTGCTAAAATGTTACACGTTCCCTTTACTATTGTTGATGCTACAGTTTTAACCGAAGCGGGTTATGTAGGTGAAGATATTGAATCAATTTTAACCAGACTTCTTCAGGCATCGGATTATGATATTGAAGCTGCCGAAAAAGGAATTGTATTTATTGATGAAATTGATAAAATTGCTCGTAAAAGCGATAATCCATCAATTACCCGAGATGTTTCGGGAGAAGGAGTTCAACAGGGCTTGCTAAAACTATTAGAAGGTGCTGTTGTTAATGTTCCCCCTCAGGGAGGAAGAAAACATCCCGATCAGAAAATGATTCCTGTAAACACAAAAAATATTCTTTTTGTTTGTGGTGGTGCTTTCGACGGAATACAGCGTAAAATTGCTCAACGTATGAATACTCAGGTTGTAGGATTTAATGCAAGCAAAGAGAAAGAGCAGGTTGATCAGGGAAATTTATTACAATATATCGCACCTCAGGATTTAAAATCATTTGGTTTAATTCCGGAAATTATTGGTCGTTTACCAGTGTTAACTTATTTGGAGCCATTAAACAGAAATGCGCTTAGAAATATTTTAACCGAGCCTAAAAACTCAATTATTAAGCAATACACCAAATTATTTAAAATTGATGATATTGAATTAAGCTTTAAGGAAAGTGCATTGGAATATATTGTTGATAAGGCTGTAGAATATAAATTAGGAGCACGAGGCTTACGCTCTATTTGCGAAGCCATAATGATGGATGCAATGTTTGAACTTCCTTCGGGAGAAGAAAAACAAATCTCCATTACTAAAAAATATGCAAGCAAGAAACTTGAAAAAGTAAATCTTAAGCGCTTAAAAGTCGCATAAAAAAAAAGCCGGATTTTTAATCCGGCTTTTTTTTATAATGTAAAATTTATTGTAGAACCTTGAGATTGGACACTTACATCTGCATCACAATCATTATCAGTATCACCTCCTCCAAAATCAACTTCTCCTTCTCCAAAATCAGTTAATACAAAAGTCGCATTTCCTCCAATTATATTGTCACAAGAATAAGCATAAGTTAAACCACTACTACTCTCCAGTGAAAATTGGGCTCCATTCGGATCAACACCGTTTAAACTTGTAGTGAACGAAAAAATATCGTCTACATAATCTATATCCAGTTCTTCACTCTTAACAAATGTATAACTGCTATTAATTTCAGAAACATAAAAAGTATAGACCACATCATCCGAATCGGTAACATCAAATTCCACATCAGAAAATACCGATGTAAAATCCTCTCCGGCTTCATCGGCGATCTGCAAATTCATAACTCCTCGGATATCAAAACCCTGAGAATAAAAATCACTTAAACGAAGCTCAAAATTCTTGAGACTCGCATCGGTAGGCTCCACAATCATTTTTCCTTTAAAACTTCCACCATTCGAGGTACAGGCACTGGATCCATAATCAATAACAATGGAATCTATCTCAGAAGTGGCAGCATTACGATGAATAACAGGAGTTACACAAGAGGCAATTTCATCGTCAATTGTATCTTTATTTGTATCCAGATTATTAAAAACAATGGCATTTACATCCATTACCATATCGTTTGAAATATTTTGAATCTGTAAACAATATTCCAATGGCACTGTAAAAATATCGTCTATAAAATCTTCGGGATCAGCCCCTGTAGAACAGGAATTACATAATCCCATGAATATGAATAGCAGCAAACTATTTTTTATGAATTTAAATTTCATTCTATTTCCTTTTGTAATCAATAAACGAATAAGGATATTCATTTTTATCATCTGGTAAACAATCTTTTCGAGCAACCGATTCCCATTCTTCCTTTTTTATCTCTGGGAAAAAAGTATCTCCATCAAATTCGTGATGCACCAAAGTTAAGAACAATTCGTCTGCTTTACCGATCGCTTCCTCATAAATACTACCTCCTCCAATTACAAAAGCCTTCTCCTGATCTTTAACAAAATCGAGTGCTTCCTGAAAAGAATGTACAACAATACAGCCTTCTTGCTTATAATCTGGCTGACGGGTAATAATTACAGAGGTACGATTGGGTAATGGCTTTCCTATGGAATCGAATGTTTTTCGTCCCATTATGATAGTGTGCCCTGTTGTTAGAGCCTTAAATCTTTTTAAATCGGCGGATAAACGCCAAATAAGCTGGTTATCTTTCCCAATAACATGATTACGGGATACAGCTACTATTATTGATAGTTTCATAATTTTAAAAATTTATAATTACGAATTAATAATTTAAATAGATATCGCACCTTTAATATGTGGATGTGGATCGTAACTTTCCAAAGAAAAATCCTCATACTTAAAATCGAAAATGCTTTTCACATCAGGATTTATTTTCATTATCGGTAAATCTTTAGGCTCACGCGATAATTGCAGTTTCACCTGATCAAGATGGTTATTGTAGATATGCGCATCGCCTAAGGTATGAACAAAATCACCCGCTTCGAGTCCGCAAACCTGAGCCATCATCATTGTTAACAGAGCATAAGATGCAATATTAAAAGGCACGCCCAGAAAAATATCGGCACTACGTTGATACAACTGACAAGATAATTTTCCGTTGGCAACATAAAATTGAAACAACGCATGACAGGGAGGTAAAGCCATATTTTCAATATCTCCGGCATTCCATGCACTCACAATTAATCGTCGCGAATTCGGATTATTTTTAATATCATTTACCACCTGTGTAATTTGATCCAGAGATTCTCCATTGGATTTTGGCCATGATCTCCACTGGTAACCATAAACATGTCCCAGCTCACCTTGCTCATCGGCCCACTCATTCCAGATACGAACCCCATTATCCTGCAAATATTTCACATTAGTATCACCATTCAGGAACCAAAGCAATTCGTAAATAATCGATTTTAAATGCAATTTCTTAGTCGTAAGAGCCGGAAAACCTTTCGATAAATCGAAACGCATTTGATGCCCAAAAACGCTTATTGTTCCTGTTCCTGTTCTGTCTCCTTTTTTATTTCCCTCTTCGAGAACTCTTTCCAGTAGTTGAAGATATTGTTGCATAATTATTGTGTCGAAATTTTAATTTTTAAAGATACAGTAATTTGAAATATAGTATCTCAATTATAGAATTAATAAACTTAAGCCGATCGCAAAAAACGTTCAAACCTGCATAGCCAAACGACAATTATTCCTAATAATAATCGTGGAATAATCATCCAGACCAAAGGTACTCCTATAGCAGCAAATAGCAAAGGATCTTCTAACTGCGAATGCGAAACTGCAATATGATGATTCAATAAATCGGCATCTTTCGTTGTCATTTTACCCTCTTCTACCTGCTCCATTATAATTGCCGAACCATAAGCCAAACCTAAAGTATTGGCAACAATCCACGAAAATGAAGTAGATTCGGGAAGGCCCATTACAACTTGAAAAGGTTTTAAAAATTTAGATATCCACTTGATGATTCCAAAAAGTTCTAATATTTTTTGAAATACCATTAACAAAGCAATTAACACAACCACCTTAATAACAAGTATTCCGGAAGATTGCAGCCATGCTAAAAACATTACAGAAAAAGGTTCCGATTTTATACTTACTGCACTTATTGTGGTACTTGTATCGGCAGGTAACAAACTATTTAAAACCGCTCCCATGGCAAAACTTCCCAATAAACGAAGCAATACCATTCTTACCACCGACAAACCTGTTTTTTTAAGCACAGCAGTTTCTATGATAAAGCCATGCGCAACCAGACACATTATCGCAAGAATGGTAACCACTCTCCCTTCTAATCCTAAACTTGTGATAACAGCAATGGCAGTATAAATATTCGTAAAAATGCTGGTAAGTAAAACAAAAGCCGATTCTCCAGGTAAACCTATTAACTCGAATACCGGAGCTAAATACGATGAGATAAGCGCAAGTACTCCCGTATAATTTAGTAGCATAACTCCAAACGAAACCGGCAACATAATACTTAACAACCATTTTGTGGTTGTAAAAGCCTTTGGCAAGGCTAATTTTACAGCTTCGCGCAATTTATCCTTTCCCGAAAGATTTGATGAACAGCTTTGGTTTACACTCATTTTTTCATGATTTATTTCTCAACAAAACTACCATTTTTTTACTGAGAAATAAATATGATTTTAAACTTCTAAAAAAATCAATTCCTTTACTTTTAGTATCCTTAGCACCAAAACTTCATCATTTAAGCTTTTTTTGTTAGATTTGAAACTTTCGAAATTCATATCATTACAAGTAAATGAATTTTAAAAGACCACTACTAGAACAAGCAAACCATTTTAGCAATTACTAATCTTATTTTAAACAATAAATTATGGGAATTAAAGGTCGATTGACACTATTAAACTTCCTTCAGTTTTTTATCTGGGGAGCCTGGTTAATTACAATTGCGAACTATTGGTTTGGAAACAAAGGCTGGTCGCCACAGGAATTTGGAGCTGTATTCTCAACCATGGGAATCGCATCTTTGTTTATGCCAACCCTTACGGGGATTATTGCCGATAGGTGGATTAACGCCGAAAGATTGTATGGTATACTTCATTTATTTGGAGGTGCCGCCTTACTTTATCTTCCTCAAATTGACAGTCCAACCGTATTTATAAGCGTAATTTTACTGGCAATGATGTGCTACATGCCTACCATTGCTTTAATGAATTCTATTTCGTACTCCGTTCTTAAAAACAACAATTACGATGTGATTAAGGTTTTTCCTCCAATTCGAGTTTGGGGAACAATTGGATTTATTGCAGCCATGTGGATTACCAACTTAAGTGGATCAAAAGCTACTGCCGATCAGTTTTACATTGGTGCAGTTGCATCTTTTTTATTGGCTATTTATTCGTTTACCATGCCACAATGTAAACCTCAAAATAAAGGTAGCAAAGGTGCACCTTTAGTTGAAGTTTTAGGATTAAATGCTTTTAAGTTATTTAAAAACTATAAAATGGCTCTCTTCTTTGTTTTTTCTATGTTGTTGGGAGCTGCATTACAACTAACCAATATGTATGGAGACAGGTTTCTTTCTGAATTTGAAAAAATTCCGGAATATGCCGATTCTTTTGTTATCAAATACTCAACTATTATTATGTCGATTTCTCAGATATCGGAGACTCTTTTCATTCTTGCAATTCCATTTTTCCTTAAGAAATTTGGTATTAAAAAGGTAATGTTAATGAGTATGATTGCCTGGGTTCTTCGATTTGGCTTATTTGCTTTTGGCGATCCTGCTGGCGGACTTTGGATGATTATTCTTTCCTGTATAATTTATGGAATGGCCTTTGATTTCTTCAATATATCTGGTTCTCTTTTTGTAGAAACCCAATGCGATTCTAATATCAGATCGAGTGCACAAGGATTATTTATGATGATGACCAACGGTTTTGGTGCCATAGTAGGATCATGGGTAAGTGGAATTATTATTGGAGAATTCTTCACCAATAGTACTGGTGATTTTATATGGATGGATATCTGGAATACATTTGCAATTTACTCACTGGTAATTGCTATTTTCTTTGCCATATTATTTAAACACAAACACGACCCTAAACAAGTTGAAAATATAGCACACTAAAACACAAAAGAAAAGCAGGCCTAGGCCTGCTTTTCTTTTATACTATAATTATAAATTCTATTTTTCTCTTTTATCAAGTTCATCCCTTATTAAGGATGCTTTTTCATAATCCTCGTTACGAATTGTTTCATTCAACAATTCCTTTAACTGACTAATAGAATAAGTACTAAATTCACCACTCTCAGATTTATCTTCGAGTTCAACATCAGACATGGTAGCAGTAATTTCAGGTTCCTGTGCTTCCCCTTCAATACTCAAAACAATTCCTGCTTTTTCAATTATTTCATCGGTTGTAAATATTGGACATTTAAAACGAAGAGCAATTGCGACAGCATCAGAAGTTCTTGAATCGATACGAATTCTGGTAGATCCTTTTTCACAAATTAATTCAGCATAAAAGATACCTTCTTCTAATTTATAAATGTTTACCTCAACAACATTTACAGCAAATGCCTCTGCAAAACTTTTAAATAAATCATGAGTTAAAGGACGAGGAGGATCCAATTCCTCCAATTGAATTGCTATTGATTGTGCCTCTACACCTCCTATAATAATGGGAATACGCCGATCGCCATTTTCTTCGGACAATACAAGAGCGTAAGCACCTGTTTGAGTCTGACTATATGACAATCCTAAGACGTTTAACTTTATCTTACCCATAAATTTTATCTATTTTTCGAATTATTAAAGCAAATATAATAATTGTTTCGAAGCTTTTTAACAATAAACGCTACCAAGTAAATCTTATTTCCCTAAATTGATTTGAACATTACAATTACACTGGCTTTAAATGCCAAATTAACTTTAATACCTAATCTTATAATTAAATATATTCATAAAAAACTATAGGAACTATAATTATATGAAGATACATATTAATGGTAAAAAAATCCAAACCTATTTCACTAAAGTTTGTGCATTTACTATAAAATGAAGTAAATTTGATTTTCGTTTTATAAAAATGTAAAAAACATAGAAAAAAGTACTATTTACATGTATAAAACTTTGTTTATCAAACAATCTTTCCTATTTTTGCAGTCCGAAAAATAAAATTTCTTCGGGGGTTCACCAAGAGGAATCGCTTAATTATTAAGCAACCCACCCCCTGGAACAAACCGTAAAATTTGGAAAAAATGTACGCAATTGTAGAAATCGCGGGTCAACAATTCAAAGTTGAAAAAGACCAGAAGATTTTCGTTCACAGATTGGAAACTGAAGAAGGTGGACAAGTTGAGTTCGCAAAAGTTCTTTTAGTTGACAATGCTGGTGAAGTTGTAGTTGGTGCTCCTGCTATTGAAGGCGCTAAAGTTACAGCGAAAGTATTATCACACATGAAAGGTGACAAGGTAAAGGTATTCAAGAAGAAAAGAAGAAAAGGATACAAAAAACTGAACGGACACCGTCAGTACTTATCACAAATTCAAATTGAAGAAATTGTTGCTTAATCCTTAAAAATATTTAGAAAATGGCACACAAAAAAGGAGTCGGTAGTTCGAAGAACGGTAGAGAATCGGAAAGTAAACGATTAGGAGTTAAAATTTACGGTGGACAAGTAGCGAAAGCTGGAAATATTCTTGTACGTCAAAGAGGTACTAAGCATAATCCAGGTGAGAATGTAGGTTGTGGTAAAGATCATACTTTATTTGCTCTTGTTGACGGAACTGTTGTTTTTAGAAAGAAAAGAGACAACAAATCATACGTTTCTATTGAACCTATTGCTGAGTAAGTAATTCAGCATTAAAATATTTGAATCTCCTGCTTTATCATCGTGTAAAGACAGGAGATTTTTTTATTTTTACATTTTTATAGAGATCGGGAATAATCATCAACAAAAGAAAATAGATGCTAGGCCTTAAATACTTACAGGAAAATCAGGAAGAAGCCATAAAGGCTTTACAGATTAAAAATTTCGATGCTACCGAAATTATCGGTAAAATCGTAAAATTGGATGAGAAAAGAAAAGCAACTCAAGCACAACAAGATACAGCTCAGGCTGAAATGAATAGCTTGTCGAAAGAAATTGGTATGCTTTTTAAAAATGGTAAAGCTGAAGAAGCAAATGCTGCAAAAGCTAAAACCAGTGAACTAAAAAATTCGATTTCCGAACTTAGTACATCTCAAAGCTCGATTCTAACAGAATTAAACGATTTATTACTGCAAATACCAAATATTCCTCATGCATCGGTTCCTGCGGGTAAAGGTGAAGAAGATAATGTTGTAGAAAAAACTGTTGGAGAAGCTCCTCAATTACCTCCTGATGCAATTCCTCACTGGGAATTAACAAAAAAATATAATATTATTGATTTTGAATTAGGAAATAAAATAACTGGTGCAGGTTTCCCATTATATCGTGGAAAAGGTGCAATCCTTCAAAGAGCTTTAATTAATTTCTTTTTAGATGAAAACCGCAAAGCTGGATACGAAGAAGTAATTCCTCCTTTGGTGGTAAACGAAGATTCGGGTTACGGAACAGGTCAGCTTCCTGATAAGGAAGGTCAAATGTATCATGTAACAGAAGATAATTTATATTTGATTCCTACTGCCGAAGTTCCGGTAACAAATATTTACCGCGATGTAATTTTAAAAGAAGAAGATTTTCCAGTTAAAAACACAGCATATTCGGCTTGTTTTAGAAGAGAAGCTGGTTCGTATGGTAAGGATGTACGTGGATTAAACCGCTTGCATCAATTCGATAAAGTGGAAATTGTACAATTACAGCATCCCGATAAATCATACGAAGCCTTAGAAGTTATGGTTAAGCATGTTGAGGGTATTATTCAAAAATTAGAATTGCCTTACCGACTACTGCGCCTTTGTGGTGGAGATACTAGTTTTACAGCAGCTCTAACTTTCGATTTTGAAGTATTTTCTGCTGCTCAGGATAAATGGCTGGAGGTTAGCTCCATTTCAAACTTTGAATCGTATCAGGCAAACCGCTTAAAATTAAGATTTAAAGGCAAAGACATGAAAAAACCTCAACTGGCACACACTTTAAATGGTAGTTCTTTGGCTTTGCCAAGAATTGTTGCTGCTTTACTTGAGAATAATCAAACGCCTGAAGGAATTAAAATTCCAAAAGCATTGATTCCTTACACTGGTTTTGATATTATCAACTAAAAAGAAAGCAGATTTACAGTAAAAATATCTGTTGTCGAAATATTTATGGAAGCCCGGGCATAAGAAGCCGGGCTTTTTTTTATTTTTATGCTAGCAATTTAAAGCTAACTGATATTTTTCAGCAGTTATCGAGCATTGCTCAACATGTAATTTTTAACTTGTTTAAACTAATAGTTTTGAGAAATTTTTTGACAGGTATATTCTTATTTTTCCTGATTATAGGAGTAAAGCCCA
The DNA here is from genome assembly GCF_052400665.1 of Marinifilum sp. RC60d5. NCBI lineage: Bacteria > Pseudomonadati > Bacteroidota > Bacteroidia > Marinilabiliales > Marinifilaceae > Marinifilum > Marinifilum sp. RC60d5. The sequence goes on from NZ_JBQTGK010000001.1 coordinate 772,399, forward strand.
CATTTGGTCAGCATAATATTCAGTCGGCAAGTCAGTTGGCATTTAAATATTTTAGAGATAAGGAATACAAACCCGCATCCTCTCTTTTCTATAATTTATATGATGCTACAAAATCGAAAACATATTTCAACTATTATATCGATTGTCTTCTTCAGTTAGAGGAATATAAAGATGCAGAGAGCTATGTGAAAAAGCAGATCAAAAGAAATCCAAATGATAAAATATTTCTGATTTCGCTGGGCTATGTATATAAAAAAGCGCAGCAAGAAGAAAAATCTATCAATCAGTACAATAAGGTACTTGAAAAATTAAAACCCGTAAAAAGTGATATTTCCAGCGTTGCCAACGCATTTATCACAAAAAGAGAATACAATTTAGCTGCAGAAACCTACTTACAAGGCCGAAAATTATTCAATCAGACCGATCTGTATCATATCGAGTTGGCTAATATTTATCTGTATCAGCGAGATTTCGAAAAAATGGTACGTGAATATCTACTGGCAATTTCCATCGATCAAAGTTTGGTAAATTCGGTTCAAAACAGATTACAATCCGCACTTTTACAGGATATAGATTCCAGTCTCGATCCTATTTTAAAAAATCAGCTTTTAAGCAAAAGTCAACAGGAAGCAGGCAATATTGCTTATAAGGAATTGCTGCAATGGTATTTTATGCAGAAAAAACAATTTCCTATGGCATTAGCACAAGCCCGATCTATCGATTTAATAAAAAAAGAAGATGGCTATCGTTTAATGGAACTGGCTTTATCGGCGCGAAGCAATAAAGATTACCAAACAGCAATAAAAAGTTATGAGCGGGTACTAAAAAAAGGAACAGAATGCGGCAATTACCTAAAAGCACAAATAGAAATATTAGAAACACAATACTTACAGCTGAATGAAAAGAGCAATACCAGCAAGGACGAATGGCAGGAACTATCGAATAAGTACAGTATATTTTTGCAAGGGGAAAAGCAAAAATCGCTTTTGAGTGCCGCCATTATTCGCCATGCTCATATTTTGGCAATGTTTTTAAACAAATCAAGCCAAGCAATTGCAATTCTTGAAGAAATTTTAAAACAAAAAGGAATACACCCGCAGCAAATTTCGAAAATAAAAATGGAATTAGCGGATATAAAATTATTTGCCAACGAAAAATGGGATGCTGTTCTACTCTATTCTCAAATTGAAAAAGCCAATAAAAATAACCCTATTGGTTATGATGCAAAATTTAAAAAGGCTCGTGTTTCATATTATATGGGAGAGCTAAAATGGGCAAAAGCACAGCTCGATGCTTTAAAAGGCAGTACATCGAAACTAATTGCCAACGATGCCATTGCTCTTTCGCAATTGATAAGCGACAATACAACACTGGATACAAGTTATACGGCCATGAAAAAATATGCTGAAGCTGAATTTCTTATCTATCAGAAAAAAGAAACTGAAGCCTTAAGCAAATTAGATGATTTACTTAGAAATCATCCCTCACATTCCTTAATTGATGAGGTATATTTTAAAAAATATGAAATATACAAACAACAAGGTGATACTGAGAAAGCATTTGAAAACCTAGAAATAATTACCCGTGATTATTCTGATAGCTTACTTGCTGATAAAGCCTTGCTGGAAAAAGGGAAAATATACGAACTGCAAAAAAATTATTCTCAGGCTAGTGAATGCTTTAAAAAAATTATTACCGATTATCCAGATAGTATTTTTTCGGTTAAAGCAAGACAACACCTGAACAAATTACGAAAGTAATATCTTACTGCTAATGGTATTTAATTTTAAATATCTTTGCGAAAAATTTAAAATTATAGCTATGCTAATTTACAATACAAGTTATTTGTTCGATAAAGAATTAGAACCCATTTTTACGGAGTGGATGAAAGCGAAATTTATTCCTTTGTTAAAGGAAACAAGCACGTTCAGCAATAATTATTTCTGTAAGGTTATGGTGGCAAAAGACGACGAAGGATTAACCTACTCGCATCAGCTTGTTTTTAAAAACAAAGAACATTTGGAAAAATACCTGACAAGTTTTGAACCCAGAGTAAAGGCTGTTTTTAATGCTCGCTTTCAAAATCAGGTAATTAGTTTCTCATCCCTTTTACAGGAAGTTTAAAACATCAGCTTTGAAAAAACAGAAGAAAGCCTATATCTATGCACTTTTGGCCATTCTATGCTGGTCGACAGTTGCTACGGCATTTAAAATTGCCCTTTCGGGTATGGATTTTCTTCATCTTTTACTTTATTCGTCGGCTACAGCCATACTGTTTCTAGGTATTTTACAAAGCTTTAACGGACAGTTGAAAAGGAGCTTTAAAATTACAGGTCGCGAATATTTGCAATCGGCAGTTTTAGGTTTTCTAAATCCATTTCTTTACTACCTGGTACTTTTAAAAGCTTATTCCATTTTACCTGCCCAATTTGCACTAAGTTTAAACTATATTTGGCCGGTTAGTCTGGTACTTTTATCCATTCCATTATTAAAACAAAAAATTGGAATAAAAAATATACTTTGCATTTTACTTAGTTTTTCGGGCGTAATCATAATTGCAAATAAGGGGTCATTCTCAAGTTTACAAATGCCCGATACATTTGGTGTTCTCTTAGCTTTGTCCAGTTCTGTTTTCTGGGCTTTGTACTGGATTTATAATGTTCGCGATAAAAGAGAATCCAATGCCAAACTATTGCTAAACTTTATATTTGGCTTTCTTTATATCGTCATTAGCATATTTCTGTTTTCGGAATTTAATTTACCAGCAAAAAAGCATTTGCTGGCAGCCATTTACATTGGAGTTGTAGAATGTGGAATTGCCTATGTACTTTGGCTTAAAGCGATGAAGCTTAGCTCATCGACCGATAAAATTGGCAATCTGGTTTTTCTAAGCCCATTTCTCTCTCTAATTTTTATTAATTTGTTTCTCAAAGAATCTATCTATCTTAGTACTCTTGCAGGATTGACGCTAATAATAGCAGGTATTATTTTGCAAAGAATTGCACAAAAAACAAAATAAATTGAATAAGGATAGAATAATAATGGGAATTGATCCCGGAACCAATTTAATGGGTTATGGTTTAATTCGGATAGCTAATAAGAAACCGGAAATTTTGGTTTCGGGCTTTCTCGATTTAAAAAAAATTGGAGATCCATACATTAAGCTGCAGAAAATTTTCCAGAGAACATTACAGGTAATCGACGAGTATCATCCCGATGAACTGGCTATTGAGTCCCAATTTTTTGGTAAGAATATACAATCGATGTTAAAACTCGGTAGAGCGCAAGGTGTAGCTATTGCTGCGGCTTTACAGCGCGACATTCCAATTTTTGAGTATGCTCCCCGTAAAATTAAACTTGCAATTACGGGAACTGGAACCGCATCGAAAGAGCAACTGGCGGTTATCCTGCAGCGTTTTTTTAAAATGAAAGAGTTTCCTCAAAATGCCGACGAAACAGATGCTATTGCCATTGCAATGTGTCACTATTTTCAAAGTAACCTGCCCACTGTATCCGGAAAATCATCTTCCTGGTCCGATTTTATAAAGAAAAATCCCAGTAGGGTGAAAAAATAAAAAAGCCGCAAAAAGCGGCTTTTCATATCTTAAATAGAAAATAGATTATTCCAGATTTTTACGGATAGATTCAGCTATTTCGGCCATTTCCTCCTGACTTAAGCTCAATTTTGGATTATCGAAACTTAAATCGCCAATATTATTAATTGGCACTAAATGAATGTGAGTATGAGGAACTTCCAGACCAATTACGGCTACACCAATTCTCTTGCACTCGACACTTTTTTCGACTGCTTTGGCCACTTTTTTAGCAAACAGGTGTAAGCCACTTAAAATATCATCTTCCAAATTAAAAATATAATCAACTTCCTGCTTTGGAACCACTAAAGTATGACCTTTTGCTAATGGGCTAATATCCAGAAAAGCAAAATATTTATCACTTTCTGCGATTTTATGACAAGGAATCTCACCTTGAATAATTTTTGTGAAAATTGAAGCCATTTCTCTTATTTTGATAGTTAAACGAAATTCTATTAGATAGAAATATCCACTATTTCGAAAGGAATAATTCCATTAGGCACTTTAATCTCAACAATCTCACCAACTTTCTTACCAATTAAACCTTTAGCAATTGGAGTATTTATAGAAAGTTTTCCTTTCTTAAAATCTGCCTCCGATTCCGAAACCAGTGTATAAGTCATAACGGCACCATTCTTCTGATTTTTTATGGTAACCTTGTTCATCATCTGAACCTTAGAGGTATCAATTTTTGTTTCGTCGATAATACGACTATTGGCAACAACACCTCTTAATTGAGCAATTTTTGCTTCCAGTAATCCCTGAGCCTCTTTAGCAGCATCGTACTCTGCATTTTCAGATAAATCGCCTTTATCGATAGCTTCGCCAATTTGCTTCGAGATTGCCGGACGTTCTATTGTCTCTAAATGCTCTAACTCTTCTCTTAATTTTTTTAATCCTTCTGCTGTTATATATGAATATCCAGACATAATATCCTCCTATTTATTTTCTTGATTTTTCTTACTTTCTAATCCTAAAAGACCTATAAAACAAAAAGAATCCCGATAATCGGAACTCTTCAGGGTACAAATATATAAATTTTATAAGAATACTCCCCCTTTTTAACCCACTTAACTGGGACTTATAAAAGTACTAAAAAATTATATTATTGGTACTTTCGATCTAATATTTCCTTATAAATAATGGCTTGTCGCCAGTCAATCGTTTCCTCTTCGTCTTCTTCTATTTCTTCTTCCTCTTGTTCGTATAAATTTTTCAGGTCGTCAAAAACAGATCTTTTTTCTTCTTTCTTTTCCTGAGTAACTGAGCTTACTCTTTTTTCTTCTTTTACGATTACTTTCTGCTCAAAAGAAGATGTTTCAGCATCTAAATCTTCTGTTTGCGCATAAGGCTTCGAAATTTCCTGCCCCAGTAAAGTGCCCAAAATAGATTCAAAATCCGTATTGGGCTGCTGCGCTGGCTGTTCCTGCTGATCGAATATTTCTTCCTCATCTGGTATAATTACCTTTGCAGGTTTTTTCTTTTTAAGGGCACCATAAACAATAAAGATAGCCATTGCTATCAGATAAATTATATTTCCCCAACCTTCGTCCATAATAGTCCTGATAATATTATTTTTATTTCTAGTTTTACCACATACTAATTCGCGAGAAGAATCGTTATAAATGCAAAATTTAAAACAATGAATGTCAACAAATCAAATTTACTATATTTTTTTCTTTTACTTCCCTTAAGTATCATTTTTTGTTCCTGTAGTTCAAATTCGGTTGATGTTAATGAAATTGTTCCCTACCGAAAAATTGATGTAACACTCGACTTAAACTACCACAATCAGTTAACCAATAATACCGCCTTATATTTCGATAATGTTTATGGCGAACTTGTAGGCTATAAAAACCATGGAATCATTATTTATAGAGCCAACGAAGAATATTTTGTTTATGATGCTACCTGTCCGCATGATGTAGAATCTTCGGAACATGTTGTACTAAACGATCCTGATGATGATGATTCGTGGGAAGGTGTTGCTGTTTGCCCTGTATGTAATAGTCAGTTTATGATTTTAACAGGTGCCAATCCTATTGGTGAATCTGTGGCGATATATCCTTTAAAATCGTACAGAACCAGTTTAAATGGAAATATGCTTCACATTTACAATTAATCAATAAATTCATAGTAAAAAAAGGGAGTTTCCTGAATAACGGACCAATCTTCACACCTTAAAAATAACAAAATCAGCTTACAAAGCAAATCTCCTAAATTTTACACAGACAGGTATTTATAATTAAAAACCTTGACATAGTATGCAATAATGTATAATTTGAAAGGAAATTCACCTATTCAAATTAATTTTTATCCTATGAAAAAAGCATTATTACTTCTATTGTCTGGGGTATTAGCATTCCCTTTTACCAGTTTGGCTAGCGAAGCCGATTTGCTTGTCCCGGATCTTAAACAAAGTACTTTTGATGGACTAGCTGGAATGAATGGTTGGGACTTGTTACTTTATGGCATTATTGTAATTGCACTTGGTTTACTTTTTGGAATGATACAATTTAATCGTATCAAAAAATTGCCGGTACATAATTCAATGGCTAAAGTTTCTAATATTATTTACGAAACCTGTAAAACCTACTTACTACAACAGGGAAAATTTTTAATTATACTATTTGTAATTATAGGTGTTGCCATATCCTATTATTTTATTGGTTTGGCAAATGTATCTATACCTAAAACCATGCTTATTTTATTGTGGACTGTGCTTGGTATTCTGGGCTCGTATGGAGTTGCCTGGTTCGGAATTAGAATTAATACTTACGCAAACAGTCGCACTTCTTTTGCTGCCTTAAAGAAAAAGCCTTTCGATGTTATGTCTATTCCATTACAGGCCGGTATGAGTGTTGGTCTTTTGCTTATTTGTGTTGAGCTAATTATGATGATAGCCATTCTTCTGTTTATTCCCGGAGAAAGTGCCGGAGCCTGTTTTGTAGGATTTGCAATTGGTGAATCGCTGGGCGCATCAGCATTGAGAATTGCAGGTGGTATTTTTACTAAAATTGCCGACATAGGAGCCGATTTAATGAAAATTGTATTTAAAATTGGTGAAGATGACCCGAGAAATCCGGGTGTAATTGCCGACTGTACTGGCGATAATGCCGGCGATAGTGTTGGACCTACTGCCGATGGTTTCGAGACTTATGGAGTTACCGGAGTTGCTTTAATTACTTTCATTATTTTAATGTTTGGGGAAACAGGGCTAATGCCAAATGTAGGTTTTGCCTCTACCCTGATTGTTTGGATTTTTGCCATGCGTGTATTAATGATATTTACTTCGGTATTTGCATATTTGGTAAATCAGGCCATAGCAAAAGCAAGATATAGTCAGGCAGATAGTTTCGATTTCGAGGCTCCTTTAAGCTCTTTGGTGTGGATTACCTCAATCGTATCAATAATCGTAACCTATGTACTAAGTTATGTGTTAATATCTGATCTTCCGGAAGAACTTTGGTGGAAACTTTCGACCATTATTTCCTGTGGAACATTAGCGGCAGCAATAATCCCTGAATTCACAAAAGCCTTTACCAGTTCGAGTTCCCGACATGTGCAGGAAGTCGTTACTGCATCGCGCGAAGGTGGTGCTTCCTTAACCATTTTATCGGGTATGGTAGCCGGAAATTTTTCTGCTTTCTGGAAAGGAATGGTCATGATGGCATTAATGGCGGTGGCTTTTTTTACCGTTCAGGACATTGCTGTATTTGGAGAATATCCGGGAATATTTGCTTTTGGTTTGGTGGCCTTTGGATTTTTAGGAATGGGACCTGTAACCATTGCTGTTGATAGTTATGGACCAGTTACCGACAATGCCCAATCGGTATTTGAATTATCACAAATCGAAAAGATTCCGAATATTAAAGAAGAAATTAATAGTGAGTTTGGATTTGAACCTAATTTTGAAAGCGGAAAACACAATTTGGAAGAAAACGATTCGGCCGGAAATACTTTTAAAGCCACTGCTAAACCTGTATTAATTGGTACGGCTGTAATTGGTGCCACTACCATGATTTTTGCCATTATTTTGCTTCTGAAAGGAACCATTCTAACGAGCGGAGAATCTTTATTGCAGATTCAGTTAACCGATCCTTCGGTAATTCTGGGTTTAATTACTGGTGGTGCTGTTATTTACTGGTTCTCGGGTGCTTCGATGCAGGCCGTAACCACAGGTGCTTACCGTGCTGTAGAGTACATTAAGAAAAATATCAATTTAGAAAAAACCGAAGCCGATATTGAGGATTCGAAAAATGTGGTTAAAATTTGTACTCAGTACGCACAAACAGGAATGTGGAATATTTTTGCCGTAATTCTTTGTTTGACCTTAGCTTTTGCATTTTTCAGCCCTAACTTTTTTGTGGCTTACCTAATTTCCATTGCTATTTTTGGTTTGTTTCAGGCTATGTATATGGCCAATGCGGGTGGTGCATGGGACAATGCCAAAAAAGTTGTAGAAGTAGATTTACAAGAGAAAAATACACCTTTACACGATGCTACCATTATTGGTGATACGGTTGGTGATCCTTATAAAGATACCTCGTCGGTTGCATTAAATCCAATTATTAAATTCTCTACTTTATTTGGACTTTTAGCTGCCGAAATTGCCATTGAACTAATTGTTCATGCTGATAAAACAGGAGAAATGAATATTGCTCCATACATTGGTGGTGTATTCTTACTTATTGGATTATTCTTTGTTTACCGCTCTTTCTACGGAATGAGAATTCCTAAAAAATAAATTGACTTCCGTAAAAATACAAAGCCCGGAGATGTTTCTTCGGGCTTACTTAAAACTCTTAACTAATAATTAGCCTAACAATTCAATAACCGATTCTTTATCTTTTGCCAACTGCTCTTTTAATTCATCAATTGATTTAAAAAACTGCTCGTTACGAATGCGTTGATAAAAACGAATGGTAATGTTTTTGTAATAGATATCCTGATCGAAATCGAGAATATGAACTTCTATCGATCGGTTATCCAATTGATTATTTACAGTAGGGCGAACGCCAATATTCAACATTCCTAAATATCGCGTATCGTCCACATCAACCTTTACAGCATAAACACCATCTTTAGGCACGAGCTTGTAGCTTTCCTGCGGATCGATATTGGCAGTAGGAAAACCCAATGTGCGGCCTAATTTTTTTCCATCGATAACATCTCCTTTTATAAAAAAACGGTAGCCCAAATATTTATTGGCCATTTTTATGTCTCCTTCCGAAATGGCAGTACGCACCTTGGTAGAACTCACATTTATGGCATCCATATTTAAAACATCCTGACGCTCAATTTTAAAATTTAACTGATCGGCAAACACTTTTAAATCTTCGTATTTTCCTTCTCTATTATGCCCAAAACGATGATCGTAACCTACAACCAGATATTTCATTCCCAGTTGCTTTACCAATATTTGCTCAACAAACTCGATATAGGATAGTTGCGAAAACTCTTTGGTAAATGGATAAACAACCAGATGATCGATTCCGGCAGCCTCGAGCAATACCTTTTTTTCTTCCAGAGTATTAATTAATCGGAGTCCATTATTTTCCTTGTTTAAAACCAACCTTGGATGAGGATAAAAAGTGAAGATTACGGTTTCTCCCTTTACTTTATGCGCTAGTTCCTGTAGTCGGCGAATCACCTTTCTGTGGCCCAAATGCACCCCATCGAAAGTACCAATTGTAACGACTGGATTAATAGCTGAAAAATCTTTAAGATCCGTATATATTTTCATTCCTGATTATTATGCCAATTATTTAATAAAGTAAACACCAGAAAACACCTATTAACAACAAAAAAAGTAAAGATGCCTGACAAACTTTACACGAAGTTAATTTTAAAATCGGTATTATTTTAAGATGTAAACCATTTCTCATATCCCAAAACTATATTTTTAAAGGATACAAAACGAGTCTGTTCTCTGGCAAAAATATGAAAATTTCGGGAACAATTGAATCCTTACTTTCCAGCACAAAAAAATTGGCCTGCTTATTAGTGCAGATTGACAAATTTGAAGGCCGACAGCAAGTTCGTAATGGTAAAACAGGAAATTATTAGTAAATTTCCGCCTGAAGTTAAAAAATCACCCCAAAAGGCGACTTCTTTTTTAAACTCGACTTACAAAATTAAGCTGATTTCACCTGCCTTTCGGGATTTTAATAGTAAAGAAATTAATAAAGCAATCTAACGCAAACTAATCATAGAATGAGAAAACTTTTATTTGCCCTGCCCCTATTGCTTCTTTGGGCCTGTAATCAAAACGACAGTGTAAAATTTGAAGGTAAAATTGATAATGCCGACGGTAAAGTATTGTATTTGGATAAATTACATGTTGCAAGCAGCGAGACTATAGATTCTGTAAGCTTGGATGAAGATGGAAGATTTAAGTTTACAGCTGAGCTTGAAGAGGAAAATACTAAACCTGGATTTTATATTTTGCGGCTTTCTAATGGTAAATTAATTACTCTACTGGCCGAAGCAAAAGAAAATATTTTGGTCTATAGTAAGAGTGAAAATATGGGTGCAAAATATATTGTGGAAGGATCGAAAGGATCGAAATTGGTTAAGCAGCTTAACGATACCCTTACCCTTACAAAAGCTAAGATAGCCAATATCCGCAAGCAATTGGAAGAGAAAAAAAATGATGCCGATTTTTCTACTGTATCACAAAATTTAGTGGCCGAATATGTAGAAGCTATTCAGGCCCAGAGAGAGTTCTCTAAGAATTTTATCATGAAAAATGCCACTTCTCTGGCAAGTTATATGGCCTTGTATCAGAAAATCGATGAAAATACTTTTACATTAAACGAAAACAGTGATATTCAGTTTGTAAAAATTGTAGCTTCGTCGATGAAAGCTCTTTATCCGGAACACGAATATACCAAAGCAATTCTTGCCAACTACAAAACTCTTGAAAAAAGAATAGCAAACCTGAATATTGCGAAAATGATAAAAGAAAAAGGCTCTAATTTTCCTGATGTTACATTACCCAATACAAATGGAAAAGAAGTGGCACTATCCTCATACAAGGGAAAGTTTATTATTCTTAGCTACTGGGCTTCTCAGGATGTTGCATCGCGCAAGCAAAATGCAACTCTCAAAAAAATCTACAATAAATATCGTAGCAAAGGATTAAAAATATACCAGGTTTCGGTTGATCAGAATGAGAAATTATGGAAACAGGCGATTGATGAAGATAAATTAAACTGGACCAATGTATGTGATTTAAAAACAGGAAGCGCTGCTGCTACCCGCCTTTACAACATCAAAAAAGTTCCGGCAAATTATCTAATCGACCAAAGAGGAGAAATTGTGGGTAAAGATCTTTTTGGACGCAGACTGGAAGAAAAAGTAGCTGAGTACGTAAAATAAAAACTCATTTCCCTAAAGTATATGCAAGTGCCTTAAGTTATTAGTGAATAGTACTAACTTAAGGCATTTTAAATCTAAATACATTTATAAAATTGATTTTTACCTTTAAACACCTTTAACTTAAAGCGAATTAAGGACTTTTTTATGGAGAACAATAAAAAAATATATTTTGCATCGGATGTGCATTTAGGTGCACCCGCCATGAACAACAATCGTGAGCGTGAAAAACTGTTTGCCAAATGGTTGGATACAGTTAAAAACGATGCCGAAGCAATTTACTTAATGGGTGATATTTTCGACTTCTGGTTCGAATACAAAAGAGCCGCACCAAGAGGTTTTACACGTGTTTTAGGGAAAATTGCTGAGATTACCGATTCGGGTATTCCAGTTCATTTTTTTACCGGAAATCATGACATTTGGGTTTTTGATTACCTGCCTGCAGAAACCGGGGTAATAGTGCATCGAGATATTGTTAAAACAGAACTAAAAGGCAAAAAATTCTTTTTAGGACATGGCGACGGACTAGGACCTTACGACAAAAGCTATAAGTTCTTAAAAAAAATATTCACCAATAAATTTTTACAGTGGGCCTTTGCCCGATTACATCCTAACTTTTCGTTTTGGCTGGCTCATAAATGGTCGGGACACAGCCGATTAAAAAACGGATGCATTGAAGCCGATAACTTTAGAGGTGTTGACAAAGAATGGCTGGTACTGTATGCCAATGATGAATTAAAAAAAGAACATTTCGATTATTTTGTTTTTGGACACAGACACTGGCCAAGCGATATAGATCTGAATGGAAAAAGCAGATACATAAACACCGGCGATTGGGTTACAAACTTTACCTACGCTGTTTTTGATGGTGATAAAATGGAACTGAAAGAGTACGAAAAACCTAAAGCTTAAACACCAAAAGCTATAAATTAGTTTCGTAAAATATTCAGGCAGAATAAGCATTTTAAATTCTTATTCCCCCATTAAATATGATTATAAGATACTAACCAACACAAAACACAACAAGTAAATACAAAACCATTAATCCTTTGTTTTATAATACAATTTACTTCGTTCTGCCTTGTGCTTAAATAAAAATTGATGGAGTTTTTATATCTCGCAATCGGAATTGTAAAAGGTCTAATTATTGGCTGGTTAATTATGCGTAGAAAAGCCTCTCTAAAATCGGCTTTGCATCGTGAGGAATTACTGACTCAGGAAAATATCTTTATCAAGGAAAAAAGTGATTTGTCGCATCAGCTCTCGATATTGGAGGAACGCGCCAATAACCTGATGCGCGAAAAAACAAGACTTGAAGTTGCCTTAGACGAAGAAAGAGAGAAAAATCAGAACCTGACTCGTTCGGTATCTGTATCGGCTACCGAAAGAAAAAATCTGGAAGAAAAACTAACCAGTCAAAAACAAGAGTTAGAGGAACTACAAAAGAAATTTACCCAGGAGTTTGAAAATATTGCCAGTAAAATTCTGAAGGAAAATACCAAAGAATTTACCAGTTCGAACCAAAAGAACATGAGTGATATTATGGGCCCCATTAAGGAGAAACTAATTTTGTTCGAGAAAAAAGTAGAAGAAACTTACGACAAAGAACTACGCGACAAAATTAGCCTGAAAGAAGAGGTTAAAAAACTATACGATTTAAATACCCGAATTAGCGACGAAGCCAATAACCTGACCAAAGCTTTAAAAGGCGATGTGAAAAAACAAGGCAACTGGGGCGAAGTGGTTCTCGAACGAATTTTAGAACGCTCGGGCTTAAGCAAAGGAGAAGAGTACGAGCGCGAGGTGGTAATGCAAAACAGCGAAGGCCAAATCATTAGGCCCGATGTAATAATAAAACTACCTGAAAATAAACATGTAATTGTTGATTCGAAAGTTTCGTTAATTGCCTACGAACGCTTTGTAAATACCACCAACAATATTGAAGCCGAGAAATTTCAGAAAGAACATATCGTTTCCTTAAAAGCACATGTTAAAGAATTGGCTGATAAACATTATCAAAGCTCCGAAAGTCTGGATTCTCCCGATTTTGTGCTGATGTTTGTACCCATAGAATCGTCGTTTGCAATGGCGGTGCAGTACGATCAGGAACTGTTTAGCTATGCCTGGGAAAAGAAAATTGTAATTGTTAGCCCTTCTACCCTGTTGGCAACTCTGCGCACCATTGCCTCTATATGGAAACAGGAACACCAAAACCGAAATGTACTGGAAATTGCCCGGCAAGGTGGTGCTTTGTACGATAAATTTGTTGGCTTTGTTGATGATATGCAAAACCTGGGCAGACAAATGGAAACCACAAAAAAGACCTATTCGGCAGCAATGAATAAATTAAGCGATGGAAAAGGTAACCTGGTTCGTAATGCCGAAAAAATACGCGAACTGGGCGCTAAAGTGAAAAAGAAATTACCGCAAAGTTTAATCGACAGAATGAACGATTCGAATGCCTTACAATAAATGCGAAATCATTCGGTATTTTTACGTTAACTGATTACAAAGGCTCACCATTAATCGTGAGCTTTTTTTGTACAAAGAGACCACTGCAAAAAAGTAAAAACAAACAAACAAACAATGGATATTTCGTATACTAACAAAATTCTTATTTAAACAATTTAAAACAAGACACTAAACCCCAATCCTCATAAAATAATCACCGACACTTCCCAACACCCCAAACAATCAGGATAACTATTTTGTTAATTTATTATTGTTTTGTAGATTCATGGGCAAAATTACATTTTACTAAGCTTACTAGTCCGATTTGGTATTATAAGCCGCATTAATGAGGGTTGTAAAGGAGTTATGGCTCACCCAAAGAACGATAGTGCGCAAATATTACAGCTCATAAAGAATGAAATATGATTAATTGGAATACATTTAATGAAAGATTTAATAATAGAGAACAATGGGCGTTTGAACAGATGTCATATTTTCTATTTTGCGCTGAACTAAATAATCACATTGGAGCTTTTCGGTATAAAAATCAACCAGGAATAGAAACTGAGCCAATTGAAAAAGATGGTCAATTATATGCATTTCAGGCAAAATATTATACAGGGCAACTTTCTCAAAAAAAAGCAGACATAATCGATTCAATAAATAAAGCAAAAAGTAAAGAGTCCGAACCGAATATCATATTTTTATATGTAAACCAAGAAATATCAAAGAATAAGAAGAGAGAAAAACCACAATATCAAATAGAGATTGAGCAAGCAGCTCAAAATATAAATATCACTATCGAATGGCGAGTTCCAAGTCATTTAGATTATCAATTATTACAGCCTCGAAACAAATGGATTTTAGATATCTTCTTTGGTAATAATGGACTAGACCCTGACTTTTTCACAAGTCAAATCGAAAAAGAGATTAAAAATCTTGGACCCAGATTTAATAAGAAGCTGAATTTTAGACTACCAATTGCACAAGTTTTTGATAATCTTTCACATAACGATATCTTTTACCGTAAATTAATAAAAACAATCGATAATTGGTTAACAGAAAGAAGTTATCGAAAAATCAAAGACAATAAATCTCTTTTTGAAATAGAGAAAGAACTCGAATTATTAAGAATTGAATTGACTAATTGGATAAGTACTTTTGAGTACAAATTAGAAAACTCAATATTACTCTCTGATTTTGCAGAGAAAATTAAGCTATTTAACCAAAAGGTTTCGAAAAAAAGAAATAGCCTTTATGAATTGAGAGATTTACCTAAATCAAACAATAAATTTGATAATGAGTTAAGTCGATTAAGAGAAATTGAAAACAACAATTACGAATTTCTGAATCAAATTGAGAACTTAAACATAAACTTAGCAAATAATCCAACTCTAATAATTCAAGGAGAAGCAGGGTGTGGAAAATCACATTTATTAGGTGATATTGCCACCCAGAGGAAAGAACAGTCTTTGCCAACATTACTGTTGTTAGGTACTACATTCAATAATACCGTTACAATTGAGCAGAATATTTTAAATAAATTAGGTTTAACTTGTAAATTTGGTGATTTTCTTTCAAACCTAAATAATATAGGACTTAATATTAATTCACGTATATTAATCCTAATTGACGCAATCAATGAAGGTGCAGGAGCAGATTTATGGAAAAACCAAATAGCAGGATTTGTTAATGTAATTGCTAATTATCCTGCAATTGGATTAGTTTTTACAATCAGAAGCACTTATTTCAATGATATAATCTCAACTACATTTCAATCAGATATAAAAAATACGTTTTTAACACATATCGGTTTTAAGGGCAATGAATATGAAGCATTGAAATTATTTTGTAAGTATTATGACTTAGATTTTCCAAATTTTCCAATTCTTAATCCTGAATTTTCTAATCCTTTGTTTCTACATCTTATTTGTGAAACAATAAAAAGTCAAAATAAGAGAAGTTTTCCTAAAGGTTTTAACGGTATAAATAAAACTTACGATTTATACAAGGAATCACTTAACCGCAGGTTTGATGAAAAAAGACACGAATATAAAAATAGAAATATTGTATCACTTGCAATTGAAAAATTTGCACACTCACTTATTAACTCAAAATATGGTCAACTGGAGTGTCAAGAAGCTTTTGCTTTATTTGATACTGAGTTCCCCAAATTTCCTCATTTGCTGACCGATTTAATTGAAGAATGTGTTTTTATAAAAATGAGATATAAATATAGTGAAGTTCCAAAAGATTTAATTTCATTTTCATATCAAAAACTTGGAGACTTCTTTATTGCAAAAGAATTATTAAATGCTTATAAAACAAAAGAAGACCTCAAGGATGCATTTGTAAAGAATGGAAAACTAAAAATTATAATAGATGAATACCAGTGGTCATACAGAGGTATCATCGAAATATTTTCAATTTTATTACCAGAGAAATATGATATAGAATTATTTGAACTCATTGATTTCTTTATTAATAAAAGTTCCGAGAACAAAAGAAATATTGAGTGGGAAATATCAAATACTTATCAGACATTCACTCACTTGCTTTTGGATAGTCTGAAATGGAGAGATATTAAATCTATTAATGAACAGAAAATTACAGAATGGTTGGAGAAAAATGGTAGAGTACCTTATGAAGAATGGCTATATACATTAACAGAGCTTACTCCAATCTCAAAGCACCCCTTTAATGGAGACAGATTGCATAAGATATTATCTAGATATTCAATGCCAAAACGAGATGGTTTTTGGCAAAAATATTTAAGATATTATAGTGGATATAATGATGATGACATTGCATTTCCATTACGACGCTTACTTGACTGGGCTTGGATTTCAAGCATTTCAACTAATACAGATGAAGAAACAGCAAGATTAGTAGCACAGACATTAGCTTGGGTTTTATCGAGTACAGATATTGCTCTTCGAGACCAAACAACTAAAGCTTTAGTGAATTTATTAGAACAAAAGCCTCAAGTACTTATTGCCATACTAAAATCTTTTGAAAAAATAGATGATTTGTATGTAACAGAAAGGCTTTATGCAGTGGCTTATAGTTGCACCTTAAGAACAAAGGGAGATGATTCAATTAGAGAAATTAGTCAATATGTATATAATTCAATTTTCAAAGATAAAAATCCTCCAACACATATTTTACTAAGAGACTATGCTCGCAATATCATTGAGTATGCAATTTATAAAGGTATAAAGTTAAATATTGAGAAAGATGACATTCGTCCGTTATATGACACATCAATGCCATCATTACCAAAGAGTGAAGATGAAGTAAAAAAGTATCAAATTGATTATAACAGTCCTGAATTTAAAAACAATTATGGCTCAGAGCAAAACTCAATTTATAGTTCTTTAATTAGCGGAATTGCTGATTTTGGTCATTATATTGTAGAATCAGCGGTAAATCACTTTGCTTCATATTCATTCAAAGATGATGATTCATATAAGGTCTTTCTAAAAACGCTAAAAAAAGAAACACGAGACTTTGTTAAAGTATTATTTGACAGTAAAAAGCAAATTAGGAGCTTCAAAAAGAATACTGAATATTATAATCGAGTAGGTGTAAAATATTCAGAAAAACAACAAACCTATATCGGAATGCTAGAAGAAATAGAGTCTACTTGTTTATCTCAGTTAGAAAAACTACTTGATAAAAAACAACTTGCTTTTCTTAATAAAACAGTACTTCCATATTTTGATAAAAAAACAAACAATGAACAACATAATGCTTGGCAGATAAGATACTGGATTGTAAACAGAGTTTTCGAACTTGGGTACGATAAAGAGATACACGGAGAATATGATTATTCAGTACGCAAGTATTATTCATATAACAGACACGATAATAAAATTGAACGCATTGGGAAAAAATATCAATGGATCGCCTTTTATGAAATAATGGCAATGCTTTCAGATAATTACAAATTAAAAGATGGCTGGAGTTCTTATGACAAATACGATTTTTACAAAGGTGCTTGGCAACTCTATTTGCGTAATATTGACCCCTCGTATATAAAGAAAAACAATAATATTGAGGAAGAAGAGGAAATCGATTCAGTACAAAATAAGGAATGGTGGAGAGAAGAAAATTATAATAAATGGAATTATCCCGATTCTGAATGGGTTAAAACAATAGCTGATTTAGTAGACCCAAAGACTATTATTGAAAAAACGGATAATAATAATGAAGAATGGTTGCATCTTCAATATTTCGTAGAATGGTCAGAACCTAAAAAAATCGGAATTGACAGATACGAAGGAAGAAGAAAACAAATTCATTATATTATCCAAGGTTTATTGGTTAAAAAGACTGACAAAAAAAGAATAATAAAATATCTAAACAATCAAAATTTTTGGGGAAGATGGTTGCCTGAGAATAGAGATAATTATTCAAAATTAATAAATAGAGAAAAGTTCTGGTCGCCTGCTTATATT
Organism: Marinifilum sp. RC60d5; assembly: GCF_052400665.1. Taxonomy (NCBI): domain Bacteria; kingdom Pseudomonadati; phylum Bacteroidota; class Bacteroidia; order Marinilabiliales; family Marinifilaceae; genus Marinifilum; species Marinifilum sp. RC60d5. Next base: position 790,283 of record NZ_JBQTGK010000001.1, read on the forward strand.
GATACATATGGAAAGAATAAAAGATTCTGGGAAACAATTCAAGATACAAACTATAAAGTTATTGTAGCAACAGAATCGGCAAATGGTGGCATTGAAGGAGATAAATCTGGAGCTAATCAGTCATATAATATCCCCTGCAAATACATATTTAATAAAATGAATCTTCAATATGCTCCAGTTGATGGTAATTTGCAAAATTGTAACAATGAAATAGTTTCAATGAATAGTAAGCCTAGTGGTGTTCTAATTAGAAAAAAAGATTTTATACAGTTTTTAGATGCTAACAATTTAGATATAGTTTGGACACTTCTTGGTGAAAAATTCTCATTTGACAATAACCATAATGAAGAATCATATTTTAAAGTTCCTTGTGGAGTTTATTACTTAGAGGATTCTGAATTAAAAGGTGAGATAAAAATGTATGATAGAAATTGAATTAAACAGCTAACAAAATAAAGGGCGAAGGCACAATCGAGCAGGCAGCCGCTAGGCCATTAGCCTAGCGGAGAACCTCTCACACCACTGTACGTACGGGTCTCGTATACGGCGGTTCGTTAAATTGTAGGGAATAATAAATCACGTCTTACAGGCGTGATTTGTTTGTAAATGTCGAGCATAGATTCATAAGCACGTTTCTTCAATCGTTCAAGCGTAATGGTCGTTCTCAGAATTGGACTCTGGGCTATCCCATTGCTGGTGCGCGATTGTATCGCGTTCCTTTGATTTAATTTGAAAGTTGGATTGAATGAAGTTATTTTAGGAGAAGTTACTTCGGTGACACGAGATACCCCTTCCGTGAAAGCCTACCCAATTCGAAGTTTAAGCCCCCGATAGCGCGAACTTTTAGCTCGTACTTTACTTTGCAAAAGTAAAAACACAAGCTAGCAAGAATCTAGAATTTCCAATCTGCAATTTAAAACCACCACCATTCCATTTCACCACCTTACTTTTGCTGAGGCTCCGAAGCATACCTCATAATAAAACCCACATTAGAAATCGTGTAGAGTAACTAGCTCATTCTATAAGAATACAAAGGGGATTATGCTACAATAGTAACACACTAAAGTTTTCATCAAAACAATAGTTACGCTATAGTTATGCCACATAAAATAGTTATTATATTTATAACAAAAACAAACAGCAACTCTTCCTAAAGGAAATGTATCGATAGTATGGGTAGGGTTACTGAATAGTTAGAGCAAATTTTAAAGAGAACAAATGAGACAAAGAATAGTAATATTTTGTTTTTTACTTTTTTCATTTTCCGTAAGTGGTCAAAGTAAGTTTGACCCAAAAGTAATTGTGCTTTTACCACAATCTGTAGTTATTGAAAAAGGACTTGAAGAAAAAATTGACTTTTACGAAAAGTATGGTGTTGCATATCAAAAGAATTACCTAATAGAAAAGAGGGATTCTTTAATTAGTGTAATAATGGAAAACGATTCAATTTCTCCAAACTATAAAGAGCACTATAAAAACCAAATAGATTTTGCAAATGAATTGAATTTTGTAAATAATATCTTATGGAGCTACACAGGATCATTTCATACTATACTAGACCTTGACTTTGACAACTCATTAGTAGTGGTTGGAAAACAAAAATCTTTGACTGACTTTGAGTTAATGCAAGAATATTCAAAAAATAATGATGCAGATTATTTGATAAACGTTGACAGTTTAATTGTAACAAAATATAAAAGAGATATTTTGGTTAGACCTGTGTTTACCATTTATTATAGCTACGAAAATAAAACTATTAAAATTGACCCTTGGAAATATGACCAGCTAAATAAGTCATATTTAACGGTCGGTAAAAAAACTCTCAATATTTATTTTGATGACATTGATGCAAGAACAAAAATTTTAAATATTATCAAGGGAAATGGTAATGCAAGAAAAAGAGAAGAATTGAAAATTCAAAAAAACATTGAAAAACAGCGCAAACAAATTCTTGACAGCCTTTTTCAAAATGGAAAATCAGTAAAGAAGCTAGAAGGTTTTGACAAAGATTCGATTTTAAACACTTCTATTTCCAACCTTTATACAACAATATATTCGGCTGATAAGGATAAATACCTTTCATTCTTTGTGTTCAAGAAAAAATGGAATTACGATGGTTTTGGTGGTGTGAATGATGCAATAAGCGTTATTTATTGCAAAAAAGAAGAATCTAACTGGGAGGCAGAATACCAACAGTATTGTGTTATCAAATTGAAGAAATTAACTCAAGAAGAACATATAAAAACTTCATTCATGAATTTAATTGATATGGATTTTTTTAAAGAAAACAGCATTGAATTAAACAAAGAATTTTGGAGTAAAGAATTATTTAAACAGAGTAATAAAAATTTCAAATAAAGAAAAACTTGCTCTAACAAAAGTTAAAATTAAAGGGCGGTGACGCCCAACTTGATAATAAAACAAAATTTTAAACGGCAACGGCTTTGATAAGGCGGCAGTTGTAAATCGCCCTCAAATTTTAGCAAAACCGTTAGAGGCAATTCCCGACCAAACGTAAAAAAACAAAAAACAAACAACGAAAATGAAAAAATACATTTTGACAATCGTAATTCTGACACTATTATTTATGAATGCCTGTAAGGAAACGCACAAAAAAGAAAGAACAAAAACAACATCAACAGAGTTAGTAAAAAAGGTTGATTACGACATTGTAAAAAGCTCCTTTACCGATAAAGACGGAAATAAATTAGAGATGACATTCAATAATGCGAAAGAGACGGCAACCCTAAATTTTAAGGGAGAAACCATTCAATTAGTTCAGCAAAAAGCTGCATCGGGAATTTGGTACAAAAACGACAATTATGAATTAAGAGGAAAAGGAGAAGACGTTGAATTAATCAAAGACGGAAAAACAGTATTTAAAAAATAAAACTGCCACTAACAATCTAGCATAGATTATAGGGCGGTTATGCTGTATTTGAAGCTTTTGCGCTTTCTTCATCCCCGCCGAAGCGCAGCTTCGACGGTTTGTCAAATAGCAGGTGTCAAACCTGCGCTTCGGCTACTTGGCGGTTTGACAGGAAAGTGCTTTCTAATGCCCTACACACCATACAATTTACCATTGTAGGGCATTTGCCGAGACCGAAAAACTATGATTACAGCAGAGAAAATTAGAGTTTATCAAAAATACGGTGGAGATATCGATGGAATTTCTCGTGGAGGCAGAAACAAAGAAAAGGAATTGTTCCAAGATAAAGATTGGTCGTTGATTGATAGTGTATTTCAAGACTCAGAGATTATTAAAAAAGGACTTTGCTCTTTAGAATATAAAAATAGATTTGAAAAAACATTGCTCGATTCCTTTGATAGTGGCGCAATAGAGCTGATTAACAAAACAGTATAAAATTAATGGATTCGAGAAAGGACAATAGAAAATATGGTGCATATTTAGCAAGACAGTTTTATAACGGGAAAAAGCCTATTAGACTGATTGAAGACGAATTCCCATACAGCGAGACTGATTCTGATTTAAAAGAACTGTTTAGATTGATAAAAAACACTCCAAAGCGCAAGGGATTGTTTAAAGCAAGTAAGGAAAAATATGAGAATTACATAATCAATGTTTATCAGCTGATTGAAGATTTAGAGAGTGATTTAAAACAAGAAATCATTAAGGAAGTTCTTATAAATGATAAGAATGAATTACTTCTGAAAATATCAGGCAATGGAAACCCGACATATCAATATGTTTACCGAGAAGCTGCTGGAGTATATTGGGACGATAATGAAAAAGGATTCAAATCAACGCCTATTAAAGAGTGGACTGCTTCTAAATGGTTTTTACAAATCAGTTCGATTGTAAAATCATGTCTAGGTGTGGATTTAGTGATTGATGAAAAAACGAGATGGAACAAAATTTCTGACACAGCTATAAACGAAATTAAAAACGCCTACAACAAAAAACATAGTGCATTTGGAAATTAGCGTAGAAAATGACGATATTAGCTATAAATAAAGTGAGTGGTAGATTAAAAAATAAAGGCTTCAAAAATCCAAACGCACCATGTTCCAAACGTTGTGCCTCATGTTAAGCAACCTTTCAACGGATTATTACATCTTCAAGATATGACTTACAAAAAGAAAATATTATGGAAAAGTATATTTATAATCTTTATAATGACTTTTACAAGTTGTGAGAAAGATGATAATGATGTTAATATCACGACAGGATTAACAGGAAATGTAAAATACGGAATTGGAGATTGTATGCCGATAATTGATGAGTCGTCAAGAGTCTACAATGATTATAATGGAGATATATTCTTTATAGTTAAATCTGATTTAGAAAACTTAGGAAATGGTGATTTTGATGAACTAAAAGCCAATAGCATCAAAAAAACAATTGTAGGTGGAAAATTAGATATCGAATTACCAATTGACACGTTTTTAGTGATGCCTTCCGAAGTGTATTTATATTCAGACTATAATACAGTAATAATTAAAGAGGGAATTGTATTAGAAAAGGATTTTAAATTTTGGAAATGCACATCTTACTAATCATGGACATTATGACAAAATTGTAAAAAACACGAAAGCACAACATTTTGTATAAGTAATGGCAGGGAAAGTACTAAATATCAAAGCTTGTATTCCGCTCAAACTGCGTAGCGGTTTGACAGGAAACAACCACGCAATCTGCCACTACTCATACAATTTACCGTCAGACTGTCTAAAAACCTTGATAAGTTGTTGACAAGTAAACTTGCTTGTACTTTGTAGATTTTCAGCACTTTATCATCTTATCGTATGGGATTCATACAAGGACAAGACAGAAGACAAACTCATCTTTTTCCCATCTCATTAAACGGGTTAATTGCTAAAGACAATGAAGTTCGATTAATTGATTTATTTGTTGATAGCCTTGATTTAAATGACTTTGGATTTAAAGTTGATTTTGGAGAAAATGGTAGACCAGCCTACCGACCATCGGATTTACTCAAGCTCTATATTTATGGGTATGTAAATAGAACTCGTTCCTCTCGTGGTTTAGAGAAAGAGTGCATTAGAAACATAGAGGTGATGTGGCTACTCAGGAATTTACATCCCGATCACAATACCATCCCCATTGCTGGTGCGCGATTGTATTGCGTTCCTTTGATTTAATTTGAAAGTTTGATTGAATGAAGTTATTTTAGGAGAAGTCAACTTCCGTGACACGAGGTACCCCTTCCGTGACAAGACCTTACCTCTTCCGTGACATAAAAAAGCTTTTCCGTGACAAGCTTTTGCTCTTCCGTGACACGTGATACCCCCTTCCGTGACACGATTTTCTTGTTCCGTGACACGATTTTTGCTTTCCGTGACAGCAAAAAGTTATTCCGTGACAGAGACTTTCTTATTCCGTGACATACGGAAGAGCAGGTTTGTGTCACGGAAGCCCTATTTTCACCAACGGAAACACAATTGCAGGTAACGCAAATAGTAGCCTGTATAACTGAACATCTATTTTTAGATACGGAAAGCCTACCCAATTCGAAGTTTAGGCCCCCGATAGCGCGAACTTTTAGCGCGAGCTTTACTTTGCAAAAGTAAAAACACAAGCTAGCAAAAGTCTAGAATTTCCAATCTGCAATTAAAGCCACCACCAATCCATTTCACCACCTTACTTGAGCTGAGGCTCCGAAGCATACCTCATAATAAAACCCACATTAGAAATCGTGTAGATTAACTAGCTCATTCTATAAGAATACAAAGGGGATTATGCTACAATAGTAACACACTAAAGTTTTCATAAAAAAATAGTTTCGGTATAGTTATGCCACATAAAATAGTTATTATATTTATAACAAAAACAAACAGCAACTCTTCCTAAAGGAAATGTATCGATAGTATGGGTAGGGTTACTGAATAGTTGTGAGTAATTGGAAGAAGCCTTAATAGTAAAAATAAGATTATTCGTTTAAAGCGATCTCTCGAAACTCAATTGCCGTCTTGCCTGTTTTACGTTTAAATATTTTTTGAAGGTTTGTAGGTTCATCAAATCCAAATTTATAAGCAATTTCTTTTACCGACAAATTAGTACTGCTCAAATACCTTTTGATTTCTAATACTAAAACATCTGAAATAAATTCCTTAGCTGTTTTAGCACAAATTGTTTTGCACGTTTCATTCAAGTGTTTATAGCTAATATTCAGTGAATTGGCATAAAACATAGCATCTTTGTTGTGGGGCAAATCTTTTTCAAGCAAAACACCAAATTCTTTAAACAATTTATAATACCTATGTTGCTCGAATGAAGTTCGTTTATGGCGGGAAATCTTTTCAGCTTTTAAGAGCAATGCATTTAAAAAGGTTCCGATTATTTTTCCTTTCATCTCGTCATAATCAGCATTAAACTCAAAATTGATACGCTCAATTAATTCAAGAAAATCACTGTAGTTCGTTTCTTCAAGATCGAGTAAGGGCGTATATAAATTATAATTAAAAATGTTTACGTGATTTTTAAAATATGTGTACTGTAAGTTTTTTTGAAGGAAATTATCGGTAAATAAAATAACCTTACCCTTTAGTTCTGACTCTTTTTCAAATTTTTGAACTTGATTTTTGGAAATAAACAACAGAGAACCCTTTTTTAAATAATGCTTCTCATAATCAATAAAATGCCATCCTTCTCCATTTGTTATAAGTATTAAGGTATAATATTCTATACGATGAATATCATATATTGAGTTACTTGTTTCATTTGTATCATGTATGTCTTTCAGAGAACCTACGTAAACTTGAAATTCATCAAATTTGCTACTTACACAATATAAATTTGGAATAGGATCGCTCATAAATACAATGTTAATTGATGATTTTCACTAAAAAATCTGCACAAATTTAAAGGAAATGTATGCAAAAAAGAAGTATTTTGATTTTATCAAAATACTTCTTTTTTCAGTTATGGGATTTATTATAGTATGAAATTGAAGCTACACTTTTTTTAATGAACTCGAGTAGCACTAATGCGATCAATTACAACCCAGGTCTTACCACCATCAGGGCTAATTTCCATTGACCATTCAAAACTGTTTTTTCTAATATCATAGAAACGTACTTTTCCATTCATAGTAGTTTCTGAATTTAAACGAACAACAGCATCAAAATGTCCTTCACCGTCTATAAACTGTCCACCAAATGTTTGGGTATGAACGGAGCTAAGAGATGTAATGTATGACATTACCCATTTATTAGTTTTTGGATCAAATGTGCGTATGGTAATCCAGTCCTCTTTTATTTCACCATCTGTGGTATAAGTTACTGTTTCATCTAAAAACACTCTTCCTCCATCAAAAGTTTGTGCTTTTATTGAACCTATTGTTTCATTCTTAAGCGAGCCATCAAGATTATAACTTCTATTTGTTGTGGTCCATTCACCAATAAAAAAATCTAAATCTTTCATTTGTTTAGGGCGTGAGCGCAACTCTTTCTGCTCCGAACTAGGTTTATTTGTTTTTTCTTTCTTGTCTTGTGCATTACAAGAGATGATTGTTACAATTAATGAGAAAATTAAAATTGCTTTGTTCATAATAGTTGTTTTATTTATTATTATATATAGGATCCTAGACTAGCAAAAAAAAATCGCTTAAAAGTTGAACTTTTCATTTGTGTTTTGCCATTTAGAAGCTGGAGTAATTGTTTCTATAACATCCCAGTGTTCAGCAATTTTACCATTCTCAACTCTAAATAAATCGTAGAAAGAAGTTGGCTCGCCAGAAAGTGTTCCTTCACTAATAGCCAATACAAAATTGCCTTGTCCTACTACTTTGTGATTTTTGGCATACACTATCTCTGAAGTTTTCTCATTTTTAATCTCTAAAGCCTTTGTGAAATTTGAAGTACCATCGCCAATTGTTGGATTGTGTTGAATTAAGTTATCCCCATCAAAATAGTTCTTCATTTTATCCTGCTCTGTATTTACTAAAACAGTAGTAATAAAATCGTGGATCAATTCTTTGTTAGCTTCAGTTTTGTCTATATCGCTTATTTTTAATGTGCCGTCGGTTTGTGTTCGATTACTAGGATTTAATGCTTGTATTGCTATTATGTTATCCCAATGTTCTGCAATTTTTCCATCTTTAAAGCGAACAATATCAAAGGTTAACATTGGACCATCGTAGCCGTATAAATTTTCATAACGATTATGCATTATTACAAAGTCTTTATCTTCTAAAACACGGATAAATTCAACTGTGGCACCAGATGGGGTGTCAGTAAAATATCCTTCATAAGTGCTTTTTCCGTCTGGTAAACCGTAATTGTGACTCTTTATATTCTCGTCTAAAAATGATAAAACATCGGAACTGCCTGTTTCGAATGATTTGATAAAGGCAACTGCCTTTTCTTTTTGTGTTAATTCCATATTTTTCTGTTTACAGGTGATTAAGCCCGTGATTAATACTAAACTGATTATTGCTGTTTTCATTCCATCGTGAATTATATTTTCAACGGTACAAAATTATTTCAGCTAGTTATTTTTAAAAAGGTAATAATCTTCAATTATAGGGTAGATATGTAACCAAGAGTTGTTGTCTTACTCATAAGATAATTCTTAATGAATGAAACAGGCAGAAAATTTGAGTGTGATATAAATGGGTTCGAGATCAACTTAGAAAGAGTGTTCTAAAGCAAATAATTAACTACTCACAACAATAAATATAGGTCATTTGGCGGATAGTAGCTAAATAGAAAATGTGTATATTTAATACAAATTATATCAATTTGATACATTGGCTATTCAAAATGCCAAACGCCCCATATTCGTACCGTTGGCAGCCATTTTAAAAAACGCAAAATTGAACGATACTGTACCAATATTAGAGACAAATAGAATTCTAAAAAATGCATACAAACAAGCTGATTTAGAAAATGTTGATGCTATGATTAATTACCTAGAATTAATTAGTGGCAAAGAGTTAGAGACTTCATTTATAAGACAAAATTTATTTAAAACTCGTTGGAAACAATCAGAGATTAAAAAAATTGCTAGATGTCATGTAAAAGCTTCAATCCTTTATCTTAAACATTTACTATCAACAAAAGAAATAAATGCATTGACCAGAGAGATACAAATGACAATTGCAGAATTAGTTGATTATGTGAAAAAATTAGATTTAAATCAAGATACATCTTTCATTGTGGTTAGCACAAACGAATTACCATCTTCTGCACATTACTTAAATGCTACAGAACTTTTTTACAACCATAATATTCGAGAAGACTATCAAAACAATTACGATTGTGATGTTTTAGTCCTATATGCCTTAAGATTGACATTAGAGAAACGTATTTATAGCACTGCAGGAATTGACCGCATCTTAAATAAAAATAATAAGCCAATACCATTATCAAAAATGATTGACTTTATTCAAGGACTAAAAAACATTGAGTTTTCAGCAAATATAAAATGGGATGAAATCAAACACGTTAACAAATGGCTTAACCATTTTATGCATAGAAACCTTAGACCTCATCCATGGATTATTCATCAAGCAATTGAAACTTTAAATAATATTTTGAATGGAAAACCATATAAAAGCAATAACAGAGTATACCACTCTAGGTATAGTGCAACTGTAGTTAAAGATGTAAAAAAACTAGACGATGAGATAAAATCAAAGATAAATGACGAATTTCCAAATAGCAGAATAACATGGCTACACAACAGAGAATTATTAATTACAAAATAAAAAAACAGCTGGTAACAACTAAGCGTTCGTGCCACAGGAACTGCCCAATAGGTTTCGAAGAACAGCGCAGCTAACAGTCGGTGGGTTGACGTAAGCGGAGATTGATCTACTGCTTATGGGGAATGATGTATTTTACAAGACTTTTTGGAACTTGTAATTTGGGAATAAGTAGTTTGTAAGAAGGTCTCATTTTAAAAATATTGTAAAACTGCAGTTTGATCTGCAGTTTGATCGAGCATCAACATCCCCTCGTTTATTCAGGCTGTTTTTACAAATCCGTTTTCTATAGCCCCATTTCAAATACAATTAAATCGCCTTTTTCCCTTAATCTTGTTGCACTAATTGCTATAAAATTATTAGCAGTAGCTGTTACATCGTTTAGTTTAATTCCTTGCGGCAAAGCAAATTCTTTTTCTAATTTAATACTACCTGTCTCATTAATATGAACTAGCTTAATTTTGTTATTAAATGTTCCAGCGATAACAAAACTATTATCAGGTAAACTTAAAATTTGTTCTATATTTCCGTTGCCAGAAATAGTAATGGGAGTATTCCAAAGTTTTTCCCCATCAGGGGTATAGCCACTTGCAAAAGCACCTGTAGCATTTAAACCTGCAAAAACTATTTTATTGTTCCCATTAAGGCCAACTGCTGTTGATCTCACATCTTTATCCAGCAATATATCCCATTTTAAATAGCCTGCCTGATTAATGGCAAATATCCAATTGCCAGCAGCAGCATAAGTAATATCCGACGAATCGCTAGTTAAATTATAAACTTTACCTTTGCTCGAGTATGCCCGAGACCACAACTTTTTACCTTTAGCATTAAGCTTAACCAAACCAGGCGTAAAAGTTGAATCTTTTGTGTTTTTGCTATAACCAGCAACTAAAATTTTATTGTCGGGATATACTACAAAATCGAGTACTTCATCCATATCAACTCTCTGATTAAATAGATTTTTACCATTGGTATCGAGCTTATAAAGCCAAGCTTGTCCTTTCACACTATCGACTATTGCATCGGTAATACCAGCAACAAAAATTTCGTTCTGAGCATTTATACTAACTTTATTTACAAGATCATCAAAACGATTTCCTAGCATCTTATTCCACAACATTTTTCCACTGGCATCGATTCCTAAAAGCCAGGAGTCGTACATCTCTCCCTCTGCTTTTCGCGACGATGCAGCAACTACAAGCTCTCCATTGGGGCGTTTTGCAATTCCACCACCAAAATCATTAAACTGTTGATTATCGAATCCTTTTACAAACTTGTAATTTTCGTCTGGAAAATTCTTAAGCACCTCTTCACCTAATACACTAGCTTTTAGATTAAAAATATCGATATAAGATTTTCCTTCGGGATAGGAAGACACAAATTTGTTATAAGCCTCTAAGCTATTTACACTTTTAGCCCATTCAAAAAGCAATTTCTGTTTTAACAATTTAGCTTTATACCTTTTCGGTGAGTTAGGAAATTCTACTATAAAGCGATCAATAGCCTCAATCGTATGTTTATTGTATGCTTCTTCAAAAGCCATTCCTTCCATTAATTTCTTAATCTCTTCAACTTGAATGGCCTCGGGATAATTTTCAATAAAATTCCGGTAACTATCTAATGATCCCTCACTTACTGCAGTTTTATAAGCTAATTTATTACGCATCTTTGTTGCGATATCAGCTTGAGCTGACTCGGGATAATCCTTTAAAAATTGATTAAATGCTACAAGAGTATTCTTATTCTCGGCTTCGCGAAACATGATATAACTCAAAATATGTGAAACGTTGGTATAGTATTTAGAATCGGGAAATTCTTTTAAAAACCTCTTGGCATAATCTGTATTATTTTCTTCTCGCACATATTTAATCAACTTGTCTTCCAGTTGCAGGCGCTGCCATTCCATGTTTTTAACAAAAGGCCTGCTTCTGCGTCTTTTATCTTGTTTCGAAAACAAATCATCTAAAACAAGTTTGTCTCCTTCAGTAAACTGAGATTGTGTTTTATAGGCTTTCATAAAAAATCCCAAAGCTTTAAAATAATCTTTATCAGAATACTTATCGTAGGAGTAAACAATAGCAAGTCCTAAATTGGCCATTGCCGATTCAGGTTCTTCTACTAAAACTTTATCGAAATTTATTTTAGCCTTACTAAGTTCTTTATCGATATCAGCCTTTGCACTCGCCTGCATGCCTTTAAATAAATAATTATTGTATATTTTTTTAGGCTTTTGTGCTACACTAACAAATGATAGTAGTAGTGAAATGATTAGTATATTTATTTTTCGTGAGTTCATAGTATACATTTAAATAGTAAAATGTGCTGATGTACTGCCGATACAAATTCGAAGGAACTTTAGAAGTAAAAGGCACATTCTGAATAGGAATCGGTAAGTAGTGACTTATTTTTTTAGTACTAAAAATTCCACTCGACGATTCTTTGCTCGTCCGGCTTCTGTTTTATTGGTATCTATAAATTTAGTTTCGCCATACCCAACACCTTTAACTCGTTGAGAATCGACTCCTTTGCCAACAAGGTATTTAACCACAGATTCTGCTCGTTTCTGACTTAGTATCTGATTTAATTTATCAGAACCTACATCATCGGTGTGTCCACTAATTTCAATCAAACTAAGTGTACCTTCTTTTAAAAAATCGACTACTTTATCCAGTTCAACAAATGAAGTTGGCAAAAGCGTACTTTTACCCGTTTCGAAGAAAATATTATTTAAAATAAGAGCGCCACCCTCTTCAATATTTCTTAATCCCTCGGTAAAAGCATCTTCGGGCAGTATGGGCTCTTTAAAAACAATGGTGCCTTCCGAATGGCAGTTATTTTGATCACTTACATAGTAGGTATATGTACCGGCTCCCAGATTTCGAATGGTTTGTGCATTTTGTATTCCGTTACTCCACTCAATATTATAAGGAGCTTCTCCTCCTGTAATTCCTAAGCTAATTATACCATCGTTTATTATTTTATTAATTCGGCCCGTAACAGGATTTAAACCTCCTGTGTATGAAGAATCGATAACAATAGTTTTTAAATCTTTAGAAACGCATGCACACATATTACAATCAACCAACGGACGAATCTCAAAATCGTCGAAAAAGTAATACGCATAGGTTTTGCCTTTTTTATTCTTAGTATCGCGACCAGTAACTACATAATTTGTATTATCATAATTTTTAAAGTTGCCCACAACAAAGAATTCCTCTCCTCCTTTAGCAGTATATACCTGACAAAACTGAATCCACTCTTCGGTATTGTCTAAAAATAAACCTTCTTTATTCGTTAAATGTGCCTTTAATTTTAAAAATGTTTTATTATTGTTAGCTATTTTCGAATTAGTAAAATGCATGCTTAACTGATCAACAGCAAATTTACTTCCCGATGCTAATTTGTACCAAAATGAAACGCAATATTTTTGGCCTGCAATCATAGTGCTGCTTAAAGTACCTTGAATGTATTCTCTAAAATCGCGATTACTCCCACTTAAAATAGCGCCCATATAAGCCTTACCAGATTTAGCTTCGCTATATCCTGCAAAATTATCAGGTACTTTTACTTCTCTGGAACCACACTCGTTAAAATAATCGGGAGTCGTAGCTGATGGATATGTCCAGTTAGGAATTAATTTATGTGTATGATCCATAAAGGTGTAACTCTCAGGACATTTATCGTACACTTCAAAACCAGGATTAAGCACCATATTCTGATCTTGAGCATAAGATACAATGCATGTGAAAATAACACTCGATGCAATAAGATATTTTATATAGAACTGTTTCATTATAAAATAGAATTATGTTTGTGATGCTTAAAAATAAAGAAATATATTGAATTGCTCTATTTAATGATACAAATCGAGTGTATGGTTATCTGCAATTGATCTACAATATTGTGATAATTAAGGATATTTTTATGCGTAATAGCTACAATTTCTAATGTCCTACAATCCATACAATTCACCGTTTTGCCACACACTAAAACGGAATTGCATTTTTGGGTGATTCTATGAAGAATTAAATTATGAACAGATATTTAAGTAATGGATAATAAGAAAAAAAATTTGTATCTGATTTTAGCTTTTATTGTATTGGCTTCTTCACAATTACTGACGCACTTTTACAGACCATATATCTATAACAATACGATAAATGACTATGGATTTGCAGATACAATTGGAAGTTTAGTATGTGTACTTGGGATCTGTTTCGTTTTTTGGGGGGCAAAGAGTTATTCAAACAAAGAAAAAAATAAACAGATAATACTTGCCACAATTCTTTACAGCATAGTATGGGAGCCTCTTGGACTAATTGGGATTCATGGAACATTTGATTGGAAAGATATAGTAGCGACCTTTATTAGCGGAGGATTGACCTATCTATTGAAGGAAATAATTGAAAAGAAAATGAACTCAGCCAAAAATAGAAAACGCTCCAATTAACAATAAATGAAATACAACTGCTGATGCGAACGTTTTGCTCATATCTATTAAAAAAAATAACAAAACTTTAGTACATGCCACTCGCACTTAATAATTTTCAGGAGAAAAGGACAAATTGCAGTAATACTGCTGTAAGGACTGCATACGTGGAGTTTAAGCGAAATGCTCAAACTAAGGATCAGATCGTACTATCAGGTAAATACAAATTATAAGACTACTACTAAATAATCAATAAAGATTGTTTCAAAAATATAGTGGAGTTCAGAAACCATTATAAAAAACGAGGCGAAACCGAAAAGCCTTAAACGAGATGAATTTAATATTTCCCTTTTTTTTTACCAGAATTTCCCTTTTTAATACAATATTTCAAATAAAAAAAGTTACTATTTTGCATCCCAATACAAAGTAATAAGAACTTGAAATTATTGTAAACCATTGTACAAGAATTTTTAACCATTCTTATTACATGTAATTTTGATAACAACAATAGAAATTATAGAAAAATTAAAACAAATAAATTATGAAAAAAATAATTTTAATACTGACAGTAGTCGCAGGAATTATAGGAGCTTGTACACCAAAAGAAAAAGGAGAAACACCAAATGTTTCTGTTGGTAATCAAATCATCGAGGATTTGAACAGTCGCTATACGTCAAAAGCCTACGATAAAACAAAACGCGTTTCACCCGAAGATTTGGCAACAATAGAAGAGGTTTTGCGCTTATCGCCTTCCTCTATCAACTCACAACCATGGAAATTTATCGTTATAAAAAGTGATGAAGCAAAACAGCGTTTGGCTAAAACTTTTAAGAAATATCAATTTAATCAACCTCACGCTACAAAGGCTTCAGAAATTATTCTTTTTGCCAATAAAGTGCATTATGGCAAAGAGGATTACAAAAAAAGATTAGACGCTAGCGTAGCTGCCGGACGAATGAATGAAAAAGGATATGATAAACAGCTAGAAAGAGCATTTATATTTGCGCAGAAGGCAGCTGATGAAAATGGAAACAATGGACAATGGACAAAAGCTCAATCTTACATTGCTTTGGGCAACGTGTTGCATGCATTGGCTCGTCTTGATATCGATTCTACACCAATGGAAGGTGTTGATGCGGAGGAAATTCAAAAAGAATTTGCCAAAGAATTAGGCGATGATTACGAATGTACTTTTGCTTTAGCAATCGGATATCACAAAAAAGAAAAAGATTACAACCGTAAGTTGCCTAAAGCACGTATGGCAAAAGAAGATGTGATTATTGAACTTTAATTGAAAGTCTTTTTTATTTATATGTAGAGGCAGTTTATGAATTGTCTCTACATTTTTTTATTAAATTTTTATAGTCTAAAGTAAATTTCCAAAAATGAAAATAATCTTCATGGCAGGAAGTTCTAATCGAATTGGAAAACTTATATGAATAAAATAAAACTCGCACTCGCCCTATCATTTACTCTTATCACAATACTATGGTTTTTTACAAATACCCTGCTGTATATTCCGTTTGATTCCAATTTGTTTACGAAGAGTTTGGCTCAATATACCGGAATTATAGCTTTTTCTGCCATGACTTTTTCAATGCTATTGGCAACTCGTCCCCTGTGGATTGAGAAACGCCTGGGCGGACTTGATAAAATTTACCGTCTGCACAAGTGGCTAGGTATTCTTGCATTTTCGTTTTCTATTCTGCACTGGTTGGTGTCTAAATTGCCTCAATGGTGGTCGCAATTAGATCGATTAATAATTTTGGATGCCATCTCTGGAGCCACCGAAGAATTAGATCCCAGCGCATTTGAAGAGTTTTTGGAATCACTTGAATCTACGGCTCTTCATGTAGGTGAGTACGCTTTTTATTTAACCGTTCTGTTTCTAATTATGGCCTTGCTAAAGAAAATACCCTATCGTTTTTTTGCAAAAACTCACATTGCAATGGCGATCATTTATTTAGCCTTGGTTTTTCATTCTTTTGCACTAATGTATATCGATTATTGGACACAACCCATTGGTATAATTATGGCAATTTTAATGATAGTAGGAACAGTTTCTTCCTTTATTGTTCTTTTGGGGCAAGTGGGCAAAAAACAAAAGTCTGAGGGAAAAATTCAATCCATTAACACATATCCCGACATGAATATGTTTGAATTAACAGTAAAAAGCGATAAATGGAAAGGACATAAAGAAGGACAATTTGCATTTCTAAAATTTGAAAAGAAAGAGTCACAACATCCTTTTACAATTAGTTCGGCTTGGGATAAAAAGACAAAAAATATAAGCTTTACAATTAAGGCTCTTGGCGATTATACTACTAATTTGGCTAATAAATTAAAAATTGGCGACTCAGTAGTTATCGAAGGTGCTTATGGTAATTTTACCTTTAACAACAACACAGAAAGCCAAATATGGATAGCGGGAGGTGTTGGTATCACTCCTTTTTTAGCCCGAATGGAGCGCTTGGCACAACAAGATAGTAAGCAAAAAATTGATTTTTTCTACTCAGCAATGAAATTAGATTCAAATTTTAAGACAAAGTTAGAGCAAGTCTCGGCAGAAGCCAATATCAATTTACACCTATTTGATACCTCTAAATCAGCTCTAATTTCCGGAGAACACATCCGAAATACTATTTTGAATTGGAAATCTGCAAGTGTTTGGTTTTGCGGCCCCTCAAAAATGGGAAAATCAATAAAGAAAGACCTTAAAGGAAATGGACTTCATTCAAAATTTCACCAGGAATTGTTTGAGATGCGCTAGTTTATTTACGATGGCGAATGAAACTTTATTTAATCATTAACGAAGGGAGATTAGGTAAAGGCACACACATTATTCTACTACTTTTTCAGTGTAAAAAACAAATATTTCAAATATATTGCTTTAATAATATTGGTTTTAGGTGCTTGCATTTTATGGCATTAACATTTCTTTAGTTAACAGATATCTATCTAAATCTAAAAAAGAATTAAAGAACAATTTAATCACCTTATGAATATGGTGAGCAAAACTACAGCCCTAGGATTATTTAATTTCGGAGCATTTATTAATTCTGGCATTCTTATTTTTAAAATAAAAATGCCAGATTATTACATTCAAAAAATTTGAACCATAATAGTTCCCTACATTATGGTTTGTGTGGCATCTTACTTTTGAGCTTTCTACTCCAAATATTATTTTCTTTTTCTATTAATATTTGCAAGCTGCTCTCCCGCTTGTATTTTTTCTTTAAATTATAATGCCTGCCATGAGAATTTAGTAAGGCTATAATAAACTACTGCCAATTGTCAAATTTTAAACCATTATATTTTCTCCAGAGCTTCTCCAATCCTACTTTTAAGAAGTTCGATATTCTCGATACCCACCGATAAACGAATAACTCCTGGTAATGGGTATTTAGCGCCCCAAACTGGCTCAACCGGCAAAAGAATGGTATCTACTTCGCCCAAAGTTGGGACTAAAGGTATTGTATTTTCTAAAGCAGAAATAAAGCAATTGCATTTCTCTCGTTTATCCTCATCGGAATTTCCCTTAATATCAAAAGTTAGCATGCCTCCAAAACCTTTATTGCCAAACAAATCAACGGCTTCTTTTCTGGTTGGATGCGATTCCAACCCCGGATATAAAACCTCTTCTATTTTAGGATGATTCTCTAAATATTCGGCTAAAACAGATGCATTATCGCAATGCTGTTTAAAGCGCAATTCGAAAGTTTTAAGCTGTGTTCCCAGGCGGTAAGCATCATCAGGACTAAGAAAATGACCAGCCCACTTGCGATACTCAATTGCTTCTTTCATTAAATCCTTATCGTTACCACAAATAACACCGGCAGTTATGTTACCATGTCCGCTTAAATATTTTGTTACCGAATGAATTACCAAATCGGCCCCATCGAGCAATGGTTTCCACAAATAAGGCGTTCCAAAAGTGTTATCAACAATAATTTTACAATGATATTGCTTAGCTAGTGCCATTATTTTTTTTACATCAGCAACAATTAACATTGGATTCGATACCGCTTCGAAATAAAGAAATTCAGGACTAATTTCCTTCAGCATATTCTCCAGTTCCCCCAAATCATAAGAACCATTATTCGCATAAAATCGGCGAATATCCATATTTCTTCTCTTAATTAATACTGTATCGATAAAAGAATTGGTTCCACCATATATTTCATGAAAAAACAAACAGGGACCCGTTTCCTTTCCTTTCTGAAAAATAGATACAGCCACATCGATGGCCGCCATTCCTGTTTCCACAAGCAGGGCCCAATTACAGTTTTCCAATTCCATAATCTGCTTTTCTACCGCTACAGTAGTAGGATTACGATAACGAGAATAAATATAATTATCAGGCTCATGCGGATGATCAATCTCTGCAGAAAATGCTTGTTTTGCTGTTTTCGAATCTTTTAAGTTAAATCCGGCCTCTCGGTAAAGAGGTGTGTGTGATGCATTTATATTTTTCATTTGTCTATTCTAAATAAGATGATTCACAATTTTTAAAAATCATGAAAAATTAATCAAAAAAATTAAGAGATAAAGATAGATTGTAAAAAATTACGCATAAAAAAACCACTCGAAAGTGGTTTTTAAAACTCATAACTATTACTAATTAAACAGGAATTGTAAACCAAAAAGTAGTTCCTTTTCCTAATTTGCTACTTACACCAATTTTACCATTATGCCTTTCTATAAACTCTTTACTTAAAATAAGTCCGAGACCTGTACCTGTTTCATTATTTGTTCCTAAAGTGCTACTATTTTCTTCAAAAATAAAAATAGATTTTATTCTATCCTCACTTATGCCAATACCATTATCGCGGACACTGCATTTAAACTCCTTCTCGTTTTGTTCGGCACTTACAGATATTTTTCCACCGTTGTTACTATACTTAATTGCATTACTTAGTAAATTAAGCAGAACTGTTTCTATCATCTTAGAATCGGCCAACAAGTCTAATTGTTCATCAATTTTATAAGTAAGAGTAATTGTTTTCATTTTGGCCTGCAATTTCACAATATCAAATACATCATTCACTAAATTAATAAATCTAAAATTTTGCAAATTAACATCAATACCATTGGTTTGTGCCATCGTCCATTCCAATAAATTGTTCAGATAATCGTAGGTATTTTGCAAATTATTATTTAATAGCTTAGTGAATTTCTTAAGTTTCTCATCATTTTGATCTTTCACCATATCCACCAATAAATCGCTAAATCCCAGTAAAGAGCTAAACGATCCTTTTAAATCGTGTGCAACCACCGAAAAAAACTTATCTCTTATCGCGTTGTATCTTTTCCTTTCCAATTGGCATTTTATGCGTTCCGATATGTTTCTGGCACTACCAATTATTTCTTTCGGAATACCATTTTCATCACATACAAACTTAAAAACTATCTCAAAATCGATAGGCTTACCCGCTCTATTGAGAATTACAGTCTCAAAATAAACCGATTTACTTTTTTCTGATCGCTTAATTTCACATAAAGCAATCCTGGCTATTCTATTAAACTCCTTCGGTGTAACATGATCAGACAATTTACTTCCGGTCCATTCTTCTACTGTAAATCCCAATTGATTATAAATCGATGGATTTACATAGGTAAAACACGATTGCAAATTCATTTTCCACACTACATCCAAAGAACTATCGACGAATACTTTATAATCTATAGAACTTGTATTATACTCCAATAACTGTGGGTTAAACTTTTCTGTGCATCCCATATCCTCTTTATATAAGAAATAGTTATTTTTCAAGAAGTTAATAAAATTTAACCTAACCATCATAATTTTATCCTTCTTTTTTTTAGAGTAATTAAGTCATACCATACATATAATTTAACAACGTTTAATAAAAAAAACGCTGCAAATAGTAAGAATAACATTTGCAGCGCTTTATATGATTTCTATTTGAAATAGTAAATCCTTCTAGGCAAAAATTTCGCTTTCAGTAGTCACCATTTCCTTTTCTATAATTTTAGCCAATCGTCGAATACCTTCTATGGCTTTTTCGTTATTTACATAAGAAAAGTTAAGACGCATAGTATTGTTTCCACCACCATTGCAATAGAATACATTTCCGGTAACAAATGCTACCTTTTTCTCAATCGCTTTATGAAACAAATCCAGGGCATTCATATTTTCGGGTAAAGTAATAAACAGGAACATTCCTCCCTCGGGATGTGTCCAGCTTACCCCTTTAGGCATGCACTTCTCCATCTCGCTAAGCATTACATCGCGACGCTGATGATACAAATCGATTGTTTTTTTCAAATTACTTTCGAACACACCCGATTTTAAATAACGAACAGCAATTTTCTGCACAAAAGTAGGCGTACATAAATCGGCTGACTGCTTGGCAATTACAATTTTCTCATTCACGGCTTCGGGCCCTAATATCCAGCCAATGCGAAGACCAGGAGCAAAAATTTTCGAGAAAGTTCCCAGTGTCAAAACATGATCATCATTATCAAGCTCATACATCATAGGCTGTGCTTCGCCCTCGAAACGCACTTCGCGATACGGACAATCCTCAACAAGTAAAACATCATATTTATGAGCCAATTCAAGAATCTCTATTCGTCGCGATTTAGGCATTGTAATTCCAGTAGGATTCTGAAAATCGGGAATAACATAAATAAATTTTGGCTTAATACCCTGTTCTGCCAATTCTATCAGTTTAGCTTCCAGTAAATCGGCACTCATCCCCTGCTCGTCCATTGGTACTCCTGCCATTTTAGCACCATAAGCCTGAAAAGCACCAATCCCGCCAAGGTAAGATGGCAAACCGCAAATAACAGTATCGCCTTCGTTCACCAAAACTTTGCCCACTAAATCTAATCCTTGCTGCGATCCGGTGGTTACAATCAAATTATCTAAAGAACATTCAATTCCTTCGTCTTGATATTTTTTTAAAAGCAGCTCTCTTAACTCTGTAACTCCCTCGGTAGCATCGTACTGCAAAACAGCAGCACCTTCTTCTTTCAGCATTGTCGAAATTAAACCATCCAAACTATCAACCGGAAACGATTCGGGTGCTGGTAAACCTCCTGCAAAAGAGATTACTTCCGGGTTTTGCGTTAATTTTAAAATCTCACGAATGGCTGATCTTTTAATATTATTACTGATATGAGAAAAAGTACCTTTTAAATCGCTGATCATGATATTGTTATTTTTGTGTTTTGTGTTTTTGTATTATCTCTTTTCGTATTATGAAACTATTTTACAATCTATAAAGAGATTAATTTATTTACAGCCAGTTTTTGCGCATGCGCTTCCATTTGTAATCGCGATGTTTTGTTACACATTCAATATCCTCATCAGTCATGTGCTTAAAACGGGCCTGCTTTTTTAAGTAATCTTTCACCGATTTAAATTCCTTTGGATTTCGGTTCAGTTTATATTCTCCATCTTCATACTCTGCAAGAAAAATCAGACCACAGTCTACTGCGTCTTTGGCAATTTCTACCGATGTTTCGGTGGGTGTTCCCCATCCCGTAGGACAGGATGCATATACATGAATAAAAGTTGCTCCTTTGGTATGCTTGGCTTTGTTTACCTTGTTCATAAAATCCTGAGGATAACCAATACTGGCCGTTGCAGCATAGGCAATATCGTGCGCAGCAATAATCTCAAACAAATTCTTTTTGTGAGTTACTGTTCCCGGGAGATTTTTTCCTGCCGGTGTGGTAGTTGTTTTGGTTCCGTAAGGTGTTAATCCACTTTTCTGGATACCCGTATTCATATATGCTTCATTGTCGTAGCAGATATAAAGCACATCATCATTACGATCTATCATTCCCGATAAAGCCTGAAAGCCGATATCGGCCGTTCCCCCATCACCGGCAAACACAACGGTTTTAAAATCTTTCTGTCCTAAAGCCTTGGCTCCGGCAGCAATTCCCGCTGCCATACTTGCCGATCCCGGAAAGGTGGTAATAATGGCATTGGTATTGAATGCCATTTGCGGAAAAATAAATCCTACTGCCGACATGCATCCGGCTGGTAGCGCTGTATAAGTACGCTCGCCCAAAACCTTTAACGCCAGTCGAACAGCTATACTTCCGCCACATCCGGCGCAAGCCTTATGACCATAAAAAAATTCCTTTTCGGTCATGTTTTTCGCATTCACTTTTGGGATATCTACTAGATTAGTCATTGGTTTCAACATTTAGGCTAAAAAATTCTACTTTCTCTTCACTCTTATTCTCAAGTCCGGCGAAAAGCTTGTCAAACATCTCTTCAATTTCTGCTTTGGTGATATCGCGACCACCTAGTCCGCCAACAAAATTGCTTTTGTAAACATACTTGTCAACCTTCGAAAGAGCAGAATTTACATTGGTATAAACGGTTCCTTCGTATCCAAAAGAAATATCCTTATCGATAACCCCTATTGCTTTCACCCGCTTTGCCAAACTTTTCACTTCAGCTTCAGGAAAAGGACGCATGTAGCGGATTTTTAACAATCCAACTTTTTTACCTTCGGCTCGCATTTTGTCAACCACTACACGAACAGTTCCACAAACACTACCCAAAGCAACCAATACCACATCAGCATCTTCGCAGCGGTATTCCTCTACCATTCCGTGATATTTTCTACCAAACTTATCGGCAAAATCCTCATCACATTTGTGAATCACATCAATGGCATCGAGCATGGCTTTATTTTGCTGATATTTAAATTCGGTATTATCATCGGGACGAGAGCTAAAACCTAAATTCTTGGGTTCTTCGAACGACATTTTATTAGGCGTTTGAAATGGAGGTAAAAATTCATCTACCTTTTCCTGTTCAGGAATTTCAACCAACTCGTAGGTGTGAGTCAGAATAAATCCATCAAGATTCACCATCATTGGAGTTAGCACATCTTTGTGCTCAGCAATTTTGTAAGCCTGTATAATCATATCTAAAGCTTCCTGTGCATCTTCCACATATACTTGTATCCAACCCGAATCCAGCAATGAAAGAGAATCGCGCTGATCGCCATAAATACTCCATGGCAAAGCCACCGAACGATTGGCATTCATCATTACCACAGGCCAGCGACCACCACTGCAATAGTGTAATCCTTCGGCCATATACAACAATCCCTGAGAGGAAGATGCAGTAAATGTTCTGGCACCAACCGAACTAGCTCCCATGGTTGCTGAAATCGCTGAGTGCTCGGACTCTACATGCATATATTCTCCATCCATCTCGCCTGCTTCTACCATCTCTGATAATCGCTCAACGGTAATGGTCTGCGGAGTTATTGGATAGGCAGCAATCACATGCGGACGTGATAATCTTACGCCCTGCGCTACTGCCTCATCTCCTGAAATAAAAATCTTATTATTTTTCATCTCTAATAGTATCTTTTTTTTTAGCTTACCAATCATACTTAATCAATAAGCTACTAGCTGTCTGCTGTCAGCTTTTTATTACCCTTATCATTTTGCTTTTGCAAAAACTTGAAGCTTAAAGCTTTATTCCTTCACCATTGTAATTGCATTCTTAGGACATTCGTGGGCACATACGCCACAACCTTTGCAATAATCTAAATCGAATGTAATTTTGCCATCTTCTTTTTTTATGGTTCCATCGGGACAAAGCAAGTAGCAACGCAGGCAGTACACACATGCCTCATGATCTACCACAGGACGAAAGGTTCTCCACCCGGCATTGGTCTCAGGAAGGAATCCCGCTTCATATTGCGGTCCAGTTGGATAATCATCAATATGAATTGGAGTTTTATATTCAGTATGTTTTGGACGATTCATTTTAATCAATTAAGAATTATTAATTGTTCATTAGTTCAAATGCTTTTTCAACAATTTTCTCGTTTAGTGCTGCCAGTTTCGGTTTCATTTCGGTGTGGATACTCGCTATTGCAGCCTCCTTGCTTACCAATCCCGATACAGCCGCCAAAGCTCCATACATAGCAGTGTTGGTAATTGGTCTGCCTAATATTTCCATAGCCAGAGATGTTGCATCAATACCCTGCAAATCGAAATCTTTCAATTGCTCGCTATAAGAATCAATCTTTTGAGTATTAATTAAAATACAGGCTCCCGGTTTAATTCCTTTTTCGAATCCCGGCACAATTAAGGTTTCATCCATAACCACAACATAGTCGCTTTCCTGTACCTCGCTGCGATCGTGAATTTTTGTATCATCAATTTTGGTAAATGCCAAAACAGGAGCTCCTCTTCGCTCGGGTCCAAAAGATGGAAATGCCAAAGCATGCTTTTCTCCGTGAACACTAGCTGCAATTCCTAACAAACGAGAAGCGGTAAATCCACCCTGTCCTCCTCGTCCGTGCCATCTAATTTCTTTCATGTAAGTTAGATTTGAGATAAGAGAATTCAGATGTGAGATATCCTGAATCTCTCTCAATATTTAGTTTTTGTTGTTATCTGTAAATCAATCTCGTTCTTAGATCTTGAATTTAAAATCTAATCAAGAGGTTTACTCTTGTAAAAGTACCTGTTCACGAAATTATTTACCAGTATTTAGAATAAATACAGAAAACTAATCTAGTATATATGCTATATTAAAGAATTTATATCTTTACAAACACATAAAATACCAATATCAATAGAAAAATATTCTTCTATGGAAAATTTGGATCGAACCGATCGGAAAATTTTAGAGTTGCTACAGCAGGATTGTCGAATAACAATTAAAGAGTTAGCAGAAAAACTACACCTTAGTAATACACCTATTTACGAACGGGTAAAAAAGATGGAACGCAGCGGAATTATTAAAAACTATGTGGCTGTTCTCGATCCGGAAAAAATCGATAAAAGCATGGTGGTTTTCATCTCTATTTCAATAACCAAACACACCAGAGATGTGGTAGATCATTTTAGGCAGGAAGCTTTGGCTTTACCAGAAGTAATGGAGTTTTATATCACGTCGGGAAATTTTGATGCCATGCTTAAAATTATGGTGAAAGATATGAATGCTTTCCAGTTTTTTATTCAGGAAAAACTTTCAAAATTCGATTATATCACTCGCTTTAACAGCACTTTCGTGATTTCCTCGTCGGAGAAAATTGGGTATGATTTGTAGTTGTTTAGCCTGGTAAACTGCCATGGTAGTTTTATGAGAAAAACCTATTTATTTATAAAAGCAAATAGTTTTTTTACGCTTTGCATATTCATCTTCAGTTTTATCTCAGCGAACAATATACCAGCAAAAATCAGTAACCCACCAATAACTATTTTTTCGCTTAACGCTTCATTCAAATAAAAATAAGCAGTGATAGCAGCAAATAACGGTTCGAACGAAAAAATAATAGAAGTTGTTATTTCGGATATGTATTTTTGATAATAATTCTGAACCGTATACATAAATGCTGTGGCAAATAAAGCGGTAAAAATAATAGCCTGCCAGACTTTAAACTCCTTAGGAAAATACAATTCTCCTTTTACACCAGAATATAAAAAACATAAAAATCCGAATATAAAAAACTGAGTTATTGATAATAATATGGCATCACTTTTACCACTATAACGTGTGACCATAATAATGTAACTGGCAAAAAATATAGCCGAAAATAAAACCCAGGCATCACCTATATTAAGACTTAATCCATTTCCTAATGTGAGTAAAGCCAAACCCATTGTAGCTAAAACAATAGCAATTAAAATATTAAAACCAGGCAAACGCCTTTGCATTACAGATAAAATTATAGGAACAATAACAACCGATAAACCAGTAATAAAAGCACCCTTAGAGGCACTGGTGTATTGCAAACCAATAGTCTGTGCAAAAAAGCTAATCATTAACGGAATAGCTAAAATAGCTCCGTATTTTAAGGTATCTGAATTAAATTTTTTTAAGCGTTTAAAGAAAATAAATACAAGTACCAGAGCTGCTACTAAAAAACGATAAGCAAGAAAATTAGTGACACTAATAAGAGATACGGCATCTTTTATAAAGACAAAAGTCATCCCCCAAAATATTGTGCCCAACAAAAGCAACAGAATTGTTTTAATTTTAATATTCATATTTCTAATTTATATCTTAAATATTTTATTTAAGCATAGTAACAATAAATAGAAGCAGATAAAGATATTTCCCAATAAGAATTTAAAAGTAAAACCTAAAATTGGCGCACCGAAACAGCTTCATTAGTCATTTAGTAATGATGAAGCCATGGTACATAGAGAAGATCTATGATGAGCTAAAGTAATATCCGAAATCTTCCACAGCCTAGATATCACCGATTATAACAATTTACAGATACTCAATCTGATGCGAATATATTCTTTTTTTTATAAAGATAAAAATGCTGATAATTAAAAATAAAAAGCGACAACTCTGCAGAGTCATCGCTTTAAATATGATAGGTAGTTCTTGTTACTTATACATGCTTTAATATGTCTTCCAAATTCTCAAATCTGGTTTTGTAATCGTTCATCGACCGAAGAATTACTTCGTGAGACTCTTCACATCCATAAGTATGCGTAATTTCAGCTTGTCGATCAAGTCCTGGCATATCTTTGTAAGTCAGAAAATAGTGTTTTAGTCTATCAACAATTACATTGGGCACACACTTAATATCGGTAAACTGACCGTAAGTAGCATCGTTTTTTAGTACAGCAATAATTTTATCGTCGGCTTCGTTGCCATCAATCATTCTAAAGCCACCAATAGGGCGAACTTCAGCAATAATATCGCCATGAGAAATCGACTTCTCTGTTAGAATACAAATATCCAACGGATCGGCATCACCCTTAATTTCGGGCTTACCCGATTTTTCGCTACAATACTCACCTACAGAATCGCCGCAGTATGTTTGTGGTAAAAAACCATACAAAGCAGGCACTACATTCGAATATTTCTGAGGTCGGTCTATTTTTAAATATCCACTTGTTTTATCTACCTCGTATTTTACTGTATCGGTAGGTACCATTTCAATAAAAGCCATAACCGACTCAGGAGCATTATCTCCTACATCAAGTCCATGCCATGGATGCGACTTATAACGCAAGCCCATTAGTCTTGCAATTGGGTCGTTTAATTTATTTCCCATAATTAAAAATTTCATTTGTTGTTTCGGCACTCCAAACAACACAATTAGTTAGCTGTAGGCAAATGTAATAAAACAATATAAAAAACAACCTAATCGTCTTTTTCTTTTGTCTTAATAACTAGAAAATGAGTATTTATCGCCAGACACATTTGATACTCCGCAATATATCCAAAATTTGTAAGCTTTGGGATAGTCTCATTAAAAACAGGCACACTATTACCTATTGCTTACTACTCATCTTTACTGGCTGATGAATCCATTTCCTTATCACCAATCTTTTCTTCTTCAAAACCTGGGGTAATTGTTAAAGGAATATCCCGAACAATGGCCGAGTGAATCAGTCCCCAGGACATAATAAGACTCGTTGAAATAATAATAAACAATAAAATACCAGGATCGAAAGACTCGTTACTATACTTATGAGGAATTGCATAATACAACAAAACAGTAATCAAGCCTCGTGGTGCAATCCATATTTGTGGAAAAATATCAATCCCTATAAAAATACGAAGCAACAACCAGCGTATTACATATATACTAAGCAGAAGCATTAAACTAACTTCCAAAACCTGATAATCGAGCAAATTAGAAACAACAATACTTAAACCAAATATCACAAAGAAGAAGGTCCTGACCACAAAAGCAGATTCCATAGTTATTACATGCAACTCGCGCTTTAAAACTTCAAACCTTTCTTTGTGAAGAAATTTCCGAAGCTTGCCCCGATAAAATAATTCATTATTCTGAGCTATTATTCCAAATACTAGTATAATTATTAGTGGCGACAAGTGTAATATTTTCCCTACTGCATAAAGCAATACCAAAAGAGAAATCAACAGAAATAAATGTGCACCATCTTTAACAAACTGAAATGCATACAACAATAAATAGCTAGCCACAAAAGCAACTATGCATGATACAACAATACTGATTCCAAAACTTAACATAGGGTGCATAACTTCTGATACAGCAAAAGGATCTTGATTTTTAAAGTCAAGCACATTCAACACAAAATAAAAAAGCATAATGCCAATAATATCGCTAAAAGTACTTTCATAAACATGAAATTCCCTTTTTTCTTCGCTTAGCTTGCCAACACTGGGAATAATAATTGCACTCGAAAGTATCGATAATGGCGTGGCATACAAAACAGAAGTTAGCCAATCCATATTTGGAATGGCATAATAGATGATAGCCGACGCAACAAATAAAGAAACAGCCAGTCCTAAATTAGCAACTAGCAAGGATTTAGTAATTACCTTAATCTTCTCTTTTTTCAACTCCAGGTCGAGCGCCGCCTCTAAAACAATCATGATTAAACCAATAATTCCAATCACCTCGAGTATGGGAAAAAAATTAATTTCCGGAACATGAAGTATCTTTAGGCCATACTGAATAAAAATACCCAGTCCTATCAGCATCAATACCGATGGAACATGGGTTTTATCTGCAATCTTAGTAAAAATAAAAGAGAGTAAAATAATTAAACAACCTGCTATAATTATTTGATAGGAATCGAATTCTAACATTTGCAATAGATAAATATTGATTTTAGATCGAAAATAATCATTTTTAAGATACAAAATCCCCAAAGCCCAGGTTAAAATATTAGTTCCTTAGAAAAAACTTTTTTCCACATCCATAGTCATATACTAAAAATGATGAAAACGGAATTGGTAAAAATTGGTATGCTATGTCCATACAAATTTATAATTATCATCTATCCACCCCAACCATCGCGATCGAGACTGCGATACTGTATGGCTTCTGCCAAGTGCTCACTTTTAATGTCTTCTGCTCCTTCCAGATCGGCAATTGTTCGTGATACTTTTAATATTCTGTCGTAGGCTCTAGCCGATAAGCCAACCTTTTCCATAGCAGTTTTTAGCAACGCCATTCCTGCCTCATCGGGTCGGCAATATTTTCGCAATAGCTTAGAGCTCATTTGTGCATTGCAATGCATGCCCTCTTCGTCTTTAAAACGCTCGGTCTGAATATCGCGCGCCGCTTCAACCCGTTTACGAATAACTTCACTTTTTTCTGACAACTGAGAGTTGGAGATCTTATCGAAAGAAACCGGAACCACCTCTATGTGAATATCTATTCGATCTAAAAGCGGACCACTAATCTTACTCAGGTATTTTTGTACCATTCCGGGGCCACACAGACAATCCTTCTCGGGATGATTATAATATCCGCATGGACAAGGATTCATAGAAGCAATCAACATGGTGCTTGCAGGATATTCAACCGAAAATTTTGCTCTCGAAATGGTTATGGTTCTATCTTCTAATGGCTGGCGCATAACCTCTAAAACAGTACGCTTAAACTCGGGTAACTCATCTAAAAAAAGCACTCCATTGTGAGCTAAACTAATTTCACCTGGCTGCGGATAAGTTCCGCCACCAACCAGGGCCACATCTGAAATGGTGTGATGTGGATTTCTAAATGGCCTTTGTGTCATTAAAGAGCTGTTTTTCTCGAGAGTTCCGGCCACCGAATGAATTTTAGTAGTCTCTAATGCTTCCTGCAGACTTAAGGGAGGCAAAATACCGGGAATTCGCTTTGCCAGCATGGTTTTACCAGCACCAGGTGGGCCTATCATTATGATATTGTGTCCGCCTGCGGCAGCAATTTCTAAAGCTCTTTTCACATTCTCCTGTCCTTTTACATCAGCAAAATCGTGAGGAAATTTATTTAAATGAGCATAAAATTCGGCACGCGTATCAACCTCGGTTGGCTTTATTTCCTGATCTCCTTTTAAAAACTTGATTACCTCGTTTATTGAGTCGGCTCCATATACTTTTAGTTTATTAACTACCGCTGCCTCTCGTGCATTTGCTTTGGGTAATATTAACCCTTCAAAACCCTCTTCTCTGGCTTGTATTGCCATAGGTAAAACCCCTTTCACAGGCACTAAACTACCATCGAGAGAAAGTTCTCCCATTATCATGAATTTATCGAGTGTATCGCAAGTAATCTGTTCGGTAGCTGTTAATATTGCAATGGCAAGAGGCAAATCGTAGGCCGATCCTTCTTTGCGAATATCGGCAGGAGCCATATTAATAATAATTTTTTTACCCGGAATTTTATATCCCACTTCGCGCAGGGCAGAATCGATTCTCTGCTGACTTTCTTTAACTGCATTATCGGGCAAACCTACAAGTGAGAAACGCACTCCGGGAAAAACATTTACCTCGATAGTAATGGTTGTTGCATGAATACCATGAACGGCACTTCCATAAGTTTTAACAAGCATGTATATAGATTTTCTTTTTAACAAAAAGCTTTTTGAATATAAGCATTTTAAACGATCAATCAAAACACATCACCCTCATTATCAACTCAACAATATTAATTAACAAAAAAAGGATGCCGAACCGACACCCTTTTTCTGTTTCTTTACTTCCTCTTATTTCAATTTCGCTTCGATGTACTGAATCAAACAATGAATTACCTTAATATGAATTTCCTGCACCCTATCGGAATATGATTTCCAGGGCACTCTAATTTCCACGTCGCAAACATCAGCCATTTCGCCTCCTGTTTTTCCACTTAGTCCAACCACATACATTCCTTTTTCTTTTGCCACTTTAATGGCATTAAGAATATTAGCAGAATTTCCTGATGTACTAATTCCTAACAATACATCTCCTTTTTGTCCAACTCCTTCTACATATCTCGAAAAAATAGACTCGAACCCATAATCGTTACCCACACAAGTAATATGGCTGGGATCAGAAATAGCAATTGCAGGCATCGATACTCTATCATCGCGAAAGCGACCCGTTAATTCTTCGGCAAAATGCATCGCATCGCACATAGAACCGCCATTTCCACAAGAAATTATTTTGCCTCCATTTTTTATAGCCTCAGCCATGGCATCGCCAGCTTTTTCTATGGCCTTAAAATTTTCTTCCTTAGCAATAAATTCGTTCAACACAGTTTGTGCATCTAAAAAACTGCTTTTTATATCGTTTAGACTCATGTTATACCAATTAAGTTTCAAACTTATAAGAGATACCACCAGATATTTAAAAATAACTGATCAGCAAAATGCTTAAAATATTTTAAATATAGATTAGTGGTAATCAATTTTTCTCAAAAGTAAGAAAAGCAATAATAATTATGAATTAAGAATCAGGAATAATAGATCTGCGTAATAAACACTTTCTTAAAACAGATAAAGCAATTCATCGCACTTTTAAAATTTTCTGATTAAGTTTACTGTTAAAACCAAGCCTTTTAGCTATGTTACCTACAAAAGAAAAACTATACGAAATTATCTTTGAAGCTGATACCAAAAGTGGTAAAATATTCGATATCACTCTACTTGTTATTATTCTGCTTAGTATTCTTTTAGTAATGCTCGAAAGTGTACCTTCCATCGAAAACCAGTATCATCAACTTTTAAGAATTTCGGAATGGGCCATTACTATTATTTTCAGTATAGAATACATTCTGCGAATATGGATTGTTAGACATTCTAAAACCTACATTTTTAGTTTTTATGGGATAATCGATTTTTTATCGGTACTCCCTACCTATGTCGCGCTTTTTTTTGCCGGAACACAAGGTTTAATGGTAATTAGAGCACTGCGCCTGCTTCGGGTTTTTCGAATACTAAAATTAAACAGATACCTAAAAGAAAGTGCAATTATTATACGCGCACTTAAGCAAAGTAGAATTAAAATTTCTGTTTTTTTATTCGCAGTTATCACTTTAGTGATAATTATTGGAACAATAATGTACTTAATTGAAGGTGCCGAAAATGGATTTACCAGTATTCCGAGGGGAATTTACTGGGCCATTGTAACCTTAACCACTGTTGGCTATGGAGATATTTCGCCGGCTACCCCATTAGGACAATTACTAGCCAGTATGGTAATGATAATGGGATATGCTATAATTGCCGTTCCTACAGGAATTGTTACAGCTGAATTAAGCAAGCATAATCATCCAAATATATCAACTCAGGTTTGTCCTAATTGCCTAAGCGAAGGACACGCTCACGGTGCAAAATACTGCAGCAATTGCGGCAGTAAACTTAATTGATGCCTTTATACCTAACAGTATACCGAATTTTAAATAAAACAGCATATCTTTTAGAATTTTTTAACGCTTTGATGAAGGTAAAGAATCCAATTATTTCAATAATTTATAGGTATATTTGTAAGTCCTTTTTGAGACAGTTTAGTATTACAAATTCAATTTTCGACAGAATATATTGAATTATACTTATTCATTAACTAACAAATAGGTGTAAAACAAATAATTATGGGATTTGCTAGTTTTTTTAAAAAACCTGAATATAAGAGATTTAATATACAGCCTCGTTATTGGGACCCTGCAAAAGAGGAACGTCAGGATAGAGAAAGAAGAATGAAATCGGAACTCGGTATCAAGGATGAAAATGAAGAATATATTCCAAATATAAAGGGTCGAATGAGAAGCGAACTTCGACACAAACACATGGATACCAGTAGTGTAAGAAGATCTTCAAATATTAGGTTACTACTAATTTTTATTATACTTGCCCTGGCAGCTTTCATTTACATTAACGGATGGGATGAGGTGCTTCAAAAGATTATTGTTGGCATTGAACAGTTAAAGTCTAATCGCTAACATCTAAATATCAAATAAATATATGTCAGATTTGATACAGATTCTACCAGACAATGTAGCAAACCAAATTGCTGCAGGAGAAGTAGTACAAAGACCCGCATCGGTAGTAAAAGAACTTGTTGAGAACGCAATAGATGCAGGAAGCAGCTCGATTAAAATTAATTTAATAGATGCAGGAAAAACCCTTATTCAGGTAATTGATAATGGGTGTGGTATGTCGGTTACCGATGCCCGATTAGCATTTGAACGACACGCTACTTCTAAAATACGAAAAGCGAATGATCTGTTTGCCATCAGAACAATGGGGTTTAGAGGCGAAGCTTTAGCTTCTATTGCTGCAATTGCTAATGTTGAGCTAAAAACCAAACGCATCGAAGATGAGTTGGGAACTCATATCACTATTGATGGCTCTGAACTTATATCGCAAGAGGTATCGGCATGTTGCGAAGGAAGTAATTTTATTGTTAAGAACTTATTCTTTAATGTTCCTGCCCGACGAAAATTCCTAAAAGCAAATTCAACCGAACTTCGAAATATTATCACCGAATTTCATAGAATTGTTCTTTCAAATCCTGATATATCTTTTCAGCTAATCCATAACGATACCGAAATTCATAACCTGCCCGCAGGTAATATTCGCCAGCGCATTATGAATGTTTTTGGGAAAAGTATGAATTCCAGGCTAATTACAATCAATACCAAAACAAGTATTGTTAAACTTACTGGGTTTATAGGAAAACCAAAAAATGCAAAGAAAAATTTAGGGGAACAATTCTTTTTCGTGAACAATCGTTTTATGAGACATCCGTATTTTCATAAGTCTGTTATTCAGGCTTACGATAAAATACTACCTCCCGAAACGGTTCCTCCATATTTCATATTTTTCGAGGTTGATCCTAAAATTATAGACATTAATATTCATCCTACCAAAACAGAAATTAAGTTTGAGGATGAACGTGCCATTTACCAAATTATTCAAGCCTCAATTCGCGAGGCTTTGGGGAAATTTAATATTGTTCCTTCCATCGATTTTGATGAAGACACAAGTTTAGAAATTCCGGTGGCTGGTCAGGATACTGAGATTGAAGCTCCAATGATTAAAGTGAATCCGGAGTTTAATCCTTTCGATGCAGAATCGAATTATAATCCTTTTGACGCGGAAAAAAATTATAATCCTTTCGATAACCCAAGCCAATCCATTGAATCGAATCCGTTTTTTCAGGAGTTTAAAGCAAAAACACCAGAGTCTACTGGCCAGGCACGCAAAAAAGAGGTGCCCGAGAACTGGCAAAAACTTTATGAAACTGCAGGAACTTCGGCACAAAAAGAAGGCGATCAGCCAGCTATCGACCCCGAAAATATTCCCGATTATTTTCAGACTCCGGAAATTCAGCAGCCCGAAGTACAGCAGCAAATTCTGCAACCTAAACTTCAGAATGCCGAACAGCCAAAAAAAGCAAAAAACTTTTTTCAGCTAAAAAACAAATATATTCTTACACCAATTCGCTCTGGTTTAATGATAATCGATCAGCGAAAAGCTCATGAACGTATTTTGTTCGAAAAATTTATAAACTCGCTGGAAAATCATCAGGGAATTGCTCAGCAAACTCTTTTCCCGCAAACCATAGAACTTAATGCTTCGGATTACACATTACTGCAAGTAATTCTAGAAGACGTAAAAGCATTGGGATTCGATATCCGAGAATTTGGAAAGAAAACT
Organism: Marinifilum sp. RC60d5; assembly: GCF_052400665.1. Classification (NCBI taxonomy): domain Bacteria; kingdom Pseudomonadati; phylum Bacteroidota; class Bacteroidia; order Marinilabiliales; family Marinifilaceae; genus Marinifilum; species Marinifilum sp. RC60d5. The sequence continues at coordinate 824,786 of NZ_JBQTGK010000001.1, forward strand.
TTCGTGATTAATGGAACTCCAGCCGACATACAAAATTCGGAGCCCAAAGAATTACTGGAAAATTTACTGGCAAATTATAAAACCAATCAGTTAGATGTAAAACTAAAAGTTCGTGAAAATCTGGCAAAATCATTAGCCAAAGCATCGGCTGTTAATTATGGCAAATCTCTTAGTTATGAAGAAATGAGCTCCATTATCGATCAGCTATTTGCTTGTAATGTGCCCAATTTTACACCCGATGGAAAACCCATAATTTCGGTATTAGAAACTCAGGAACTCGAAAAAAGATTTAAATAATCGATTATTGCTGACAAACTGTCCTGAATTTAGAGAATTGGGCCAGTATTTTTAAAATGGTCTGACAATTGTTATGACTAGCTAAAATATTAAATAAAAAATCGGATGACACAATATAGACCTCCTTTACTAAATTTACCGCCGGTAGTAAAAAACCTGCTAATTATTAATGTTATCATGCTTTTAGGAACTTATGTTTTGCAAAGCAAATTTGGTTTAAATATTGATAACTACCTGGCATTACATTTTCCAGCATCGGATTATTTTATGCCTCATCAGTTTATTACTCACATGTTTATGCATGCCGGCATTACCCACCTGTTTTTTAATATGTTCGCTTTATTTATGTTTGGACGTGTATTGGAAAGTGTTTGGGGACCTAAACGATTTCTTCTGTATTATATGATAACAGGAATTGGTGCTGCATTAATACAAACCGGAGTAAACTGGTTCGATTATAGCTCTATGAAATCGGCTGTTGATGCATTTTCGAATACACCAACACCCGAATTAATGTCCGAATTCATAAAAAATCATGTTGGAGAAGTTCGCCCATGGGTACAGGATTTTATTAATTCATGGGCCGAATATCCGAATGATGCAAGTGCTACAAATCAGGCTGTTATTTTAATGAATAGAATGCTTGAAGGACAAATTAATGGTGCAACCGTAGGTGCTTCGGGAGCTGTATTTGGCATTTTACTTGCCTTTGGTATGCTGTTCCCAAATACCGAGTTAATGCTTCTTTTTCCTCCCATTCCTATTAAAGCAAAATATTTTGTTATCGGATACGGAGTTTTAGAATTATTCCTTGGCTTTCAAAATCAGGCAACCGATAATGTTGCTCACTTTGCCCACTTAGGAGGTATGATATTCGGCTTTATTCTGATAAAATACTGGCAAAAAAATTCGAATCGTTTTTATTAAATAATGATTTATTTTAAACAATAATATCAAACAAAGAAAGTTAATATCGATAATGAATGTTTGTTTATGAGAAGGAACTTCAATAATCCATATCAAAGTTATTCCAACCAAAATATTTGGAATGGAATTAAAGATTCTTTTAAAGATGGAAGCAATCTTACCAAATTAATATACATTAATTTAGCGGTGTTTCTTGTGGTGAAAATTCTTGGTGTATTCACCTATTTTTTTCAGTATTCGCCCTCGCAAATACCATTTATGGTTTATTGGCTATCGGTACCGGCCGAAACAAGTGCCTTATTAGGCAGGCCGTGGACCGTTTTTACTTATATGTTTTTGCATCAGGATTTTCTGCACATTTTATTTAATATGCTATGGTTGTTTTGGTTTGGAAAAATCTTCTTGTCTTATCTCGATCAGAAAAAGCTACTTAGCATTTATTTAATTGGAGGTTTAACAGGTGCAGCAACCTATATTTTTGCCTATAACATTTTCCCTGTTTTTCAAGATGTTCGCTTTGGAGCTTATGCTTTGGGTGCATCTGCTTCGGTAATGGCTGTGGTATTGGCAACAGTAGTTTATGCTCCTAACCATGTTATCAACCTCATGTTTATTGGTCAGGTAAAAATTAAACACATTGCCATTTTCTTTTTAATTACTGATATTATAAGCATTCCCAACGGAAACGCTGGTGGTCATCTGGCTCATTTAGGTGGTGCTTTTTATGGATGGTTATTTATCTCACAACTACGAAAAGGAAAAGATATTTCATCTGGTTTTAACTCACTTATGGAATCATTCTTTAAACTGTTTGGCAAAAAAAAGAAAATGAAGGTAAGCTTTAAAAACACTCGCAAAATGAGTGATGAGGAATATAATAAATCGAAAAAAGATAACCAGAAAGAATTAAATCGTATTTTAGATAAAATTGCAAAATCGGGTTATGATAGCTTAACTAAAGAAGAAAAAGAAATTCTATTTAAATCGAGTAATCAAAAGTAAAGAACAATCTTGAAAAATTTTCTTCATAAAGCATTGGTAATTTTTAGCCTTATTTTTTCGGGTTCCTTACTCGTTTCCTATTCGGCTTCTTTTATCAATCCTGAAAAGTTTTGCTTACCCGCCTTTTGGGGACTAGCTTACCCTTACCTATTGGCAGCAAATTTTCTTTTTGTTATTTACTGGGTTTTCAGAAGACGATGGAGCTTTTTAATTCCTTTAATTGTAATTTTCGTAGGCTACAAACCTCTTTCCAATTTTATTCAATTAAATAACTCAGGTGCAAAAGTTAAAACAGAATCGGATCTTACTCTTTTAACCTATAATGTAAGAGCTTTTGATAAATACCAATGGACTAAAGATCCTAAAACACCAGAAAAAATATTACAACTTTTAAAAGAAAAACAAGCTGGAGTAATTTGTTTTCAGGAATTTCGTTACACTAAAAGTGGTAATATCTCGCTACGAAACTTAAAAAATAATAGTGCTTGCAAATATTCTTATATTGGCGAAAAGAAAAACGATGTTGCCATATTTTCTCAATACCCTATTGTTAAAAAAGGAGAAATAAAATTTAGCAATGACAATAGATGCAATGCTATTTTTGCCGACATAAAAATTAAAGGCAAAATTTATAGAATCTATAATCTTCATTTGGAATCGAACCGAATGGGAGGTAAGAATTATGCCTTCATCAACAAAAAAGAATTTAAAGCCGACGAACAGGAATTAGAAGAGATTAAAGATATTTCTTTCCGCCTTAAACATGCTTTTAAACAAAGAGCAAATCAGGCCAAAATTATCCGCAAACATATTTCACAGTCTCCTCATCCGGTAATTGTATGTGGCGATTTTAATGATACTGCTCACTCCTATTCTTACCAAACCATTAAAGGAGATTTTATCGATTGCTTTCGTGAACATGGAAGCGGCATAGGAACCACTTATTCGGGCGATTTTCCTTCTTTTAGAATCGATTTTATTTTTCACGACAAGAACTCGAAATGCAATTATTATAAACGAATTAAAAAAAAATATTCCGACCATTTTCCGATTTATGTAGAACTGGAATTAAGCAAAGAGTAAATATTTACTTCACCAATATTCGATAATCGCGCTTAGAAACGTAAATGTTATGATTTTGAGTCTGATACTTGGCCACAATGCTTATAACAGTATCCATAGATGTATTTTTAGGTAAAGGAATTTCGTAACTAACCGATCCTTCCTTTGCATACATTGGCTCTGCCATTACGGGTATGTATTTATCCTTTATTAAATCGCTCACATAAAACACAACATTCTTAGAATAATTGGAGAGAAAAAATTTCAGGACAATCCTATCCGATCGTTTAAACTTTTGAACTTCAATACCAGGAAAATTCTCTCGTAAACTTCCATCGTGCTTGTATTCTTTTAAGCCAATTCCGGCTTGCCCTTTAAAGTATGGTGTTTCGGCCCAAATTTTACCATTGCTATAATATTTTTTCTGCACCCCTTCTTTTTCGTCCTTCCAATAGGGTGTTAAACTATAAATATTACCGTTTTTATGATATTTTTTGGCTGTTCCCGACTTCTCATCATCCACATACATTATTTCGTCGCTTAATGCTCCCGATGAATAATAGATCCTGGTAACTCCATGACGAACGCCATTCTTAAAATTAATTTCGGCAGATAATCTGTTTTGCTCATCGTATTGTTTCACAAGGCCATTCTCAACAAAAGCCTTATCCCGATGGTGGCTATGATTTGTTTTTTGATCGCAAGCAAACAAAATGCAAATGCAAAAAATAGTTAACAGATATTTCATTGAAAGATTCTTAATTTAAAACCTACAAATACAAGTTTAATCTTCTTCTCAATAAAAATAATTTAAACATTGGGAACTTAAAAATAAAAGCCAATAATTAATTCTACATCAGCTTCTTTCTCTTTACAAGGTAAGATTGTAAAACGGCACTAAATTCTTCGCGGATATCTGCTTCGACAAAATCGATAGAGAACTGTCCGCATAACAATTTTAATTCTGTAAAAAATTTCTCCTGCTGGGTTTTATACAATTCTCTAATTTCTAGAGGATTTAATTTTAGACTTTCTCCTGTTTCCAAATCAATAAATCGACTGGGTCTGTTTTCAAAATTAAAATTCGATTCTAATTCAATATCTCTAACCGAAAAAAGTAAGACTTCATGTTTATTAAAACGAAGATGCTGCAGAGATTCTATAATTTCCTGTGGCGATTCGCCCCCTGTAAAATCGGAGAAAACAATTACCAATGATCGCTTGTGCAAACTTTCGGCCAGTTGATGCAAAGTATTTGAAATGTGAGTTGCTCGATCAGTATCGATTCCTTCGGCATTGTAGACCTTATTTAGTTCGGCATATAATAATTGTGCGTGAGTAAGCGAAAGCTTAGCGGATGTCATCAAATTAATCTGATCGGAAAAAGTACACAAACCAACCGCATCTCTTTGTTTACGCAAAAGGTGAATTAATGCAGCTGCACACAAAACCGAATAACTTAATTTCGACTGACTTTTCTTTTCATAGGGAAACAACATCGACGAAGATGTATCGATTACAATATGTGCTCTAAGGTTGGTTTCTTCCTCGAACTGTTTTACAAACATTTTATCGCTTCGGGCATAAAGCTTCCAATCGATATGCTTGGTCGATTCTCCTTTATTGTATAAACGATGTTCGGCAAATTCGACCGAAAAACCATGGTAAGGACTACGATGTAATCCTATTAAAAATCCTTCAACTATTTGTTTAGCGATAATTTCTAAATTATCGAATTCTTCGAATTGTATAAGATCAGAAAGTTGTTTCACCGCAGAATTTTTAATTAAAAAAGAAATTATAACAATTCTAAGTTAATGCTGGACTTAGTATTTGCTATTAGGAATAAAAAAAGGGCATAGAATTAAATTTCCATGCCCTAAATATATTTATGATCCTCTTACAAAAGAGCGTCAATTTTTTCAGCAAAGCTTGATTTTGGAACTGCTCCAACTTGTTTATCAACAATCTCGCCACCCTTAAAGAAAAGAACAGTAGGAATATTGCGAATTCCAAATTTAGCTGAAGTAGCAGGACAGCTATCAACATCCATTTTTGTTACAACAACTTTTCCATCATAATCTTGTGAAAGTTCGTCCACGATTGGGCCAACCATTCTACATGGACCACACCATTCAGCCCAAAAATCAACCAATACAGGTTTATCTGATTTCAATACAACTTCTTCGAAATTAGAATCGTTTACTTCAATTGTCATGGTAATCTATTTTTTAGTGTTTCTATATATACTTAATATTATTTAATGCAATTTAATTAATTTTGAACTTAATTTCCGAATTATTTCTAAAATATTCTATCAATTCGTTCGATAATTCAACACGACAGCTCCTTGAGAACATTTTAACTTTCATATTTTTATCATCAGAAATAATAAAATTCACTTTCAAATTTCCTTTACTTTCCTCCATGCAGCTTGCCATTTCGGTAACTAACTCTTCGCTTAAACTTTGCAAAGGAATTTCAATTGTAACTTCTTTGACTTTTTTCTCCATTACCTCGGTAAGAAGAGTAAAGCCTTTAACTTTATACTCAAGCTCTGTTGAATCTCTTGGCCAGCTTCTGGTTTGTACTCTTCCGTTAATAAAAACCGACAAACCTTCAATAAAATAATTGCTAAACTCTACAAAATCTTTTGCAAAGAAAGCTAATTCATAGGAATCTGTGAAATCTTCAATGTTAACAATTGCAAAAGGATTGCCATTTTTTGTGGTTCCCCTGCGAATTGCTGTTACCATTCCGGCAATATTCACATCTTTATCCTTAAAATTTGCCAAATCTGACGATAATTCAGATAAAGTAGCATTACAAAAAGCATCTATTTCAAGTTTGTAATCATCAAGTGGATGAGCAGACAAGTAGATACCAATTAACTCTTTTTCCTTATTTAAACGTTCTAACTTGTTCCATTCAGCACACTCAGGGATTTTTGGGGGAGTAACTACATAATCTTCAACACCTCCAAATAAAGTTTGTTGTTTGTTATTATTTTCGGCTTGCAATTTATTCCCGTATTTCACCAGATGCTCCATAAAAGTAACATCGCTTTCGTCGGGCTGAAAATACTGACTCCGCTTTAGTCCAAAACTATCGAAACCTCCTGACATAACAAGGTTCTCCAAAGTTCTTTTATTTACTGATCTTAAGTTTACACGCTCAACAAAATCGAAAATATCTTTAAAAGGTCCATTTTTTCGCTCTTCAATAATATCGTGTACAGCCTGCTCTCCTACTCCTTTTACTCCTACCATTCCAAAACGAATTGCTCCTTCCTTATTTACAGTAAAAGTAGAATAAGATTCATTCACATCAGGACCAAGAACGGGTAAGCCCATTCGCTTACACTCATCCATAAATATAGTCACTTTCGTGATATCGGTTAAATTACGACTTAAAACAGCAGCCATAAACTCTGCAGGATAGTGTGCTTTTAAAAATCCTGTCTGATACGCAATATAAGCGTAACATACCGAGTGCGATTTATTAAATGCATACTTTGCAAAAGCTTCCCAGTCTGACCAAATTTTTTCAATCAGTTTATCTGCTTTCACATTATCGCCACCAACACCCTCCATAAACTTAGGGTTATCGTGACATCCATTGATAAACTCAACCTTAAGTTTATCCATCATGGCAATCTGTTTTTTACCCATTGCTTTACGCAAGGTATCAGACATGCCTCGGGTAAATCCCCCCAAGGCACGAGATTGAAGCATTACTTGCTCCTGATAAACAGTAATACCATAAGTATCTTTCAGATAATCCTCCATAATTGGATGATCATAAGCAATCTCCTCTTCCCCATTCTTTCTTTTAATAAAGGAAGGGATATATTCCATTGGTCCGGGACGATACAAGGCATTCATGGCAACCAAATCCTCAAAACGATTTGGCTTAAGTGCACGCAAATGTTTCTTCATTCCCGGCGACTCGAACTGAAAAATAGCCGTTGTTTCTCCACGGCTAAAAAGCTGAAAAGTTTCCTCGTTTTCGAGATCTACATTGTTAATATCAACATCAATACCTTTTGAGAGTTTTACATTGGACAGAACCTCTTTTATAATTGATAAGGTTTTTAACCCCAAAAAGTCCATTTTTAACAAACCAATATCTTCCACAAAACGTCCGTCGTATTGGGTTGTTAGTAGTTCTTCTCCTTTAGTAGGCATTACCGGCAAATGTTCGTCAAGAGGATTTTTCCCGATTAAAACCCCACAGGCATGCACTCCGGTTTGTCGCACAGATCCCTCCAGCGATTCGGCAAGCTTAATAGTTTTGGCAATCAACGGATTCGAAGATTCTTTTTCTTCGAGCAAAGCGGGCTCTTCGGCATAGGCCTTTTTAAAATTCATTTTAGGTGCTTCGGGCACCAGCTTAGTTAAACGAATGGCTTCTGCCAGATCTAAACGAAGTACACGTGCCACATCTTTAATGGAACTTTTAGTAGCCATTGTACCAAAAGTACAAATATGGGCAACTTTATCGTGTCCATATTTATGAGTTACGTAATCGAGTACTTCCTGTCTACCATCATCATCAAAATCAATATCTACATCGGGCATCGATATACGATCGGGATTTAAAAAACGTTCGAACAGTAAGTCGTATTTTATGGGATCAACATCGGTAATTCCAATGCTATAAGCAACCACAGCTCCTGCTGCCGATCCACGCCCAGGCCCTACAATTACACCATTATCTTTAGCCCAGTTAATAAAATCCTGTACAATAAGGAAGTAACCAGGGAATCCCATTGTTTTAATGGTATTCAACTCAAATTTTAAGCGCTCAATTACATGATCTTCTGGTTCATCACCATAACGTTTCTTTGTTCCTTCAATTGCCAGATATTCTAAATAGTCTGATTCTAACTTAATGGAGATTACTTTATCGTAACCACCAAGTTTTTCGTAACGATCTGCTTCGAATTCCTCAATAAGCTTTGCTTCGTCGTATTTATTTTTATAATCTTCCAAAGTTCCAAACTCTTCCGGAATAGAAAACGAAGGCATAATTGGATTCGAGTCCAGTTCAAAAGCCTCCACTTTCTCAGCAATCTCGATGGTATTGGCAAGCGCATCGGGAACATCAGCAAAAAGCTCATTCATCTCTTCGGTAGTCTTAAACCACTCTTGCCGGGTATAACGCATGCGCGAAGGGTCATCGTAATCTCGCCCCGTACTTAAACACACCAAAACATCATGTGCTTCGGCATCTTCGGGATTTATAAAATGCGAATCGTTAGTCGCAATTACTTTAACAGCAAGTTCCGCTGCTAATTCACGAATAATCTTATTTACTCTCACCTGATTCTCCCACACATCCGTTTTTAAACGCGGATCGTTATTCGGGTGGCGCATAATTTCCAGGTAATAATCTTCTCCAAATACATCTTTAAACCAAAGAATGGTTTCTCTGGCTTTATCGATATTACCATTCATAATATGCTGAGCCACTTCTCCGCCCAAACAGGCACTACTTACAATAAGGCCTTCGTTGTATTGTTCCAGAAGCTCCTTATCGATACGTGGTTTATAATACATCCCATCGGTATAAGCAATGGATGTTAATTTTAAAAGGTTTTGATATCCTTTATAGTTTTTAGCCAATAAAATTAGATGATAACCTCTACCATCCGATTTATTTTCTTTTATTAAATGACCTCTCTTGGCAACATAGGCTTCAACCCCAAGTATGGGTTTAATTCCTGCTTTATTACAAGCAACATGAAACTCTTTTACACCAAACATACTACCATGATCGGTTATGGCAACAGCCGGCATACCATCTTCTTTTGCTTTTGCTGCAATGTTAAAAGTTTTAGCAGCTCCATCGAGAATAGAATATTGCGAATGAACATGCAAATGAACAAAATTTTGTGGTGTAATATTCTTAGCTGCCTCTCTTCTTTTTCGTTCCTCTTTTTCGATAGAAATTTTATCGAAAGCTGTATTTACCTTAAAAGATTCGTACTCAATACCAACTAAATCGATAGGTTTCGGGTTATTCAATTTGAATGCATGTACCTGTTCTGGTGACATTCTTAGATTCTGAGAATCTAAACCATCAACTCTTATTAACTCCAGAAAACAGCGTGAAGTAGCTTCTACATCGGCCGCAGCATTATGTGCCTCGGCAAAGGGAACACCAAATAATTTAGTATGCAATTCGGTAAGCGTAGGATTTTTAATCTGCCCCTTGCGTTTTAGATTACAAAATTCTTTACTCCCGGTCATAGTATCCAGTAGAGTTGCATTTGTAAGCTCTTGCTCATTCATTTCGGAACGTAGCAATTCGCATCCGGTGATATTAATATCGAAAGTAACATTATGCCCGATCACAAAATCAGATTTCCTTACATCCTCCATAAAATCCAAAAGAGCATCTTTTAAAGGAATTCCCTTTTCTATTGCTATTTCTGTTGAGATACCGTGAACAGCAACTACATCTTCGGGAATGGTATAACCTTCGGGAGTGATCACATGATTTTTTGCGAACAAAAAATTTCCTTCAATATCGTGACATTGCCATGCCAACTGAACCATTCTTGGCCAGTTTTCGAAATCACTTAATGGGGCTTTCCATTTTTTTGGTAAACCTGTAGTTTCAGTATCAAATATTAAAAACATCTCAGTATCAGAATTTTAATTTCTTACCCTTTAAAAAAAGGCATTTTGCGAAAATAAGGAATGGTATTCAGTCAGGCAAAATTAGTAAATATGATGAACTATTTCCCTCTGGTAATCAACAAAGAATAGTCTTTAGTAAAACAGATAAACGCAACTTGCTACTTCTCTATAACAATGAAAGTTAGTCCTCTAAAATAATTTTTATTCATCTGTTTTTATTCAAAAAATAAGTTGTATCTTTGTCGCGCTTATAAATCGTGGTATGTATACCGCAACTATAAAGTAGGCAAATTTATTAATCTTATTTTAAAAAGAGTTATGCCAGTAAAAATTAGACTAGCAAGACACGGTCGTAAAAGACGTGCATTCTACCACATTGTGGTAGCAGATAGCAGATCACCACGTGATGGTAAGTATATTGAGCGTATTGGATCTTATAATCCAAACACCAATCCTGCTACAATTGACCTAAATTTTGACAAAGCTTTAACATGGCTTACTAATGGTGCTCAGCCTACCGACACTGCAAGAGCTATTTTGTCATACGAAGGTGTAATGATGAAAAAACACTTGTTAGAAGGTGTTAAAAAAGGTGCTTTTGACGAAGCTAAAGCTGAAGAAAAATACCAAGCCTGGAAACAAGAAAAAGAAGCTAAAATTAACGCTAAGAAAGATGGTCTTTCTAAAGCTGCTGAAGATGAAGCAAAAGCTCGTTTTGATGCAGAAGTTAAAATTAGCGCTGACAGAGCTGAAGCTATTGCTAAGAAAGCTGCTGATGCAGAAGCTGCTGCTAAAGCTGAAGAAGCTGGTGATGCAGAAGCTGCAAATGAAGAAGAAGCAGAAGCTTAATTTTGATTGCATGCTAAGAATAGAAGATTGCTACCTGACTGGTTCGTTCATTAAAACTCATGGAGTAAAAGGTGAACTAGTAGCTAAAAAGAATAGTGATCTTCTTGAAAGAAATAAATTGGAATCAATCCTGGTCGATATCGACGGAGGATTGGTTCCTTTTTTCATTAATGGGATAAACAAACGCAATCATTCCAGTGTTAAAATTATACTGGAAGATATGGACACCGAAGCTAAAGCCAAACGGTTTATTGGTTGTGATATTTACATTCCCATAAAAGATGCTCCGGATTTTATTGAAGACGAAGACGAAATTGATCCTAATATTTTAATCGGATTCACTTATATTGACGAAGAAAAAGGTGAGCTTGGTAAAATTGAAGACATTCAGGATTATGCTGGGAATATTGTTCTGGTAATCACCATAAAAGGAGAAGAAGTTTTAATCCCATTTGCCGACGAAAACTTTATCGATCTTGATGAAGAGAATAAAAACATAACCATGGATACGCCTGATGGTTTAATCGATTTATACCTGCAATAATTTATCGAGAATCCAAACTGTAATCTACAGTTTCAAGGAAGCATCTATTCTACAGCCATTTCCCCCTCAAATTCCTCAATTCTAGTTTTAAGAATTTCTGTTAAAGGAACACTTTTTCCATTTTTTGGATCATAAGCTACCATTACTTGCGAAGTTTTGGTTTTTATTTCCCCACTCATAGAATCAACAATATTCTGATACAAAGCTATGCTCTTATTTCCTATTTTATAAATTCGGGTATGCACTTCAACCTTATCGTTTAAGGTAATTGATGACAAATAATCAATGGTAAGGTGCGCAACAATTAAGGCAGAATCTTTCCATTCTATATCCTCACCATATACCTGCATTAAATAATCCATCCTTGCCAAATCAAGATAACTTAACTGCACTCCATTATTCACATGCCCCAACAAATCGATATCACCAAAGCGAATTTGTATTTTCTTGATATGTTTAAATTCCATTCCCCTTATTTTTTTGCGAAGATAAACAGAAATAATTAATTGCAAATTCAAGTGCAACTTTTCAGCTCCTTGTTCGTCATTTAATTATATACGAACTTTAACCTAAAAATAAATTGTTATGAATTCAAAATACTTTAATTCGCTTGCGTTTGTTTTTGTCTTTTTCTTCAGCATTTCGATGCTTATGGCCCAAACCACAGAAAATCGAAAAACAGAATCTTTTAAATCTATTAACCTATCAATCTCTGCTAAAGTTTACCTCACTCAAGAAAATACCACCTCAGTAAAAATTAAAGCTTACGATAGAGATCTTAATGAAATTATTACCGAAGTTGAAGGTTCTACCTTAAAAATTAAGCGCAAAAGTAATAAAAGCTGGGGCTGGAACACTCGTTCGTTAAAAAAAGTAGAAGTTTACATTTCTACTCCGAATATTGAAAACCTAAAAATTTCGGGTTCGGGAAATATTATTGCTCAAACTCCAATAAATTCAGGTAGTGTTGCCTATACAATCAGCGGAAGCGGAAATATAATTATAGATAAACTAAATGCAGAAAATGTAAATTGCAGTATTTCCGGATCGGGTGATGTAAGATTAAAAGGGGAATGCGAAGATGAAGTTAACATTCGCATTAGTGGTTCAGGCGATGTGGAAGCATCTCATTTTATAGCTAAAAAGGCCGATATTCGTATTTCCGGATCGGGAGATTGTGAGGTATATGCTTCAGATAAAATTACCGCTCGCGTTGCGGGTAGTGGTGATATTTATTATCGAGGTAAACCCGAATATGTTGACAGTAAATCGGCAGGGTCGGGTTCCATAAAATCTGTTGGTGAATAACACTCAATAATAATCTGTAGGGGGATTTCCTTTTGGATATCCCTACGGTCTTAGTATTTGAATTTCTCCTCCCACACCAACTTTTATAATACTCGAAGCTGTGGCTTTTTCCATTTCTTCCTGACGATACTCTACCACATAATCAACTAATTCTTTTAAGTCCTCGTTTATTTCATAAAAATTAGCGGGCGATTGCTCTCCACTCCTATTGGCAGATGTTGAAACAATTGGTTTCTTAAAACGCTGAATGAGCCTCATGGTAAAATCTTCCTCAGTAATTCGAATTCCTATTGTTCCATCGGAATTAATAAGGTTTGGAGCTAAATTTTTGGCTCCCGGATAAATAAGAGTCATTGGTTTATCATTGGCATCAATTAAATCCCAGGCAATTTCGGGCACCTCATCTACATAAGAATTTAATCGGTTAGGATTTTCCATTAACACCAACATGGCCTTGCAATCTTCTCGTTGTTTTATTTCATAAACCCTTTTCACCGCCTCGGGGTTTGTTGCATCGCAGCCAATTCCCCATATCGTATCGGTAGGATATAAAATAATTCCTCCTGATTTTAATACTTCAAGAGCTTTATTGATGTCGTTTTGCATACTGTTCATGTATTTAGTAGAGACGTAGCATGCTACGTCTCTACTTTAAATATTTTTACACGGCTACGTTATACTCGCGCAATGCATCGTTTAATGAAGTTTTTAAGTCAGTTGATGGTTTACGCTTACCAATAATCAGCGCGCAAGGAACTTGATATTCGCCTGCTGGGAATTTTTTCGTTCTGGTTCCTGGAATCACCACCGAACGAGCCGGAATAAAACCTGCATATTCAACTGGTTCGTCACCTGTAACATCAATAATCTTAGTTGACTTAGTAAGTACAACATTTGCACCCAATACCACCTCTTTTTCAAGATGAACACCTTCAACTACAATACAACGCGAACCAATAAAACAATTGTCTTCGATAATAACCGGAGCTGCCTGAATTGGCTCTAGAACTCCACCAATACCAACACCACCACTAAGGTGAACATGCTTACCAATTTGGGCGCAAGAACCTACTGTTGCCCAGGTATCTACCATAGTTCCCTGATCAACGTAAGCACCAATATTTACATACGAAGGCATCATTACCACATCTCTGGCAATAAATGCTCCATATCGCGATACAGCATGAGGAACCACACGAACTCCCAATTCGGCATAGTTGGTTTTCAATGCCATTTTATCGTGGAATTCAAACGGACCTACCTCAATGGTTTCCATTTTTCGAATTGGAAAATAAAGGATTACTGCTTTTTTAACCCACTCGTTTACTTTCCATCCTTCTTCAAACGGCTCTGCTGTTCTAAGCTGTCCTTTATCAAGAAGCTCAACAACCTGCTCTATATTTTTCTGCACCTCAGGAGAACTCAGAAGAGATCTGTCTTCCCATGCAGATTCGATGCTTTGTTTAAGATCTGTGTACATTTTTTAATTACTTATTAATTTTGGTTAATGGCAACAAAACTAACTAAAAGTAGAATAGTTAAAAAGTGGAATGGTCAAAAAGTGAAAGAGTTAATGTAATTGTATGAATTAGAATATTCAAAGACAAGAATATGAAGAACTGGAAACAGTATTTTATATTTGGTTTTTTTACTTTTGGAAAAATTAATTATCAAATCATGCAAAATTCAATCTTCCTTTCAAATATATCAATTCACAAATCATGGAAACCTTTTCTTTCGAATGATATTATTGATTTAATTAAAAATATAGAATCTTCTATTAGCCTGGAAAATTCAACCCCAAAAAAAGAACTTGTTCTTCGCTTTTTAGAAATGGATTTAAAAAAGATTCCGGTTATTATTCTTGGCCAGGATCCTTACCCACAAAAAGGAGTTGCCACAGGCCGATCGTTTGAGGTAAATGGATTAAACTCTTGGCACGATAAATTTAGAAATGTATCCTTAAAAAATATTTTACGCAGCATTTATAAAGCATATACTGGCGAAGCATTAAAATATTCGGAAATTATAAGAAAATTAAACGAAGGTGATCGTTTGGCAATGGATAATGATTTTGAGGTTTTACCCCCAAACCAGCTTTTTAAATATTGGTGGGAAAAGGAAAATGTACTACTACTTAACACTGCACTAACTTGTGAAATAGGAAAACCAAATTCTCACACCAAACTATGGACCCCATTCACACACAAATTATTACAGTTTATTGCCGATAATAATAGAGAAGTCGTTTGGTTCTTATGGGGAAATAATGCTCAAAAAATAGTCGAAAATATCGATATCCAAAATAAAATTGAAACCACACATCCCATGATGTGCTATCAACGAGAAAATGATATTTTATTTGGTAAAGTAAATCCGTTTAAGGAAACTTTAAAAAAAGTAAACTGGACTGGAACAAAAATTTAATTGCTTCTTGTTTAATTTTATTAAAGATTGTTAAGAACTCATAAATTCATAGTGCTTCCCGAATCATTAAACTATTTTTGAAACAAATCAAAACTTGTTTTAGTCTGTGAAAAATTTTAAGACGAGTATTTTATTATTACCACTACTTCTATCAATAATAAATACTTTTGCTCAACAGAACCAAACAAACAATACATTTATTTTATCGGGAAAAATTATCAATCCTGAAACAAAAAAAGGAATTGCATTTGCTCACATTAAGATTGAAGATTCTTCGTGGGGAAAAATTTGCGATAGCCTTGGTTTTTTTCACTTGCGTGTTCATCGTGAAAAAAACCTTGTAATAACAGCGATTGGCTACAAAATGAAAATCTACAATACCGGACAGCAGGACAAAGAACCTGAAATTTTTGTAGAAATCCCCATGCAACAAGAAAGTTATATGATTCAGGAAATAAGCGTATACCATCCTGGAACATGGGCTGAGTTCAAATCAAATTTCCTAAGCTGTAAACTTTCTCGCGATACCATTGCTTCCATTATGACTATAAAATCTCATTTTGGAGGTGGTAATCGTGGAGGAACCAACATTCATATTGGAAAAGGAGGCATTGGTGCCGGTTTTGGCATAAATAGCAGTGCTAAAAAAAGAAAGGCCATGCAAAAGGTTCAGGAAATGACAATTTCCGAATCGAAAAGAGTTTTACTAGCGCAAAAATACAACCGCGAAATGGTTGGATTACTTTGCAAAGAAAGTGGCAAACGTTTGGATGCTTTAATGGCATATATAAACGATAGAAATAACTTTACCCATCAAACCAGCGCATACTTTATTGGCTGCAGAGTAAAACAGTTATATGGGGAATTTCTTAAAAAATATCCACCTTTACAGCATCTCGACAATTTAACATTAAGTGATACTGTTAATATTTCGAAGTCTTTATTCTATGAACAAAATAATGATTAAACTTTAAATTAAGTACAATACAGCTTAATTTCGGTTAAAGTGTGTTAAAAATTGTAACAATCTTCCTTACAGAGTGCTGTGAATATTATCTTTAAACTCCATTTTAAATAGAAACTGTATTGAAAACTCTAATCCTAAGCCTTGTACTTGTTATTTCTTTTGCTTTTAACATATTTGCACAAGATGAATCTGACCTAAGTTTTATTGTATCTGGAAAAGTAATTAATTCGGAAACGAAAGAGGGCGTATCTTTTGCTCATATTAATTTAGATGATACTTATTGGGGCATTGTTTGTGATAGCCTTGGTTTTTTTCGTTTGCGAGTAAATCCCGATCAGAAACTTAAGATTTCGGCCATGGGATTTAAAGAACAAATTGTTTCTATTATTCCTCCTTCGGCTGAAGATAAGGTTTTTCAGGAAATTTGCATGGAAAAAGAAAGCTATATGCTTAAAGAAGTTGAGGTATACTCTTTAGGTAGCTGGAGCGATTTTAAGGAACAATTTGTAAAACAAGATACTCCCGAGGAAGAAAATATTGCTTCCAGTTTTGATTTCGGGAACTTAAAATTAGCGCAAGCCGAAGCTAAAACCTTACGAAATAAAGGTTTTGGGATGAGTTTGAACATTTGGGGATCTGGCAAAAAAAGAGCCAAAGGCATGCGAGCAATTGATCCATTACAGGATTTACACGATAGAATGCTTAGCGAAAAATACAATAGAGATCTTGTAGCAGAAATTACTCATGAATCGGGTACACGTCTTGATTTATTAATGAAATATATCAATTCAAACACTCAATTTTCTTACCAAACGCGAGATGTTTATATTGTTTCGAAAATTAAGCAACTTCACAATAAGTTTATAGAATCAAACCCTACATGGGATTATGATTTTACTTATACCGATTCACTTGAAAGCATACCAAACCACCTTCGCCCTTAAGCTGAAAATACTCAAGCCAACACCCAAATGAACCCACTAAAAAACTTTACTATTATTTTGCTTTGTTTTTTTTCTCTGTATTCGTATGCTGAAATTGAACAGGATTCCATTATAAGTATATCGGGACAAATTCTGCAGAATAAAAGTTTAGAACCTATTTCTAACGCTACAATATCAATAAAACGAACACGCAAAGGTACTATTTGCGATAGTCTGGGAGTTTTTCATTTACAAATACAACAATCCGACACTTTAATAATTAGCGCATTAGGATATCAACCTAAACAATGGGAAGTCCCTTTTATTTTTAATCCCGATTTCCCTCCTTTTTTCACAATTAAACTGAACGATATTTCTTATTTACTAAAAGAAATAGACATTTATGCTTTAGGCACTTGGGATGAGTTTAAAGAAGAATTTCTGAATGCAGAAATAACAGAGAAAAATCCTATAAATGAGGATATTAAGAAACAACTAAAACCATTTAACACTAAAAAACCCAATATAGTGCCTGCTCAGTACCGACCAAAAAGAGAAGGAAAAATGGGCGTTGTTGATGCGATCTTTAGACCTACTGATTTTCTTCACAATAAATTTAGCAAGACTGAAAAAGCCAAGAAAAAAATATCGAAACTTATTCGGGAAGAAAGCAAAACAAAAAAGATCAATAAAAAATTTAATGCCGACATTGTTTCCGATGCTACAGGATTAAAAGGTGAAGAGTTAATTAAATTTATGGAATATTGTGGCGGTAAAATTAGTGTAAGCGAACACTCATCGGAGTATGAGGTGATGAAGCAAATTCTTGATTTATATAAAGATTACACTACAAAAGAGGAGTAAACAAACGGGCAATGGATTCTTTTAATTTCTGCAGTTTATTCCTTTGTCGCCATTGCTCAAGTTTAATTTCTTCGCTTAAAGTTAAATCCTGCAAAAAACGTTCGCGCAATTGCATGGTAATCTCTTCATCGTAAACCAAAGCATTCACTTCAAAATTTTGCTCAAAACTTCGCACATCCATATTCGCAGTACCTACGGTCGACATAATTCCATCAACAGTCATTATTTTGCTATGATTAAACCCATTTTTATAAAAATAGATGCGAACTCCGGCTTCCAATAATTCATCGATATAAGAAAGTGTGCTCCAGTAAGTCATAAACGAATCTGATTTGTTTGGAATCAGCACTCGCACATCAACCCCACTCATAGCAGAAGTTTTTAATGCCATTAAAATACTACTGTTGGGCATAAAGTAAGGAGACGAAATATAAACGTTCTGCTTTGCCGATGTTATCGCCGAAAAATAAGCTTGTAAAATACTTGCCCAATCGGAGTCGGCACCCGAAGCAGTAATCTGTAACAAACATTTTTCTTTCGCTTTTTTATAGGGCAAGTACTTATCGTTAAGTAACACCTCTTGCCTAACAAAATACCAGTCTATTAAAAAAACAATCTGAAGACTCGATGCAGCCTCTCCCGAGACTTTAAGGTGTGTATCGCGCCAAATGCCAATTCCTGGCAAGCCTTTAATATATCTGTCTGCAAAATTTAAACCACCTACAAAAGCCGTACTTCCATCAATCACAATAATCTTTCGATGATTTCTATAGTTTACCCTACTGGTTAAAACAGGAAATCGCACAGGTAAAAATGCCTGCACTTTAACACCAGCCTTTTCGAGATCTTGCACATATTTCTTACTCAATTTCCAACTTCCAACATCATCGTAAATTACCCGCACCTCAACTCCTTCTATAGCTTTAGCAATCAAAATATCAAGCAATTCGGAGGCAAGTTCTCCATCTTCTATAATATAATACTCGAGATGAATATGGTCTTTTGCACGCTTTAAGGCCTTAAAAATAGATGAAAAAGTCTCCTTTCCATCGTTCAAAATCTGTACCTTATTGTATCCGCTAAGCAAAGCCTTCGAATTATTTAAAAGCAATGTCATGATATTCTTCTTTTCATGAATTCGCTCATTTTTAAGAAAACGATTCTTTTCGAGCCGTAGCTTTTGATCATGACTCATTACTTGCAGCCATTTTAAATCACCCAGTTCTTTATGTCCGAACATTTTTCTTTTTCGAAAACTCTGCCCAAAAACCAGATAAACAATAAATCCAAAAACAGGAAGGAATGACAATACCAAAATCCATGAAATAGTTTTTAAGGGACTTCGGTTTTCGAGAATTACAATTACAACTGTAGCTATAATCATAAGCACATACAAAACCCCAAACACCTCTAAAACGTGTAGCAAAAACTCCGACCAATTAAATGATAACAGCATAGTCAACTTTTGAGTATAGAAGATTTGTATCTTTGTATTTTATTAGTTTTAATATGCCGGATATGAGATAAAAATTAAATAGCGTATACTAGAAGAATTACACTCTCACAAACTGCATTCAATCAAAAAAAATAACCTTAACAAATGTGTCGATTAAACACTATACAATCTACAATAAATTACATAAAAAACGAACTTATTCACATTTATAGTTCGCGTGAAGCTGAAAGTATCTCCTATATTTTATTGGAATATGTACTGGCTTATTCAAGAATGCAAATTCAGTTTAACAAAAACGAAACTATAGAACAAAAAGATTTTCTGCAACTTACACTTTATCTAAAACAATTAAAAAAGAATAAACCCATACAATATGTTTTAGGCGAAGCAGATTTTTATGATCTGAAATTTAAAGTTAATGAACACACGCTTATTCCTAGACCCGAAACAGAAGAGCTGGTACATGCAATTATTCAGGAAAATAAAAATAGCAATTTAAGCATATTAGATATTGGAACCGGCAGTGGCTGCATACCTGTTTGTTTGGCAAAAAATTTAAACAAAGCGAAAGTTTCTTCTGCCGATATATCAGCAAAAGCAATAGAAATAGCCAGGCAAAATGCTAAATTAAACAAAGTGGAGGTCTGCTTTTATAATCGTGACATTCTAAAATGGGAGAATTTTGAATGGGAGCAATTCGATATTATTGTAAGTAATCCTCCTTATGTAACCGAATCGGAAAAGGAAAAAATGGAAGATAATGTATTAAAACATGAACCACATACTGCTCTTTTTGTTAGCGATAATGATCCTTTACTATTTTACCGAACCATTGCTAAGCTTGCCCTTTCAAAGCTAAAAACGGGAGGAAAACTGTATTTCGAAATCAACGAAAGTTTAGGCATAGAAATGCAAAAGTTACTGCAAGATATAGGATTTACTACTATTTTATTACGTAAAGATATAAACGGTAAAGACCGTATGTTGTCGGCCATAAAACCAATCTGATGTATAAAAATAAAAACACAAAAATTATAAGTACTAAGGAAGCCCTGTCGAAAGTACAATTTATTTGTAGCCGGCAAGAAAAATGTTGCAGTGATATTCGCAAGAAACTTCAAAACTGGAACATTGAAAAACAAGAGCAAGATGAAATAATAGATTCTTTAGTAGATGATAAATTTATTGATGAGAAACGATATACAGGTTTCTATGTCCGTGATAAATTCCGTTTTAACAAATGGGGTAGAATTAAAATTGCTTATCATTTAAAACAGAAACGAGTTCCCGAGCAAATAATAAACGAAGCTCTCAATCAAATTAAAGAAACTGATTATCAAGAAAGCCTGCAGGAACTTTTAAAGAATAAACTAAAAAGCCTGAAAGAAGATGATCCTTATCAATTAAAATCAAAGTTGTTCCGTTTTGCTCAAAGCAGAGGTTTTGAATCACAAGTATCATTACAATTTATAGATAAACTTTTATCGAGCCTGAAATAAAATTTTATTTCACTTTTGGCAAGCTTATTGTTAATGAATTATTATCTTTAAATTTGATATATTATTTCTCTAAACCAGTTCAAATGACAAAAATTTTACGCACACTATTTAATTATTCTCTTATTCTCACCATACTTGTTAGTTGCTCGGCTCAAAGCAGTATGGCAAAACGCAGACCTCCAAAGTGGGTTAAAGAAAGACCAATTACTCCTGATTATTACGTGGGAATAGCTGTAGTAAAAAAAGACAATAGTCAAAACAGTTATATTCAATTGGCCAAAAATCAGGCTTTACATGACTTATGTTCCGAAATATCGATTAATATTTCTGCCAACTCCGTTTTACAGCAATTTGAAAACGAAACCGAATTCAAAGAAGAATTTCAATCGGAAATAAAAACCAGTTTGGTAGAAGAAATTGAAGGTTACGAAACCGTAGGATCCTGGGATAATAAAAAAGGAAATGAATATTGGGTTTACTACCGTTTATCAAAATCTCAGTATGAATTACAAAAGCGCTTAAAGTTAAATAAAGCAAAAAAATTAGCACAAAATTATTACGAGCAAGCAAAACAAAGCGAGAAACAATTAAACTTGTTTCAGGCTTTAAATTATTATGCAAAAGCAATTGATGCCATTAAAAAAAATTTGGATGATGATTTATCGGTAATGACATTTAATGGAAGCATAAATTTGGGATCGGAACTTTACAATTCTATTCAGAATATTTTTAAACGTACCCAATTAACTGCAGATAGAAAGTCCATTAAGCTTGAAATTTCAACTTCGCAAAAAGAGCCTATTTTAATAAAAGCAGAATGGCTGGGCGAAACAGGAAACCAAATAATTCCTAATCTTCCCATTTCGATAAATTTTGTGAAAGGCGATGGTGTTTTAAACAACAAAGTAAGCACCGATGAGTTTGGTTATGCAGCTTCTCAGCTTTCGAAAGTAACTTCTAAAATGAAACTACAGGAAATTGAAGCTGGCATCGATTTAAGCTCTATTTTAAACGAAGAATCCGAAAATTACAAACTAAACAAATTGTTCTTTACTCCTGAATTAGCCCCAAAGAGTAAAATAATTATAAATGTAGAACGATTAAAAGCTTACATGACTTTTAACGAGCGTATTTTTGGAGAAGATTCCAAACGCGAAATCTTAAAAAATAATTTAAAGAAAGAACTCTCTGAAAACTTTTTCTCGTTTACCGACAATAAAGAAAAGGCAAAAGTAATTCTTAATATCAACACAAATGTTACAAAAGGAGAAATTAAAGAAGGGCGAAACTACAAAGTTTACATTGTATATTTAGATTGTTTCTTTTCCCTTACAGACACAAAAAATGGAATGGAAATTTTTAACGATGCCATTTACGAAGTAAAAGGAATGAAACCAATTAGCTACGATTACGCAATTAGAGAAGCCTATGAACAAGCGGTTGACGAAATTCACAATACAATAATTCCAAAACTAAACCAGCTAGACCTATAAATTTAGCAGATATTAGATTTAACACCATAAATAAAAAGCAATTATTTGAAATAATGATGAGAATAGTGAATTGAAAACAAACTCATTTCTCAAATCTCACATCTAAAATTTTAACAGATGAGAACAAGAAAATTACAATCGTTATTCCTTGGATTAGGAATTTTAGTAGCGGCAGGATTAAGCTCTTGCGGATCTGCAGAAAAAGCAATTTCTACAAAAGCACAGGGCGAAGAATTAATTGAAGTTTATTGTACTGGCCCTGATTATCAGAGTGACAAAAATAATTTTAGAGCTTCGGCCATTGGCGAGAGTTTAGACCAAATGGTTGCAAAGAAAAAAGCAGGAACAAATGCACGTGCCGAGTTGGCAACTCTTATTCAATCGACAGTTCAGGGAACAATAGACAACTACGTTAATTCAACAGAACTAAACAATGTAGAGCAAGTTGAGGAACGTTTTGAAGGCTTAACTCGCGAAGTTATTAACCAACAGTTGAATAACATTAAGGTAATCTGCGAAAAGCAAACCAGAACTGCTCAAAATAAGTATAAAACTTATATAGCTATCGAAATGAGTGCTAAAGATTTGGAAGAAGCAATCAACCAAAAATTATCGCAAGATGATAAGCTAAAAGTTGATTACGACTACAATAAATTTAAAGAAACTTTCGAGGCTGAAATGCAAAAATTGCAAAACCAGCAAAATGGAATATAAAAAATAAATACCTCTCATAGAAATAAAGAAATGGCCATCTCTACTATAAGAGATGGCCATTTTACATCTAAATATTTCTTTTCTTATAAACTAAAAAGAACTCCTACCAATGCAATAACATTTTCAAAAATGATTACAACAAACCAGCTAAAAAGTTTAGCGGAACAAACCAAAGCGCAAAAAAAGTAATCTGAGGTAGCTTTGACATTGATGTCAAATTAATTCAGATTTTTTTCAATGCATTCATTGTCCACAATCCAATCATTTTTCCAAAACACCGTATTAGCTTATCATTTCAGATTGCTCATTACTCTTTGTTTACTACCTTTACATCTTACTAATTTAATTTTCAAAAATGATTACAACAGACCAGCTAAAAAGTTTAGCGGAACGCACGGAAGCGTTAAGGAGGTATCTTTGACATTGATGCCAAATTAATTCAGATACAAGAAGAAGAAATGAGAACTCAGGCTCCGGGTTTTTGGGATAATCCAAAAGAAGCAGAAGTTCAAATGAAAAAAGTTCGTGGATTAAAATCCTGGGTAGAATTATACAATGAAGTAAGAGAATCAACCGAAGATTTATCAGTACTATTCGATTTTGCCAAAGAAGGAGAAGCATCTAACGAAGAAGTAGAAGAACAATTTTCAGCCACCGAAAAATTAATTGAAGCTTTAGAGTTAAAAAATATGCTCCGAAAAGATGAAGACAAATTCGGAGCTATTCTTAAAATAAACGCTGGTGCTGGTGGAACCGAAAGTTGCGACTGGGCAGATATGCTTTACCGCATGTATTTGCGTTACGGAGAATCGCACAACTACAAAGTTAGACAACTGGAATATCAGGAAGGCGACGAAGCTGGTATTAAATCGGCAACTCTCGAATTTGAAGGCGATTTTGCTTACGGATACCTGAAATCGGAAAATGGTGTTCACCGTTTGGTTCGCCTGTCTCCTTTCAATTCAGCCAATAAACGAATGACTTCCTTTGCATCTGTTTATGTTTATCCTGCTATTGATGATACAATAGAAATTGAAATTAACCCCGCTGATATTAGCTGGGATACTTTTCGTTCGGGTGGTGCCGGAGGACAAAATGTAAACAAAGTAGAAACTGGTGTTCGTGTGCGACATGCTCCAACCGGAATTATAATTGAAAACACCGAAAGTCGTTCTCAGTTAGGAAACCGCGAAAATGCATTGCGATTACTAAAATCTCAATTGTACGAATTGGAATTACGCAAGCGTCAGGAAAAAATTGATGCCATTGAAGGTTCTAAGAAAAAAATTGAATGGGGATCGCAAATTCGCTCTTACGTAATGCAACCATATAAATTGGTAAAAGATGTAAGAACTGCTCACGAAACATCTAACGTACAAGCCGTTTTAGATGGCGATTTAGATGGATTCATAAAAGCATTCCTAATGGAATTTAGCGGAGAAGAAAAATAAAAACTATATGAGAGACTTTGCTTAAGCATCGTCTCTCTTCTTTTTTGGTTTAAATATTCCGCCCAATAACACTCCAAACACTCCTCCATAAGGAACCATAGTATACCAATTTGCTTTTATCGGGCAAGTTCCGGAAACACAACCCACATACTTCCAATATAAAAATCCGCCTAACAAACCAATTAAACCTCCTATAACTTCAAATTTCCTGTTTTTAAAAAAATCTTTCATATCAAACTCCTCTTCTCTTTACATTAAACCCATGAAAGATAATCTAAATTATCCCACAAACACTAAATATTTTTTATTGATTTTTAAATCCAAAAAATTACCTTCCTGCACTTCTAATAATCCTTCCGAAAGCCGTATATTTGTATTCACTAAATAATAAAACACATCAGATATTATACCTATTAGTATTCCTTTTTAAATATCTATTAGCATAATAACTTTTTTTAATATTATTATAACATGACATTAAAGATTTACCACAATCCCCGATGTGCAAAAAGTCGTGCTGGCTTAAAATACCTGCAGGAAAAAGGTTTGAAACCAGAAATCAGATTGTATCTGAAAGAAGAATTTACCGAACAAGAACTTGCCGATGTTTTAATGAGAATGAACAAAGATCCTCAGGATATTATTCGTACTCAGGAAAAAATCTATAAATCAGATTTTAAAGGAAAAAATTTTAATCGCGATGAGTGGATTAAAATTCTTATTGAATATCCTAAACTAATTCAGCGCCCAATTATTGTTAAGGATCACAAAGCCATATTTGCCGATCCCGTAGAAAATGTTGAAGAAATTTTATAGCAATACCCACAAATATCCCATCGATCTCCAATTAGAGACAATTACTTTAGGGAAATGAAAAAAATCGGAAAATTATATCTTATTATGCTTTCACTGCTATCTTTTGCCTGCGATCCTTTCCAAACAAAAATTGGGAACGAGGTTTCTCTTTACGAAAGTACAGCACTAAACAACGAAGCTTTCCCCGATACTTTAAAGGTAATGACCTGGAACATTAAGTTTGGTGGTGGACGAATCGATTTCTTTTTCGATTGCCATGGCGATCGGGTAATCATGAAAAAATCTGAAGTTCTGAATAATATGTCTGCTCTTGCCGATAAAATAAATGAAATTAATCCTGATATTTTAATGATACAGGAAGCCGATGTAAATGCAAAACGAAGTGCCTATATCGATCAAGTACAATATCTGCTCGACAATACCTCATTTAATTATGCCGCTTATGCCCCACAATGGAAAGCAAGTTACATTCCTAGTAAAAGCATTGGCAAAATGAATTCGGGAAATGCAATTCTTTCGAAATGGAAATTTACGAATGCTACACGAATAGCTCTTCCTCTTATTAAATCACAAAATTCTATTGTTAGATATTTTTACCTAAAACGGAATATATTACATGTTAAACTTGAACACTCAGGTAAAAGTATCCACTTATTAACAACTCACTCATCGGCTTATGCAAAAGATGATACCAAGAAAAAACAATTGGAAATAATAAAAGCTTACGCCGATTCCATTGCCAACAAAAAAGAAAATTTAATTTTAGGCGGCGATTTTAACTCCCTGCCTCCTTACAGTAAACAAACCAGTAAATTCGACGACACCGCTTGTACAAATGGCGATTTTGATGCCGACGACTACAGCTCAGAAACACAATGGATGCAGCCTTTTTACGAAAAATATTCAGCTGCAATTCCTATTAACACATATAAAACCGACAATAAAAGCCACTTTTCACACACAACCGATAAAAATAAATTTTGGAATCGTAAAGTCGATTTCTTATTCACAAATGGAACTTTTATTTCCAAAAGTGGCAAAACTCTTCAGCAATGGATGCAGATTTCTGATCATGCTCCTATTCTTGTTGAATACGAATTATAAATTACTAAGCAATTCTGAATTTGGAATACAAGCTTTCTATTTTAATATTTATCAACAAAGTAGAAACTTATTTATGGCAATAAATTCGAGCTCTTAATTTATAATTCTTATTAAAAAAATGTTTTACAAGTATGATTAAGAACATTTTTTAAACTTTTTGTAAATGATAAAAAGGCCTTATTTTTAGGCTCTAATTTTTAAACAGTTACAGTTATGGCAGATAATAAACTTTTTAGTGACTTTGCTCCTCAATCTACACAAGAGTGGATTGACAAAATCACTAAAGACCTTAAAGGTGCTGACTTTGATAGAAAGTTAGTTTGGAGAACTAATGAAGGATTCAATGTGCAACCTTTCTACAGACTGGAGAACATGGATGACAAAGCCTTCATGAATACCTATCCAGGAGACTACCCTTATGTTCGTGGTAACAAAAAAGACAACAACAACTGGTTGGTTCGTCAGGATATTATTGTAAAAGATGTAAAAGAAGCTAATGCAACTGCTCTTGACATCATGAACAAAGGTGTCGATTCAATCGGATTCGTTTTAAACTGGAAAGACCTAAGCAAAGAAGAACTATCTACTTTGTTAGACGGTATTTTCTTGGATTGCGTAGAAATCAACTTCGAGAAATCTCACGGTTCTATCGAATTAATCAAAAATTTAGAAGCAATTGCAACTGAAAAAGGAATTGCTTTGGATAAATTAAATGGTGGTGTTTCTATCGATATCAACTCTGGTTTTAGCACTGTCGGTAATTTTTGTTCATCAGAAGAAGATTCTTTTAAATTTGTAAAAGAAGCTCTTGTAGCATCAAAAGCACTTCCTAACTTCAAAGTTATTGCTGTTGGTGGTAACTTATATAACAACTCTGGATCTTCAATTGTAGAAGAATTAGGTTTCTCTTTAGCTTCAGGTGCTGAATACCTAAGCAGAATGATTAACGCTGGACTTTCTGTGGATGAAGTAGCTCCAAAAATACGTTTCAACTTTGCTACAAGCTCTAAGTATTTCATGGAAATTGCTAAGCTAAGAGCAGGTCGTATGTTATGGGCACAAATCGTTAAAGCTTTTGGTGCTTCTAACGAAGAGGTTTGCAAAATGTTCGTACACGGTGAAACTTCAGAGTGGAACAAGACTGTATATGATCCTTATGTGAATATGTTGCGTACTCAAACTGAAGCTATGTCTGCTGTATTAGGTGGTCTGGATTCATTTACAGTTAAGCCTTTCGATTCTGTATATGCTGAATCTTCAGTATTCTCAGAAAGAATCGCTCGTAACCAACAACTATTATTAAAAGAAGAGTCACACTTCGGTCAAATTGCTGACCCTGCTGCTGGTTCATACTATATTGAGTCTTTAACTGAGTCAATCGCCGACGAAGCCTGGAAATTATTCTTAGCTGTTGAAGAAAAAGGTGGATACCTTGCAGCTTTTAAAGCTGGTTTCGTTCAAGAAACAATTAAAGCTACAGCTCAAAAAAGAGATTTAGCAATTGCTACTCGTAAAGAAAATTTCTTAGGAACTAACCAATTCCCTAACTTCGGTGAGGTATTGGAAACTCTTTCAGAAGAAGTTCTTTCTCCAGAAGATAAAACAGCCGATAATGCTGTTTGCAAAACATTGAAACCATACCGTGGTGCTCAGGCTTTCGAAGCTCTTCGTAACAAAACTGATATTTACGCTAAGAAAAATGGTCGTCCTAAGGTGATGATGTTCCCAATCGGTAATTTGAACATGCGTAAAGCTCGTGCTCAGTTTGCTTGTAACTTCTTTGCTTGTGCCGGATTCGACGTAGAAGACCACAATGGTTTTACTTCAGTTGAAGAAGGTGTAAAATTCGTAACCGAGAAAAATGCTAAGATTGTTGTGATTTGTTCATCGGATGATGAATATGCAACTATTGCTCCGGAGCTTTTCGAAGCGCTTAAAGGAAGTGCAACTCTTGTTGTAGCGGGTGCTCCTGCATGTGCTGACGAGTTAAAAGCTAAAGGTATCGAGAACTTTATTAACGTGAAATCTAACGTTCTTGAAACTTTAAAAGCATATCAAGCAGACTTAGGAATTTAATTAGTGAATTATAATTGAAAAATTATTGAAACACTAATTGCAAAAAAGAAAAAGAAATGAAGCCAAATTTTAAAGATATAAATATCAAGTCATCTCAAAGAGCTGCAACAACATCTCAGGAATGGGAGAAAGAAAACGGCATTGAAAAATCTTGGATGACACCAGAACAAATTCCTGTTAAAACAGCTTTTAACAAGGAAGATTTAGAAGGCATGGAGCACCTTAACTATATTTCAGGTTTACCTCCATTCCTACGTGGACCTTATTCAGCTATGTATCCTTTGCGTCCTTGGACAATTCGTCAGTACGCAGGTTTCTCAACTGCTGAAGAATCAAATGCATTTTACCGTCGTAACCTTGCTGCTGGTCAGAAAGGTCTTTCTGTAGCATTTGACCTTGCTACACACCGTGGATATGATTCAGATCATCCTCGTGTAATTGGTGATGTAGGTAAAGCTGGAGTTGCTATCGACTCTATCTTGGATATGGAGATCCTTTTCGATCAAATTCCATTGAACAAGATGTCTGTTTCTATGACTATGAATGGTGCTGTACTTCCAGTATTGGCTTTCTACATTGTTGCTGGTTTGGAACAAGGTGCTAAATTGGAAGAACTTTCAGGTACTATTCAAAATGATATCTTGAAAGAATTCATGGTACGTAATACTTACATTTACCCACCAGAATTCTCAATGAAAATTATTGCTGACATCTTCGAGTTTACTTCTCAAAAGATGCCTAAGTTTAACTCTATTTCTATCTCTGGTTACCACATGCAAGAAGCAGGTGCTACAGCAGATATCGAGTTAGCTTACACACTTGCTGATGGTCTTGAGTACTTGAAGAAAGGTGTTGCTGCCGGAATGGACGTTGATGCTTTTGCTCCTCGTTTGTCTTTCTTCTGGGCTATTGGAATGAATCACTTCATGGAAATTGCTAAGATGCGTGCTGGTCGTTTACTATGGTCTAAGATTGTTAAACAATTCAATCCTAAGAATCCTAAGTCAATGGCATTGCGTACTCACTCGCAAACTTCAGGTTGGTCGTTAACCGAGCAAGATCCTTTCAACAATGTTGGTCGTACTTGTATCGAAGCAATGGCTGCTGCATTAGGTCACACTCAGTCTCTTCACACCAACGCATTGGATGAAGCGATTGCATTACCAACTGACTTCTCTGCACGTATTGCTCGTAATACTCAGATCTATATTCAAGATGAAACTACAATCTGTAAGGCTGTAGATCCATGGGCTGGTTCATACTACGTTGAGTCATTAACTCAAGAATTAGTAGACAAAGCATGGGCTCATATCGAAGAAGTTGAGAAATTAGGTGGTATGGCGAAAGCAATCGAGTCTGGTATTCCAAAACTACGTATCGAAGAAGCTGCTGCTCGTACTCAAGCTAAGATTGATGCGAACACTCAAACAATTGTAGGTACTAACAAATATCGTTTGGAGAAAGAAGATCCATTGGATATCTTGGAAGTAGACAATACTGCTGTACGTACTGCTCAAATCGAAAGATTGAACAAACTACGTGCTAATCGTGACGAAAAAGCTGTTCAAGCTGCTCTTGAAGCCATCACTGCTTGTGCAAACGGAGGTGAAGGTAACTTATTGGATCTTGCCGTTAAAGCTGCACAACTTCGTGCTTCTCTAGGTGAGATTTCAGATGCATGTGAAAAAGTTTGTGGTAGATATAAAGCCGTTATTAGAACCGTGTCAGGAGTATATTCATCAGAATCAGCACAAGATGCTGACTTCGCAAGTGCAAAAGAAAAAGCAGACAAATTTGCTGAAATGACAGGACGTCGTCCTCGTATTATGGTAGCAAAAATGGGACAAGATGGTCATGACCGTGGTGGTAAAGTAGTTGCTACTGGTTTTGCTGATATAGGATTTGACGTAGATATGGGACCATTGTTCCAAACTCCGGAAGAATCTGCTAAGCAAGCTGTAGAAAATGATGTACACATCGTAGGTGTTTCGTCATTGGCTGCTGGTCACAAGACATTAGTTCCTGCAATTATCGAGGAATTAAAGAAATTAGGTCGTGAAGATATCATGGTTACTGCAGGTGGTGTTATTCCAGCTCAGGATTACGATTTCCTTTATGAGGCTGGTGTAGTTGGTGTATTTGGTCCTGGTACCAAAGTATCAAAATGTGCTATGCAAATGCTTGACATTCTAATTGAGCAATACAAAGACTAGTTCTTTTATTGATACTATATTTGAAGACAGGAACAATGTTCCTGTCTTTTTTTGTGCTATATTTCTACTTTAATAAAATATTAGCAGATGAAAAAAACCACCCTATTACTCATACTTTTCGCAATTACTTTTACCCTTAAAGCCCAAAATAAAACGATAGAAGATAACCGATTAAAAAAACAGATACTATACGGAAAAATTACTTTAGAGGCATTCCAGAAAGATATTTGTAAAAATTGGTATAATCCCGAATACAATAACTACTCTCCAAGAGTGAAAATCCTTAGTAAATTACAGAACGAATCATTCAATAATATTAATATTACTGTAATTTTTGGATCCTGGTGTCATGATTCTCATCGTGAAGTACCTCGTTTTATAAAAATACTAAAAGAACTAAAATTTCCATTTTCACAACTCACTTTAAATGCATTAGATACCTATAAACACTCTCCAGATTTTGATACAAAAGCTAACAATATCAATAAAGTTCCCACTATAATTGTTTATTGCAATGGAAATGAAATTGGAAGAATTATCGAAACACCCAGAATAAGTCTGGAAAAAGATCTTTTAAAAATCTTAAACTAAAATTACTACCTTTAAGCTATCAGAACAACAATACAAACTATGGAACAAGTTCGCACAAATACCGGTCAAACATTTGGAATTATTGGATTAGTATTAGGTATAATATCCTTATTTATTGGATTTATACCCTGCATAGGCTTTGTAGCTATTGTACCTGGTATTATTGCAATATTACTAAGTGCAATAGGTTTAAGTCAGGCGAATAAAGACAATGGAGCACGCGGATTAAATATTGCAGCACTTATCGTTTCGATTATTGGAGTTTTAGTAGCCTCAATCTGGTTATTCTTTTTTGTAGGAGTTGCAAGTCTTAACGAAGACGAAATAGAAGGATTTGTGGAAGAAGTGCTCGAAGAGGTTATAGAAGAATCTGTTTACAATCCCGACCTGCAAGATGCCTTAAATGAATTGGAAGAACAATTGAATGATCTTCCTGTTGATTCCATAGCCAACGATATTGACAGTATTGATATGAAAATAAAGATCGAAGTTGAAACTCAGGTCGAATAATCCGAATATATCATATAATTATAGAATCATAAATCTCACTCTAGCTGGTGTTTTATGTGCTATATTTCTATATTCTGCATTATTCTCTCCTATTAAAGTAAATCATCCAATTCCATCTGTATTTACTCAACTTACCGGAGCGCAAAGCCCTTCAAGCGGACTTTCGCGCAGTTTTTCGTCTTTAATTCGATGCAATTTTGAATTGGCCAATCGCTTTAATCCAATAGGATTACAGATATTTCTATTTTTTCTTATTCAACTGATTTTTAGGACTCTATCATTTTTGCTGATAAAAAATCATTTTTCATTGATTAAACTCTATATTTTTTTAGATATTATAATCTCTATCATAGCATTTTTACTGGCTTTCAAACCTTTAATTCTATTCACACTTAAACTTTTCAGAAATTTTATCGTAAATTGATTAAGGATTAATATTTGTTAAACAAAAACTTACGATATGCTTTCATTTTTTGTGATTTTTTGCTTTCTACTATTTTCCAGTCTCATTATTACTCATCTTTATAACGAGAATAATCTGGCAAAAAGAATAAATAAGTCTGGAATATTAGTACAACGACTACTAGATCAAAACGGGATTGAACATATTGATTTAAAGAAAAAATTTATGAAATCATCCCTATCCACTCAAATCAGGTTGATGGAATATTATCTCACCTACCTGAATGCCGATTACAAAGATTTTGGTACTCAAAAATCTGTTTTTCAACGTATCTCTAAAATCGAATCTGTTTTGGCAGAATACAACAACACGGTAAGTGCTTAAAATTTACTTATTTCTGTTAAAGCAAAACGCTCTTTAACCTTAACACCTCTCTCTGATTGAATTAAATTACAGCACTCTGTTGTAATATCATGCTGAAAAAATAAAATATAATTTTCACGGACAGCTTCCTTTAAGAAGTTGTCTTTTTCTTGTAAAGAAGCTGTTGGATTAAGATCGTAACTTGCCAGCCACTTTACCGGAACATTTGCTGCCGTAGGTATAAAATCGCCTGCAAAACAAATTTTCTGCCCCTTACTATTTATTATCGGAATCATTAATCCGGGTGTATGTCCATTAAAAAACCGCACTTCAAAATTTGGAAACAACTCCCCTTCTTCTTCAACAAAATTAAGTTTACCCGATTCTTTAACGGGCATAATATTTTCATCAAAAAAAGCATCGGCTTCCCTAATATTAGGATTCAAATAGTTCTCCCATTGTTGTTTTCCAACCCAATGCTGCGCATTCTTAAACACCAATTCATAGCCCGAATGGTCTTTATTCCACTTAACCGCACCACCACAATGGTCAAAATGCAAATGTGTAAAAACAACATCTGTAATCTCATCTGCTGCAACACCTACTCGCTCGAGAGAAGCGAGCAAATTATCATCACCATTTAAATGCTGATGTTTAAAAAACTCTTCACTTTGCTTATCTCCGGTACCATTATCTATTAAAATCTTTCTATCACCATCCACAACAAGCATACTTCTTATGGCACAATTACAATAATTATCTTCGTTACACGGATATTTTTTACTCCACATTACCTTTGGAACAACACTAAACATTGCACCACCATCACACATAAAATTTCCCGTTTCAATATTGTATATTTCCATGATATTCTATTTAATTCTAGTATCTTTAATTTTTAATAAACTCAACAGAAATTAGAGTTTATCTTTTCTATAAGAACATCAAAAATACAAATTATAAACGATTATCAATGAAAGTTCATTTTATTGCAGTTGGTGGTAGCGCCATGCACAACTTAGCCATAGCACTTCACAAAAAAGGATACACAATTACAGGGTCAGATGATGAAATTTTTGATCCCTCAAAATCCAGATTAGAGAAATATGGTATTTTACCACAAAATTGGGGTTGGTATCCTGAAAAGTTAACTACCGACATCGATGCCATAATTCTTGGAATGCATGCAAGAATAGATAATCCTGAATTATTAAAAGCACAGGAATTAGGTTTAAAAATATACTCTTATCCCGAATACATTTACGAACAAACCAAAGATAAAATAAGAATTGTTATCGGCGGAAGCCATGGAAAAACCACGACAACATCCATGGTAATGCATGTTTTTAAGGAAAATCACATTGATTTTGACTACATGGTTGGAGCTCAAATTGAAGGCTTCGAAACCATGGTTAAATTAAGCAAAGATGCTAAAATTGCAATTTTTGAGGGAGACGAATACTTATCATCACCCATCGATCGTCGTCCAAAATTTCATTTATATCATCCTAACATTGCACTTTTAACAGGAATAGCATGGGACCATATTAATGTATTTCCCACGTTCGAAAACTATGTTGAACAATTTGAAATTTTTACGAAACTAATTCAAGCAAGTGGTAGTTTAATTTATTTCGATGGTGATGAACATATCAATAAAATAGTTAACAATAAGAGAGACAATATTGACTACATTCCTTATAACACACCAAAGTATAAACTCATAAATAACAAAACCGTTCTTACTACTAATTTTGGCGATATCGAATTGGAGATTTTTGGAGAGCACAACCTTCAAAATTTAATGGGTGCCTATTATATCTGCAAAAAAGCAGGACTAAGTGATAAAGATTTTTACACTACCATTCAAACTTTTTCGGGTGCTGCCAAACGATTACAAAAACTATCTGAGAGTGAATCGTGTACCGTTTTTCAAGACTTTGCTCATTCTCCCTCTAAACTAAAAGCAACTACCGAAGCTGTTAAAAAACAATTTGCCAACAGAAAACTAATTGCTTGCATGGAACTGCACACATTTAGCAGTCTTAAAAAAGAATTTTTGCCTCAGTATAAAAACACAATGAAACTGGCCGATGAAGCTATAGTGTATTTTAACCCTAAAACCATAGAACACAAGAAACTTGAACCAATTACAAAAGAACAGGTTGCTGAATCTTTTGGGGGAAATAACATTAAGGTTTTCACCGATTCAAATGAGGTAATTTCAACACTTTTATCGAATAATTTTAAGAATACAAATGTACTTTTAATGAGTTCTGGAAATTTTTCAGGCGTTAACCTTTGTCAGTTGGCTGATAACATTATAGCTAAGTCCTAATCTTACAAATATTAAGTTTTAGAGCTAATGTTTTGACCGGTAGTAAAATAATACTATTTTTAATCATCACCTGACCCAATAATGTAATAGCTATGGCTCATATTACCAAAATTTTTTCATTGATTTTATATCTTGTTTTCGCACTAAATATGTCTGGAAATTCGCAGGATAAAATCAGAAAAACAGAGGAAATATTAGCCAAAACTCAAGGTAAAGAAAGAATATTATTATTAAAAGAGCTCTCCTCACTATATCAGTATAGCGATCTTGAAAAAAGTATTTCTTACTCGAAAGAGATAGTAACTTTATCAGCATCTAAGCCACTCGAACAGGCAACAGCTCTTTATAATCTAGGGAACCTTTATCGAAAAACAAATAACTTCACCAGAGCACTAGATTGTCACAAACAATCTCTTGAATTACGAAAAATAAGCACCGAATATTCGTCCATTTCTGCATCGTATAACAACATTGGAGAAATCTATAAAATACTTTTAAAATATGAAGAAGCATTAGGTAATTTCAATAAAGCATTAGACCTTCGTGTTAAAAGTGGATCAGAAAAAGAAGTTGCATATACTTTAAATAACATTGGTAGTGTTTATTGGATGAAGAAAGAATACGCTAGTGCATTGGAATATTATTTAAAGGCTCTCGAGATTAGATCTAAACTAAACGATAAAACAGATATATCGGCCACTCTCAACAACTTAGGAAATGTATACAAGAGCCTTAACAAATACAATAAAGCTCTGGATTATTATAAAAAAGCTTTAAAACTTAGAACCGAAGATGGCAACAAATCGCTTATAGCTTATACCTTAAACGATATAGGAGGAATATACTGGCGTTTAAATAACTACAACGAATCGCTTAACTACTATAACCAATCACTTAAACTACGTAAGAATTTGGGCAACAAGCGATATACTGCTGCTACCTTAAAAAATATTGGTACTGTTTATAAAGACCTTAATGAACTAGATTATTCCCTAAAAAATTATAATGAGTCGTTAAAAATTTACGATGAAGTTGGTGATCTTAAAGAACAAGCCAATGTATTTTCATTAATAGGAAACTTATACCGAAGCTTTAACAATTTTGACAAAAGTCAGGAGTTTCATAAAATAGCATTAAATATTCATGATAAAATTGGGAATGTTAAAGGCATTGCTTATTCATCGAATAGCATTGGTGAAATTCTTATGCACTATTATAAAAGCAATGATGCATTACCATATTTGAATACAGCTTTTAAAAATGCAAAACTATCAAACGACAGAAACCTTCAGAAAAAAACCTCCGAAAATTTATTTGAATATTACTCAAACAAAGGAGATTACCAAAAGGCACTTGAGTATTATCGAAACTTCTCAAATACCCAATATGATAGCATTGTAGATCAACTAGATAAGGGTAAGATATCAGAGTTTGAAGCGAATTACGAGATTTCTAAAAATAAAGATGAAATCAAGAGTTTGAAGGAGTATAATAGAATGCAAACAATTTTAATTTACCTTTTTATTGCTCTTATTTTATCGGCCGGAATCATTAGTTACATCCTCTATAAAAATATTAAATTCAGAAAAAAAGCAAGCAAGACCTTAAGACAAAAAAACAAAGAACTGGAGGATATTAATTCTCGTCTAAAAGAATCAGAGTTAATATTACGAGATCTAAACCTTACTAAAGATAAGATATTCAATATTATTTCGAGTGACCTAAGAGAGCCATTTATCGATCTAAATATAATCAGTAAAAAACTAATTGACAGCCTAGAAGAGAAAGATATTGAAGCACAAAAATCATTGGCTCGTGAAATTCGGGACCTTTCATCTCATACCAATAATCTAGTTGAAAATATTTTATTGTGGTCTGCATCACAGGCTGGCAAAACCAATTTTGTTCCTCAATTTTTTAATGTGAAAGAGTTTCTTTCAAAAACACTTCAAAAATTATCTGGTCCTATTATTGAAAAAAATATTAAAGTTATTTTTAACTTAGATAACACCTCAATGGCCTACGCTGATCCAGCAGCGATAACAGAAGTATTCAAAAATCTGATATCGAATGCGATAAAATTCTCCTATCCCGAAGGAACAATTAAATTATCAACAAGAGTAAAAAAATATATAATTGAATTGGAAATCTCCGATGAAGGAGTTGGAATGAGCAAAAAAAATCTGAATAAAATTTTCCGACTAGACAATGACTATCTGGCCCTGGGAACAGCAAAAGAAAAAGGCGCTGGAATTGGATTACTCCTTTGTAAAGAATACATAGAAAAAAATGGAGGAAAAATATGGGCCGAAAGTGAAGAAAATGTAGGAAGTAGTTTTTACATTACAATTCCTAAATCTGAAATAATATTAGGTTCAGTTCCTAAATCGAACCAATAAAAAAGAGGCACTCAAACGAATGCCTCATATATTATACTGTATCTAAATAACCTATTTAGACAATTTACTTACAAAATGATAATGACTTCCAAATCTTTCGAAAGCTGCCTGATCAAGCTCTTCTCTATAATTTGGATGAGCAACAGAAATAATTGCCTTAGCTCTTTGCTGTAATGTTTTACCGTAAAGATTAACACATCCGTATTCAGTAGCAAACCAATGCATATTATTACGAGTAGTTACAACACCTGAACCTTGTAATAGAGTTGGCGCAATTTTAGAAATCCCTTTACCAGTTACTGAAGGCATAGCGATAATTGGCACACCACCTTCTGATGCCGCTGCACCACGAGTAAAGTCAATTTGTCCACCTACTCCAGAGTAATGTTTTGTTCCGATTGAATCAGCACAAACCTGACCTGTAATATCAATTGATAAAGCAGAATTAATAGCACATACTTTTGGATTTTGTCTGATAATTTCTACGCCATTAGTATAACCAACATCCATCATTAGCACACCTGGATTATCATCAACAAAATCGTAAAGATCTTTAGTTCCCATTAAGAAACTAGCAACAATTTTACCTTTATCCAATTTTTTGTTCATACCGTTTACAACGCCACTTTCAACCAGTGGAAGAAGACCGTCAGCAAACATCTCAGTGTGAATACCAAGATTCTTGTGGTTACCTAGCTGAGCTAATACAGCATTAGGAATACCACCAATACCCATTTGAAGACAAGCTCCATCAGGAATAATACCGGCTACATTTTTACCAATAGCAATTTCAATATCAGAAAGAGGAGCACTACCATGTTCAACAAGCGGAGAATTATCTTCACAGAACACATCACACATACTCATTGGTATCATTGCATCACCAAAAGCACGAGGTACATTTTTGTTAATGATTGCTACAACTGTATCAGCTGTTTCAACAGCAGCTAGAGAACAATCTATTGAAGTCCCCAAAGATACATAACCATGTTTATCTGGAGTACTTACCTGTACAACAGCTACATTTACGTTAAGAATCCCTTGTCGAATCATTTTTTGAGTTTCACTCAAAAATACAGGAATATAATCAGCATATCCTGCTTGTGTTTGCTTTCTAACATTAGCTCCTACAAATAGTGATTCTAAGTTAAAAACACCTTCAAATTCAGGGTCAGCGTAAGGAGCTGGACCTTCTGTATGAAGATGCTGTAATGTTACATCGCAAATTTCACCTTTACGACCTCGGTCACACATTGCTTCGATGAACTTGTGTGGTGCTAACGCAACTGAATGCAGGTGTACTCTATCTCCTGACTTAATCACCTTCGCTGCTTCCTCAAAAGAAACTGTTTTGATCTCTTTATGCATCTTTTAATCGGTTTTTATGATGTTTTGTAATAATTTCTAATTCGCCGACTAAAGTAGTATAATTTTCAAAGGCAATTTCTGCTATTCAGCATGAGTGCTAAATAACATATCTTCACTATCTATTCATAATTAAGTATTTGAGATAGTTTTAACGAATAAAAGAAACTTAAAAAAAGGTAGGTATAAACTTAACAGGCTAGTAAAAATAAAGAAGCCGGAGACCCAAACTCCGGCTTCAAAACCCAAACATCTAATAAAACTTAAATAACAAAAACTATCAAACTATTAATTTTATTACCTTTTTTTTCAAAGGTAAACCTTAAATTTGTCACAAGTAATCATCTGTATATCAAATTACTCTTTGTTATATAATGTAAATATATAAAGCTTTCTTATATCAATCAAATCAATAATGTTTATATTGTCATAGATATTTTTTAT
The DNA here is from genome assembly GCF_052400665.1 of Marinifilum sp. RC60d5. Taxonomy (NCBI): domain Bacteria; kingdom Pseudomonadati; phylum Bacteroidota; class Bacteroidia; order Marinilabiliales; family Marinifilaceae; genus Marinifilum; species Marinifilum sp. RC60d5. Next base: position 863,838 of record NZ_JBQTGK010000001.1, read on the forward strand.
ATTTGACTAAGATTCAAATAAAAAAAGATTTCATGATCACCATTACACAACTAGAATATATTGTTGCTGTTGACACCTACCGTCATTTTGCAACGGCTGCCGATAAGTGTTTTATTACCCAGCCAACTTTAAGTATGCAAATTAAAAAATTAGAAGAATTTCTTGAAGTTACTGTTTTCGACAGAAGCAAGCAACCGATTATTCCAACCGATATAGGCGAAAGAATAATTGAACAAGCGAGAATAGTATTGGCCGAAACAAAAAAAGTAAATGAAATAATAAAAGATCACAAAAACACAATTGAAGGAAATCTTAAAATTGGAATTATTCCAACATTAGCACCTTTTCTATTACCTATGTTTATAGGAGATTATATTCGAGAATATCCGGCAATTAAGGTAGAGGTAGAAGAGATGGTTTCTGAAGATATCATGAAAAGTCTAAAAAAAGACCAAATAGATGTTGGCATATTTGTAACACCTGCCAAAGACGATAAAATATTAGAAAATCCTTTGTTTTATGAAGAAATGATGATTTATGCACACAAAGATCACTATTTATTAAAACAATCTAATATTGATGTTAAAGATATTGCGACTCCAGAAATATGGATGCTTGGCGATGGACACTGTTTCAGAAATCAGGTAGTCAACCTTTGTGAAATGCACAATTTACAACATCAGGAGCTTCCCTTCGAATTTGAAAGTAATTCATTAGAAACCTTAATGAAAATTGTTGATCGGGAAGGAGGCTTTACTCTTATTCCAGAATTGGCAGTTCAATATTTACCTGAAGAAAAGAAAAATCAGGTAAAACGATTCTCTAATCTGCACCCTTTACGCGAAGTAAGTTTAGTTTATTCGCGTCATTACACAAAAAATAAACTGCTAAATTTACTGGGCAAACACATACAAAATATCGTCCCCAAAAGTCTTTTGAATAAAGAAAGAGGAACGATTGTAGAATGGCGCTAACATTTTTCTCGCTAAAATTGAAGCACTTAGTTTACAATTGGAAAAAAGTATGATTTTTTTTCAAAAAAAGTATTGTGGGTTTAAAGAATTATATCTTTCTTTGCAGCGCAAAAGGGAAAAACAGAGGCACCATTACCTTGATATCCTGATAGCATTTAAGGAAAGATTTTCAATGAAAATTTTGCAAATTAAAAAACTTAGTTTATCTTTGCAGCTCTTTAAAAATAATGGTCCGTTCGTCTAGGGGTTAGGACGCCAGGTTTTCATCCTGGTAACAGGGGTTCGATTCCCCTACGGACTACGAGAAAATACAGCATCTTCGCTGTTTGTGATAATAAATATAATGGTCCGTTCGTCTAGGGGTTAGGACGCCAGGTTTTCATCCTGGTAACAGGGGTTCGATTCCCCTACGGACTACC
>NZ_JBQTGK010000001.1:865327-872842 GCF_052400665.1 Marinifilum sp. RC60d5
ACCAAAAGATAATAATTTAGATAACTTAAGAGATGGCAAATCATCAATCTGCAATTAAAAGAATTAGACAGTCTGAAAAGAAACGAGTACACAATAAGTATTACGCTAAGACTGCTAGAAATGCTGTAAGAAAGTTACGTGCTACTTCAGATAAGGAAGCTGCTAATGAATTACTTCCTAAGGTTACTGCAATGTTAGATAAACTTGCAAAAATCAACGTAATTCATAAGAATAAGGCTGCTAACTTGAAATCTAAATTAGCTACACACGTTAACAAACTGTAAGACATTATAACTCTGTTTTAAAGGGTTCTCACAAGAGAACCCTTTTTCTGCATGCACCTAATTTATCTATTCTAACTTTGTATTATTTGAGCAAATTCATAACTTTAGTTAGTTTATGCGAAAGTAACTATGAAAGAGTACAATAAATTAAGCATCAAAGACTGGGCCTTAGAAGATCGTCCCAGAGAAAAATTAATGTATAATGGGGTTAAAAGTTTATCTTCGGCTGAACTATTAGCTATTATTATAGGTAGTGGCAATCGGGATCAATCGGCTGTAGAACTAGCCAAATCGATACTTTCCAACTGCAATAACGATTTAAACCAACTGGCGAAAAAATCCATCCACGATTTAATGAAAATTCGGGGAATTGGAGAAGCTAAGGCAATAGGTATTATATCGGCTCTTGAATTAGGTAGAAGACAAAAGTCTTTTCAGAGTAAACAAAAGCAAAAAATAACCTGTAGCCAGGATGCCTTCGAAATTCTTCTTCCCTGTGTTGAAAATATTGGTCATGAAGAATTTTGGGTTCTATTTATGAATCGTGCCAACAAAATTGTAGAGATTAAAAATGTTTCATCCGGAGGCATTACCGGTACCGTATTCGATATTCGACTCATTTTAAAAGACGCCCTTCAACTCGAAGCTGTAAATCTTATTTTGTGTCACAACCACCCTTCTGGAAACCTTTCTCCGTCAAGTGCCGACAAAGAAATCACCACTAAAGCAATACAAGCTGCAAAACTAATGAATATAGATATTTTAGATCATCTAATTATTGGTGATAATCAATACTATAGTTTTGCCGATGACGGCCTAATTTAGAATAAATTACCATTACATTTTTTATTCATTTCATTCTTAGATATTATTGAAATATAGTTATATTTGCGCTCAGCTAATTTTTAAATAATAAAACATGGTGGTCCATACTTTAGGAGCAAACAACTCCCTTTTTAACCAATTTATAGCTGAAATCAGAGACGTAAATGTGCAAAAAGATCCTCTTCGCTTTAGAAGAAACCTTGAAAGAATAGGTGAAATTTTTGCGTACGAAATCAGTAAAGTCTTAGAATTCTCTGAAAAATCAATTCAAACCCCTCTTGGAGAAGCAAAAACAGATCTTCCTTCTTGCGAAGTAGTAGTAGCTTCTATTCTTAGAGCAGGTTTACCATTGCATACTGGTCTTTTAAATTATTTCGACAGATCAGAAAATGCATTTATCTCTGCCTACAGAAAACATACCGATGATGGTAAATTTACGGTCAACTTTGAATATATTTCTTCCCCATCAATTGATGGTAAAGTTGTAATTCTTGCGGATCCAATGTTAGCAACTGGTTCATCAATGGAATTAGCATACAAAGCTATGCTTACCAAAGGAACTCCTAAACATGTTCATGTGGTTTCGGTTATTGCTAGTCAGGAAGGCGTTGATTTTATTAAAAATTGTTTACCTAAAGAAAATACAACTCTTTGGATGGGAGCTGTAGATAAAGATTTAAATTCTAAATCATATATCGTTCCAGGTTGTGGCGATGCAGGCGATTTAGCCTTTGGAGCCAAATTAGGATAATAAAACTCTATAAATAGATAACAAAGGACTACTTTTTAGGTAGTTCTTTTTTATGCTTTAAATCTTTTAACAATAGATGAATCCGTACAATCAAATTTTATTTCCGAGACTGTCTTTTTCCATACAGGATGAATAAAATGCGGAGCAATTTCAGCCAATGGAGTCAATGCAAACATTCGCTCTCCCATTCTTGGATGTGGAAGCTCCAGCCTTTCTGTATCCATAATTAAATCGTCGTAAAATAACAGATCTACATCGATGGTACGCTCACTATAGCGATTCTTCTTACGCACTCTTCCTAAATTCTGCTCAATAGATTGAGTCGCATTTAGAACTTCCAATGGTACTAAATCTGTTTCACAAAGGACCACCTGATTTAGAAAACGTAATTCATGCTGGAATCCCCATGGTTCGGTTTCGAAAATTGAGGAAAGTTTCACAATTTGCCCTACTCTTTCGCTTAACAGACATACTGTTTTACTAAGTATCTGCTCACGATCGCCTAAATTCCCCCCAATTAAAAAATATACTTTAGCCATTTTTCTCATTTGATCGGTAAAAGAAACAAAGAAATCCGTTGAAACAAAATATACATCGAAAATTGATATTTTAATAAACACAATATCATCTTATTTAGATATATTTGTTTTAGGATAAATTTACATAAGTAAAGTTCTTCGATAAAAGTAACAACTAGTTACAGAATATAAATCTCAAATTATATAAAATCATGAAAAGTTTCTTCAAATTTACGTTTGCTTCCATTGTTGGAGTTATTATAGGTGGATTTATTCTGCTTTTTTTAGGAATAATGATAATTGCAGGAATTGCATCAAGTTCAGATAAAGCTGTTGATATTAAAGATAAAAGTATTCTTGAAATTAAGCTAAATAAACAACTTGCAGACCGATCGTCCGATAATCCGTTTGATGATTTAGACTTACCTGGAATGAACAATAAATCGACAGTTGGCCTTACGACAATTATAAAAAGTATTGAAAAAGCAAAAACCGATGATAAAATTAAAGGTATCTACTTGAATATTGGAGAAATATCTGGAAGTTTTGGAGGAATTGCTTCTATTGAAGAAATTAGAAATAAATTGAAAGAATTTAAAGAAAGTGGAAAATTTATTCTTAGCTATAACAACTACGGTTATTCACAAAAAACTTATTATTTAAATTCTGTTGCTGATAGTATTTACCTAAATCCTGAAGCTGGTTTGTTTATTGTTGGTATGGGCGGAGAAATGACATTCTATCGTAAATTTTTACAAAAAATTGGTGTAGAAGCTCAAGTTATTCGCGTTGGAAAATACAAATCGGCTACCGAACAATTTTTCAGGGATGACATGAGTGCTGAAAGTCGCACACAAACAATGGCTTATATTGGAGATATTTGGAATCAAATTTTGACTGGTATTTCAGAAGAAAGAGGTATTTCTGTAAAGAAATTAAATGAGTTAGTTGACAACTTTGCAATCAGAAAAGCCAGCGATGCAAAAGATAATAACTTAATTGATGGTGTAATTTATCAGGATGAAATGAATGCTAAATTACGCAAGCTTACAGATATTAAAGAAGGTAAGAAGCTTAGATTAGTTAGTATTTCAGATTATTCTAAATCGCCAGATGCAGATAAAAAATATTCGAAGAATAAAATTGCTGTTGTTTATGCAAGTGGAGCTATTGGGATGGAACAAAGCGAAACTGCCATTGGTCCAGAGCTAGCAAATTCAATTCGTAAAGCTCGTCGCGATTCAAGTATTAAAGCCATCGTTTTACGTGTTAATTCACCAGGTGGAAGCGCATTGGTTTCTGATATTATCTGGAGAGAAGTTGAATTGGCATCTCAAGTTAAGCCAGTAATTGCATCGATGGGTGATGTTGCTGCTTCTGGTGGTTATTATATTTCTTGCGCTGCCGACACTATTGTTGCTGATAAAAATACAATTACCGGTTCAATTGGAATTTATGGATTGTTTTTCTCAGGTGAAGAATTAATTAAAAATAAACTGGGTTTAACTACAGATTCTTTCGGAACCAATAAACACTCTGCTTTTGGTGGTGGCAATCCTTTAATGGTTTTACCAATATCGTCAAGAAAATTTACTCCAACTGAAAAAGAGATTATTCAGGGCATAATTAATAATGGCTACGATACATTCCTAACACGCGTAGCTGATGGACGAAAGAGATCTAAAGAAGAAATTCATGAAATAGCACAAGGTAGAGTTTGGAGTGCCACAGATGCGAAAGAAAATGGTCTGGTTGATGTTTTAGGTGGTTTGGAAACAGCTATCGAAATTGCGAAAGAAAAAGCCGGTTTAGAAGAATACCGATTGGTTTCTCTTCCTAAACAAAAAGATCCAATTGAAGAATTAGTTAAAGGATTAACTGGAGAGGTAAAAATTAAAATTCTTAAGAATGAACTTGGGGATACTTACAAATTCTACGATCAAGCTCAAAACCTAATTAATCTAGGAGGAATTCAGGCGCGTATACCTTACCAAATTGAATTGAATTAAACTCAAAATTATACACTAATTAAAAATCCTCATGAAATTGAGGATTTTTTTTATGCAATAATACCCACGAACTTAGTATCTTGTTAAAAATATTGGCATCTTTAATTCTATTAAATACTTTTAGATAACTCTATACATTAAAATAGTAAGTAAATTTGTCTCTGAAAAATATAAAATCAATTTATATTTTTGATTTTACAGCCTAAATTAGGATTGAATGAAAGCACTATCTCGTTTATTAAAGAGCCTACTTATTCCGTTTAGTTTACTTTACGGCTTCATTGTTGCTTTCCGAAATTTACTCTTCGACATTAATATTCTATCTAGTTGCGAATTTAAAATTCCAATTATTTCGGTTGGCAACATTACAGTTGGCGGAACAGGAAAAACACCTCATATCGAATATCTTATAAATTTATTAAAAGACGATTATAAAGTTGCCACTTTAAGCAGAGGCTACAAAAGAAAGACCAATGGCTTTATTCTTGCCGATGAAAATTCTACAGCAACTCAAATTGGCGACGAACCCATGCAGATTAAACGGAAGTTTCCTAGTATTTTGGTTTCGGTGGATCGAAAAAGAGTAAATGGTGTTAAAAATCTATTAAATACCGAGCATGGAAGCGACTTAAGTACTATTCTTTTAGACGATGCCTTTCAGCACAGGCACATTAAACCCGGATTATCAATTTTGTTAATTGATTACAATAGACCAATTACCCGCGATTTTATGCTTCCTTACGGCAGGCTTAGAGAAAGTGCAGACGAAAGAAGCAGAGCGAATATTATTATTGTAAGCAAAGCTCCTGCAAATATGACTCCCATTGAAAGAAGAATTATTGTGAAGGAACTAAATATCTTACCCTATCAAAAATTATATTTTACCTGCCTCGACTACGATAGCTTGCAGGCTGTTTTTAATGAACAGGCCATAAATATTATAAATGAAGATTGGGGCAAAGAAAATTTCTCTATTCTTCTGGTAACTGGCATAGCAAATCCTAAACCTTTAAAAGAATATCTTGATAATTTCTCAGATGTTGTTGAAGAAATTCACTTTCCTGATCATCATGCTTTTGATAAGAAAGATATTGATCAGATTCAAAAACGATTTAAAGAACTAAAGGGCGAAAATAAAATTATTATTACCACAGAAAAAGATGCTACACGAATTTTTGATATGAATATCGATCAGGATATCATCAAGAAACATCTCTTTTACGTTCCTTTACGAATAAAATTTTTAAACGAGGACAAATCCTTATTCGATAATCAGATATTAAATTACGTTCGAAAAAATAAACGATCCAGTAATTTACATAATATAAAAACAGATTCAATATAAAAAAGGGGAATCAACATTCCCCTTTTTATAATACCGTTAAATAACCACTACATTAAATAACGGTTAACTTCAATGATAACATTCTTTATAATAGAAAATTACAACTTTAATTATTTAATGTCAATCTTTATTTGAAATTTTGTTGAAAAAATTAATCTTTCAAAATTTTCCTCCTAATACACAGGTTTTCTTAAAGGATTTTACCTCTCCATCGGCATTAAATAATTCTATATATATCATATAAATACCAATTGCTAATCTTTCTTTTTTAGCACCTAAACCATCCCAGTGCACTTTATCTTCAGAAGCCAGATAAAGATTACTTGCCAATTTTCTTACCTCTTTACCAATTGAATTATAAATGCGAATATTTACAACATAAGCATCCTCTTGCAAATTAAAAATAATGTATAAACGATCATCTTTTCCATCATTATCAGGTGAAAATATTTTTGTGGATAGACTTACTTCCTCATCCTCATTTTCGATATCATCATAAACAGAATTTTCCAGACCCGGTGTACCAAAGCCAATATTCTGGGCTGCCGACTGCCAATTAGATTCATTATTTGTTTCAGCATTCGGATTTATTCTTTCCAAAGCGACCCCATCGACAGAAGCTAATAAATCAAAATGCATTTCTTCTTTATATGCAAAATCGTCTATTATCTCAAAATCACTTAAAAGAACAACACGCCCTTCCTTATCGCTATAATTTGGAATTTTTGTTTCATGAAAAACCTCTGGATTACTCGTGTAATAATTCTCAAGTATATTAACAGTATCTGCCGAAAGTAAAATAAATGAGTTCGGATAAAACAAAAGTTGATTATCAGATACTTTTACACTATCGATAAGTATTAAATTCTCATCTCTTTTTGCTAAATACACTTTTGATAAGTCGATAATTTTATCCGACACATTATACAATTCAACGTAATCAGATCCTCCGGAGATCGGATTAAATAATACTTCATTTATTACAATATCGCCTTTTGAAACATCAAGTGGCACCCAAAATTCATATTCTTTTACAGATAAAGAATTACCTGCTAAATCGCTTATTGCATCTGAAAAAATAATTTTATATCTGGAATTACCAATAAAATCTGCTTGAAAATACAAATCAAAACGTTGTCCTACCCCATCAACATTTAGAATTTCGATGGGATTTTCTGAATCTGGCAATAATTCAATATTTTTAAGATTAGCTAATCCTTCCAAGTCCATTGGCTCTGAAAAAAGTATAGTTATAGAAGAAGATGAGATTAATACAAGCTTCTCAATTCCTGGAGAATTCTGATCTCTATTTTCAGCATCAACTGAATTTATTTTTCCAGGAGTTCCTCCATTAATATCTACCGAAGCCAACCAATTAGGCTCTTGCCATGAAATATTCAATGGATCGATTCGCTCTAAAGACCAACCTCCATCTTCTTTTTCGGCCGACTTGTACCAGGAATCGGAATAAGTAATTTTATCAATTTGTTTGTCTTCTGCAGATAAAATTTCTACTTCGGAGCCAGAATTGGTTAAACCAGGAAAACTTGTTACTGACAAAACATTTCCATATTCGGCGAAAGATTCTGCAGACGTTGTTGAGCAAAGGATTAAATAAGAATTGCCAGCGATGGTATCGACAGGTAAAGTTGTTTTTTTCTCTCCAACTTTCAAACTCCAGTTTTCTAACGAAACAGGATAACCCTGAGTATTGTACAATTCGATGAACTCATATTCGGGCAGGCCATTGCCTGGACTTGGGTCGGCCATTATTTCGTTAATT
>NZ_JBQTGK010000001.1:872938-921548 GCF_052400665.1 Marinifilum sp. RC60d5
CGGAGCCAGAATTGGTTAAACCAGGAAAACTTGTTACTGACAAAACATTTCCATATTCGGCGAAAGATTCTGCAGACGCTGTTGAGCAAAGGATTAAATAAGAATTGCCAGCGATGGTATCGGCAGGTAAAGTTGTTTTTTTCTCTCCAACTTTCAAACTCCAGTTTTCTATCGAAACAGGATAATCCTGAGTATTGTACAATTCGATGAACTCATATTCGGGCAGGCCATTAGTTGGACTTGGGTCGGCCATTATTTCGTTAATTACTACATCGAACATGTTTGCGGGTGCTAAATATTCGAACGCAACAGAATCTTTCTTATTTATTGCACCTCTTATATCTGTAATATTAAAAATATCAAGCACATAATCACCCGTCTCTAAATTGGAACTCATCAATAATAAAACCTGCGATTGATTTTCTCCTTCGGAAATAGAATAATCAGTAAATTCAATGTCATTAATCGTAAGTTTAAAATTATCTGGCGACAATATCATTTCATTATCGATATCTTCAGAAAAATAGATCACAATTGAATCCCTTCCAACTATATCGTATGATTTTATAAAAGGAACGGTATTTCCCGATTCTATTTTTAAATCGTCGAACCAAAGATCTCCTGCTCTTGATGCTGTTTCAAAATTAAATTGTAATCCATAAAACCAATTTTGAATATCGGTATTAATACTGGAATTTGTAGTTCCTGCCTGTAACCAATTCTCTGATTCTCCCAAACGATTATAAGTCAACACCCAAGTTCCGTCTGCCTGATATTCAACCTGAACTGCCACATTTTCGAACTCATTCCAATTAAAATCAGAACTTATTAATTGCTCTGGTGTTTTATCTTTTTCGGTTTTCCACAAAGTCAGAATATCATTCGTTCCACTTAGATTAACCCCAACCGAATATTTAATATCAGCATTATGCGGATTAGAATTATTCATGAAAAGATGAAACTGGAAAGAATTCCCCGAGGAAGGATCCCACTCCCCATTTCGAATTACAAATGTCCATTGCATATTTCCCGAATTAGACTTATAATCTGTAATTTCCCCGGTAATATAACTCGTTCCATTCTGATTGGTTAGGTTATGTTTTAAAGAGTAATTGCCACTAATTGGCTCATAGCTGGAGATTGTCCAGTCGGTAGAATTTTGCCAATTATCCAGATTAGAACTTTCAAAATCCTGATAAATATTTATGGCATCTTCTCCCATAAAGATAAGACAGGTATCACCTAAATATTCCGATTTTAATTCCATAGAAAAAACCTGATCACCAATATATTTTAGCGAATTAATTTCAGCAATTCCATTTTCAATATTTGGTTTAGGCTCAGAATATTTTAAAGAACCATCTCCACTAATAAGATCTAAATCGAAAGCAAGACTTGCATCAGTATCAATATTTTCATTGGCATCGCAGGCAGCAATTTTTACTGCGAACATATCGGAGCTATCGGAAACCAAATAGGGTGTGGAAATAAAACTGAGTTTACTAACTTCCACTTCGATATGGAAAATCTCTGAAACAATATTATCATCAAATACTTCGGATAATTTTGAGCTATTACTTCCTGTTTTCCATTCATAATCCTCTTTGGGGATTTTAATCTGAAATGTTTTATTATCGGGCAGTTGACTTTTTCTGAAATAAATACACAATTGAAAGTCTTGTTCAGAAGAGTTGGCTATTTCAAAAAGACCTTTGGATGAGTTAAACCTCAAGTAATCTTCCTCGATATCTGTTGTTGATGCAATAATTTTCCCATCTGATTTTATTACGGCACCAGCAATATGATTTCTCCAGTTAAAAGAATTAACTGTTTCTTCCTTATAAAACCTCAGGCTTGTAATAGTAGTTGGCAATTCATCATGATCTCCGGAATCGGTAATTTTAAAATTGAGAACCGGAATAGCCAATTCCTGATTGGTACTTAAAGGATTTAATGTGGTTTGATTTATCACCTCTGTGAAGGTGACAGTTGAATTATTATCTACGCCAGAAATATTATCACTTAAAATTGTTTTTAAGTCTTCAGATTCGGCCTGTAGTGTAAAATTCTCGGCCTTGTCATAAATTAGATCATTCCAAATAAATCTCCCCTCCGAGATCTCACGTAAAAGCGCAAATGAAGATGTTAAGTTTCCTGTTCCAGAAGCAATACTTAAGCTAATCTGATTTTTTGAATTTGTATCAATATTTCCAAACTGATCTAATAATTCAATTTCAACAAAAAATTCTTCCTGATAATTAACAGACTTAGGAATTTCGCTGAATTTCATTTCAGTTCCAATTACATCGCAAATAAATTTCGGGCCTGTTATATTATCTATAAACTCTGGTTTTAGTCCACTTCCCTGAGAATCTATCGCCCAATTTTCTCCAGATTTATCAATTTGCATTTGTAAAATCTCTCCATCTGTAATCTTTCCCTCTTTCAAATAGCAATAAATGGAATATACTGCAGAATCGTCACTAGCTATTTCTCTACCACTTTCCGAATCGGCGAATTCTATTTCTAAAAAATCATCTTCGAAACTAAATACTGCTTCTAAATCTACATTGTTGCGCACAATATAAAATTCACCAATGGATTTGTCCCAATCAAGCTGATTATTCTCTGATTCCTGAATTCTGATTTTTTTTAGATAAGTAGAAACTCCATCCTCACCACCATCAAAAACAGAAAAACGAAAAACTTCTTTTCTGTCTTCTTCAGCAATCCTCAAAGAAGACAAAAGAGTGTCGGTAGGATTCCAGTTCGCCGATATAACCTCCGAGTTAAACGTATTATAAATGATTATATCATCGGAAATAATATTTGGTAAGGGTTCACTTTCTGCCAATAATTGAATAGTATCCACCTTCTGATAGTATAAAGAGTCGAAAATAGCTTTCCCTTCGGATAAAAATTGGGTAAAATCCGAATCTGAAAATAGTTGCGAATCCCCTGAATATAAACTCAAATTTACCTCCCCTGTATAATCTTTATCTATATTTTGAAAAGTATCAACAGCAAAAAGGCTTGCTGCAAAATATTGATTTCGTTCAATATTATCTGAAATATCGGCAAAAATCAATTCCGATGCTTCAACATCAACTTTATGCACTGCAGACTTAAGTTCTGGGTTGGTTTCCCTAAAATCGGAACCATCATTAAAAACCTCAAATCCTTTTGCATCTTCAGCAATTTTAAAGCCTATGGTTTTACCATCTTCCAGATAATTGGCTGAATTTAAATAACAACGCAAATCAAAACTCACTTTCTCGCCATCGGGGATTTCAATTTGACCTTTTGTAAAATCAAGAAATATTGAGTCAGTAGTTATTGAAACATTTTGAGGTGTAATCTGACTGCCAGAAGCAAATAACAATAAGCCACCCAATGAGTTTTGCCAATCTAAAGAATTATCCGGATTTGAATTAAAAAAGGTAATTCGGGAAATAGTAGTGGAATTTCCATCTGTTGCGGCATCTGTTTCATCAATATCAAATAAAAAACAACTTATGGCTTCTTCCGGAGTATCTGTTTTAGAATCAATAGTCTGAGAAACAACAGGATTATCTGCCAAATTAATTTCAGTTAAACGATCTGCTTCTATTACAACAGGTTCTCCACTTACAATAATATCATCAAAATAAACTTTATTACTCGATAAAGAATTATTTAATCGCACTACAATAACAAGACTCGAAGCATTTAAACCAGATACCTGGGCTTCACTGTTATCCCAATTACCAATATTTTCGGCATTACTATCAAAAGCAATTTCGCTACCTCCATCAAGTTTGTAGAAACACTTAATATATTTTTCATCGTTAGTAGAAGTTCCGGTTTCTGCTGTTATAATACTTATTGCACAATTGGTAAAATTTGAAATATCAATGCTCCTACTTTCCCATACAGCCTCACCATCGCAATCTACTGCCTCAAGTCTTCCTCCACTAGTTTCCACAACTTTTACGTAATCAGCATCATCCTCCAAGTCGCAATTTGTAACATCTAAAGTCCAGTCAACAACATCGATCATATCGGAACCATTACCCCAATAGCCTTTATTTAAATCACTAGAAAAATCTTTTGTCCAAATATCATCTGCAAATACTGTATTAGTAAACAGTAAAATCAAGATTAATAACAATTTCGAGGAAAGAGTTTTTTTCATGAGAAATTACCTTTAAATTTGTTTTGCTTTTTTGGTTAAAAGCTAATTTAACTATAAACCGATTTATAATCAAGTATTTAAAGCATTATTATGTTATGAGAATTGCAGTTGTAGGAGCTACGGGCCTTGTGGGCCAGAAAATACTGGAAGTTTTAGAGGAGAGAAATTTTCCGGTTAGTGAATTATTCCCTGTTGCCAGCGAAAAGTCTGTTGGTAAGGAAGTTGCCTTTAATGGCAAGAAGTATAAAGTTATTGGAATGGAAGATGCAATTAATTTAAAACCACAAATTGCAATTTTTTCTGCTGGTGGCGATACTTCATTAAAATTTGCTCCTGAGTTTGCTAAAGTGGGCACTACTGTTGTCGATAATTCTTCAGCCTGGAGAATGGATGAGAGCAAAAAATTAGTTGTCCCAGAGATTAATGCTTGCGAGTTAAGCAAAAATGATAAGATTATTGCAAATCCGAATTGCTCGACAATTCAGATGATCGTTGCTTTGGCACCATTACATAAAAAATATAAAATGGAACGCCTTGTAATATCTACTTACCAGTCGATTACTGGTACTGGCGTAAAGGCTGTTAAGCAATTCGAGAACGAAAGACAGGGAATAGATGGGGAAAAAGCATATCCTTATGAAATAGACAAAAATTGTCTTCCTCATTGCGATGTATTTACCGACAATGGCTACACTAAAGAAGAAATGAAACTGGTAAACGAAACCAGAAAAATTTTAAAAGACGATAGCATCAGAATTACAGCAACAGCTGTTCGTGTTCCTGTTGTAGGGGGGCATAGTGAAGCGGTAAATGTCGAGTTTGCTAATGACTTTGAGCTTGCCGAAGTAAAAGATATTTTAACTAAGGCAGATGGAATTATTGTTCAGGATGATATTGAGAATAATGAATATCCAATGCCAAAATACTCTCATGAAAAAGATGAAGTTTTTGTGGGTCGTATTCGTAGAGATTTCTCTAATCCAAACACATTAAATATGTGGGTTGTAGCAGATAATCTACGAAAAGGAGCAGCTACCAATGCTGTTCAAATAGCAGAATATTTAGCCAAACATCAGTTGGTATAAATAATAAAAAAGCCGATACAAAGTATCGGCTTTTTTATGCGAAGTAATTAACAAAAGAAAATTACATGATCATTCGTAGCTTTAATCTACTGATCGCAAGATGCTACTATTCGGCAACTTAAAGATCTCAATCCATGAGGTTTGAATAATCCTGATAAAGAAAATCATTATAAGGAAATCTTGCTGAATGAATTTCTCGAATTTCACCATAAACTTTGGCTCTAAACTCTTCGATATTTGCTTTTTCGATTGCCGAAATAAACAAACAAGGAGTTTCTCCTTTAGCAATCCACATTTGTTTTAATTCCTCTAAACTATAATTTTCTCTTGTTTTAGGTAACAAATCATCCTCATCTTTTTTAACATAGGTGAATGCATCTATCTTATTAAAAACAAGGAATGTGGGTTTTTCTCTATTGTCTATTTCCGACATGGTTTCATTAACCACTTTAATATGATCTTCGAAATTAGGGTGAGAAATATCTACCACATGAAGAATAACATCAGCTTCACGAACTTCATCTAATGTTGATTTAAACGATTCTACCAAATGATGAGGAAGCTTTCGAATAAATCCAACTGTATCTGCCAAAAGAAAAGGAACATTTTGAATTACGACCTTGCGAACGGTAGTATCCAAAGTTGCAAATAGCTTATTCTCAGCAAAAACATCCGATTTGCTCAGCATATTCATAATCGTAGATTTCCCAACATTTGTATAGCCTACGAGTGCTACGCGAACCAATTTTCCTCTATTTTTTCGCTGAGTCGCCTTTTGTTTGTCAATTTTCTTTAAATCAACCTTTAATTTGGCGATTTTATCCAAAATTATTCTTCGGTCGGTCTCAATTTGGGTCTCTCCAGGTCCTCTCATTCCAATACCACCACGTTGACGCTCAAGGTGAGTCCACATTCGCGTTAAACGAGGTAACATATATTGATATTGAGCTAACTCAACTTGAGTTTTTGCATGTGCTGTTTGAGCCCTACTGGCGAATATATCAAGAATCAGATTGGTTCTATCCAGCACTTTTCTTTCAAGCACACGTTCCACATTTCTTAATTGCGTTGGTGATAGTTCATCATCAAATATCACCAGTCCAACCTCATCATTAGCTTCTAAATATTTTTTTATCTCATCCAGCTTACCTGCACCCACAAAGGTTTTAGGATTCGGATAATCTAATTTCTGAGTAAATTGCTTTACCGTTGTTGCCCCTGCTGTTAAGGCTAAGAAATCTAACTCTGCAAGATATTCATTTACTTCCTGCACAGTCATATTTTTCGATTGATCTATTACACCAATCAAAACAGCTTTTTCGGTTTCTTTTTTCGTAGTAAGGTAGTCTCCCATTTATTTATTTTAGGAAATTAAAAACTATCAACTTTCATTTTTTATTTAAATTATTGAAAGTTAATTACAAAAGTAAGCATTATTCCACAAAGCTTTTGCTACAGAGTACAAAAAAAGAGGTCCTGAATAATTCAGAACCTCTCTATATGGTAGTAAAAAATTAATCTACTGTAACTGGAAGTTGATAGGTACTGTGTAAGATACTTTTACAGCTTTACCACGTTGCTTACCTGGCTTCCACTTAGGCATCTTGTTTATTACACGAACCGCTTCCTTATCAAGAGATGGGTCAACTCCACGTACAACGCGAACTTGCTCTACTCCACCTACTTTATTTACTACAAAAGTAACAAATACACGTCCGGTAATACCATTTTCCTGAGCGATAACCGGATATTTAATAGATTTCGCAATCCATTTTTGTAGTTCAAGTTGTCCTCCTGGAAATTCTGGCATATCTTCAACAATAACAAATACCTGAGCTTCATCTTCTTCTTCTTCTTCCTCTACAACTTGGATTTCAATTTCCTCGTCCATATCAGCATCAGAATCTTCAATTTCTAACTCATCTTCAATTTCTTCATCGTTATCCACAATTTCCAAAACATCAGCTACTTTAGGTGCTGGTGGTGGTGGTGGTGGTGGCTTAACAGGTTCTTGTCTGGTAACAGGAATCATCTCCTCTTCAGCCTCCATTTCTTGTTGATCTTCCAAACCTGTAGCTTCGCTTGAATCTACACGCCATTCAAATGCAAGAAACACAAAGGCAAGAGTCAGTGCCAGACCAATCTCAAGAAAGAGACCTCTCTTATTTTCAAGATCTGCTTTAGGTGACTTCTTAACTTCCATAATTTTCTTTTAATTTTCTTTTAAATTCAGCGTTTAAAAGTAAGTAATTCAATTTTATAATCAAAATACTATACTTCTAAGAATTATTCGAGGCATAAAGATATAAAAATAAAGGGCAAACAAATTTTTCAGAGCTGAAAAATTGATTTTCAACACTTAAGTATGATAAATTATAAAGATAATTTGCTAAAAAACGGGGTGTTTTGAACAGCTATAAACCTACTGGAAATAAATCAACTATAAACTTAGTCCATTAAATTCTTTATAGCGATTCTAAATTAGAGATTTTAAAAAAATAAGAGTGAAAAATCCACATTGTCCGAACTCATCCTACCTATACACACACTATACATTGCTACCAATCAATTGTCTATTGACAAACAACTTTTCGAACTAAAATAGATTCTTCACTCATAATTATAATACGTATAAATAAAAAAAATGTTCGCAAATTATTCATATAAAACTTGTATCTGTTTTGATATCATTTTTTTTACTCTATATTTGCAGGCAAAATAAAAATATCCATCATTCTGATTTATACAGAAATAGATATTTTTAAAATAGTAGGGGGGTTAGCTCAGTTGGCTAGAGCGTTTGACTGGCAGTCAAAAGGTCGTCGGTTCGATTCCGATACTCTCCACCCTCAAATCTAGGCGGTTATGGCACTTGTGCTGTAGCCGCTTTTTTTTATTTGTATCAACAAAAACTCTAACAATTACTACTTGGCATTTAATAAAATAATAAATTTCCATTTAGTAGTTTCTTTTTTGGCCTAATGATATAGGGCTTCTATTATATTCTTTCCCAATATTTCTTTCCCAAAAAATCTTATTTTCAGGAAGATGCATTACAGAAATATTTAAGGCACATTGTTAGCTTTAGCAATGCTAATTATAGAGATAGTTGTATTATAAACTTCACGCCTAAGATGATATTTTACAAGTCTTTAAGCTCAATAATATTGCAATAGTTTTTTATAATCTATCTGAAAAAGCACAATTTACCCTAGACTTTAACCTTCTTTAACATCTTTTAAATACTCAATCTGTAAAGAATCCATACATTTGTAGTGTCCTTTCCGAAAGGATTAGGTTTTCATAGATTAAAATGGGTTAGAGTAAAGTCCGGGGTGGTTCCCGGACTTTTTTATTTCTAGTCGATTGATTTCTGACTATTTGCATTAATAAACAAAACATTTCCAATCTCGCTATATCCTTTAAACAATTCCGATTTTTCATGTTTTAATGTTTCTCCCCTAAATCCAAGAATTGTTAATCCGGCATTAGCCGATTTTTTATTAATAATTTGCCGAGGAGGGATATCTTCCTGTTCCAGAATAATTTCGATATTAGAATTTGAAATTGGTAACCTCCCGGATATAACAAGTTTATCAAGTTGTTCTCGTGTTTCAATAGCCTGATTTTTTTTACAGATACTAAATATTTTTATATCAGCTTTTCTCCAATCGGGATGTCCTCCAATTATAAAACTCAGCAATATCATTAAATTAGCATTGTCGGTATCCGATGACTTTATCCAGACATGAATATTATTTTTATAATTAAATTTTCGCTGCGAACTTCCCAAAATACAAAAATCGAAATTTCCTGATCTTGCCAAAGAGTAATTTTCAATAATTACATCTAATTTTCCGGGATTCTCTTTATCAAACTCGAAAATAACCATATTATTCTCCATACCAGCAATTCCGGGTAACTGTATTGCCTGAGCAATTGCAGAAGTATAGGAAGGTGAAATAATGGTATCTACATATACATGATTTTCAATTTTATCAAACCCATTTATTAATCGATCTAATTCTTCCTTCGATTGCTGATATGTAGCTGTAGAATAATAACCTTCGATGCGATGAAGGTAAGTACCAAAACCATATTTATAGGAAATCCAATTTAGTAATTTAAAAGCTGTATCACGCTCAAAAGAATCTTTAGAAATACAAATGGCACTAGGTCGCCACTCGCGCACTTTTCTTTTACCTGCTTTTTGCAAAAATACCTGCATATTTCTGTTGAACTGATAAAGCGAATTTAGAAATATAGATTCTAAACCATTTCGGTGTTTATGATAACGGTTAATAAACAAATAAATGAAAGACATTAAGACAACTGCTCCAAATGCATATAAGGTGTTAATTTTAAACATCACCCAAATAGAAATAAAAAATCCGATAAGAGACAAAAACCATTTGGATTTAAATGATGGTCGATAACTAGGTGAAGAGCCAAAGTGATTCAAAAAAGAAATCAAACAAAGCGCACCATAAGTAAGCATAAAAAACATAGAGATAATTTCGGCCACCGCATTTACATCGCCCAACAACACAAATACCATAGCAATAGCACAAGTAATTAGAGAAGAGTTAAAAGGTTCGCTATCAGAATCTCTTCCTTTTGCCAACCATTGATTTAAACGTTTTGAAGGAAACGAATTATCGATAGATAAAGCCTGAAGGGTTCGTGGTGCTACCATTACCGATCCCAAAGCCGATGAAATTGTAGAAGCAGCTAATCCTAATGGAATAATGATTGCTCCTCCAAGTGCAATTTTAGACATAATTAGTTGATTCTCGACCAAATCGATACTACTAACCGAAGCTGCAAGTTTATACACAATAAAAAAGTAGATAATCATTCCTATTAAAGTTGCACTAGCAGTTCCAAGAGGAATAGATTTCGAAGGGTTTTTTAAATCTCCAGATAAGCCAACTCCTGCGGTCATTCCGGTAAAAGCAGGAAATATTATTGCAAAAACAACAAAAAAGTTATCTGTATTTCGAAAATCGGCATTCCATAAATTAAAATCACTCATACTGGAATATTCTGTTTTCCCTAGAAAAAACAGCAGTAAGGATAAAAATAAAATGGCAACCACAAAATAAAGTGCCTTAACCCCTAAATTGGCACCTTTTTTTAAAATTAATGCCGATAAAACTAACATGGCAGGCACACTAACCACCTGACGTGGCAAATTATATCCATATATTTCTTTAACCCAATTAAAAACTGGTTCGAAAGCTTCGGTAAAAGCAATAACATAAAAAGCTACACTTATGGCTTGCGACATAAACAGGGCTAACCCTATGGTAGCACCAATATTTAAACCAAACGATCGGGAAATAATAAAATACTCACCTCCACCCTCTACCCTTTTATTTGTAGCTATCTCGGATATGGCAAATGCTGTAGGAATTGTAACTGCATGCCCAAGCAGAATAACACATATTACACCCCAAAAACCTAATGTACCAACCGCATATCCAAAGCGCAAAAATAAAATTGCTCCTAATATTGTGGATATAGCTGTGAAAAATACTGGTGCCGTACCAAATTTTCGCTTTGTAGATTCTAATGACATAGTTTGCCTATTGATTAATGGTCTATTAAAAATAGGAAAAATCAGTTTATTAATTGGTTTTTAATATTGATAAAATCCTATCTCGAAGTAAATCTGACAAAAATTAAATGCTGATACATAATAGATCAATATCTTAGTACTTTTATACTTTTTTAACAATCACTATACCTAAACATTTTAATTTACACTTTTTATTTGTGTAATTTTAGTTAGTTAAAACTTAAAAATGAGTAAAAAAACACCAGCCAGCCCAAAGAAACTACTGCATGGCGTGCGCCCAAGCAGAATCATCTATCCAATACTTTTTGGTTTAGCTGTAGTTATTTACATGCTTACAAAAGAGGTAGATGAAAATACTTTTTCGATGATTGAGTTTACATGGTATTCGGCTTTTTACTTGTTTCTGGCTCTTATTATGATGGGAATTCGTGATTTGGGATATATTGCAAGACTTAGAATTTTAACTGAGAGAAAATTCTCCTGGACAAAATCGTTTCGTATTATTATGCTATGGGAATTTACCTCTGCCGTTACTCCTTCAGCCATTGGAGGAACATCAGTTGCCATTTTATACCTAAACAAGGAAGGATTAAAAGTGGGTAGAAGTTCGGCGGTAGTAATGTCAACCTCCTTTCTCGATGAGTTGTATTTTATCATCATGTTTCCACTCCTAATTCTACTTTTAGATGTTCAGCAATTATTCATGATAAACCCAGAAGAAAATTCATTATGGCTAAATCCTCTTTTGTATTTCGCGTTAGGCGGATATTTCCTAAAACTAGTATATTTAATCGTATTAACTTATGGCTTATTTAAAAATCCGCGAGGATTAAAATGGTTACTCCTGTGGATATTTAAATTGCCCGTACTAAGGAAATGGAAACATGGCGCAAACAAAGCAGGAAGCGACATCATAGAGAGTTCTAAAGAACTAAGAACAAAACCATTTTTATTTTGGTTTAAAGCCTTTATGGCTACATTTTGGTCGTGGACAGCCAGATATTGGGTCGTAAATGCTATGTTACTTGCTTTTCTGTTTCAAGGCTATGAACTCTCTGAACACATTATGATTTTTGCCCGACAACTGGTTATGTGGATCATGATGCTGGTAAGTCCAACCCCGGGTGGAAGTGGATTCTCAGAATGGGTATTTACTAAATATCTTGGTGATTTTTTACCAACTACAGGTTTAGCTGCTAGCATGGCACTTATTTGGCGTCTTATATCTTATTATCCTTACTTGTTTATTGGTGTTTACCTGCTTCCCCGCTGGATTAAAAAGAATTTCTAATTTTCAGCAATTAAACTTTTAAGCAACAATATTTTAGAAATATTGACACAAGAAAAAGTGAGTTTCATCAAAACTTTTATATAGTATATCATAATAACCTAAGAACTGTCAAACAAAGAATGTAACTTGCTATTGTTTAAAAATTCGTAAAATATAAAAAAAGATATAGTTATGAAGAAACATTTACTTTTGTTAAGCATGTTTTTGCTTGTTATTTATTCCTGTTCAGACGATAATGACAATGATTTACAGCAAGAACAAACAGATAAAATTAATTCTGCAATTAAAATTAACAATAATTCTGCCGATTTAAGTTCCAGAGTGAACTATACCGACAAACGAGTAATTGTTAATAATTTACCTGAAGGATCTACAAAATCAGTAAAAGCAAGTCCGGATATTGACTTGACAAAAAATTACGACTTTAAATTAAAAGCCGAGGTTGACGCTCCTAAGGTTGACGGAGAATATGTACAAGCAACACATGTTAAAATTATTGATAACATGGCATTTGTATCCTATAACACAAAAGGACCTGAGTATAATGGTGGTGTTGATGTATTTAATATTACCGACGAAAGCAATCCTGTTTTACAAGCGCAAGCTCTAATTTCTGATATTGATGTTAGTGCTGTTGACTACTATGACGGAAAATTATATTTAGCAGGAGCTGTAGATCCTGAATCAGCAGGATATGTTTACAACTCTCCAGCAATTTTATTACAGGTTGAAATGAGTAATTCTGGTCAGTTCCTAGCGGTTACAGATACTTATGATATTCCTTCTTATGTGGCAACAGATGTTGAAGTAGACGAAAACTACATTTATGTTACAAGTGGTTCTAACGGTACATTAACTGTATTAGATCATGATTTAAAACTAGTAAACGAAACAGTTGTTAACGACGCTAGATCTTTAAGTCTAAATAGTGATAATGTTTACGTTTTAGAAGGTGCAACACCTCAAATTCAATCATTTGCAAAAACAGATTTTTCAGTTCAAACTCCTATTTCAGTTAATGGACCGGTAACTATCGAGTCGAAAACTGAAATTGATGTAAACGATGAATACATATTAGCTGCTTTAAACGAAGGCGGTTTAGATATCAGACAGTTAGATGGTGAATTAAAAGAACATATCGAAAGACCTGTAACACCTGAAGATGGCCTTGATGAAGACTACGTAACCAACTCAGTTGCTTTAAACGAAGAACTTTTACTTATTGGTAATGGTGGTGCTGGTTTATATGTGGGAGCTATGATAGAGGAAGATAATGATAATGTAACTCTCTTGGGTAGCATGGATTTTAAATCATCGGTTAACTTTGTTGAATCAAGAGACAATTACATTTTTGTAGCTGCCGGAACTGGTGGATTAAAAATCTTAACCATAGAAATTAACGAAGGTGTACCTGAAGATATTATTCCTACTAAACCTTGCGAAACATTAGTTGATAATATTATTGGAATGTTTCCTGCCGGAAAAAATAATATTGAAGCACATCCAGACTTATTTGCAGATGGAAACAATCTGATTTTACGATTAATTAAAGAATCGCCTGTTTATTTAACCTTTATTGATGAAGGTGCTGGCTGGAGAAATTCATTAGCTTATTATACCTACAATGCTTCAACACCACCAACAAGCCTTGACGATGTTGAATTACACATGCTTTTCCCTAATGTTTCGAAAGAAGGAGAAGGTGGAGGACTTACTTCGGGAGACCGTGTTCAACTTGGCGACGAAGCATTCCCAGAAAATACAGTTATAGGATTCTGTCTAACAGCACAAGGATGGAAAAATGGTGCTACTACCGATGGTGTTTACAGCCACTACACTAACGTAGAGTGGAATGAAAATAACAACCAACAACATGTATTATTTATAGAAGATCAGTGTAAGGACATAGTTCTTTGTTTTGAAGATGTACAATTACCAGGTGGCGATAAAGACATTAACGACATAATATTTACTGTTACCGATAATTCTGAAAACAACCTAGTTGCAACAGCATTTGACACAGAAAATATCATTGTAAAATAAGATAAACTACTTTTTTAAAAAGTGTTATTTCAAATTGAAATAACACTTTTTTTTATCCAAAAATGTGAATTAAAATACCCGACAACACAAAAATCACAAATAATATTTCCATCATCCAGGAATATCGGCTAAGCACAAAATAATGACTTATAATGTATGTTACTGGCAATAAGGCAAGGAAATACAATTCAATACCTGCACCTTTAAAAAGGAAAAAACTCGCAATTGCAAAAAGGAAAAACAAAAATAAAATAGAAAAATATTTTCGTGAACTAATCTTTTTCTCCTCTACTACTTTTGTCATAAAAGTCGAAGATAATATAACTAAAATCATTAAAATTCCCCAAAATACTTTTTGAAATAAACTATAATCGGCCACTTGTATCTTATTTAAAAGAGCCATTAATGTTTGCCATAAAACCGACAAATCATCATTAAAAAAATACCAACTTGCCATGATAAAAACAGGTACTAAAAAACCCACTAAACCGGCAAGACACTCACGAAACCTAAAATATCCAAGGAAAGCAAGAGATATCCAAAACCATATCAAATAAACTCCGGCAAACAAATAAGCCAAACTGGCTAATCCTATAAATAATCCTGCATCAAATGCTTTGGCAAGTGTTCCCGCACCATGATATATTGCAAAAACTCTTTCGAGTGCAAAAAATAACAATATGGATGCCAATAAAGATGGATGCATACCATACAAAGAAACTGTTCCGGTAACAATTAGTGCAAATACAAAAGCTGGCAAATCGGTTCGCTGCCTTATGAATACATATCGTTCGTTTAAACGAACGATAAGTAAGGATAAACTTGCCAGAATAAGGTAGCCAATAATATTTAAGGCAATTAAATTACCACTAGTAATACTTTGCAGAATAGAATAGAGTGGCATTTGAGCAGTATCGCCCGTTAAAGAAACTGGATGTATAAAAGATTTAAGCCACAACAATAGAATTAAAACTGGTACGAATACCAACAACAAATAATGTCTGCCTTTTAGTGTTTTTAAGAGCATGCAAAGAAATGTAAAACATTCACTGCCCCTGCGAGCAGCGAATTATAATATTTATAAGTCGAATCCAATATCTCTACGGAAATATTTTCCTTCGTAATCAATTAAGTCGGCATTTTTAAATGATAATGCCAAAGCTGCTTCCATGGTTTCACCATACGAACTTACCGAAATAACACGCCCGCCGTTTGTTAGCACATCCGAACCGGAATTGCATGTTCCCGCATGAAAAACAAGACTTCCATCAACTTTATTAAGATTGGTAATTGCCTTTCCTTTTTCATAATCCTCAGGATATCCACCCGAAACCAACATCACTGTTGTTACAGTTCTAGTATCCATTTCAAAGTCGGCTTTATCAAGCTCCTGCTTCGAAACTGCTTCCATTAAATCTAGCAAATCAGATTTTACTCTTGGCAAAATAACCTCTGTTTCAGGATCTCCCATTCGCACATTATATTCAATTACATAAGGATCTCCTTCAACATTCATTAATCCAATAAAAACAAATCCTTTATATGGGATATTATCTTTCTGTAATCCGTTAATAGTAGGCACAATTACACGCTCTTCCACTTTCTGCATAAAATCACCTTTAGCAAATGGAACCGGCGAAATGGCACCCATTCCTCCCGTATTTAAGCCAGTATCTCCTTCTCCGATACGTTTGTAATCTTTAGCCTCGGCCAATGTTTTATAACTTTTACCATCGGTTAAAACAAATACCGACAATTCTATTCCTGATAAAAATTCTTCTATTACAACCCTGCTTCCAGCTTCACCAAACATACCGCCCAACATCTCTTTTAAAGACGTTTTAGCCTCATCTAAATCATTAATGATAAGAACACCTTTACCAGCAGCCAAACCATCGGCTTTCAGCACGTAAGGAGCTTTTAAAGTTTCTAAAAACTGATAACCTTCTTCAAGATTATCCTTAGTGATACTTTTATATTGTGCAGTAGGAATATCATGTCGAAACATAAATTCCTTTGCAAAATCTTTACTCCCCTCTAATTGTGCACCTAATTTCTCAGGTCCGATTACAGGAATATTTTTAATTTGCTCATCGGCAAGGAAAAAATCATGAATTCCATTAACCAATGGATCTTCAGGACCCACAACTACCATATCCACCTGATTAGCCAAAGCAAATTCCTTAATTTTAGGAAAATCGTTAGGATCTAAATCTATATTCTCGGCTATTTCTGCAGTTCCGGCATTACCGGGAGCTACAAATAGTTTTTCTAATTTCTTACTTTGATTAAATTTCCATGCAAATGCATGTTCTCGGCCTCCAGACCCCAAAAGAAGTACGTTCATCTGTCAGATTAATTGAATTAACTGGCACTGCTAAGCTTAACAAGTCAAACAGTTACAGGTTATGTTTATAAAATGGTATTAATAGTTTGATCGAAAGCAAATTTACGTATTCAATTGCAGTTATCATGCTGTAATGTGAAGGAATTTTCTCTTTTTCTATTCACAAATTTCAAATTCGTATCCTTTTTCGTGTAAATCATCAATTAAACGGGGAATCGTATAACGCATATTTTTATCTGCCTTAACATGATTATGAAACAATAGAATAGATCCCGGACGAATCTTTTTCATAACATCACGATAACATCTCTCTGGCGTGATATCCTGACGATAATCACCACTCAACACATCCCACATTACAATTTTATATTCTGCTAATAAATGTTTGGCCTGAGCTCTTTTAATTAATCCATAAGGCGGGCGAAACAACTTCGAATCAATAAAATCTGATGCCAGAATAACATTCTCGACATAATTTAAGGTATTTTGACTCCACCCCCGCAAATGATTAAAAGTATGATTACCCACAGCATGTCCTTCCTTAATAATTTGCCGATAGAGTTGTGGATATTTTTTTACATTATCGCCAACACAAAAAAAAGTAGCTTTCACATTTTTTTCTTTTAACAGTTCTAAAGTCCACGGTGTAGACTCAGGAATTGGTCCGTCATCGAAAGTTAGATAAACTTTTTTAAGTCCCGAATTGTACCTCCACACAAAATTTGGAAACAATATCTTTAATATCCCAGGAGGCCTTAAGCATCTTAATTTCATGATTCACCTTTATAATTCTTCAATAATCGTTTAAACTCTATCTCAATCTTTTTATTTAATTCTTGCTTGTCATATTCAGCAGTTATGCGATACAACACCTGCATTAAATACAGGTTACGATTTTGCCATTTTGGAAACTCCGAAATCGATTTTGCTTGTAAGGATGAATAGTAATCCAACTCCTTAATTAATCTTGCTGATATTTTCTCGATTAAGTCATTGGCCTTAACATTTGCGCCGGCACGATAATACGTTTGCGCCATTAAAACACCAATATAATCCATACTTACAATATCATTTGGGATCAATTTTCTACTTTTATCGAGCACAAAGATAGCAGAATCACTTTTTCCCTGATCAAGTAAAGAATTCGCCAATCGTAAGAAATTATTACGTATACTTAATGTTAGTCGAGAACTATTTTCATCCATATAAATATCAGGATTATTAATAGTCGACCACTTAAATTTATGCATCATATTAGCATACATTACATCGGTATTAACTCTTCCTATCTGCATATCTTTATTCTCTGTTTTAACCGGAACCAATCGATAAGCAAAACCTTCCAGCTGAAAATAGTTTTCGAGACCATAATATCCATTTTCAGGAACCGTAACGGCAAAATAAACAGGTCTTTCCCAGTTGTTATGCTGTAAAATATCATAAACTATAAGACCGCTTTTATCAATATAATTACCTTTTAGCTCCCAATGTAAATAATCCTCGATAAGAGCAGAATCATTCTTACAAACAGTATTACTATTTAAAATTTGCTGTTTTTCAATTTGGAAACGGAATTTACTGGCTGGGAAATATTCAATTTTCTCCTCATATCCATATATTTCTTTGGTACTTTTTTCATCACTCATTAAATATTCCATAGCAACATTTAAATCTAAGCCATTGTTCTTATTCACATAAGCCGTTAAGCGAGGATCATCATACAAATAAGCTACATCGCGAGTTCCATACAAATACTTTTCTTTTTTTAAGGATATGGGTAAAGAATCGGAATTGTAATTTTTTTGTTTCATCTGGTCGATATACCAATCGGTAGATAGGTAACTCAAATTACAAACTCGCACATCGGTTCCTATGCCTTCAACTTCCTGCAAATACCAAAGTGGGAAAGTATCATTATCGCCCATGGTAAAAAGAATAGCATTTGGCTGGCAGGAATTCAAATAATTACAGGCTAAATCTCGTGCAAAATAACGATTCGATCTATCATGATCGTCCCAATTTTGTTGAGCCATTAATCCTGGTACTGCCAGTAAACAAACTATAAAAACTAAAGGAATTGCAATCTTCTCCTGTTTAATAAATTTCTGTACTAATTTTAAAAACGCAACAAAACCTAAGCCAATCCAAATGGCAAAAGCGTAAAACGATCCTGCATAAGCATAATCGCGCTCTCGTGGCTGCAAAGGTGTTTGATTTAAGTACAAAACAATGGCTAATCCCGTAAACAAAAACAGGAGTAAAACAACCCAAAAATCATATTGTCCTCTCTTCGTTTTTCGATAATGATAAAGTAATCCCACAAGTCCTAAAAGCAATGGGAAAAAGTAATACTTATTATTTGCTTTATTACTTTTCATCTGCTCTGGACGTAGATTTTGATCTCCCAAACGCATATTATCGATGAAAGAAACTCCTGAAATCCAATTACCCTGAATTACACCACCATAAGATTGATGATCGGACTGACGACCAACAAAATTCCACATAAAATAACGCAAATACATGTAATTAAGCTGATAAGAAAAGAAGAAATCAAGATTCTGAACAAAACCAGGTTTTTCCTTCTGGTTGGGATTTAATCCAGTCCATTTTGCGTACTCTTCAGGATTTCTACCACTCATTCCTCGTGAATGCATTCGGGGAAATAAGGTTTTATGCGAACTACTGTAATTGGCTTTTGTTTTTTTATACGAAACTACATATTTTCCATCCTTTTTAATATAGATATTTTTATCCTCAATAAAGTTTTTTTCATTATTAAGCGGGGCATTAAAATATTGACCATAAATCAAGGGCGTATCACCATACTGCTCTCTATTTATATAGGATAACAACGAATACAAATTTTCCGGATTATTCTGATCGAGACTTGGATTTGCCGCAGAACGAATCATAATTAAAGCATAAGAAGAATATCCAATTAAGATCACAGCGAAAACTGTTAAAACAATATTTACTAACTGCCTATTATTTTTCAGGGTATAAAAAATTCCACATGAAAGGCTGGCAATAAGAAGTATTAAAAAAATGAACAGACCACTATTAAATGGTAATCCAATAACATTTACAAAAAACAAATCGAATAAAAATGCCAATTTTACAACTCCTGGAATGATAAGATACATTGCTGCTCCCAAAAATAAAACCGACAATACCAAAGCTTTTAAAACACCTAAAGTCGAAGGTTTATATTTCTTAAAGTAATACAGCATTACAATTGCCGGAATAGCAAGTAAGTTGAGCAAATGGACTCCGATAGACAAACCCATTAGGTAAGCTATTAAAATCAGCCAACGATTGGCAAACGCTTTATCTGCTTCATTTTCCCATTTCAGAATACACCAAAATACTACTGAAGTAAATAATGATGATGTGGCATAAACTTCACCTTCGACTGCTGAAAACCAAAAAGTATCGGAAACAGCATAAGTCATAGCTCCAATGAAACCACTACCCATAATTATCCAAATTTGGGCAGTAGAACAGGTCATCTTTTTTACAATTAGCTTTTTGGCAAGATGTGTAATTGTCCAGAACAAGAATAAAATGGTAAATGCACTGGCTAATGCCGATAAGCTATTTATCATTAATGCAACATTCTCGCTGCCATTGGCAAAAAGAGAGAACATTCTTGCAAGCAACATAAAAAAAGGAGCTCCTGGCGGATGACCTATTTCCAACTTATAAGATGCAGTGATAAATTCTCCACAATCCCAGAAACTAACTGTTGGTTCGAGGGTTAATAAATAAACAACAGCAGCTATGGAAAAAGAAATCCAACCTATAATAAGGTTAAGTTTTTGATACTTGCTCATATCTTACAAACAATGCTTTATACTTACTAATTGAATTTTCGAAGGTAAGATTTTTAGCACGAAGTATCATTTTATACAATATAAAAAATCTTAAAGCACTCTAATTGCTTTAATATTTATCGGTTATTTAACAAGGATCAAATTATAATTTTCTTCTTAACATTTACTAAACATGCTTGTAGTAGAGTAATTAACCTGCAACAAAATCGAAACCTTTATAGTTAAAAGCACACAAAATGTATTGAATTTATATTTCATAAAAAATGGCCATCTGCAATTAGATGGCCATTGGAAAAATATTTTCTTAAAAGTTCTATTCTCGATACGATTTAAACAAGAATTCAAACTTTTGCTGAGTTTCTTCTTTCAATTTGGTTTGTTCTCCCATATCAGCTAATCCGAGTAACATTTGAACAACTCTTATTTCACGCTCCTGCTCCATACGGAAACTATTTCCTAAGGCAGGCTGTAGAGAGAAATAATAATTTAGTTTATCGTGCGATTGCTGAGCCATATCAGTAAGTAACTTATTGGCTTTTTCAGTTGCTCCTGCTCTATAATATTCCTGAATAAAACCAATTAAGCTATTATCGTAAGGAATCTTAGGAGCTGGCAATTCTTCCATACATCGATCAAGCACTTTTACTGCTTTTTCATTTTTCCCCTCATCGTTTAGTTTACTTGCTAATCGGCTATAATTAGAACGAAACGACATGATATTTAAAGTGAGAATATGAAACTGATCTACATATACATCCTTTTCTTTAATTCTACCAAACTCAAACTTATTCATAAAGTTATCATAGAGTACATCGCTGTTTATTCTACCAATTTCCATTCCTTCGGTTTTTGTTTTTATTGGCACCAAACGATATGCTGCACCTTCAAGCTGAAAATAATCTTCCATTCCTAAAAAGCTGCTTATGCCCATTCCGACAGAAAAATATATTGGTCGCTCCCATTTGTTACTGGCAATAATATCATAAACCATAATATCATTTTTATACAAATAGTTTCGCTTAAGCTTCCACTCCAATCTATCCACAATTAAATGAGCATCCTCGGGACGTACCGTTCCGTTTGCAACAACTTTTGCCGAATCAACTGGCACATAAACACTTTTTCCAGGGAAAAAATCCAACTTTCTACCGGTTTGCATTTCAACTCTTGATATCACAGAATCGCTAGCAACAAAATCTATCATCTGACCCAAATCCTGAGCTTTTTTAAAGCGCTCAATAATAGGTACCTGATCGCGAACTCCGGGCTCAATTTTTTCAGGTCCCATTGTCATTGGTATAGGATCCGAATCGTAAGCTTTCATTCGCATTTGGTTTATGTACCAATCGCCAGCTAAAAGACTCAAATTGACAATCCGAATATCGCGGCGAATTCCTTCTACTTCCTGAGCGTACCAAAGAGGGAAAGTATCATTATCACCATAGGTAAATAAAATGGCATCGGGAGCACAAGAATTTAGATAATCCTTAGCATAAGCTAATGTAGCATACCTTCCCGAACGATCGTGATCATCCCAGTTTTGCTGAGCCATTAAACCAGGAACTGCGATCAAACAAATACCTGTAACCAATCCTGCAGTAACAAGATCTGGCATGTATTTTTTTAATGACTGATACAAGCCCATAACTCCAAATCCAATCCAAATTGCAAAAGCATAGAACGATCCTGCATACGCATAATCACGCTCACGAGGCTGATATGGATACTGATTTAAATACACTACAATAGCCAATCCCGTTAGTAGAAACAGTAACATTACTACTGTAAAATCCTGCTTGCCTTGCTTTCCCGATCTAAACTGATAGATTAAACCAATAAGCCCTAAAATAAATGGCAAGAGAAAATATGTATTTCTCGATTTCTTATTTTTTAATTCTGGATATAACTTATCCTGATTTCCAACTTTCATTTCGTCGATAAAATCGATTCCCGAAATCCAGTTTCCATTTAAAATTCCGCCATGACCTTGAATATCATTTTGTCGACCAGCAAAATTCCACATAAAATATCGCCAATACATGTGCCCAATTTGATAATTGAAAAAGAATTTCAAATTAGAGCCAAAACTAGGTTTGTAAACCACTTCGCCATTTCCCAGGGTAACAGGGTTATCTTTTTTAACTCCTCCCCATGATTCGTATTGCCTTACATGATTATCTCTTGAACTATACATTCGGGGAAAAATGGTTTCGAATCTTGAATCGAATTTATATTGCTGTTTTCTGGAAGCAATCACATATTTCCCGTTTTTTTGAATATAATTAGGCTTAGTCTCAACCAAATCGATAGCTGGAGCATTATAATATTCACCATACAATAAAGGACGATCGCCATATTGTTCACGATTTAAATAAGATAAAAGAGCAAATACATTATCCGGATTATTCTCATCCATTGGTGGATTTGCCGATGATCGAATTACAATCATTGCAAAAGACGAATATCCAATTACAATCACTACAAAAGCTGTAAGTATGGTATTTAAAATCACCATGTTCTTTTTAATGGAATAATTAATTGCCCAAACAACAGCAGATATTACAAGTATTGCATAAACCATTACTCCTGTATTGTAAGGCAAACCAAAGCCATTGACAAACAGTAATTCGAACCATGAAGCTACTTTTACAACACCAGGGATAATTCCATACATAATTGTTGCCAATATGGACACCGAAAGTACTGCTGCTCCAATAATTCCATTACGAGTAGGCTCATATTTCTTAAAGTAATACACAAAAACAATAGCCGGAATTGCCAATAAATTTAACAGGTGAACTCCAATTGATAGCCCCATTAAATAAGCAATTAAAATAAGCCAGCGATTCGAATTTTTTTCATGAGCTACATCTTCCCATTTTAGTATTGCCCAAAAAACTACCGCAGTAAATAAGGATGATGAAGCATAAACCTCTCCCTCAACTGCCGAAAACCAAAAAGTATCTGAAAAAGTATAGGCCAAAGCACCAACCAAACCGGTGCCCATTACTGCGAATAAATTCGCTTTGGTAAGTTCTGTTTCATTACCGACAATTTTTTTAGCCAAATGTGTAATGGTCCAGAATAAAAATAGTATTGTAAAGGCAGAAGCCAGAGCCGACATTACATTCACCATTAAAGCAGCCTGCGCCGGACTGGGTGCAAACAAAGCAAAAAATCGTGCCATAATCATAAATAAAGGTGCTCCCGGAGGATGACCAACTTCCAATCCGTATGCTGTAGTAATAAATTCACCACAATCCCATAAACTGGCTGTAGGTTCAATCGTTAACAAGTATGTAATGGCCGCAATAATAAAAGCTACCCAACCTAACACATTATTAACCAATCTGTAATTCGACTTCATCTTGTGTGTATTTTTGTTTTTCTATTGATATATTAAAAAATAATCTGAACGAAAATAGTTAAAATTCAGTGTATACTGCGAATTACTTAGGAAAAATTTCTTCTTTTTGTTTGCACACAAAAAAAAATTACTACATTTGCAGAGCCTTTGAGAAAAGGCATCTTGATTGACCTATGGTGTAATGGTAACACACCTGTTTTTGGTACAGGCATTTAAGGTTCGAGTCCTTATAGGTCAACACAAAAAGCTTCGAAATTCGTTTCGGAGCTTTTCTTTTTTTAGTAAATATTGATCTTAAATATTTTATTTAATTCTCATTAACTATACTCCTGCTTTCCTTATTCACTTTCCAACTAAAAAGCTTACCGCTAATCAGTTGTCAATTTCGAAAATCGAAAACTACCGGCTATTCCCTGATTATCGATACTTTCACCTTCTATTGTTGTTTCGTTAATCAGCATCCCATCCCAGGAATCTAATTCATATCTAATTTCATAATCAGAGTGAATAATATCATATTCAATAGCTTTTATTTTTATTCTATTCTGAATTATTTCCCCTTCAATTATCTCCTGAATCATAAAAGTATCGGAAGATTCTACATTTTCGGAAAAAATTATTTTCCCGCTCAATTTTCTGCCTTTTTGAGTCAATAAAAGTTCGCCCTGAGCAGTTCCATACCCATAATCCTCTTCATAAATCCACTTTCCTGTTAAAGATTCTATTTTTTTTTCTTCCATCTTCCATTTCCTTTCAAATTGACAATCAGAATCATTACAAATTCTCTAATACAACTAAACAATACACTTTACTAAATTTTTACAATTTTTAGTTTTGGGGAATAAATATTTCTACTATATTTGCAACGTCTTAGTCAAAAAACGACTACAACAATTGTCCCATGGTGTAATGGTAACACACCTGTTTTTGGTACAGGCATTCAAGGTTCGAGTCCTTGTGGGACAACAAAAGCTTCTGATTTTATCGGGAGCTTTTTTTATTTACTAACAAATCCAACATATCCTACAATAGGCTGATTTTGGATATTAACATCTGTTACCCGAGCCCAATCCGGACCATTTCTACACCAATCACAAAACAGATCAACAGCCAGTTCTTCCCCTTCAGCCTCTACATAAACCGTACCATCTACCTGATTCTTTACAAAACCATTTACACCAAAACGCTGCGCTGCCTTACGAGTATGATATCGAAAGCCAACTCCTTGCACTTTGCCGTATACTGTTATGCTTACTGATTTCTCAGCCATTTTGTTTTGATTTTTCACAATATAGGAAATAAACAATGACGAATAAAAAATTATAAATTAGTAATTGTAAGAAATCGTGAGTTCAAAACTTGATATTTTGAGCATGATCTATTCTAAGCTGCCAGCTATAGCAGGCAACAAATATTATGCAATAATCTTGTGTTGGATCTTTGTTTTTGGAATTTGATTTTTGGGATTTTGTACTTGAGACTTGGAGCTTGAATCCATCAACACCCCTCTGCCTGTCGGCATCTCCCCTAAAAAGGGAGAAAGCTACTTGTTATTTTGTACTTGAAGCTTGATACTTGGAACTTGTAATTTTTTCACATCAAACTTTATACTTTTTACTTTGAACTTGATTATTTTTGCCTCATGATCAACTACCACGAACCATTATTTCGCCCACCTAGCGAGGCACATTCCTTAATTATCCAAGCAACCTTAGGGTGTGCATGGAACAAATGCGCTTTTTGCGAAATGTACAGCAGCAAACAATTTAGAGCTCGTAATGAGGAAGATATTTTTACCGATATCGAATCTATGTCGCCATATTCGAACCATTACCGAAAAGTATTTTTAGCCGATGGCAATGCTATGGTACTCTCATTCGAAAGGCTTTCGCGGATATTGGATAAACTAAATGAAACATTTCCCCGCTTAACACGAATTTCGGCCTATGCAATTGCAAAAGACATTGAAGCCAAAACAGATGAAGAATTGCAAGCTTTAGCAGCGAAAGGACTCAAATTACTCTACGTGGGAATTGAATCGGGCGATGATGAATTACTAGGTAGAATTAACAAAGGAGAAAACTTTAATAGTACCAGCAAGGCGCTTCAACGAGCACGAAAAGCAGGAATCAAACTATCGGTAATGATTTTAAATGGCTTGGGCGGTAAAAACTACTCCCACCAACATGCCATCAATTCTGCAAAAGTAATCAACGAAATACAACCCGAATTTCTATCAACCCTCGTTCTAAGCTATCCTTATGGCGAAGAACATTTCATAAAAAAATTCGATGGAGAGTTCATTCCACTCAACACCATTGAACTGATTGCTGAATTGAAAGTATTTATCGAAAAACTGGAATTATCCCAAACTGTTTTTCGAAGCGATCATGCCTCCAACTATTTGGTTCTGCGTGGCAATTTCCCCCGCGATAAAGAAGAAATGCTTTCTCGTATTAATAGAGTTTTAGATGATCCTGCAAATGCGAAATTACGACCGGAATGGATGAGGGGTTATAGAATAAAAACTTACTTTATAACCATAAAATTTTTCTTATTCTTAATACGATTCCAATTTTTCATGTTCATGGATTGAATCATTTTTGTATTTAAATCCACAACAACAAAATCTTCGTCTGCAGTAAACAGCAGTTCTTTAATTTTTCTGAATAGTTTCATTTCCCTTGACGTTTTAATTAGAATTACTAAACTAAATTTACAAGGAATATAGATAACTTTCAAGCAGAATACATCAAACTTAATAATTACGTAATATGAGTTTACAATTACGTAACTTTTCCTTATTCTTGTGTATATAAATTAAAAATCAGTTGGTAAAAACAAGAGAATTAAAGTATAAATTCTTTTTGTCAATTAGAATTTTCTTCATTCTCGAAGGGCCGCCAATAGCAATTTGATAAATGTATTTTCCACGAAAAAAGAAACGCTTATAATAAGTATATTCATGACGACCAACCAATTGAGTGTAAACAATTTCTTTTCCAAGCATTTTTTGATAGGCCACAGCTTGTTCAGATACTAAAATCGCATCTCCCGACACTAGACTGCCAGCTTTCATTTCTTCGTAATATTCTGTTGGGTCAGAATAGCTAAAATCGAGCTCTAGCTTTGTAAAATCTGAAGCTACAATTCCATACACACTAGTGGCATCCTTGTAACTGTATACTTGAATTAAAATATTACTAAGCTGTTTGTTCTGCACAATTGGTTCTCCGGGCAATTCAAAACTAATTTTTGATTTCTCAGAATTTATAGTTTCCCAACTTATTTGTGCTAAAAGCGAAGCATTGGATAATAAAATTATCACTGCTACATATATTAATTTTCTCATGAACTATTATTTTCAACTATAAATCAACTAATTCCGGGAAGTTCAATTCCTTTAATTTTTCGGTATAAATCCAGTGCAAACACATCAGTCATTCCCGATACAAAATCCATAACCGACATAAGTTTTTCGTAATCCGAATCGCCTTTAATTTCGTACTGTTCAGGAATTAAAAACAGTAAGTTTTTAGAATAAAAATCATCCGGATTCATAACCGCAGAAACAAATTCCTCTAATAGTGTTCCTAAAATTTTGTATCCTGCCAATTCTATTTCAATAACCGAACGATGTTTATAAATTCTATCAATGGCAACTTTTGAACATTTTTTATAAGCCTGCAAACAAGTTTCACTCATTTTCTTTATAAGTGTTCCTTTAAATTTCCCTTTTAATATATCATCATAATTATTCAAAAAAACAGCTACACATTCGCCAACCATTTTTCCAATAACACCCGCCCTTATATAAGCAATCTGCTCATTAACATCGGTTACCTCTATGCATGTTTCGTTAATTTTATCTAAGGAAACTTTATCCTTTTTCGGATGATAAAAACCTAACAATAAGTCCTTTGTTTCCTCAGTACTCAATATATTTAACTTATGAGCATCTTCAATATCCATAATCTGATAACAGATATCGTCGGCTGCCTCTACTAAATATACCAAAGGAAAACGAGCAAAAATTCCAGGTTCTACTTCGGGAATTCCAAGTTCGTTTGCAATTTTAAAATAATCATGTTTTTCGGTCTGGAAAAAACCATATTTTTGCTTTCTAACTTCGGGTATTTTATTCGACTCCCATGGATACTTTACAATAGATGCAATAGTAGAATAAGTAAGAGCAAATCCCCCACTTCGTCTTCCTTTAAACGCATGAGTTAACAATCGCAGAGCATTTGCATTTCCTTCAAAATGAGTTAAATCGAACCATTCCTCTTTTGTAAACTTATTTTTAAGCTCACCTCCTTTTCCTTTTTCAAAATAATACGACAAAGCCTTTTCTCCAGAATGTCCGAAAGGCGGATTACCCAAATCGTGAGCCAAACAAGCTGCGGCAACAATACTGCCAATTTCTTTAATACCCTTATCGGGATCAACCAAATTTCTCTCTATCAGTTTTTCGGCCAAAGAATTACCTAAGGATCGTCCTACGCTCGAAACTTCAAGACTATGAGTTAATCTGTTATGAACAAAAATACTTCCTGGTAAAGGAAAAACCTGTGTTTTATTTTGTAATCGCCTAAAAGGTGAAGAAAATATTAAACGATCGTAATCACGCTGAAACTGGGTTCTAACATCTTCGTTATTAGGAGAGTGTTTATCTTCTTGTCCAAACCTCTTGGTTGAAAGTAAATTTATCCAATTCATATTTTAAAATTCGAAAACCACTCCTCATTTTAATACAAGAGGAAAGGAATTTATTTTGAGCCTTAAAAATACATTAAAAATATGTGGATGTACTTTTACCTTAATAAATATTAACATATTTAAACTATATTTTCTACAATTAGAATATAAAAACTATTCTTTTTTATTAACTTAATTTTATTTTTGGGTAAAATAAAATCAAACTGTACATTATCGTACACCTATTGTAATATCAGCGTACACAATAAACAAGTTAAATAAACAAAATAATTATATATATTGCTGATATACTGCGCATTTAAAGCTATGGCACAACAATTGATTTTACAAAAATAATTTGGTGCAAAGATTTTCTTTCTTAATTTTATGAGATTCTAATCGACCTTATCAGTTTATTTTAGTGGTTTATCGAATAATAAGCACGTTGATCTAAATAAATTTGAGCTTTAGATGCATAAAATTAATATTGTATACAGATATTTTTAATACGACTATATTATGATCCGATTACAAAACATTCATAAATCGTACATTACGGGAACCAATAAGCTACATGTGCTTAAAGGAATTGACTTACATATAAAAGAAGGAGAACTGCTATCCATTATGGGATCTTCAGGTTCTGGTAAATCAACACTTTTAAATATTTTAGGTCTTCTCGATAATCACGACGAAGGAGTTTATAAGCTAAATAACGAAGAAATAAAAGCCATGAGCGAAACAAAAGCGGCTAAACTTCGAAACGATTTATTGGGTTTTGTATTTCAGTCGTTTAATCTTATCACCTTTAAAAATGCAATGGAAAATGTAGCACTTCCGCTATATTATAAAAAAATGCCCCGCAAGAAAAGAAATAATCTGGCACTTGAATATCTTGATAAAATGGGATTAAAAGAATGGGCTCACCACATGCCAAACGAACTTTCGGGCGGACAAAAGCAAAGAGTCGCCATTGCTC
Source organism: Marinifilum sp. RC60d5 (assembly GCF_052400665.1). NCBI lineage: Bacteria > Pseudomonadati > Bacteroidota > Bacteroidia > Marinilabiliales > Marinifilaceae > Marinifilum > Marinifilum sp. RC60d5. The sequence goes on from NZ_JBQTGK010000001.1 coordinate 902,340, forward strand.
GCGCTATTATTACCAAACCAAAAATAATATTGGCCGATGAGCCTACAGGTGCTCTCGACTCAGCTACTTCAGTTGAAGTTATGGACCTTTTAAAAGAAATTAACCGATCGGGAATTACCGTTATTATCGTAACCCACGAAAATGACATTGCTCACATGACCGACAGAATTATCAACCTGAAAGATGGTAGAATTGAATCGATTATTACCAATAATGAACCAAGCGATTCTCTATCATCAATAAATATCCCTGAAAAGGAAGCCTAAAAAAGAACCCTAATATCAAGCTATGTTTGACAGAGATAAATGGCAAGAAATATTTAGCACAATAAGAAAAAATAAAACCAGAACTGTGCTAACCGGTTTTTCGGTTGCAACAGGAATTTTCATGTTAATTTTTCTTTTGGGCGCAGGAAGAGGATTGCGAAATGGCATGATCTCTACTTTTTCTCAGGATGCAACCAATAGTATGCAAATTTATGGTGGCCGTACAACCAAAGCATACAAAGGAACACCCGAAGGAAAACGTATTCAAATGGTTAATGCTGATTTCTTAACCCTTAAAAAGTCAATTGAAAAACTAGATGTGATTTCGGCAATGTCTTATATTCCAGGTGCCGAAACAATATCGTACAAAAATAACTTTGGAAACTTTAATGTTTCACCCGTTCATGATACCTATAAGGAAATTAAAAATTTTGAAATTCTGAAAGGACGATTCCTAAACCAAAACGACCTAAAAGAATATCGAAAAGTTGTTGCTATTCAGGATGAAGTTAAAAAAGTTCTTTTTCCTAACGAAACTGCAATTAACAAGCTTATTAATATCAACGATATTAAATTTAAGGTAATAGGAGTATTTCACCAGAAGAGTTTCGACGATAATTCACGAGATATTTACATTCCAATAACAGTAGCACAAAAAATATTTAATAACAACGATTACCTGCAGCGAATTTCTTTTACCCTAAACGATCTTTCGGTTGAAGAAAGTAAAGATATTGAAAGGCAGATTACCTATAAAATGGCCGAACAACATCAATTTAGCCGCGAAGATAAAAATGCACTTTGGATTCAGAATAATATAGAAAACTCAAAAACCTTTGCCTCTCTTTTTAGTGCCATAGAAATGTTTGTATGGGTAATAGGAACATTTACAATTGTACTTGGAGTTATTGGCGTTTTTAATATTATGATGATTGTTGTGCGCGAAAGAACCAAAGAAATTGGGATTAGAAAAGCAATTGGAGCTTCGCCCCGTTCGGTAGTTAGCTTAATACTAATGGAAGCAATATTTATTACTGCAGTTTCGGGATATTTTGGACTTATTGCAGGTGTTGGTTTACTCGAATTAATCAACTACTTCGATCTTATTTATAAAATATATCCGCCAGCAGCAATCTATTTCTTAAATCCTCAGGTAGATTTAGGAATAGCCGTAGGTGCAACCATTGTTCTGGTTATAACAGGAGCATTAGCTGGATTTTTCCCTGCTCGAAAAGCTGCCTCTATTCGACCAATAGAAGCATTAAGAGACGAATAATTAAATGACTAATTAAACGACATTACAATGTTCGATTTAGATAAATGGCAAGAAATTACTGCCGCCCTAAAACAAAATAAGCTAAGAACCATACTTACCGGATTAGGTGTAATGTTTGGTATCCTTATTTTGGTAACCTTACTGGGCATAGGACGAGGATTTCAAAACAACATACAATCCTCGCTGGGAAACTTTGCTACCAACTCAACAGTTTTTTGGGTAGAAAGAACGACCAAACCATATAAAGGTTTACCACGAAATAGATTTTACCGTTTTACCAACGACGATTTAGTTGCCTTAAAAAGATCAATTCCCGAATTGGAGCACATTGCTCCCGACATTAATGGTTGGAGCGGAAGTGCAACAAACAACACCTTTAGAAAAGATAAAAAAGGTAATTTTAGAGTAAAGGGAACTTCTCCGGCAATGAATATGGTTAATCCTGTTGATGTTACAGAAGGTAGATTTATTAATGAAAACGACCTTAAAGAATTTCGAAAAGTAATTACAATAGGACCTCGTGTTCAGGAACTAATGTTCGACGAAGACGAAGATCCAATTGGACAATATCTTAAAGTAAACGGAATTTATTTTAAAATTGTGGGCACAGTTAAACCATTAAGTCGTAACATGGGAAACCGAGACGATGTTATTCAAATGCCTTTTACAACCGTACAACAGCTGTATAATTATGGCGATAAGTTCTACTCTTTTATTGCAACTGCACGGGTAGGCGAATCGGTCGACGAACTACAAAATAAAATATTTAAAATACTTGCTCGCCGACACTCCATTCACCCCGATGATACCCAAGCGATAGGAAACTTTAATATTGCCAAACTTTTTAATAAAATATTTGGTTTGTTCAATAGTATAGGATTTTTGTTTTGGGTAATTGGTTTTGGTGTACTAATAACCGGTGTAATTGGAGTAAGTAATATTATGCACGTTGTAGTTAAAGAGCGAACAAGAGAATTAGGTATAAAAAGAGCCATTGGCGCCAAACCTCTTTCTGTGGTTGGACAAATTATTAACGAATCGGTTTTCCTAACCACCTTTGCCGGATTTTGGGGTTTGGTAATTGGAGTTGTAATTGTAGAACTAATTGGAAAAGCTACCGAAGGAAATCCAGATGCTCAAATTTTAAATCCTTATGTTGATATTAATGTTGCATTTATAGCACTTGGTGTTTTAGTCTTTTTTGGTGTTCTGGCCGGATTACTTCCTGCGCAAAGAGCCATAAAAATTAAGCCCGTTGATGCTTTAAGATACGAATAGATAAAAAATAATTCATAATCCGAAAATAATACTAGTCATGAAAAAAGTCTTTAGAATTGTATTGCTTGTATTTTTCATCCTCCTTTTTGTAGGAACCATATTTCTCTTATACAAAAAATCGCAGGATCAACCAGAGGTTTATAATATTAAATCTCCAGAAATAACAGATATCCTTAAAAAAACTGTAGCCACAGGATCGGTTGTACCAAGAAAAGAAATTGAAATTAAACCGCAGGGAGTTTCGGGGATTATTGAAAAACTATATGTCGAAGCCGGCGAGATGCTAAAAAAAGGCGATCCTATCGCTAAAATTAAGATTATTCCTGATATGATTAATTTAAATAGCGCCGAGTCGAGAGTAAACGTAGCCAAAATTAACTTCGAAGATGCCGAAATAAACTACAACAGAGACAAATCACTTTTCGAAAAGAAAGTTATCTCCGAAGCCGATTTTCAAAAAACACAATTGTCTTTCCGAAATTATCGCGAAGAACTTCAGTCGGCAAAAGATAATTTACAGTTAATTAAGGAAGGTGTTACTAAAAGTTCGGCAAATGCAACAAATACAATTATTCGTTCCACTATTGAGGGGATGATACTGGATATTCCTATAAAGGAAGGTAACTCGGTAATTCAGAGTAATACTTTTAACGATGGATCAACTGTAGCCATTGTTGCTGATATGGGCGAAATGATTTTCCAGGGAAAAGTTGACGAAACCGAAGTAGGCAAAATTACTCAAGGCATGAATCTGGAACTTACCATTGGTGCTATTGAAGATGTAAAATTCGACGCTCATCTTGAATATATCTCTCCAAAAGGAGTAGAAGAAAATGGTGCTATTCAGTTCGAAATTAAAGCATCGGTTAAACTTAACGACAAATACTTTATCCGTTCGGGATATAGTGCCAATGCCGAAATTGTACTCGACAAAAGAGAACAAGTGCTTGCTGTAAACGAAAGCTTACTTGAGTTTGAGAACGATTCAACTTTTGTTGAGGTTGAAACATCATCTCAAAAATTCGAGAAAAGATATATTAAAACCGGATTATCGGATGGTATTAACATAGAAGTATTAGATGGAATTACCAAGGATGATAAGCTTAAGGGAGAGAAAAAGAAAAAATCTGATCAAATAAAAGAAAATAAGAAAAAGAAGGAACAAAAATAAACTTCTTTGCATTCATATATTTAATGCTCATTTTTATAAGACCAAATATTTCTTTTAAAATTGAATCCCATTTAACGGATCAATAAATAGAAAAACATGAAAAAAACTTTATTCACGCTAGTTGTTATTATTCTTTCACTTGCTGCGGTAAATGCGCAGGAAAAATGGAGTTTAGAAAAGTGTATCAACCATGCAAAAGAACACAATATTGACCTTCAAATTCGCAAACTCGATGCTGAAGTTCAGGCCAACAATGCGGCACAATCGAAACTAGACCTTTTACCAAGTGTAAATGGTAATTCGAGTTATAATTTTAGTTATGGTAGAACTCTTAGGGCCGACAATACTTATGGTGATATTAATACTCAAAGTGGTTCTTTAGGTATTTCTGCAAGTTTGTCACTATTTAATGGCTTTCAGAAACAAAATTCTATCAAACAAAATAAATTAGATCTCGAAGCAAGTCTTCAAGATGTTGAAAAGGCCAAAGAAGATATGGCTTTAAGCATTACCTCTAGTTATTTGAATATTCTTTTTAACAAAGAGTTATTACAAATTGCTAAAGAAAAATTAAAGGTAACCCAACTACAAATTAAAAGAAGTGAAATTTTAGTTGAAGCAGGAACTCTTCCCAAAGGTACTTTAATGGAACAAAATGCTCAAGCTGCCCGCGAAGAACTAGAGGTTGTAAATGCCACCAATAATCTTGATTTAAACCTATTGGATCTGGCACAATTACTCGACCTCGAAAATCCGGAAAGTTTCGATATTGAAATTCCTGAATTGCCCGTTTTAAATGCTACTCGCTCAATGATTGATCCTGAGTCTGTTTTTATTAATGCATTAGAATTTCGTCCGGAAATGAAAGCTGCAAAATACAGACTAGAGAGTTCGGAGAAAGGATTAATTATTGCAAAAGGCCAAAGAGCTCCTTCTTTATCTATGTCGGGTTATTGGGGATCGAGCTACTCTAAAGACTTTGCAGAATATGGTTTTAATGCTAGTGGCGCTCCCATAGTTGTCCGCGAAGAAATGAAGTTAAGCGATCAGTTATCTAATCGTGAAAACAAAGCATTCGGATTTAATTTATCGATACCTATATTTAATGGTGGAACTGTAAATAGAAACATTGCAAACGCAAAAATTAACATTAACCGCTATAAATTAAATATGGAGAATTCTAAAAATATTCTTCGTAAAGAAATTCAGCAAGCACACGCAAATGCAAAAGCAGCTATGAATAAATATTTTTCGAGCGAAACTGCTGTTTCTTCAACCGAAGAAGCTTTTAGATACACCGAAGAAAAATTTAATTTAGGATTAGTGAATTCAGTAGACTATAACCAGGAAAAAAACAACCTTTTCCAGGCAAAATCGAATCTACTGCAAGCAAAATATGAATACATTTTTAGAACCAAGATTCTTGACTTTTACAATGGCATCGAAATAAAATTATAATCAAGTTTATTTATACCAACTCTAGAAGCTCTCGGCCAATATCGGTCGGGAGTTTTTTCAATCACCAATACGTGTTGGCAAAGGAATAAATGTCTTACTAACAGAGGAAAGTATTTCGAATATCACAATCAATAAAACCGATCTAACAAACTAAATTGCAATTTATTGGTCCGTTTACATTCACTTTTCCCATATAATCATTTATTTTGCAATGATTTTATCCAACTTATCGAAAGGATATCACAGCAGAACTATTTGATAACGAAATAGTATAATTTAAAAAATATGGCATTACTACTAAATATAGAAACATCAACAGCCGTTTGTTCGGTTGCATTAGGAAAAGACGGCAAGCTTTTGGCTCTTAAAGAGAACAAAGAAGGCATGAAACATGCCAGTCATCTTACTGTTTTTATTCAGGATATACTAAAGGAGAATGAACTAAGCATGACCGATTTAGATGGCATTGCCGTAAGTATGGGACCAGGTTCGTATACCGGTTTAAGAATTGGTGTATCAACAGCCAAAGGACTTTGTTTTGGAGCTAACATACCTCTAATTGCAATTAGTACACTCGAATCGATGACCAAAGCAGTACAAGAAACAAAAGATATTTCTTTACTGATAAAAAATCCTGAAACAGCCTATTTCTGTCCTATGATCGATGCCAGAAGAATGGAAGTTTATACCGCTTTTTACAATTCTAAAACCGAACAAATAAAAGATATTTCGGCCGATATTATCGACGAAAACTCTTTTGAAGAAACACTTGGCGAGCGCGAAATTGTTTTCTTTGGCGACGGAGCAGCAAAATGTAAAGAGATTATAAAAAGTGAATCTGGCATCTTTATTGATAATGTATCGACAACAGCAGTTGGAATGATAGAACTCGCTGAACAAAAATTCCAGAACATGAAATTCGAAGATGTAGCTTATTTCGAACCTTTTTATTTAAAAGATTTTGTGGCTACTACTTCTAAAAAGAATATCTTTAAGTAAGAACTTAACCTTTGTGTATGATTAGATTTACTCTCATTATTATTTCGGTACTTTTTTTAAGTATAAACTCGCTTGCCGGCACATCAAAATCGGCCGACAAAGGAGAAAACCTTAAATATGTAATCCACTATGGTTTTTTGCGAGGAGGAAAAGCAAGCCTTAAATTAAAAACCGAAATCATAAACCATAAAGAAGTTTATCATGCAACTCTTACCGGTAAAACAGTAGGTGTTTTTAATTCTTTATACCGAGTAAAAGATACTTATCAAAGCTATTTCGATAAGGAAACATTACTACCCGTAAAAGCAATAAGAGATATTCGGGAGGGCAGTTACAAAAGGTACAATGAAGTAAGCTTCGACCGAGATAAAAATGAAATTACCAGTACCCGATCAGGTGTAAAAAAAGTTCCCGAAGGAATACAAGATATCCTATCGGCATTTTACTATGCACGTGCATACCATTTTAATAAAGACTTGGTGGAAGGAGAAATAATTAAAATAAATACCTATTTCTCTGATGAAGAATTTTTATTACAATTCCGTTTTATGGGATACGAAACAATAGATAGTAAAATTGGTAAAATAAAATGCTACAAATTTGTACCAATAGTACAAACAGGAAGAGCTTTTAAAGATGAAGACGATATGAAAATATGGGTTTCGGCCGATGCCAATAAAATACCCGTTCGTGTTCAATTCGATTTATTTATAGGTTCTCTTCGATGCGATTTAACCAATTTCTCTAATTTTTCTATCAATTCTTTAATAAACAAATAGGTCTTTAAAAACGCTTATCGTTGTATTACTCAAACAAAAGCACATTATATTTCAGATTATAAATTGTTTCAATTACTTTTGCAAAGCCTTAGAGGTAAATATTTCTTTAATAAATTTATTATAACGATTATAAAATTTAATTCATTATATCATGGCAAGTACAGCAGATTTTAAAAATGGCTTGTGTATCCATTTCAAAGATGCCTTATATACCATTATTCAATTTCAACACGTAAAACCAGGAAAAGGTCCTGCTTTTGTTAGAACTAAATTGAAAAATGTTAAAACAGGAAAAATTATCGACAATACCTTTAACTCAGGAGTTAAAGTTGATGTTGCAAGAATTGAAAGACGTCCTCATCAGTTTCTTTACAAAGATGATATGGGTTACAACCTAATGCATACCGAAACTTATGAACAAATTGCTTTAGAAGAAAGCCTGTTTAATGCTCCCGACCTACTAAAAGAAGGAGATACTGTAGAAGCTGTTTTTCATGCAGAAACAGAAACTCCTTTGTACGTTGAGCTACCTGCACACGTAATTATGGAAGTTACCTATACCGAGCCAGGTTTAAGAGGTGATACTTCTTCTACCAACTCGTTAAAACCAGCTACTATTGAAACCGGAGCAACCGTTATGGTTCCTTTGTTTATTAATACCGGCGATATAATTAAAGTTGATACAAGAGATCACAGCTATGTTGAGCGTGTAAAAGCTTAATATCTGTATATTCATCATAAAAAAAGGATTCTTAATGGAATCCTTTTTTTATTTCCACACCTCCCTGGCAATTATGAAATGGATAATTGCTAATTTAGCTAATACTTGAAATTACAAATCTTAAAAAAGTGATTAAGCAGCAAGCCGTCAACAATAAGTTTAAATTAAATCTGATTTTAAAGATTACTCAGGCAATTAATGAGAACTTTTCCATAGAAGAGCTTCTAAAACAGTACGAAAATGTTTTACTTGAAGAGCTTAAGATTGGCAAAATCGCAGTCTTCAAATTTAACACTAAATGGGAAACTATTTTAGTTTCAGGAGTGAGTGACACCTATATCAACGACATTAAAATAGAAAAAGATTTAAGCTGCTATAACGAAATAACTTATATCTCGACTGATTTTCCTAAACATTTACAAAGTTTCGATTTCTTAATTCCAGTCCATCATAAAACATCGGTACTAGCTTATATACTAATTGGCGATTTCGATGAAGAAATGGAAGGAATGAGCCCAGCAATTAAACATTTAAGCTTTATACAAACCATATCCAACATTATAATTGTTGCTATGGAGAATAAAAGAATGTATAAAGAATTGCTTGCGCAGGAAGCTTTAAAAAAGGAAATGGAACTAGCCTCTAAAATTCAAAACATACTAATTCCCAACCAAAATTCATTACCCCAAAACCAGTACATTGCAACACAGGGATATTACCAGCCACACTTTGAAATTGGTGGCGATTATTACGATTTTATTAATTTTAATAATCAGGAATTAGGTTTTTGTATTGGAGATGTTTCAGGAAAAGGAATTCCGGCAGCCTTAATTATGTCTAACTTTCAGGCTACTTTACGAGCTCTTTTCAATCCAGAAACTCCTTTGGATCAGCTCATGCACAAACTCAACAAAAAAGTTTGCGATAACTCGAGCGATGAAAAATTTCTTACTCTTTTTATCGGTGTGTATAACTACACAACTCGTAAACTTAAATATATAAATGCAAGTCATCATCCACCACTTTTATATAATTTTAAAACCCACGAAACTACTCATTTAAAAAAAGGTTGTATTGGTTTAGGAATGTTAGATGAGATCCCCAAAATTACAATTGGAGAAATTACAATAAGCAATCACTCGAAACTTTTGTGCTACACCGATGGTTTGGTAGAACTTGAGAGAGGTGAAAAAATGGAAGTTTCTGTTCAATTTATCACCAACTTATTCTCTAACCAAAAAAACTTACAGGATACGTTCTTTGATTTAAGAAGACATATAAACTTAGGTAAGAAAAATAAAGCCGTAGTTGATGATATTTCACTATTCGGCATAGAATTTAAAGCATAAAAAAAAGATCGGTTTTACCGATCCTTTTTTTTTATATATGATTCTGTCTTATCGAATCTCGAATGTAACTTCCTTAGCGGTATTCGTATTGTTAGATGAATCTTTAATAACAATACTCATCTTATACATGGCTGGCTTAGCATTATCAGGAATTGCAATTTCAAAACTAACAGATGAACTAGTTCCTGTAATAGTTGGTAATGCATTTCCATCAGCATCGCTATCTGAAGCACTGTTAAAAGCAAATTCCTCAACTGTTTTCACAGATTTTGCTCCCGAATAAGCGACTGTTAATGTATATGAACTTACAGCAACGTTATCTGTTGCAGTAAAACTAACAGGTAAATTGCTCCCTGCATCAACAATAGTAGTAGCCGTAGGACTTGAAATTGTTACTGCTGGTTTTGTTGTATCTACTTCGGGCTCATCGTCATCGCCGCCTCCGCCGCCTCCACAGCTCATCATTCCGGCAGCGAATAATACTAGCAAGGCATACTTTAAAAATTTCATAGGTTTAGATTTTTGGTTATGATTTGGTTTTTTATTTTGACTTTATCCTCTAAAATTAAGTGATAAGCAGCAAATTAACAAGCTACCACAAGAAAATAATTCTTTTTACCCTTTTGAACAAGAAGATATTTATCTGCAATTAAATGCTCTTTGGTAACTTGCAACTCGGCATTTTGTACTTTTTCTTTGTTAATACTTATTGCGTTACCTTTAAATAATCTTCGTAATTCACCTTTCGATGGAAAAACCTCTGCTTTAACAGCAAGTAATTCTACAATATCTACTCCAGCTTCGAATTCCGATTTTGCCACTTTAAACTGAGGCACTCCCTCAAAAACAGACAAAAAAGTATCTTCATCTAATTTTTTAAGAGCATCTGCAGTCGATTTTCCGAATAAGATTTGTGAAGCCTCAACAGCTGTATTGTAATCTTCTTCGGAGTGAATCATAGTTGTAACTTCTTTCGCTAAACGCTGCTGAAGTTTTCTCATGTGTGGAGCCTCTTTGTGCTCTTCAATTAAAGCTGCAATTTCATCGTGAGAAATTAATGTAAATATTTTAATGTATTTCTCAGCATCTTCGTCAGAAGTATTCAACCAAAACTGGTAAAATTTATAAGGAGAAGTACGCTTAGGATCTAACCAAATATTTCCCGATTCGGTTTTACCAAATTTTCCTCCATCAGCTTTTGTAATTAACGGACAAGTAATTGCCCAGGCTGTACCGCCTTCTTTTCTTCTGATCAGTTCGGTTCCAGTAGTAATATTTCCCCACTGATCGGATCCTCCCATTTGAAGCTTACAATTCTTAGAACGGTACAACTCTAAAAAGTCTGTTCCCTGAACCAATTGGTAAGTAAACTCGGTAAAAGACATACCAGATTTAGAATCGGTACTTAATCTTTTCTTTACCGAATCCTTACTCATCATGTAATTAACGGTAATGTGCTTACCAATATCACGAATAAAATCAAGAAATGAGAAATCTTTCATCCAATCGTAGTTGTTTACAACTTCTGCTGCGTTCTCGGCATCCGAATCAAAATCCATAAATTTTGAAAGTTGTGCACGCAAACACTGCTGGTTATGACGAAGCGTTTCTTCATCTAACAAGTTTCTTTCCTGCGATTTCCCTGATGGATCTCCAATCATTCCTGTTGCTCCTCCCACTAAAACTAATGGTTTGTGACCTGCAACCTGAAAATGTTTCAACATCATTACACCCACAAGGTGACCAATATGTAAAGAATCCGCTGTTGGATCGATTCCTACATACGCTGATGTTAATTCTTTTGCAAGTTGTTCTTCTATTCCTGGCATCATATCGTGAATCATGCCTCGCCATTGGAGTTCTTCAATAAAATTCATGTGTTCTGTATTTTTATTCCTGATACGGATCTAATTATCAATTTGTATTTAAATGGCAAAGATAAGAAATTTACCATTTTATTTTCTTCTATATTTTAGCTATTCAGCAACGAATGATGCAAGGGCCAATGAAATTCCCAAAATCAATAAGATATTATATATGAATGACAACAATAAAAACTTAACAAATGTCTTAATCCACGACTGTTGATAAAATAATTTCAAAGTTAAGAAAAGCTGTATCGGGATTAATAAATATAAGTAAAAAGCAAATTGCCGGATAGCCTCTATTTGTGTAAGAAGTATTAATTCGCTTAAAATTACGATTACAAAAATATATGAATGAAAGTTAAGAGAAATCAACAAATGTTCTAGTAAATAACGCTTTCTTCGGATATAAAATAATGCTAAAAACAAGGCAAATACTGGCAAAACAACAAGTAGTAACTGCGATAGTTTTTTTAAGGCCAGGTCAATCAGTAAATCAGGATTCAGATGCCACATTTCAATTAAGTTCTTAATCGCCTTATTTTGAGTCAACAAATCACTATTATCCGCTTTTTCGGTTGATGTAGGAATAGAATCCATTTCGACTACTGGTTTTGTATCAAAATCAACATTAAAAAAATTTCCTTTTAATCTTGCTTTCTTATCCAAACTATCAACCTCAATACTATCTTGCAATATTGCCTCTTCAAGAAAAGATAACACCTCAACCTGTTCTCCATCTCCATTCTGAAATGTTATATTTTTTTGCGATTCGGTTTCAGGCCTATGATTATGGGAAAGTAATAAAAAAGCAAAAAAAGTTAAAAACAGATACAAACGAAAAGGTGGTGTATACCTAACTCTACGTCCTTTCATAAACTCTTTGGTAATAAATCCCGGACGAACAATTAGAGGCAGCAGAGTATGAAAAAGACGATTATCAAGCGATAATGCATCTCCTAAAGATTCTGAAACAACACTAAAAAAAGGCCGATGAAAATCTTTAACTGACTGGCCACAATTAGAACAATAACTGCCATTAACCGGATGCTCACAATTGGGACATAATCCTTCGAAATGAGTACTCTTTCTTTTGGGAAGTTTTTCGAGATACTTTTTAATAATCTGCTTCATTACACTTCCAATGGAATCTGCTCCTTAACTTTTTCTTTTATTTTATCTGTAGCCCCATTAAAGTCGGAATCGAACAATTCAAACATCGTTTCTGATATCATAACCATAGGTTCGTAAAGAATGCTATTTTCCTTTTTCTCTTTAGGAATAAAATTTAATTTTTGATCGAGATAATTTACAAAATATACGACAATACTTAATATAATAGCTCCCTTAAATAAGCCAAACACAACACCCAACAATCTATTAATCACACCTAATGCAACAGCTTCTATCAAAGAGTTTAATATTTTACCAAGTATGTTTAACACGACTACAATCAGTAAAAAAGTAATTGCAAAGGCTATATAACCCATATATTGAGAATCGTAATCGAATTTTTGCTGAATAAATTCGGCTGTAAAATCGGAAAAATGGATTGCGCCATAAATTCCTAAAATTAATGCCAAAAGAGTTGCCACCTCAATTATTAAGCCTTTGGTAAAACCTTTATAAATAGCCCAAAGAAGTGGTAGTCCAATTAAAATATCCAGAATGTTCATAGAGTATGGGTTAACATTAGTATAATGTTCATCAAATATAATAAAAAACAACATAATTACTATAATTTAGATCGCTTCAAGAGCATTTTCATCCTAAAAATTAGTTATATTTAAAAACAGCAAATACAACAAATATGGCATTTATCAATTCTCTTGTAAGTTGGTTAAACACCAAAAGACTATCACAAATCGATTTCTTTAAAGATTATCCTATCGATATTCAAAGGGAAACCTTAACTCAATTGCTTGATCAAGCATCGGAAACTGAATGGGGGAAAAAATACGATTTCAGATCTATTAATTCTCTTCATCGTTTTAAAGAGCGCCTTCCCGTACAAACATACGAGGATATTGAAACATATATCGATCGATTAAGAAAAGGAGAACAAAATATATTTTGGCCTTCAGAGATAAAATGGTTTGCTAAATCATCAGGTACCACAAACTCTAAAAGCAAGTTCATTCCGGTTAGTAAAGAAGCTTTGGAAGATTGCCACTTTAGAGGAGGAAAAGATATTTTGGCCATTTATACCTCTCAATTTCCCGAAACAGGTATTTTATTTGGTAAAGGACTAACCCTTGGCGGAAGTCACCAAATTAATAATGTTCAGAATAATTCCTATTATGGCGATTTATCTGCAATACTTATTCAAAACCTGCCTTTTTGGGCTAATTTTATAAGAACACCCGACACCTCTATTGTTTTAATGGATGAATGGGAAGAGAAACTCAACAAAATGACAGAGGCAACTCTTAACGAAAATGTTACGAGCCTTTCGGGTGTACCCTCCTGGTTTCTGGTATTGCTAAAACACATTTTAAAAGTATCTAACAAAAATAATATCCTCGAAATATGGCCAAATTTAGAACTGTTTGTCCATGGTGGAGTAAGTTTTACTCCCTATCGCGAACAATTTAAAGAGCTTCTTCCATCTTCAAAAATGAACTATCTGGAAACCTATAATGCCTCTGAAGGTTTTTTTGGCATACAGGATAATCCACTTGATGATTCGATGCTATTAATGCTGGATTATGGCATTTATTACGAATTTATTCCTTTAGAAAATAGTAACGATGAACACCCCAAAGCACTAAGTTTGGAAGAAGTAGAGCTGCATAAAAACTATGCCATGTTAATAACCACCAATGGCGGACTCTGGAGATACCAAATTGGAGATACAATTCATTTCACATCCAAAAAGCCGTTTAAATTTAAAATATCGGGGCGAACCAAACTGTATATTAATGCATTTGGCGAAGAACTAATTATTGACAATGCCGAAAAAGCGATGAAAATTGCATGCCAAAAAACCAATTCGATAATTAAAGAGTATACAGCAGCTCCTGTGTTCATGGATAAAGATCATAAAGGAACTCACCAATGGTTAATCGAATTTGAACAAGCACCTGAAAATGTAGATGAATTTAATTACATACTCGACAATGCTTTAATGAGTCTTAACTCCGATTATGAGGCAAAACGATATAAAAATATAACTTTGGACAAACCAATTTTAACCCTGGCGAATAAAAATCTGTTTTACAACTGGTTAAAATCAAAAGGTAAACTTGGTGGTCAAAATAAAGTTCCACGATTATCGAATAATCGAGAAATTATAGAAGAACTTTTAACACTTAACAAAAAATGATTCCATGATTTCTTTGCTTATACTTTTAAACCTGTTTTTACCCATTCAAAATAAGATTCTAATAAACAATAAACACAGCTCTTTCGAGGTCGATAAACTCGGATTCATTTATACCGTTAGCAATTCTAAGCTTACTAAATACGATTCTAAAGGCAACGAAATATGCAATTATTCAAACCAGTTATTAGGAGAAATAAGCTCGGTAGATGTTTCCGATCCTCTTCGGATTATGCTGTTCTACAAAGATTTTAACAAGCTAATTTATCTAAATAGTAAACTATCGTTAATTGGCAATGATATTGACCTATACGATTTCTCGGATACAGAAAGCGAGTTGGTATGCAACTCACAAAAAGGTGGATTCTGGCTCTACAATTCAATTGACAATCAAATTATTAAAATCTCACAAACTGGAAGTATTGTTTCAGAAAGCATATTAATCAGTTCTTTTTTTGAAGATATCCCACTTTCCAAAATTAAAGAATATAACGGCAAACTTTTTCTCTTGTTTAAAAGTAAAGGGATATTGCATTTAGATCAAAATGGTCAGTTCTTAAGAAAAATATCTATTCCAGGAATTCAGGAAATATACCTTCAAAAAAATGAAATTTATTACAGCACAAAGTCTGGCTTATTCCATTACTCCCCTTTGTTGCAAAAAAATCCGCCATTAATTACTTTCGACGCAAATAAAAAAAATAATCTTAAAATTTCTGGAAATAAAATTTTCCTCTCTAATGAAAAATCAATATCAATAAGATCGCTAAGTTTCTGATTAAAAAGAATCTGTATTTCTCAGTTTTAATATTGAATTGATATCCTGAAATTTATTATTAATTTTAGTTGCATTTTCTATTTAAACTAAACATAAACATGCACATTGCTGTTGCAGGAAACATAGGAGCCGGAAAAACAACTCTGGCCGGATTACTGGCAAAACATTATGGCTGGGAAGCTCATTTTGAGGATGTTGATGACAATCCTTATTTGAATGATTTTTATGATGACATGAAACGATGGTCCTTTGCTCTACAAATCCATTTCTTAAATAGTCGATTCAATCAGGTATTAGCTCTACGCGAATCTGGTAAAGATATCATTCAGGACAGAACAATATACGAAGATGCGTATATTTTTGCACCAAATCTGGAATCGATGAGTTTAATGCCCAAAAGAGATTTCGATAATTACCTTTCTCTTTTTGATATTATGAGCTCTCTTATTCAACCGCCCGATTTGCTAATCTATCTGCGTGCATCAATTTCAACATTAGTTGAACATATTCAGGCTCGTGGTCGCGATTACGAAGAAACCATTCGCTTAGATTATCTAAAACGTTTAAATGAACGTTACGAAGCATGGATAAATGGTTATACAAACGGAAAACTTTTAATTATTGATGTAGATAACATTGATTTTTTAAAAAAACCTAAAGACATGAGCGAGG
Source organism: Marinifilum sp. RC60d5 (assembly GCF_052400665.1). NCBI lineage: Bacteria > Pseudomonadati > Bacteroidota > Bacteroidia > Marinilabiliales > Marinifilaceae > Marinifilum > Marinifilum sp. RC60d5. The sequence continues at coordinate 918,274 of NZ_JBQTGK010000001.1, forward strand.
TAATTACCAAAATTGATGCTCAACTTAACGGACTTTTTTAATAAGAATTTATGACAGAAAACCTCAAACTAAAAATTCTTAAAGCGAGAAGCCTGCCATTTTAAACTTATTCTATCAATTCATAATTTATACAAGATTATGCACATAGCAGTAGCCGGCAATATAGGATCCGGAAAAACAACATTAACAGAACTTTTGGCAAAGCAATACGGATGGGAAGCACATTACGAAGATGTGGATGAGAATCCCTACCTGAATGATTTTTACGATGACATGCAACGTTGGTCATTCAATCTGCAAATCTATTTCCTGAAAAGTAGATTTAATCAGATTATGGAAATTAGAAAGTCTGGAAAAAATGTAGTTCAGGATCGTACAATTTATGAAGATGCTATGATTTTTGCCCCAAATTTATATGATATGGGTCTAATGTCGGAACGCGATTTTAAAAATTACTGCAATTTATTTGATCTAATGGGTTCAATGGTTCAAGCGCCCGATCTTTTAATTTATCTTAAATCGTCGGTTCCTACTCTTGTTAACCAGATACAAAAACGTGGTCGCGATTACGAAGAAACAATTCGATTAGACTACTTAAAAAACTTAAATGATAGATACGAATCTTGGATTACTGATTATACTCAGGGAAATTTGCTTATTATCGATGCCGATAATATCGATTTTCTGGATAATCCTGCCGATTTAAACGCTATTGTTGATAAAGTGGAAGCTAAAATTCATGGATTATTTTAAGTAAAAATAGTAGGAGAAAACTTTTTCTCACTATTCTAAAATCTGTAAAAGAATCCCATTGATAATTCAGGAAGAGAGATTTTATTAAAGCCAAGATAATATTGATATTCTCTCTCCTGCTCATCTATTTTTGTAACTGAATCAGGAAAATTAGGAATATAAGTAAATCTTAAATTTAAATCGAAACTCCAGGTTTGAGAGATATGATACAAAAATCCTAGATTAGGAGCTAAGCCTACTTTATTTTGTGTAACGGTATTCTTCTGACTCTCATATCCACTTGAAGATGAGGTAAATTTGGCCACTTCTCTAAAATAAAAATACCCAAAAGCCAATGATGCATAAGGCCTAAAATCTCTATCGTAAGTATCGAAATAATACGAAGCTCTTAGCATTGCCGATCCAATATTATAATCTACATCATAATTTCCTAAATGACTCCCATCCCAAAATTCACCCTGCCCCAATAAACTAAACGAAAGCTCTGCGCCAACACTTAATTTCTTATTCAGCATTTTCTGCCCTGTTAAACGCAAAGAAGGCCCGGCTTTCGCCTGATCAGCAAAATCTCCCAAAGGATATTGATAACCCACAGAAGCACCTACAAAGTAGGTTTGATCTTTATAATACTGAGAAAATCCAAAAGTAGTAATCAGTAAAAATGATAAAGCCAGCAGGTAAAATCTCATGTGTTTAAATTTATCTTTCTCTAATGAGTGAAAGGTGTGAGTTATTCATTCACTCACACCCCATTAACTCATTTATTATTATTCGATTACTTTTAATTCTTTTCCAATTTTAATAAAAGCAGCCAATGCTTTATCCAAATGCTCTTTTGTATGAGCTGCCGAAAGCTGAATACGAATACGAGCTTGTCCTTTTGGTACAACAGGATAATAAAAACCAATTACATAAATCCCCTCGTCTAACAATTTAGCAGCAAATTGCTGAGACAAAACTGCATCGTAAAGCATTAATGCATTAATGGCCGAATCGGAAGGTTTAACATCAAAACCAGCTTTTAATAATCCTTCGCGGAAATATTGTGCATTCCAAATTACCTTATCGCGCAATTCTGTGGACTCGGTTAACATATCGAATACCGCAATTGAGGCACCTACAATTACCGGCGACAATGAATTAGAAAATAAATATGGACGAGAACGCTGACGTAACATATCAATAATTTCGGCTTTACCTGTTGTAAATCCACCAAGAGCTCCACCTAAAGCTTTTCCGAGAGTAGAAGTAATAATATCAACACGATCCATGCATTTGTGATACTCATGAGTTCCGCGGCCTGTTTCTCCAATAAAACCAGAAGCATGACTATCATCAACCATCACCATAGCATTGTACTTATCTGCCAAGTCGCAAATTTCGTTTAAACGTGCAATATCACCATCCATAGAGAAAACCCCATCGGTAACAATAATACGGAAACGCTGCGCCTGAGAAACTTTTAATTGCTCCTCTAAATCGGCCATATCGGCATGCTTATAACGGTAGCGAGCAGCTTTACACAAGCGTACTCCATCAATAATAGAGGCATGATTCAGCTCATCAGAAATAATTGCATCCTCTTTTGTAAATAATGGCTCAAAAACTCCACCATTGGCATCAAAAGCGGCAGCATAAAGAATGGTATCTTCCATTCCGAAAAATGTTGCAATTTTCTGCTCTAATTCTTTATGAATATCAGTAGTTCCGCAAATAAACCGAACCGACGACATTCCATAACCATGAGAATCTAAGGCCTTTTTAGCTCCTTCCATTACACGTGGATGAGATGATAAACCTAAATAGTTATTCGCGCAAAAATTCAATACGCTTTCACCTGTATTCACATTAATTTCGGCTCCCTGAGGACTTGTAATAATTCTTTCATTTTTGTACAAACCAGCATCCTTAATGCCTTGAATTTCTTCTGCAAGATAATCTTTGAATTTTCCGTACATGTGTATTGTTGTTTTAGATGTATTTTTTTGAAATGAATTTTCAATTCCAAAATTACAATAAAATTTGTCTTGATACGAAGTGAAAATTTGTTTTTTATCTACCTTTTTATACTTTGCAAAGTAATGTTTCCTGAGAATCATTAAATTTCTCTATAAACTTACTTTCTATTATCGAAACCATTAGTAATAGTGGTAAACAGACAGATAGATGTAATTTTACAGGATACACAAAAGTAGCTGATAAAATAAAATTGGTCTTTTTTTAATTTTTTTTGAAATTGCTGTTGCATTATTGAGTAAATCCTGTTAGTTTTGCATCGCAATTTTCACCAATAATGTAGCTCTAACGTGATCTACAGGTGAATTAAAAAAAAGCAGCCTAATGCTTTTAAAATATTTTTAGGAATTTATTCCTTCTTAGCTCAGTTGGTTAGAGCATCTGACTGTTAATCAGAGGGTCCTAGGTTCAAGTCCTAGAGAGGGAGCAAAAAAAAAGCAGCCTAATGCTTTTAAAATATTTTTAGGAATTTATTCCTTCTTAGCTCAGTTGGTTAGAGCATCTGA
>NZ_JBQTGK010000001.1:921647-1008472 GCF_052400665.1 Marinifilum sp. RC60d5
ATTCCTTCTTAGCTCAGTTGGTTAGAGCATCTGACTGTTAATCAGAGGGTCCTAGGTTCAAGTCCTAGAGAGGGAGCAGAAAGCCATCCATTTTTTTTGGATGGCTTTTTTATTTTTAAGCTATCCTATTCAAAATTTCTTATTTTTGTTGGCAATCTAAATCTGTCAATGTGAAAAAGCTTCAATACCTATTTGTTTTTACGCTAATTCTATCTTTTCAAATAAAAACCTTTAGTCAGAAACAAAATGACTCTATTCCATATTTTAAGAACTCTAGAAATATCCTAAATCCAGGATTAGGAAAAGAAGTATTCTCGAGCAAAAATTTAATTATTTTTGGTGGCCTACTCGGCAGCGCCTTTTTAATTGATGAATGGACTAGTGACAGAATACAGGCAAACCAAAATTCTTCTGTTGATAAATACACGAATTTCTTTAACGAATTTGGGGAGAAAAAAATTATTGCACCATCTATTGTGGCTACATGGGCCATTGGAACTATTATAAAAGATAAACGACTTTCTACAACAGCCCTTAACTCAGGAAAAGCACTCTTAACAGGTGCAATTTTAACCGAAGGAATAAAAATGCTGGCAGGACGATCACGTCCCGATCAAAATTATGGCAACATGCATTTCGATGCATTTGGCGGAACAACAAATAATACCAAATCCTTTCCTTCGGGACATACTTTTGTAGCATGGTCTGTATTCACACCCTTTGCCGAAGAATATAGCAAATGGATTTATGTAATTCCCGTATCGGTAAGTTTAGCAAGAATGTACCGAAACCGCCACTGGCTATCCGATGTTGTTTTAGGCGGAGGAATTGGCTATTTTGCAGGTCTTTATTTTCAGAAACGAAAAAATCAACGCGTTCTTTTTAATGGGAACGGCATTGTTATAAAATTTTAATTAGTAAGCAAATAACACAACAAAAAACCTCTAAACATGAGCATTGCAAGTGTCTTTAAAAAATTCCCAAAAACATTTTGGGTAGCAAACACAATAGAACTTTTTGAGCGATGGGCCTGGTATGGCTTCTTTATGCTATTCGCCAATTACCTTACTGGATCATCAGATGTTGGCGGACTTGAATTTACTCAGGCACAAAAAGGTATGCTAATGGGAATTGGAACAGGTATACTCTATTTTCTTCCCGTCATCACTGGATCAATAGCAGATAGATACGGCTACAAGAAAGTCCTCTTCATTGCTTTCATTATCTACACTTCGGCATTTATTCTGCTTCCTATGTTTGATACATTCACAGGAGTTTTTATTATGTATTTGTATTTGGCATTAGGAGCTGCTCTTTTTAAACCAATTATATCGGCAACCATTGCTAAAACCACTACCGATGAAACTGCTTCAATTGGCTTCGGAATTTTTTATATGATGGTAAACATCGGTGCCTTCTTTGGTCCAATGGTAACTCTTCTTTTTAAGAACTCGTCCTACGATTTGGTTTTCTATATTTCTGCTGGTATAGTGTCTCTTAACTTTATATTGCTTCTTTTTTATAAAGAACCCGATCGCAAACCTAACAACGACTCGCTGGGTACCTCTATATCCAATGTATTTAAAAATATTGCATTAGTAGTTGTCGACTTTAAGTTTATGCTTTTCTTACTAATAATTGCCGGTTTCTGGACCATGTACAATCAGCTTTTTTTCACCCTTCCGGTATTCATAGCCCAATGGGTTGACACATCAGTTGTCTATAACTTCTTCCATTCTTACCTGCCATTCTTTAGCGAAAATTACAGTACTCACAATGGACAAATGGAGGCTGAGTTCATAACAAATTTTGATGCTTTGTTTATTATCATTTTCCAAATTATTGTTTCCACAATTGTAATGAAATGGAAACCACTACAAACTATGATGACAGGATTTCTGGTTTGTGCAATTGGAATGTCTTTAACCCTATTTACACAGAATGTACTTTTTACATTTGCCGCAATTTACATTTTTGCAATTGGTGAAATGGCAGGATCTCCTAAAATTACAGAATATATTGGCCGAATTGCTCCTGCTGATAAAAAAGCCCTTTATATGGGATATTCATTTATTCCTGTATTTCTTGGTAATGTATTTGCTGGAATAATATCGGGTAATGTTTATCAGGAAATGTCGGACAAAACCGTGTTCGTAAAACAGGAAGTTGCTAAACGCGGGCTTGAAATATCGGAAAGTCTTTCTCAAAATGAATACTTTACCCAAGCTGCAAAAGCTATGGATATGAATCCAATGGAATTAACAAACTATCTTTGGACCTCCTACAATCCATCGAAAATATGGTATGTAATTTTAGCTATTGGATTATTTGCTGTTGTTGCTCTGTATTTTTACGACAAATTACTTTTAAACAAAAAAGCTTAAATTATTATATATTAATATTTCTTAATCCCGCAATAGCGGGATTTTTTTTACTTTTTCATCAAAATGTCACTCAAAACCAAGGTTGTCTGCAGGATATTTCATAATTTGCCATCATTATCCTATACTTCGAAACTTACTATTCTGTAATTTATTCGCAGTATACTCAACCACACAACCATTTATGCTACTCAACCAACTAATTAGAAACACGTTAAGGCATATTATATGATTAAACTTTTACACTCAAAATCTCTATTAATTCTTTACGCACTGTTAAGCTTAAGCAGTCTAGCTTTTGCTCAAACAAGTACCGAAGAATATTACCAATCTGCTACAGGAAAAACCGGTAATGAGTTAAAAACAGCTCTTCATAATATTATTAAGGGAAATACTGTTCTTCCGTATACATCAAGTGAATACGATGTTTGGGATGCTTTAAAGGAAACAGATGAAGATCCGAATGATGAAACCAAAATTATCCTTATTTATACAGGACGAAGTGAAGACAAATCGCATCAGGATAATGGAAGTGGAGATAATGACTCCTGGAATCGGGAGCATATTTGGGCCAAATCTCATGGAGATTTTGGTACCGATCCTGGTGCTGGTACCGATATTCATCACTTGCGTGCATGCGATCGTAGCGTAAATAGCTCTCGTAGCAATTTATTTTTTGATAATGGCGGAGAAGCTCACAGTGAAGCCACAGAATGTAATTACGATAGTGATTCCTGGGAACCTCGTGACGCTGTAAAAGGTGATATTGCCCGTATGATTTTCTACATGGCAGTTCGTTATGAAGGTGAAGGTGATGAACCAGAACTAGAAATGACAGATGATATGAGCTACAGTAAAGACAACTACACTGAACCTTTCTTTGGTAAATTATCAACACTTAAAGAGTGGAACCTAGAAGATCCTGTTGATGATGCAGAATTGACCCGTAACGAAAAAGTATATGAAATTCAGGGAAACCGAAATCCTTTTATCAATCATCCGGAATGGATTGAGGAAATTTGGACAACAGTAGTTGATGTCGATAGTCCTGAAATTACAGCAGTTTCTCCTGCAAACGGCGAAGAAAATGTTTCATCCACAACCGACCTTACAATTACGTTTAACGAAGATATAGATGCTGGAACAGGAAATATTACCATCTATAAATATGATGATGAAACCCTTGTTGAAAGCATTTCAACTAATAGTAATCAAATTACATACACTAGTCATATTGTTGATATTGAGTTAAATTCGGAACTTGAAAATGGGGTTAAATATTATGTGTTAATAGATAATGCTGCCATTATTGATGCCTCATCTAATACTTTTGAAGGAATATCGAACAAAGACACTTGGACATTTACAACGTATATCGATTCTGAAAGTCCGGCAATTGCCAATTTATCGCCCGAAAATGGAGAAACCAATATCTCGTTAAGTGCAAATTTAGTTATTACATTTAACGAAAATATTCAAGCAGGGACTGGTAATATAATTATTAAAAATTTCGAGACTGACGAAGTTTTTGAAAATATCAGTGCATCTGATGATCAATTAACATTCTCGAATAAAAAAGTAACTATTGATCCTTTAAATGACTTTGCAGAAGGAACAAGATATTACGTTGTAATAGATAATGGAACAATTACTGACGCTTCCTCTAATACTTTTGAAGGAATATCTGATAAATCAAGCTGGAACTTTACAACGATATATACAGCGCCAAATTTAATTTCTATTAGCCCCGAAGACAATAGTAATAATATCTCAATTGAAACGGATTTAGAATTAACTTTCGACAAAGAGATAGAAGCTGGAAATGGAAATTTAACTATTTACAATATCTATGATGATGAAATTGAAAGTATCGCTGCATCAGAAGCTTTTTATAATGGAGAAAAAGTAAGTTTCGATATTGCTGAAAGTCTTGAAGGAAGTAGCGAGTATTATATTCTAATTGATAATGATGCCTTTGTTAGTACCAATGGAATTGAATTTGCAGGAATATCATCAGATACCGATTGGAATTTTACAACTGAGGTAATTACAGGAATTGATGATTTATATGCCGATGGAGTACCTTCTTTCTACCCTAATCCGGCAACAACCGAAATAAAATTAACCAATATGGATAAGGTTGTTTCAATTCATATTACGAACCTTACAGGGCGTAATATTATGGAAGTAAAATCTCCAGATACAAGAATATCATTAAACAATCTTGCCAAAGGAATGTATTTTATCACTTTTGTTTCTTCTGATGGAAGCAGAATCACCAAAAAACTACTAAAAAGATAAGATTTAAAGCACTATAGCTATAAAGACTGTTTCAACTTCGAAACAGTCTTTTTTATTGCTCTAATTCGAGTTTTAAATGCAATATATTAAGTTGTTTATGATCAACACTAATTACTAGCTAAAACAAGATATTATCAATAATGCTGAAGGGTATAAAACTGTTAACTGATATATTTAGTTATCCTGAGAAAATAAAAAAGCTAATGCAGAATAATACAGATCTGGTAAATACTATTCCAGTTCACAAAGCACATAAAAATTATAAACAACACATGTATACTTCTACGATACATACCAAAAATGACTTAGCTTTTAAATAATACGACAAAAATCAAGAATAAGAATATTCTTACTCAGTATTTAAAAGAATAAAAAAACCCCGAATCATAATGATCCGGGGTTAAATATATAAAGTATTTTATTACTTCAATGTAGGACCTTCTACATACTCAAATGTAGGATTTGGCGCAGACTTAGTACATTTAAATTCAATAGAATATGTGGTGTTTGAACCATCATAAGTATTGAAGGTAATAATGTAATGTACATCAACTCCTTGTACTTGAGCTACAGCTTCTGGATATTTATTTGGCAAATAAGCTGTTTTTATACCTTCTTTAACTGCATCTTGCCATGTAGCAAAACTACTATCAGATTTTCCACTTCTAATATCGAAGTTAGTATACTTAGCTCCTGCTCCATAATAATATTCAGAATCATCATAATCCGAAGTTTTACCGTGTGTAGCAACAGAATAATCTACAATAATTTGATAATCGTCAGATGTCATCGTATGTGAAACTGTTGGATCAAATTTCCATCCCTCTGTACCATAGAATACGAACTGATCCATTTTAACTGGCATTGAGTTCCAAGCACCTTCAGAATAAGTATACTCAGCAGCAATAGTTTTTGTACCTCCTGAATAATATCTATAAGCCATTACCATAACATCACCTTCTTGTGCGTAAGGGTAATTCATGCTTAAGAAAGTTGGTAGATAATCTTCTGCAGGAACAGAGCTTGAGAAGTTACCATATTTACCAGGACCGCTACCCATTTCTGTGTAATCATCTCTTTGTAAATAATAAACATCTGATTTTGCCCAAGCACTTCCGTCATACTCGTAGTATTCTTCTACTTTTTCACCTTCTGCACCTTGACCTAAGCCTGTAATATCAACCTGAGCAATCTCCCAAGTAGGAGCATTTGCGGCAGAACATTTATAAACAAAGGCAATATGTACTTTTTTACCTTCAAAAGCAGATAAATCAATGTCTCCAGACTCAACAAAACTCCAGCTATCACCTTCTGGTGCATTCTCAATTGTTAACTCTGTCCAATCTGCAGCATCTAAATCATTTGCTGCATCATACTTATCGCTTATATAAACAAAAGTTTCCTGAGTATCATCTGCAAAATTTAGCGCCTGATTAATATTTAAAACAGGCTCAGTAACTTCTGATAAATCTATCTCAGGAGTAATCATCCAATCTTCATTTTCGATTGCTGCACCATCTTTAAATGCAGACATTTTTGCATAAGCTTGTCCATTATAACTAGAAGCATACCAATTCTGATCATCACCAGTAACTGAGATAGTGGTGAATTGACTTAAATCTTCTTCGAAGTTTCCAGAGAAAAGTGTTTTCTCTGAATACTCATTAGGATTAGGATCAGTATCTCTGTAATCGTAACGAACCAAACTAACATCACCATCAACAGCATCTGGATATTTACCTGCTAAAATTGATGGTAAAGATTCATTAGCTGGGTAACTTGGAGAAAAATATTGAGCCGAAGCAATCAACTCATTTACCATTGCGTACTCATCTTCACCTAACTTAAAATAAGGAGCTCCAGTATAAGCTGTTAAATAATCTAAATCTCTTGTATCGTAATTGTAATTAACCTTAACAGAAGATGTTTGATCTAAAGTTTGATAAAGAGAATTTAAATAAGCAGGCATGTATGCAGAAGCAGGTCTTTCATCGCTAAAGCTTACTAAAGATGCAATTTGTTTCGCCAAAATAGTATCTGCCTCATTTTGTGCAGTCTTCAATGCTAAATTGCTAATCGCTGAATAATCATCAGCTGTTAAAGTCATTTCAAGCTGAGTTGCATCAAATGTTACTTTATCTAAAGCATCCAGCTCATCATAAGTATCTTCCATTGGATCACAACCTGCAAAAACAATCGCAAGCAATGAAAGCATATATATAAATTTTTTCATCTTAATTAATTTAATGGTGATAATAATGATTAAAACTTAACTTTTAAACCTGTTGACCAAGTTGTTCCATAACCATACCAAACAAGTGCAGAATTTGCATTGTGCTGATTTCCATCATCAGCTTTAGATACGTACTCAACATTGAACAAGTTGTTTACTTTACCATTAAGAGATGCATCAAGGTTGCCGATCTTAAACTTATAATTTAAGCTCATATCTATTAGGTTAACATCAGGCATTTCCCAAGAGTCTACTCTATCTTCAACACCATTTGTTCTGTTAGTAGGATCAAAATCAGCATAATGCTTACCATTGTATAAGTAATCTATACCCACTCTTAATTTAGGAAGTACTTCGTAGTTAATTTCAACAGCACCTGTCAACTGAGCTGAGTTACCAACGTGTACATCAGAAATATATGCATTAAATTCATCAATCAATACATTATTATCATCGTATAAATTAAAGTTTACATCATCTTGATAAGTCCAATCACCGATAGAAATCATACCTCTAACACTAAATTTCTTACTAGGCTTATAATTTGCTTCAATTTCAACACCTTTATGCAACTGATTCAAACCTGAAATGTTAGCAGTTTGTCCCTGCAGACTCATCACTAAACCTTTATCAATCCAATTAGTATAGTATGCTGTTACTTTAGCATCAAAGTTTTTAGTGGTGAAACCATATCCAAGTTCAGCAGTAATAATCTTCTCATATTTCACATCCTCGTTTACCTCATTTGTATAATTCAGGAATACATTTGAAAAATAAGGAGTACGCTCAACGTAACCACCATTTACAAATACATTGTGAATAGAGTTAATCTTGTAGTTGAAACCAGCTTTCACATTCCATGGAAAGAAATCTTCCCAGTCAGATTCCTGGTTTCCTGGAGCATATTGGAAATAATCAATACGCTTGTATGCTTTACGTGATATAGCCGCAGATAAAAATGCACTATAATCATCAGATACATACTCTCCCTGTCCGAATAATCCTGTATATAACACTTTACCATCGTTGTGATAAGAATACTTATCATCTTTTTTCAACTTGGCATTTGCATCTCTATTGTCATTTGAATCATCAAGGAAAAAATTACCTCCTAATAAATCATCAACTTCTTTATAATGTTCTCCTTTATAATAACGACCATCAAAACCTGCAGTAAGTTTTAAATTATCGATATTTTTAGTCATTGTTGACAATATTCCGGCCCAAGTATGATTATTTACTGAGTTACCAATTATAGCTTGTGACCCTTCAGCAACATAAGTTGCATTTCGAGCAGCAGCTCCATCAAAATCCAATAAACCGTCTCCAGTTCTCATTGTCTCATCATAATCAGCTCCAGAATACCTGTCTACACCTAACCAATTTTTTTCATTGCCATCAATACGACGGCCTCCACCTGTACCAATAGAAGCATAAACAGAAGTAGTTAAATTAGTCTGATCATCAATATTCCAATAGTGATTCAACTGAGCCTGAGGCTTGTGATAATAGTTATATCCATAAGCTCCACCATACTCTTTTCCATCACGGATACCATAATCTGAGTTATATTTGAACTCATCTCTATTTTCTCTGTATTGTTGAATCGTGTGCTTATTTCCACGTTGATTGTGCCATTGTGGAGCACCTGTAATCATGAAAGCAAGAGAATGTTTCTCATTAATTTTCTTAGAAATATTTGCATAATAAGCCCAGGCATCAAATTCCGTTCCTTTTGCCCACATGCTACCATAAGTATGAGATCCTAATAAAGTAACTGCCCAACCATTATCCATTAAACCTGTTGAAACAGAAAACAATTGTTTTTTACGACCATCGTTCGCCACACTTGTTTTTACAACTCCTCCTTTTTTAGCATCTGAAGATTTCAAAAGTACGTTAATAGTACCCCCAACAGAAGAAAGACCTAATTTAGATGCACCTAAACCACGCTGAACCTGCATAGTACGAGTAACATCAGAAAGTCCTGCCCAGTTCGACCAGTAAACTTTACCTGATTCCATATCGTTAACAGGAATACCATTGATCAATACTCCAACGTTATTAGAATCGAAACCACGAACATAAACAGTAGCATCTCCAAATCCTCCACCTTCTTTCGAAGTATAGATTGATGGAGTAGATTTTAGAATCTCAGGAAATTCCTGAGTTCCCAATTTATTTTCTATTATATCTGTTGATACAGTAGAAACAGAAACTGGAGTTTGGCGATCAGTAACGATCGAAGCCATAACACTTACTTCATTCAAACCAACAGCATCAGACTCTAATTTAATAGTTCCTAAATCCTGTGCTCCTGAAAGAGCGATTTCTTTGTCAAGAAATCCAACAAAACTTACTATAACTTTCGATGCACCATCTGGTAATTGAAACGCAAATGAACCATCAAAACCTGAAACTGTACCTGCAGTTGTGCCTGGTACAACAATTGAAGCTCCTGGTAAACTTTCACCAGAATCTCCGTCTACGACCACACCTTTTACAGTGGTTTGAGCAATCGCTGCAATAGACAGCGTCATAATTGCTGCCATTGACAGAATACTTCTCATCAATTTTTTCATAAAACGAATTGTTAGGTTAGTAATTATGCGGCAACGTCGCCACAGAATCATCTCACTTTTCCTACGAGAAAAAGGACTACAAAAATGGTTTGTTTAAAACTTATTCCCAAATAATCCATTGTGAATTATTCGCTGTTCATCATTTAATTTTTCTTGTTCATCGAAAAAATATTTTTCCTTACTGAAAAACAGGACAAGTTCTCCGACTTTAGGATATAAAAATGATGTATTTTAAGTTAACTGCATTCAAAATTCAGGAGCGGGAAGTTACTGTTTTTTATTTAAAATACATAATCAAAAACCACCCAAACATATAGTTACAAAGCATTCCTGTTTCATTATTCTACATATATAACCAAACAAAACTTAGCAAATATAAGTAATCACTTATTTCCAGAATTTTTCAACAGTTTACTTATTATTAATCTAAATTATCAATTGTAATTTTTAAAACACGACAAAACTAAAACAATTGTCAATATAAGCTGTTAAGTTAACTTTAAATGAACGCTAAATAATAGGGATCAAATGAATCGTGTAAATTATTCCTTCCAAAAAGATAATTTCCGAAAAATAAACCGTACTTTTGCAGCCGCAATTTTAGCAGCGCAATCGATTCTGTTACAATAAATTCATCTGCATATGATTTTATACATTAATCAGATGGAACTCTCGATGAATTTTAACATACTTATTTAAACAAATAAGCATACCAAAGTTCATATTCGTTTCATATTTCAGAAAACGAAGATTGCCTTTGATGAAACAAGATCGTATTCTATAAGTTTGCGAACTTTAATTAAAGTTGACTTATTTAAAAGGGGTGAAGCCCGAAAAATGTAAATACAAGATGAAGAAATTAAGAAACATTGCCATTATCGCTCACGTTGACCACGGAAAAACAACTTTGGTTGATAAAATGATAATGCACAGTAACATTTTTAGAAAAAATGAAAATCCAGGAGATTTAATTCTGGATAACAACGACCTGGAAAGAGAGCGTGGAATTACCATCTTGTCAAAAAACGTATCTCTTGAATACAATGATGTTAAAATTAACATTATTGACACACCAGGTCACTCCGACTTTGGAGGTGAAGTTGAGCGTGTATTAAACATGGCTGATGGAGTATTACTTTTAGTAGATGCTTTTGAAGGTACAATGCCACAAACACGATTCGTTTTATCTAAAGCTCTTGCATTAGGTCTTAAGCCTGTTGTAGTTGTTAACAAAGTTGACAAACCAAACTGTCGTCCGGAAGAAGTTCAGGAACAGGTTTTTGAGTTAATGTTCAATCTTGAAGCTACCGAAGAGCAATTAGATTTCCCAACCATTTATGGATCGGCAAAAGAAGGCTGGATGTCCAAAGACTGGAAAACTCCAACTAAAGATATCACTGCAATTCTTGATGCTATTATTGAATACATTCCAGAACCAAAAGTATTGGAAGGCACTCCTCAGATGTTAATTACATCTTTAGATTTCTCTAATTACGTTGGTCGTATTGCTGTGGGTAGAGTTCATCGTGGCGAGCTAAAAGAAGGTATGGATGTTAGTCTTGCAAAACGCGATGGCAGTATTAAAAAATCGCGTATTAAAGAGCTACACGTATTTACCGGACTAGGCAAAGAAAAAGTTACAAGTGTTAAATCAGGCGAACTTTGTGCTTTAGTTGGTATCGATGGTTTCGATATTGGAGATTCTATTTGTGATCTTGAAAATCCAGAACCATTAGATCCTATTGCTATTGACGAGCCTACCATGAGTATGCTTTTTACCATTAACAACTCTCCTTTCTACGGACAAGATGGTAAATATGTGACTTCTCGTCACTTAATTGATCGTTTAGAACTTGAACTTGAGAAAAACCTTGCTCTTCGTGTTGTTCCTACCGATTCGGCAGATTCATACAACGTATTTGGTCGTGGTGTTCTTCACTTGTCTGTTTTAATCGAGACAATGAGAAGAGAAGGATATGAACTTCAGGTTGGTCAGCCACAGGTTATCATTAAAGAGATTGCTGGCGAAAAATGCGAACCTATTGAGATTTTATATATCGATCTTCCAGAAGATGTATCAGGAAAAGCAATTGAATTAATCACTCAACGTAAGGGTGAAATGCTTACAATGGAACGTAAAGCAGATCGTATCCACCTTGAGTTTCACATTCCTTCACGAGGAATTATTGGTTTGAGAAATCAGATTCTTACTGCTACAGCAGGTGAAGCTGTTATGTCTCACCGTTTCCACGAATACTTACCTTACAAAGGTGAAATTTCGGGTCGTATTAATGGTTCATTAATTGCAATGGAAACAGGAACTACTTTTGCTTATGCACTAAACAAACTTCAAGATAGAGGTCGTTTTTTCGTAGCTCCACAAACCGAAATTTACAAAGGACAAGTTGTTGGTGAGAATACTCGTGCCGGCGATTTGGACATTAACGTAACCAAAACCAAAAAACTTACTAACATGCGTACTTCAGGTACCGATGATAAAGTGAGATTGGCTCCTCCAGTAATCTTCTCTTTAGAAGAGGCTTTGGAATATATCCAGGGAGATGAATATGTTGAGGTAACACCTAATAATATTCGTTTACGTAAAATCTTACTTTCGGAAATTGATAGAAAAAGAGCTTCAAAATCATAAGCTTTACAAACAAACTTGGGCAAATAAATAATTTTTCTCGAGCTTAAGAATATAAAAGAGCGATTGCATGATGCAGTCGCTCTTTATTTTTATCGAAAATTCTATACAAGCTTTCCCTAGCCTATAGAAACTATTACAAAATTTTTATACACTTAGCTGGACATATCCTGGCAGCTTTTTCATTCATTTCAATCTCATCGGCAAATATCTCTACAACAAATTCTTGTTTTATAAGCTTAGACCCAAGCAAATCACACTTTCCATCTTCCTCATTCATTTTCCAGAACTCGGGAGCCATTTCAATACAATAACTACAGCCAATACATTTCTCTCTTCTGTGAAAAATTTTCTTCATTTTTTATTGAAATTCATGATTTTACTTCAATTAGTTTCTAATCCTCGAATATAACAGAAAAATATTAATTTTTTTATAATACTACTAATCAGTATTTTAGAATGTATTTTATTATTTTTACAGTACTATGTATTGCATATTACCTGTTTTTATATGTATATTTGTATAACAAGCTTGTATGTTACGGCTAGTATTATAATTTTTGAGACCATGAAAAATTCCATTTCAAACAAACTTTTAAGAACCATGTTCTTACTAAGTATCATTACAACATTAACATTTGAAAGCCATGCTCAATTCACAAATATCAATAATAAAACGAGCCAGCTATTAGCTCCCATTGTAGATTTTACACTACAAAAATTCTCTATTCCAGAAAGCTCTCTACATAAGCCGGAAGCAGAAAAAGGATATCTCGACAGAGGAATTTTAATTTTTGAAGAAAACCTTAAAGTCTGCAAAGACATTTTAACCAGTCCGGAAAATGTAAGCACTAAGAAAACACCAAATATTATAATTGATATAAAAGCAAAGTGTACAATTAGTTCGGAGCCTATAAAAACAAAAAGAGATACAAATAAAACAACAAGCGAAAAGAAAAAGCATAAAGCTTTTCTTAATCATCCAGGAAATGTAAAATCAAGAATTTAAACAGCATAAATATTCCAACAATGAAAATAGAAAACACGAAAGCCCAAATGCGAAAAGGAGTGCTGGAATATTGTATTCTTTCCATTCTATCACAAAGCGATGCCTATGCATCCGATATTATTAAAGAATTAAAAGCAGCCAAAATGATAGTTGTGGAAGGAACACTCTACCCACTACTTACCAGACTTAAAAATGCAGGACTACTCAGCTATCGTTGGGAAGAATCAACACAGGGACCTCCACGAAAATACTACACCAGCACCGAAGTAGGTAACGATTTTCTGAAAGAACTGGACCACTCGTGGCAAGAATTGGTGGATGCAGTAACAACCATTAAAAAGTAAGACTCAAAACCTGATACAAATGAAAAAGACATTAACGATAAATATAAGCGGAAGTATTTTCCACATCGATGAAGATGCTTTTGAAAAATTACAGGGATATCTGCGAACCCTTAATGCTCATTATGGGGCTGGCGAAGAAGGACGAGAAATCATATCAGATATTGAATCCAGAATTGCTGAAATTTTTCATGAAAAACTTGGCTCAAAAGATCAGGTCGTAAACCTTGATATGGTTGAGAAAGTTGTTGATATAATGGGTAAACCCGAAGAAATATTCGCTGCAGATACCGAAACCGACGATCAGGAAGATCATACAAATTCGGAAAAAAGCCCTGCCGGCAAAAGAAAAAGAAGACTATTTCGAGATCCTGACCACAGAATATTAGGTGGTGTTTCGAGCGGACTTGCTGCATATTTTGGAATCGATGTAGTATTTATCAGACTACTTTTTGTTCTCTTCTTTATTTTCGGATATGGATTTCCTTTACTTTTATACATCATACTTTGGATTGTAGTGCCTAAAGCCATTACTACCACTCAAAAGTTGGAAATGAGAGGCAAGAAAGTAAATATTTCCAATATCGAAGAATCAATTAAGGATGAATACAAAGATGTAAAAGAGAACTTCGATAAAATGAGAGAAAAAAATGGACCACAAGTAAAAGATGGTTTCGATCGGGCAATTGATTTTCTGGGCTCAGCACTCCGGTTAGTTCTTAAAGTGATAATTATTCTACTGGGAGTCGGATTCATATTTGCAGGCTTTATATCACTAATCAGTTTTATTGGCTCAATGATATTTGCACATAGCTATTTTGGCCCTTTTGCTAATTTTAATTTTCCCGGAGCAATGTTTCCACGACTATTTCTCGATGGTACAAGCATTACCCTATTTACAATTGGCCTGATTATAGTAATTGCAATTCCGTTAATGCTATTAATTTTTGCAGGTATAAAGCTCATTTTTAAGTTTAAAACAAACAATAAAGTAATTGGCTTTTCGGCACTCGCTGTTTGGTTAACAGGTATTATATTATTAATATCCCTAAGCTTTTCGCAGATAAAAGGATACATGCATAGCAGCACTCATAATACAGAAAGCTACGACTTAAAAACAACTACTTGCGACACTCTTTACCTAAAAACAATCAATAATATTGACGATGATTGGTACGAAGGACATTTAGATTTTGATCAGATAAAAGTGTACATGAACGACGAGAAAGAATTGATAGTAGGAGAACCAACACTCGACATTGAAAAAAGCTACTCCGACAATTTTGAAATTAAAATTAGAAAAAAAGCTCGCGGAAGTTCAAGAGAAATAGCAAGTGAAAACGCAAGAGAAATAGATTACAAATGGGCTCAAACAGACTCACTGGTCACTTTTAATCAGTTTTTTACATTAACTAACGAAAGTAAATGGAGAAACCAAAAAATCCAGATTACCATAAAGGTTCCAGAGGGAAAAGTAGTTTATCTTGACGATACAATGGGAAAAATAATTCACGATATTGATAATGTATCAAACACCTGGGATTTTGACATGTTAGACCAAATGTGGATTATGAAAAAAGAAGGCTTAAGCCGAGTTGAATAAATTAACAGATCTATTCATATTTTGCAGCAATACCATTTTTATTTGAACATTAAACTGCTGTGAACTAATTTAATTTTAAAATAAAAAAGATGAGAAAAATTGTAATTCTATTGATAGCTATTGCATTACCAATACTAATGCAAGCCCAAACAAAAGGTGAAAAACTACATGCCAAATATTCTAATATCGATAATTTTAACAGCTTTAGTTTTTCAGGCTCGTTTTTAAAAAATCTCGATTTTGATATTGACGAAGATGAATTGGAAAAGAATGTAACAGGAGACTGTAAAAATGTAAAGTTTTTAACCTACAAACACGACAATGGAGTCGAAACAAAATTCAAGAAAATAGTAATCTCCCAGCTCTCTAAAGGCAACTCTTACAAAGAAGTATTAACCGAAGATCGAGACGAAGATTCCGATGAAGTTCATTTTTACGCAAAAGGAAAAGGTAAAAAGTTTAATGAATTTCACGTTCTTCATCATAACGAGTTCAGAACCTCTCTAGTTTCTTTCTTTGGCGATTTTCATGTAGATGAACTAAGAACATTATCGCACATTAGCATAGACAACAATAATGAGTAACTAAAACCAAAACCATGAAACG
Source organism: Marinifilum sp. RC60d5 (assembly GCF_052400665.1). Lineage (NCBI taxonomy): Bacteria > Pseudomonadati > Bacteroidota > Bacteroidia > Marinilabiliales > Marinifilaceae > Marinifilum > Marinifilum sp. RC60d5. The sequence continues at coordinate 937,351 of NZ_JBQTGK010000001.1, forward strand.
CTTATTTCGATCGAAGAATAAAAAAATAGCCGGTGTATGCGGAGGTATATCTCACTACATCAATCCCGAATTAGATCCGGTAATTGTTCGTGCAGGATATCTGGTTTTAACATTATTCAACCCACTAATGCTATTGGTATATTTTATACTAGCTTTAGTAATTCCAGATTCTAATTACGAACCAATATAATAGATAGTTAGAATGTAAAATTTGAATGCAAACCTCTTTCTAATTTGGTAGACTGAGTTTTGTCTTTTTCATCTTTTATTTACCAAAGCATTCAATTACACTAAGGTTTCGTCTTTATTAATGCGAAACCTTTTTTATATTGCTCTTATGGCAGGAATACCTTCTTTGCATAATTCTAACTTCTCCAAAACTCACAATCAATATATCAGATGGTGTATTTTATTAAATAAATCATTCTCGTTTACCTTACATTTTATATTTTTAAGAACTTTTAACCTGAATCAAATCTGAATAATTATACTTTTGCACGCTCCACAAAGAAAATAAAGCATGAAAATAAAACTTACACCCATCCTACTATTTTTAATGATTGCGGCTCAAGTATCTTTTGCGCAAAAATCACCTTTTCAAAATTTCAAGGAATTTAATCCTAAAGATAGTAGCAAATTATTCTTTCGGTTCGATAACTTAAACTTTGTTAAAAACAACGAATACAACGGAGACTACCTGAAAGGAACAACCTGGATTGGATACATGGTAACACCTAAATTAGTCTACTCCCCTACCAGCAACTTTAGAATCGAAGCCGGAGCCAGACTCCAAAAATATTCTGGACGAGAAAATTTTACTGAATCAGAACCTATCTTCTCGGCTATTTACGCAGCATCAAAAAAAGTAAGCTTTATAATGGGTAGCCTAAATCAAGATAAAAACCACAATTTATCAGAGCCATTGTTTGATCCAGAACGCTACTTTATCGAAACTGGTGAAAATGGCTTTCAATTGCTTTACAAATCAAATAAATTAAAATTCGATACCTGGATTAACTGGGAAAAATTTATTCTTGACAATGATCCTTTTCAGGAAAGATTCACTTTTGGACTTACCGGAGACTGGAAGCTTAATTCTGAATCGTCTAAAAACAATATATCTGTTCCGTTTGAAATAATGTTTGCGCACCGAGGTGGCGAAATAGATACCTCAGAAGGATCGGTGCAAACCATAGGCAATTTTGCATCGGGATTAAAATTCGAGCGCACACTAAAAAATTCAAAAATAAAATCGTGGTATTTTAAAGCAATGGGATACTATTTTTCCGATAACTCTTCAGAAAAAGAATTCGTCTACGATAAAGGCCATGCTTTTTACCCTCAAATTGGTATTAGTACAAAAAAATCACAACTAAGCATAGGATATTGGAATGCTTATAAATTTGCTTCATCAAGAGGCTCAGAATTGTTTACCACCCGTGTTATACCAGAAGAAAATTTTTCTGAAACGAGAAAACAACTAGCTACCCTTAACTATTACTACGAACACAAAGTTGCCAAAGGAATTCATTTGGGCGGTAAATTCGATTTATACTATGATTTAAAAAATTCGAAAGAAAACTATGCTGCCGCAATTTACCTAAGAATAAACGGAGATTTCTTTTTAAAGAATATAAAGTGGAACTAAACTACTACTTTATTATATATCTGTATTTTTTATTTTTCCAGATATCACCAGCATAATCAATATTAATACGAGAATGACGTGTAAAACCAAAATTTAAGCCGTCGTCCTCCAACCAGATTCTATCCGACACACTAAGGTCTTCGCCATAGAAACTTTTATCTAAGTGCAATACCTTCCCCACTCGACCCGGACCTGAAATATCCTGTAATCCGCGAATAAGAATCGCTTGAGGATGATCTTTTAATCCTGTCACAATATTTAACAACCAATACATTCCATAAATAAGATACATATAAATCTTACCACCCTGATCGTACATTATTTCGGTTCTGGCGGTTCTTCCTTTTGCAGCATGACAAGCCAAATCTTCCTCTCCAATATACATTTCAATTTCGCTAATGCGATATTTCTTAATTGTCCCATCCTCATATTTACGAACAATTAATTTTCCAAGTAGCTCTTCGGCTACAATTTGTACATCCCGCAAATAAAATTCACTTGCAATCTTTACATTCATTCCAGCTTTTATAATAAAAATAAATAACTACTCTAAATTACAATTTTGAAGGCATCCAAAAACCATTATATCCTTAATAACTGCATATCAAACCATCAGAAATAATTTTATCCTAAAAAATCAACAAAAAATAAAGGTCAAGATAAATTTATTTCATACTTTTGCAGGGAAATTGTGCCGATAGGCTTTCTAGCGAAGTAATTCCACCCCAATCTATTGATTTGACTACCCTTAGCAAGTATCAGTTCAATATTGGGTAATCTATCAATTTTGATTTTTTAAAGAGGCTTAACCGCTCCACATTATCCCGATTATCCACAATAGGTTAAGTTATTCGTCAATAAATCAAGGAAAAAATTGGTGTATTTAGGAGATTCTTGTACTTTTGCAAGCCAAATTGGAATAATTGTATTAAAGTATTAATTATTAAAAGTTTTACAAGTGGATACATTAAGTTACAAAACAGTTTCTGCTAACGCTGCAACCGCTAATAAAGAGTGGGTTGTTATCGATGCAGAAAATCAGGTGTTGGGTAGACTTAGCTCTAAAGTAGCAAAACTACTTAGAGGTAAATACAAGCCTAACTACACTCCTCATGTTGATTGTGGAGACAACGTGATCATTATCAATGCTGAGAAAATTCGTTTAACAGGTAACAAGTTAACCGATCGTCAGTATTTCTCTTACACTGGACACCCAGGTGGACAAAAAATTAAATCTCCAGCGGATCTTTTAGCTAAGCACCCAGAGAGATTAATTGAAAAAGCTGTTAAAGGTATGCTTCCAAAGAATCGTTTAGGAAGAACTCTTTATACTAACCTACATGTTTACGTAGGTGGTGAGCACAAGCACGAAGCTCAACAGCCAAAGAAATTAGATTTAAACACTATTAAATAACAGGTATGGAAGTAATTAATGCTATCGGACGTAGAAAGGCAGCAGTTGCTCGTGTATACGTTAGCGAAGGTAAAGGTCAGATTACCATCAATAAAAAAGAGCTTAAAGAGTACTTTACTACCGGAACTCTTCAGTACATCGTTACTCAGCCATTAAACCTTTTAGAGGTTGCTGATAAATACGATATCAAGGTAAATCTTGATGGTGGTGGAGTAACAGGTCAGGCAGAAGCTCTTCGCTTGGCTATCTCCAGAGCTTTGGTAAAAATTGATGCTGAATCAAAATCTGCTTTAAGAACTGCAGGTTTCATGACTCGTGATCCTCGCGAAGTTGAACGTAAGAAACCAGGACAACCTAAAGCACGTAAAAGATTTCAATTTAGTAAGCGTTAATGTTTTTGTGGCAGGTTTAGTATCTAAATTGTTAAGACTTCGTTTTTCGAACTACTTAGCAATTGCCATAAAATGAATGTAAACGATTTTAAAAAACAAAAAAATGTCAAATACTACATTTGAAGAATTGTTGGATGCCGGATGTCATTTCGGTCACTTAACAAGAAAGTGGAATCCAAAAATGGCTCCTTTTATTTTCATGGAGCGTAATGGAATTCACATTATTGACCTACACAAAACAGCAGTTAAACTTGATGATGCATCTGCAGCATTAAAACAAATTGCAAAATCAGGAAGAAAAATTCTTTTTGTTGCTACTAAGAAACAAGCAAAAGCTATCGTTTCTGAAAAAGTAAGCGCTGTAAACATGCCTTTTGTAACTGAGCGTTGGCCAGGTGGTATGTTAACTAACTTCCCTACTATCAGAAAGGCAGTTAAAAAGATGACATCTATCGACAAGATGGAACAAGATGGAACTTTAAACCACCTTTCTAAAAGAGAAAGACTACAAGTATCTCGTCAAAGAGCTAAGCTTGAAAAAAACTTAGGTAGCATTGCTGATCTGACCAGATTACCAGCTGCTTTATTTGTAGTTGATGTAATGAAAGAATACATCGCAGTAAAAGAAGCTAACCGTTTGGGAATTCCTGTATTTGCTATGGTAGATACAAACTCAAGCCCAGAAGGTATTGATTTCGTAATTCCAGCGAATGATGATGCTTCTAACTCAATTTCTATCATCCTTGATAAAGTTACCGGAGCTATTAAAGATGGTTTGACTGAAAGAAAAGCAGAAAAAGATAAAGTTTCTGAAGACAAGAAGTCTAAACCAAAAAAAGCTCACAAAGCAGAAGCTAAAAAGGCTGAAGCTAAAAAAGTGGAAGCTAAAAAGGAAGAAGCTCCGGCTGCACCAGAAGCTCCTGCTACTGAAGCCGAAAAGAATGATAATGAATAATTAATTCACACACAAAAATTCTATATATCATGTCTATTAAAGCCGCAGACGTAGCCAAATTGCGTAAAGCAACTGGCGCAGGAATGATGGATTGTAAAAAAGCTCTTATCGAATCGGAAGGCGATTTTGATAAAGCTGTTGAGATTATCCGTAAAAAAGGTATGGCTATTGCTAACAAACGTGCCGACAGAGAAGCATCTGAAGGTGTTGTATTAGCAAAAGTTTCAGCAGACAAGAAAAAAGGTGCAATGATTACATTGAACTGTGAAACTGATTTCGTTGCTAAGAACGATGGTTTCGTAGCATTTGCAACTAAAATTCTTGATATTGCTTTAGAAAACATGCCAGCTGACCTTGAAGCTTTGAAAGCTTTGGAAATGGATGGTAGAAAAATTGAAGAGCACGTAACCGAGCAAACTGGTGTTATCGGTGAAAAAATCGATTTAAGTTTCTTCGATAAAATTGAAGCTGAAGCAGCTGTTGCCTATATCCACGCAGGTAACAAATTAGCTACTTTGATTGGTTTCAATAAAGATCTTGAAGAGCAAATGGGTAGAGATGTTGCTATGCAAGCAGCAGCTATGGCTCCTATCGCAATTGACAAGGATGAAGTTCCTGCTGATGTTGTTGCGAAAGAACTTGAAATTGGTAAAGAAAAAGCTCGTCTTGAAGGAAAACCAGAACAAATTCTTGACAAAATTGCTCAAGGTCGTTTAGGTAAATTCTTCAAAGAAGTTACTTTATTGAACCAGGATTTCGTTAAGGACGGAAAGAAAACTGTTAAGCAGTATCTTGCCGAAGCTGACAAAGATCTTACAGTAGTTGCAATGAAGCGCTTCACTTTGAATGCTTAATACAATTATTATTACATATAAAAAGAGTTCCCAAAAGGAACTCTTTTTTTTATGTCTTTTTCAATATTATTTCTCAACTTTAAATGCTTAAAGTAATCAACTTAAAGCATGTAGTTAATAAAATTAAAAAACCAGAGCTTAAAGCTTAAAGCTTGAAGCTTACAGCTTAAAAAAAATGGCAAAATACAAACGTGTACTTTTAAAGTTAAGCGGTGAATCGCTAATGGGAGAACAACAATATGGCATTGATTCGGAACGCTTAAACGATTACGCTGAACAGATTAAGGAAATTACTGATTTGGGCGTACAAGTTGGAATTGTAATTGGTGGAGGTAATATTTTCCGCGGACTAAGTGGTGCTGCCAAAGGTTTTGATCGTGTAAAAGGAGACCAAATGGGTATGATGGCTACAGTTATAAATAGTCTGGCTTTGAACTCTGCATTGGATGCGATTGGATGCAAATCGAGAGTGTTAACTGCAATTAGAATGGAACCAATCGGAGAATTTTATTCGAAACAAAAAGCTGTTGATTTTCTGGAACAAGGATACGTAACTATTTTCTCGGCAGGAACAGGAAATCCTTATTTCACAACCGATACAGGATCATCATTACGTGGAATTGAAATTGAAGCCGATGCCATGTTAAAAGGAACTCGTGTTGATGGTATTTATACTGCCGATCCTGAAAAAGATCCTACAGCTACCAAATTTGAGAGAATAACTTTCGATGAAATCTATAACAAAAATCTTCGCATAATGGACCTTACAGCTACCACAATGTGTAAGGAAAACGATTTGAATATTGTTGTATTCGATATGGATACCAAAGGAAATTTAAAGAAAATTATTGAAGGAGAAAACATTGGAACAGTAGTTCACAATTAAAAGCTATTTGCCTTTAGCTATTGGCTATTAGCTTTAAGAGAAAAATGCTATCTTTATTAGTGATATTCTGAAAGAAAGCTCATAAGTTTTCCAGAAAAATCTCTTTCTTGATAGTAAGAAAGACACAAGCTAAAAGCCAACAGCCAACTGTTAAAAGCTAATTTTTATTATTTTTGTAAGCACACATTGATCAATAATTACAACTAAAATCTTTCTCCTATGAATGAAGAAGTTCAAATGTATCTTGAAGATGCAAAGGAAAAGATGGAATCTGCAGTAGACCATCTTGAAAAAGAATTACTTAAAATACGTGCCGGTAAGGCAAGCCCAAGTATGTTAAATGGCGTTATGGTTGACTACTATGGCAGTATGACACCATTGGCTCAGGTTGCAAACATTAGTGTTCCAGACCCACGAACAATAGCTGTTCAGCCATGGGAAAGAGCAATGATTACTCCTATCGAAAAAGCAATCATGAATTCCAATTTAGGATTTAATCCTGACAATAATGGAGAATTAATTAGAATTAATATTCCTGCTTTAACCGAAGAGCGTCGTGGCGATTTGGTTAAACAATCGAAAGCAGAATGTGAACATGCTAAGGTTAGTGTTCGTAATGCAAGACGAGATACTAATGTTGAATTAAAAAAATTGATTAAAGAGGGTCTTTCTGAAGATTTAGAGAAAGATGCTGAAGCTGAAGTTCAAAATATGACCGATATGTTCGGTAAAAAAATTGACGACCTTCTGGCTGCTAAAGAGAAAGATATAATGACTATATAAAACAAATTATAACTTCATTTAAGTTTTTCAATTTGGTTTATACCAATAGATTCTTAAAAATGTTTGTTGAACAAAGTAGGAACAGACTTTTATTTAATAATCAATCGGTATAAAATGAACAAAGCGACCTTAGGGTCGCTTTGTTTTATGTTCTTCTTCCTTTTTTAATTTATTCTTTATTGCAAAAAATATTAAACAAATAAAAACAATAGAAAATAATACTATACAAATTTCTAACAGGTAAATTTCATATTTGAAATAGTCATTTCGATAGTACACCTTTGCTGATATCTTGAAGAAAAAAAACCATTATAGTACTAATTAGTATTCCGTAAATATTTTTCATAAAGAAACAATATTAAAGTACCAATAACTCCTCCTAATGCAGATATAAACACTAGCACTAAAGAAACTTGTTTTTGTAATAACACAACCTGTATTAATCCAATAACTACTGTTATAAAAATTAAGAAAATTATATATTTTTTCATTTCATATATCTTTAAAAATAAAATGTAAAAAAAAACGAACTCTCTAAATATCTATAAAAATATTTTTATCCTCAATAATACAATTATTAAACACACCAATACATCCTTATTATAAGCATATTATACTCAAACAAGGTAATGTGGTATAAAAAAGAAAAACCCTAAGAATAAAAAAACATCTTAGGGCTATAACTTATAATCGAACACATTTAATTTACATAGTCTTTAACTCTTCTACCTTCTCCATAAAAATTTTCAGTCTTTCTGCAGAAACAGGATTCTTCCAATACCCACCTTCCTTAAAATGCGAACCTACAATAAAGGCGGATGCATAATCCCAATATTCGGCTAAGTTATCGGCGGTGATTCCTGATCCAATTAATACAGGAGTATGCACTTTATCTTTCAAACTTTTTAGTTCGTGCAAATAAACTGCTTTACCGGTTGACGAGCCTGTTACGATTAGTCCATCGCTAAGGAAAAATTCGGCGGCTTTTGCTGTTTCATCAATATCAACATCGGCAGTAATAGCATGCGAACTGTGCTTTTTCTTAATATCTGTATAAATTTCAATGTCATCGGCTCCTATTGCCTTACGATAACGCAACAGTTCTCCTGCACATGATTCCATATAACCCTCGTCGGCCAAGTGTCCGAAAACAAAACCTTCGGCTCTTATAAACTGGAAATTGGCAGCTTGTGCTACTGCTAGTGCTTCTTTATTTGCTCCGGCAAGAATTTGTATGCCCAAATCTAAATCGGTAGCCTCTCGTACCGCTTTTGCAACAGCAGTCATACTTGCCACAATTTCTGGTCCCACACTTCCTTTTAAGTAAGGAATGTCGTGCATATTTTCAATCATGATAGCATCTAAACCAGCTTCAGTGTACATTTTTGCCTCTTCAACAGCCATATCGCAAATTTGAGAAATACTGTATCTGTTTTGTGGTGTTCCCGGCAGGGCCTGTACGTGCACCATACCGATTATGGATTTATTTAAGTTCATATTTTTTAATTTTTAGTGTGAGCTTTCAGCTATCAGCATTCAGCTAAGAGCTAAAAAAAGATATAATTGTTCACCTCAATTTCTTAATTAGGGCTCGCAGCATTTTTTGAATTTCGAGAACAAAGTCAATTGACTTTTGAGTTTCCTTCTCGCTTAATTTAAGTTCTTGTATCAGTAACAACTGAGTTTCCAATTCATAAACCGAACCTAAAGCAATTTCAACAAATCATTTAAATTCTTTGTCAGATTTTCAGCCACATCCTTCAGCTATATTGCTAGGAATTGATATAGCTGCTCTTGTCATTTGACTATATAATCCGAACTTCTCATGATTAGGCAGAGTGTCTTCCAATAAATAAACCTCTTTCACCAAACTCATCCCCTTTTGCCAAATAGTATACTTTTTAAAATCTCTCATAATAATCCAATTTTATACGGCTACATCTATTTTTACTAAATGCTGTATGCTGATAGCTTAATTGCTATCCAGCAACCTGAACAACTCATCCAACTTAGGAGTTAAAATAATCTCAGTTCTTCGGTTTTTACTTCTTCCTATCGAGGTGGAATTTGTTTCGACAGGAATATATTTACTCCGTCCTGCAACAGTTAGGCGTTTTGGAGCGACTCCTTTGTTTCGAATAATAATTCTCACAATTGAAGTAGCGCGCTTCACACTTAAATCCCAATTGTCTTTTAAAGCACCAGAACCACTATAAGGAACATTGTCAGTATGTCCTTCTATCATCACATTTATATCTTTATTTTGCGACAATACTTTTGATAGTTGTCCTAAAGCTTGTACTCCTCGTTGATCTACCTGATAAGATCCGGATTTAAAAAGCAATTTCTCATCCATAGAAACATACACTTTCCCATTTTTTGTTGTTATGGAAAGACCATTTCCTTCGAATCCGGTAAGCGCATTTATGACTTTTTGTTTTAGGGATTTTACGGCAGCATTTTTCTTACTCAATGCTGTTTCTAACTCGTGTAATCGCTGATCTCGCATAGCCAATTCGGACTGTAATGCATCCAATTTCCGTTTTCGAGCATCCATCTCTTTTTCCAGAGCAAGAACCTGATCTTCACGTAAGCGCACATTATCCTGAGCTTTTCTAATTTGTTCCAGCAAGGCTTTAGTTTCCTTCGCATTACCAGCTTGCATTCCCGCGAGTTGATTCATTAAATCCCGATTACTTTTCTCCGATCTGCTTAATCTTTCGCGAGCCGATTGTAATCTTCTTGACAAAGAAATTGTGTCAGCAAGCATATTCTGATATTTATCTTCCAGAACCTTCATTTTTCCGGATAACTCGTTATTACTTTCAGTCAGCTCAAGATTTTTATCCTTTAACATTTCTAATTCTTCGGCACAGTTTGCCTGCTTTTCCTGTAGTTCCTGAAATTGCCTTGTGGGCACACATGAGAACAACACAAACAAAAAACTAACTAAAATAATTATAGGGCTTGATTTTCTAAACATATATTATCGTGTTTTTTATGAATTAAAATTGCTATTATATTTCAATTTCTTATTATTAAATCTAATTCTAAAATATCCGTAGTAATAAATCTTTACAGCTTACATTACCTATCGCGTAAAACTATTCCCTAGATTAAAAACGATCTGCAAAACAGATCATTAACTTACAAAAATAAATTGTCCATTCCATCTTCTTAGTAACAAATATAAGCATACAGCTTTTTATAGGCACAAGCATATCAAAGAATACTTGTTAATTTATTATCTTCGTGCAATATTATAAGGGAATAAGCAATTTAACAGATTGACTTTCATTAGAAAAATCACACTTATTTCATTTAATAATAGAGCATCAATTATCAAACAAATAAGCTTTTAGTTCAATCATTTTCTAAAACCTTATTAATTGAATATTGATCATTTACCAAATAATTAAGACTTGTTATTTGGCTTATAAACGGTATAAAGGGGAATTTCGTACATGGCGAAAGCTGATAAAAAATTATTGGATCAAATCAATTATCCTTCAGATCTTAAAAAAATATCGGAGGATGATCTAATTGAAGTATGCTCTGAACTACGTCAGGAGATCATTGAACAGGTTTCGAATAATCCTGGACATTTTGGAGCTAGCCTGGGGGTGGTAGAACTTACCGTTGCCCTTCATTATGTATTAAATACTCCTTACGATAATCTGATTTGGGATGTTGGCCATCAGGCTTACGGACATAAAATTCTTACCGGAAGAAAAAATGTTTTTCATACCAATCGTAAGTTTAAAGGAATAAGCGGATTTCCAAACCGAAGCGAAAGCGAGTACGATGCTTTTACGGTTGGACACTCCTCAACTTCTATTTCTGCAGCTTTAGGAATGGCTGTTGCTGCACAATTAAAAGGCGAAAAAGAGAGAAAAACAGTGGCCGTTATTGGAGATGGATCAATGACTGCCGGCTTAGCTTTTGAGGGTTTAAATAATGCAGCAGGAAATAAAGCCGATTTGCTGGTTATTTTAAACGACAACAATATGGCTATTGACCCGAGCACCGGGGGTTTAAACGAATACCTTTTAGATATTACCACTTCACAAACTTATAATAAAGTTAAAAATGATGTTTGGCGTATTTTAGGGAAGTTTAATCGAATTAATTCAAACACCCAACAGATATTTCAGAAGGTTGAAAATGGTATTAAAACCATATTACTTAAGCAAAGCAATCTTTTCGAAGCACTAAACTTTAGATATTTTGGCCCCGTTGATGGTCATAATGTTAATCATCTGGTAAAAGTACTGGAAGATTTACACAAAATACCGGGACCCAAAATTTTACATGTAATTACTCAGAAAGGAAAAGGCTTTAAACAAGCCGAAATAGATCAAACCTATTGGCATGCTCCTGGTAAATTCGATTGTAAAACTGGTAAACTTTTAACTCCTGCTTCTACTGGTCCGCAAGCACCAAAATTTCAAGAAGTATTTGGAAATACAATAGTAGAACTAGCCGAAATGAACGATAAAATTGTAGGGATAACTCCTGCCATGCCAACGGGTAGTTCGCTAAATATAATGATGGAAAAAATGCCCGATCGTGCTTTCGATGTGGGAATTGCAGAACAACATGCTGTCACCTTTTCGGGAGGATTAGCCGCTCAGGGAAAATTGCCATTCTGCGCTATTTATTCCTCATTTATGCAACGCGCCTACGATCAGCTAATTCATGATGTTGCCCTGCAAAATGTGAATGTAGTTTTTTGTTTAGACCGAGGTGGACTTGTTGGCGCCGATGGTGCTACGCATCATGGAATTTACGACCTGGCATTTATGCGCTGTGTTCCGAATCTTACCATTGCTTCACCTTTAAACGAAATTGAGCTTCGTAATTTAATGTTTACTGCTCAGCAGGAAAATATGGGTGCTTTCTCTATCCGATATCCACGAGGAAGAGGTCGTATTATTGACTGGAAAAAAGATTTCGAGCTTCTTCCTGTTGGGAAAGGCCAAAAATTAAAAGATGGTAACGATTTAGCAATTCTTTCTATAGGAGCCATTGGTACCGAAGCCATAGATGCGATTGAAGAATTGGAAAAACAGGATTTATCGATTGCTCATTACGATATGAGGTATCTGAAACCCATAGATGAAGAACTATTGCACGAAGTATTCCAGAAATTCGATCATATTATTACATTGGAAGATGGGTGTATTGTGGGTGGATTAGGAACTGCTGTACTCGAATTCATGAGCGATAATTTATACAACAGCAGAGTGTTACGATTGGGTGTTCCTGATAAATGGATTGAACACGGTACTCAGCAAGAGCTATACAAAGAATGTGGCTACGATAAAGAGGGAATAAAAAAAGCAATAGATAAAATGCTTAGCAAATAAATCAATTAAGAATCTTTTCTGTATCCATCCGAAAATGGATCAAGCCCCTCAAAATCACCTGTAAAGGAATCCATTTTATTTTGCATTACCTTATCCATTTTAATGAGATAAATTGCCTTCTCGGTTTTTAATTCTACTACATTAATTGTTTTTCCCTTAGGCATGCTAATGCAAATCAAATCCTCTTCATAAATTCCATCGGGAAATGTTTTTAGTAAAAGCTGTAATAATTCTATTCCAATATTTTTGTAGTCCTTTATTACTCTTTTCATCTCTCTCAGATTAATAATTGGATATCAATCAACAATTTGCTATTCCTCAAATAAGGATAAGAGTTTAAATACAAAGTTCTAATTCCTGTATTCAATTTAAGAAATTTAAAATTAGTGTGAAAAGAATCCTCTGATATAATTCCATAAAACCAATTTTCCTGATACTCAATATTGAATACAATTTTAGTTAAGCAGCCAATATCTAATTTCAGTGTCTATAATTTCATTAAAATCATAAAAATCCGGTTTCAATCTCCATTCTTAATCATCAATTTTTAATTTACAATTGACTTACATCGTTTTCGCTAAAAATATTTACAATTAATTGATATAAAGTGCATGCCAGTCCAAACAAAAAGCCTAGTTTTGCGCCCTTAATCAAAATTTTAGGATTTAGAATATGGTAGATTTTTTCAAGCGAAAAGCGAAGAATTCAAAGAATGATATTTTATCTGGTTTAACCGTAGCTCTTGCTTTGGTTCCCGAAGCAGTAGCTTTTGCTTTTGTGGCAGGCGTAGATCCTTTGGTAGGACTTTATGCAGCATTCATGATTGGATTAATAACCTCTGTGTTTGGCGGTCGTCCGGGAATGATATCCGGAGCAACCGGAGCAATGGCAGTGGTATTGGTTAGCCTTGTAAAAGAAGGAAACGAAATGGGAATGGAAATGGCTTCTCCTATAGAAAATATGGGGTTGAATTACCTTTTTGCAACAATAGTTTTAACTGGTATTATTCAATTTTTAGCCGGAGTATTCCGCTTTGGTAAATTTGTGCGTTTAATTCCTCATCCGGTAATGATGGGATTTGTAAATGGTTTGGCAATAGTAATTTTCTTGTCGCAATTGGGCATGTTTACCGAAAAAATTGCCGGAGAAACTGCCTGGTTACAAGGAATGGAACTTTATACCATGATTGGTTTGGTAATTTTAACCATGGCAATTATGTACTTCTTACCTAAACTAACCTCTAAAATTCCTGCTGCACTAACAGGTATTGTTGTTGTTTCGGCCATTGTAATATTCGGAGGATTAGATGTAAGTACCGTTGGATCATTTATTCGTGATGGTGGAGGTGCCGGACTAAAAGGCGGACTACCCACTTTCCAAACTCAACTATTTACGCTGGTTCCTTTCAATATGGAAACCATAACTTTTGTTCTTCCTTACGCTGCTATTCTTGCTGCTATTGGTTTAATAGAATCGCTAATGACTCTTAACCTTCTTGATGAAATTACAGGAAGCCGAGGAAATGGTAACCGCGAATGTATGGCTCAGGGTGCTGCTAATATCGTGACCGGATTTTTTGGCGGTATGGGCGGATGCGCCATGATTGGACAATCGCTGATTAACGTGAAATCGGGTGGTCGCGGAAGACTTTCAGGTATTATAGCTGCCTTAACTCTGTTGGCATTTATTTTATTTGCCTCTCCGTTTATCGAAATGGTACCCATTGCTGCCTTAGTAGGTGTAATGTTTATGGTTGTTATTGGAACTTTTGCATGGTCGAGTTTCCGTATTCTTCATAAAATACCTAAAGCCGATGCTTTTGTATTAATTTTAGTTTCTGCTTTAACCGTTATCTTCGATTTGGCAATTGCCGTTTTAGTTGGAGTTATTGTTAGCGCATTAGTATTCTCTTGGGAGAATGCTCGTAGAATTCGTGCCCGAAAATCGGAGAAACCCGATGGAACAAAGGTCTATGAAATTTGGGGTCCTTTATTTTTCGGATCTATTACAACATTCATGAATAAATTCGATGTAGAGAATGATCCAAAATCAGTAGAAATTGATTTTAAAGAATCTCGTGTATCTGACCACTCAGGAATCGAAGCCATTAGTAATTTGGTTCAAAAATATGAAAACTCAGGAAAAATTATTAAATTGAAGCATCTTAGTAAGGATTGTATTAAGCTATTACAAACAGCCGATAGTCACTTTAGAACTGTAATTTTACGCGATATAGACGATCCTAATTACTATGTTGTTACCGATAAAGTAAAAATAGAATAAATCTAAAGATACTTGTTTTGGGAACCTGTTTCCCAAAGCTTTTTTTTCACCACCTTCCCACGCGGGAGGTGGTGTTTTTATTTTACACAAAAAAATGCGCCCAAAACGAAGCGCATTCAAAATTTTATCTGATCTCGTAATTTACAATCCCATTTTCTTGGCAATTTCGGCAGGAATAGCATCTTTATGCAACATCAATCCAACGGTTTTATATTGCACAAATGCTCTCGAAGCATAAAAATACCCTTTGTACGAATTCATATCTGTTCCCCACGAATTTTTCACCACATAGTATTTGCTGCCGTTCTGATCTTTAGCCGTTCCCACAATGTGCATTAAATGATCTTCGGTAGATTCATAATTATCGAAAGCTTTCTGGCGCATTTCCTGGCTTATTGTCTTTTCTTTAACTGGATACTCGGTACCATAAGCTGCTTTTTGATCTTTGCTCATGTTCTCCCATTTAGAAATTTCCGAATCGGCCATGTTTTTTGTTTCGGTATCAGGAACAACAGCAACACCTTTACGAAAAGCAAATCCTTTTTCGCTCACATCGCTCCCCCATGCAATGCTATAACCATTAGCTATGGCATTATCCATAATTTGCATCATTTCATCCATCGGCAAATTATACACCTCGCCCATCGACCAGTTATCGGGGCCTTCGAAAATATAAGTTTCGTAAAACGGATGATGAGTATAAGAAGTAATCGTTACATAATCATCCATATTTAAACCCATCTTATTTGCGAACGATTTAGGTGTATATTCTTTTTCTTTGTATGAGAATTTCTCTGGAATTTCTCCCAGATAAGCATCTAAAATTCCATCGAAACCCTTCATCCAAACTGGAGTAATTTTCTTGTTTTTATTCTTTACGATTGCATCAACGTAGGCTTTTAAAACCGCATCCATTTCTCCATGAACAGGCATTGTTTCGTCAAATGTATTACCCGAATAAGCCTGTTCGGGCATTATTCCAAATTTCTTTATCACATTTAGCACATCCCATCCTTCGGCACCAGGCGAGAAACTTTTCTTCCCATGAAAACGAATGTAATCTTTGGCACGCAAATGATAATTTCTATTTACAATAAACATTTCAGACAAATCGATGCTCTCTTTTCCTGTTCTTAACAGCTCCGATTCTAAAAATGAAACTGTTGCAAACGACCAGCAAGTACCCGAACGATACTGATCTTTAACCGAACTTGCCTTAAGTTGTTTCTCGATAGTAAACTGGTATGATTTCTCCTTTTCGTCCTTCTTTTTTGCAATAGCCGGCATTATTATGCCCAGCACTAACAGAACACTTGTTAAAGTTTTTAATCTCATGATTTAGCTTGTTTGTTGTTTAAACAAAATCAAAACTATATGCTTTATAGCCTAAGTCTTGATAATGCGATTCTTTGAATGTATTTTTGATCATGCAAGGTAAAAAATAATCGTAAAAATTTACTCTTATTTTTAAGTACCAAACAACATTTACTAACTAAATATCATTGTAAGATGAAAAAAATTGCATCAATTACTCTATTGCTTGTCATGAGTTTATACTTTGTAGGGTGTAAGGAAAAACCTGCAAAACAAGCCGAAGTATCACCAACTCAAAAATTAGTAAACCAATATGCTGAATTTGAATTAACCACCGATATCAGCAAATTAACGAAAAAGGAAAAGCAAATGCTTCCTATTTTAATGGAAGTTGCTGATATAATGGAAGAATTATTCTGGAAAGATGCCGTAGGCGACAAATCAGAATTTCTTAATCAATTAAGCGACCCTGCAAGCATCGCATATAGCAAAATTAACTATGGCCCATGGGATCGATTAAACAGCAACGAACCTTTTATAGAGGGCTTTAATGCTAAACCTAAAGGAGCTAATTTCTATCCTCAAAATATGACTCAGGAAGAGTTTGATGCGATTGATGATGAAATGAAAAGTGATTGGTACACTATAATTCAGCGCGATGAAAAAGGTGAGTTAAAAGTGGTTCCCTATCATGTTGTTTACAAAGAACAAATTGAAAAGGCTGCCGGTTTATTAGTAGAAGCCTCTAAATTAGCAGAAGATAAAGGCTTAAAAAAATACCTGGAACTGCGTTCACAAGCACTTTTAACCGACGACTATTTAGCTTCCGACTTAGCCTGGATGGATATGAAAACCAACACCCTCGACTTTGTTGTTGGTCCTATCGAAACCTACGAAGATGCTCTATACGGATACAAAGCTTCTCACTCTGGTCAGATTTTAGTGAAAGACAAAGAATGGAGTAAGAAATTATCGAAATTTGCTTCCTTATTACCTCGTTTACAAGAAAATCTTCCGGTTCCTGCTAAGTACAAAGCCGAAAAAGCCAATGCTAATGCTGATATGAATGTTTACGATGTAGTTTACTATGCCGGCGACTGTAATGCAGGAAGTAAAAACATTGCAATTAACTTACCAAACGATCCTCGTGTACACGCACAAAAAGGAAGTAGAAAACTACAGTTGAAAAATGCTATGAAAGCTAAATTCGACAAAATATTAGTTCCTATTTCTGACTTATTGATAGACGAAAGCCAACGTAAAAACATCACCTTTGATGCATTCTTCGAAAATGTAATGTTCCACGAAGTAGCTCACGGTTTGGGTATTAAGTACACTTTAGAAAGTAAAGAAAGTGTTCGTAAAGTTTTAAAAGATACTTATACTTCTATTGAAGAAGGAAAAGCTGATATCTTAGGCCTTTATATGATTACTAAAATGGCCGAATGGGGCGATATGGACGAAAGTAAACTAATGGATAATTACGTTACTTTTATGGCTGGTATTTTCCGCTCGGTTCGTTTTGGCGTTGCAAGTGCTCATGGTAAAGCTAACATGATTCGTTTCTACTTTTTCGAAGAGCAAGGTGCTTTTACAAGAAATCCTGAAACAGGAACTTATAGTGTTAATATTGAAAAAATGAAAGCTGCAATGATTGAATTAGGAAAACAAATTCTAATTATTCAAGGTGATGGAAACTATGAACTTGCTCAAAAAATGATTACCGAAAAAGGTTTTATTCGTGAAAATCTGCAGAAAGATTTAGATCGTGTAAACTCTGCAGGAATTCCTAAAGATGTTGTATTTAAACAGGGAGCTAAAGTATTGGGAATATAAATTCTCAGAACTAAACTATTTAAAAGCCACAGAATCTATTAAACTGCACCCCAAAAAGTTGAACACAATATTTGGGGTGCTGTTCATGTTATTTTGTGGCTTTTTTAGTGTATTCATCTATTTTAAAACATACTTACTTCTATTTTAGCTTTGTATCTTTCCAAACATTCAACTAAATTAATGTGCAACTAAAGTTGAAATTGAAAATGAAACCCTTAACTAAACTATTCTATTGTTTTTTACTGATATCTCTTTCAATAGTAATTTGCAGCTATTCAACATCTGCAAGAAAAAAAAGAGTATTGGTTTTACACTCCTATCATCAGGGTTTAAATTGGACCGATAATGTAAGCTCGGGAATACAATCGGTATTTGAAAATGAGGATAATGTTGAGCTAATGTTTGAGTATATGGATACCAAACGCCATTCTGAACAGGAATATCTTACCGAATTTGCAAAACTCTACAATCTTAAGCACCAAAAAAACAGGTTCGATGCAATTATTGTATCCGATAACAATGCTTTAGATTTTGTAAGATGCTATTACACCGATTTCTTTCAGGATACTCCTATTATTTTCTGCTCTATCGATCAATTTAGTGATAAATTAATTGAAGGAATAAGTCATATCACCGGAGTTACGGAAGAAATAGATTCACAAAAAACCATTGAAGTAGCCTTACAATTGCATCCCGAAGCAAAGCAATTAGTTGTTATTAATGATAACCAAACGCAATCGGCCATACTAAACCGCAACAATATAAAATCGTTTTGGCCAAAACTAAATACTGATGTTGATTTAATATTTCTGGAGGATCTATCAATCGATGAACTAGTATCCGAAGTAAAAAAACTTGAAGATAACAGTATTATTTACCTCATTAATTTTAGCAGAGATAAGGAGGGTAATTTTATTTCCTATCAGGAAAATATAGAAATTATTCGCGAAGCAACCGATCTTCCTATCTACAGTAGCTGGGAATTTTATTTTAATGAAGGTATTGTGGGTGGTATGCTAACCAGTGGATTTAAACAGGGCGAACTGGCTGCGAAATCAACACTAAAAGTTCTTAAAGGAAAAGATATTAACAAAATTCCTATTATCCGCAAAGGTTACAATCAGTTTAAATTCGACTTTGAGCAGATGAAACATTTTCGAATTCTTCCCAAACAACTTCCTGAAAATAGTTTTATAAGCAATCAGCCTCCATCTATTATTCATCAGTACCGGACTTCGCTAATGGTAATGATTGCATTCGTAATAATTATTGCATTTATTATTCGTTACTCAGAAATTAAACGACTTCGCAACGAACGAAAATTAATCGAAATAAATGAAGAATTAGACCGCAGGGTTGCCGAACGAACCAAAGAAATAATTTTTGCAAACGAAAAACTAGAACTACAAACCAATCAAATATTAAAACAAAACAAAGAACTGGAACTGCACCGCCACAACTTGCTGGAACTGGTAAAAGAAAGAACCAAAAATTTAGAGCTGGCAAATATCGAATTAAAAAGTAGCCGAGACCGATTATTAAGAATGCTCGATGCCAATTCCGATGGTGTTTGGGAACACAATTTCCTAACTAAACAAGTATACATCAGTAAAATTATTTGGGATAAATTAGGCTATAAAAATATAACTGCCGCTAACACAATCGATTTATTGTGCAAACTCATACATCCCGAAGATTTAATTATTATAAAACAAAAAGACAAGCAAAACCGCCTAGGTCTTAGCAATCTTTTCGTTATCGAATTTCGAATTTGTGCCAACGATAAAAGCTGGATGTGGTTTAAAGCCAAAGGTAAAATTCTAGATTACAATAAAGAAGGCAAACCTCTTAATATGGTGGGGACTCTTATTAATATTACCCAACGAAAAGTAGCCGAAGAAAAAATAAAACAGGAAGAAAAAAAGCTAAGAGCATCGGAAAAAAGATGGCGCTCTTTAATTGAACAAGCATCCGACGAAATATTAATTTACAATACCGACGGTGCTATTCTCGACGCCAACTCGGCCGCATGTAACTGGCTGGAGTACTCGCAGGAAGAACTGTTGAACCTTAACTACAGCGAAATAGATTTTTCACATAGCAGCTCTAAACTACATACTTATCGCAAAAAACTAAATTCTTCAAATCCATCAATCTCTTTTGAATCGATACAAAAAAGAAAAAATGGAAGCACTTTTCCTGTTGAAATTCACCTTAGCTTAATCGAATTAAAAGATAGTAAGTTAATTTTATCGGTTGCTAATAACATTAGTAAAAGACAGGAAACAGAACGTAAAATCTTAAATGCAGTTATTAACACCGAAGAAATTGAAAGAAAACGATTTGCCACAGATCTTCATGATTCAATTGGCCCTTTACTATCGAGTATTAACCTATATCTTTCATCTTTAAGCAAAATAAAATCAAAATCAGATAAGGAAAATATTATTCGAGCTTCGGTTGATGCAGTAAACGAAGCTTTAATAAGTATTAAAGAGATCTCAAACAATTTGAGTCCGCATATATTAAACGATTTTGGTCTGGAAAAAGCGATTCGATCTTTTACCAATAAAATTAATGTTTCACAAGCCATTAATATTAGCTTTATTGCCGAAAATATGGATGAAAGATTAAACCATCAAGTAGAAGTCGTTATTTTTAGAGTAATTACCGAATTAATAAACAACACCATAAAACACGCAAAAGCTTCAAACATTGAAATTAATCTGGCTCGAGAAGACAAACTGCTTTCCTTAATTTACATTGATGATGGAATTGGTTTTGACTCAAAAGAAATAAATGCCGGAACATCGAACGGAATGGGACTGTATAATATATTTAGTAGAATTAGATCGTTAAACGGAACCCATAAAATAAAAAGTAACCCCGAACGTGGCGGTATGATGACAATGATTGAAGTAAACTTATAAAATGTTAAGCATGAAAGAATACAATCTAATAATAGTTGATGATCATAAAATGTTTAGAAGCGGATTGCAATTTCTATTAAGCAATGTGCCTAATATTAAAGTAATTGGTGAAGCTTCGAACGGACTCGAATTTATGGAAATAGCCAAAAATGAGCATATCGACATTGCCTTAATGGACATTAACATGCCAAAAATGAATGGTATTGAAGCCACTAAATTGGCAATAGAGAAATATCCAGACATGAAAGTAATTGTTCTTTCAATGCACGGAGAAGAAGAATATTACGACCAAATGCTCGATGCAGGAGTTAAGGGATTTCTGCTTAAAAACTCGGATGCCGATGAATTAATTGCAGCATTAGAAGCAATAATTGCCGGAAAATCGTACTTCTCACAGGAACTTTTGGTAGATATTCTGGATCAGAAACGCCTGCAAAAACTTAGAACCGATGTGGTAAAACTTTCACAAAGAGAACTAGAAGTTTTAAAACTGATTTGCGATGGCTATAGTAACGCCGAAATTGCCGAACAATTATTTATTAGCCACAGAACTGTAGACCGACACAGAGCCAATTTGTTAAGTAAAACCGGATGTAAAAATTCCACTTCGCTGGTAATGTATGCCGTTAAAAATAAAATTATAGAGATTGATTAACAACATAAACATAGAGTAAATACTCCAAACATTTTGTATTTTTATAGTTCTTACTGATTTGTACAAAATGGAAAGCAATGAACAACTCGAACTGGCTCATAAGTTTGTTCGGAACACCAACACAACAATATTCTTAACCGGAAAAGCCGGAACAGGGAAAACAACATTTTTACGACAGTTAAAAGAAGAACTGCCTAAACGAATGGTAGTTGTTGCTCCAACAGGAGTGGCTGCCATTAATGCCGGAGGTGTTACCATACATTCCTTTTTTCAATTGCCCTTCGGTCCAATATTACCAGGTCAGATTCTAAACGAAAGGCCTGGTTCCACAAATTCCCCAGGACGAAAGTACCGCAAAGAAAAAATCAATCTTATAAAATCATTAGATCTACTAATTATTGATGAAATTAGTATGGTTCGTGCCGATTTATTAGATGGTATTGATGAAGTATTGCGTAAATTTAAAAATAGAAACCTACCCTTTGGAGGAGCACAGGTTCTTATGATTGGAGATTTACAACAATTGCCTCCTGTGGTGAAAAATGAGGAATGGAACTTACTGCGACAACATTACGAAACCGCATTTTTCTTTAGTAGCAAAGCATTTTTATCTTCTCAGCACATTAGTATTGAGCTAAAACATGTGTACCGACAAAAAGATGAGAGCTTTATTCAAATCTTAAACGAAATAAGAAATAATCAACTTTCACATTCTTCTTTTCAGAAACTGGAAGAAAGATATCTGCCCAATTTTAATACAGATAAACATGATGGTTACATTACGCTTACCACTCACAATGCTCGAGCTCAAAAAATAAACGATGAAAAGCTAAAGCAAATAAAAACCAAATCGGAAAGTTTTTCGGCCGTTGTCGATGGTCAGTTTCCCGAATACTCCTTCCCTACCGATGAAAATCTAAATTTGAAAATAGGTGCTCAGGTAATGTTTGTAAAAAACGACAGTTCGCCCGAAAAACAATACTTTAATGGAAAAATAGGTGTTGTAACCGGATTTAAGGAAGAATCTATTCTGGTTAAATGTAAAGATGATGATACCGAAATTGAAGTTCATCCCGAAGAGTGGAGCAGTATTAAATACTCTATAAATCCTGAATCGAAAGAAATTGAGGAAAGTGTGGTTGGACAATTCACCCAATTTCCTTTAAAGCTAGCCTGGGCAATTACAATTCATAAAAGCCAGGGACTTACTTTTGAAAAAGCTATTATAGATGCTAATGCCGCCTTTGCACACGGACAGGTTTATGTTGCACTTAGCCGATGTAAATCGCTGGAAGGTTTAGTTTTAAAATCACGCCTAAGCGAAAGTGGAATTATTTGCGATAGTTCTGTTTCACAATTCACTAAACACATAGAAAAACACCCACCAAAAGAAGAACAATTGGAAATTGCAAAAAGAAACTTTCAATTTCAGTTATTAGAAGAGCTATTTTCTTTTTTTGATATATTGCGGCCTTTAAAATATTGTAACAAGCAATTACAGGATAATGCAAGTGCAATTCAAGGAAATTTACCCGAGCAAATTAAAGCCGCTTTTCCCGCTTTCGAAACAAATATTTTAAATGTAGGTTCAAAATTTACTCCTACATTAAAACGCTTTTGTTTTGGTGATATGAAACTAGAAAATAGCAGAGAAGCTCAGGATAGAATTAAAAACGCATGTAAATATTTTTGCGATAAACTCGATGAATATATTACTTCCATTCTTAACAACTTTAGTTTCGAAACCGATAATCAGGGAGTTCAAAAACTAGTTAACGACTACCTTAAACAAATTCACGAAAATACATTTGTAAAATTAACCTGCCTTAAATCCTGTGCCGATGGTTTTAATATCGATAAATTTTTAATTGCCCGAGCAAAAGCACATCTCGAAAAATCAAAATTTAAAACAAAACGGAAACGAGAAGTTGTAAATGAAAATGTTGAACATCCGGCCTTACTGCAAAAATTAAAAACCTGGAGAAAAGAACTTTCGGAAGAGCTAAATGCTCCTGCTTATGTAGTTGCAACCCAACGAAGTTTGGTAGATATTGCTAACCAATTGCCATATACTTCCGATCAGCTTAAGGCAGTAAACGGATTTGGAGCAAAAAAAATTGAACGCTACGGACAAGATGTTATCAGATTAGTATCGGAGTACCGACAAGAAAAAGGTTTGGGTTTGTTAAATTTTACACCTGAGCCAAAAGCTAAACCCAAGAAAATAAATACAAAAGAAGTAAGTTACGACATGCATAAAGAAGGCAGAAGTGTTAGAGAAATTGCTGCCCTTCGCAATTTGGCACAAACTACAATAGAGTCTCATCTGGCTCACTATGTTGGCTTGGGAATGCTCGACCTAAAAGATTTTGTTGACAATAAAAAGATCAAAAAAATAAAAGAACAACTTAATATTGAGAATGCCAACGGCATAAATTCGGTAAAAGAAGCTTTGGGAAAGAATTACAGCTATTCCGAAATTAGATTTGTGCAGGCTTTTATGAAGAATACTAAAAAATAAAATCACTTTTAAGTTTCATTAACTTTTGTTTAATCCATTTAGCACTATCATACGCTACATTTGTTACATACAAAAACAGAGATAGTTTTTTCATAGATTAGATTTAGCTTAGTAAATAGTGGTTAGAGAAAATCCCGAGCTTAAGGTAGTTCGGGATTTTTCTTTTAAACCTTCTTCTATTTTGTAATCTAAACTAATTTTGCGTTATTTGTAATCATTATAAATAATAGAATTATGGAAGATATTAAATCACCTTGTATTAAAATATGCCGTCAGGATAGTAATGGCGTATGTTTTGGTTGTAGAAGAACTACCGAAGAAATTGGAAACTGGTCTTTATATACCAATAAAGAGAAGAAGGAAATCTTAAAAAAGATAAGTAACAGAACCAATGCCCCTGATACCGCAACAGGAACTTTCTTTAGATAATTTAGGGTTTACAACTACATTTTATTCATTTTACCTTATCTTTATTGCCCTTTCAAAAATTTAAACAAATGAAAAATAATTATTTTTATTTCCTCTTAGTTTTTGTGTTGGTACTTTTTTCGTGCACACCTGAAAAAACAGAACATATTAAATTGAAAATAATGGCTACCAGCGATGTTCATGGTGCTCTTTTTCCTTACGATTTAGTAAACGACAAAGAAACTAAAACATCTCTTGCCCAAGTATACAATTATGTTGATCAAGAGCGAAATAAAAAAGAATCAGAAATTATTCTTCTCGATAATGGAGACATTCTTCAGGGAGATCCTTTGGTTTACTATTCGAATTTTGAAAAAACAGAAACCAAGCATATTTGTGCAGATGTAATGAATTATATGGGCTATGATGCAGGAACTGTTGGAAATCACGACATTGAACCTGGACATAGTGTTTATGACAAAGTAAATGAAGAATTTTCATTTCCATGGCTTGCTGCCAATGCAGTTCGAAATTCTGACGGAAAACCATATTTTAAACCTTATACAATCATTACTAAAAAAGGAGCTAAAATTGCTGTTTTAGGTTTATTAACTCCTGCAATTCCAAAATGGTTACCAGAAAAAATATGGTCGGGAATGCATTTTGAACCCATGCTTGAATCTGCTAAGAAATGGATTAAAATTATTGAAGAAAAGGAACATCCCGATTTTGTGATTGGTCTGTTTCACTCTGGAGCTGGAGAAAAACAAAGCGAAGAAATAAATCCCGAAAATGCATCTATATTAATTGCCAAAAAGATTTCTGGTTTCGATATGATTATTTGTGGTCACGATCATCATGAACAAACCTCCTGGTTCGAAAATCCGGATAAAGAGAAAGTTTTATTAATTAATCCTAAAAGTAAAGCTCAATTTATTGCCGAAGCAAGTGTTGACTTAAATTGGAATGCAGAAAACAAGAAATATGAGAAAGAAATAAAAGCAAAATTAGTTAAGGTTGCAGATCTTGAAAAATCAGAAAAATATGTTGAGCATTTTCAACCCTTATTTGCAGAGGTAGAGGCGTACGTTTCGAGACAAGTTGGAACTTTTAAAAGTACTATTTCTACCAAAGATGCTATGTTTGGAGATTCGCCCTTTATTGATCTAATTCAGCACATACAAATGGATTTGGCTGATGCCGATGTATCATTTACAGCTCCGCTGTCCTTTAATGCAACAATCGATTCGGGCGATTTACAGGTTCGAGATCTTTTTAAATTGTATCGCTTCGAAAATTTATTGTACACCATGAATCTTACTGGTCAAGAAATTAAAGATTTTTTGGAATTCAGTTATAAAGATTGGTTTCAGCAAATGAAATCGGCCAAAGATCCTTTGTTATACATTTCAACAAGCGATAAAGGAAGCCGATTAAACACAATGTTCTTTAACTACGATGCTGCCGAAGGAATTGATTATACGGTTGATGTTTCTAAACCATACGGTACTAGAATTAAAATCTCACAAATGAGTTCGGGAGAAAAATTTGATCCCAATAAAACATATCGTGTTGCTTTAAATTCTTACCGTGGAAATGGTGGTGGAAATCACCTAACCGAAGGAGCCGGACTAAGCAAAGAAGAACTTACAAGCCGACTTATTAACTCTACAACAAAAGATTTACGTTACTATCTGATGAAGTGGATTGAAAAAAAAGGAACTGTTGATATTAAATGCGACCAGAACTGGAAAGTAATACCAGAAAACTGGCACGATGCAGCACAAAAAAGAGAATCTGAATTACTCTACGGAAAAAATTAAAGTGTAAAAACTAAGGCATAAAAAAATCCCGCATCAGATTATAAAATCTTTTGTGGGATTTTTTTGCACTATCTTTTTAAATTAACACTCATAAATAAGCCTGAAAATTTCCCGCAAGCATTCTTGTCGTTGCTCTATAAATCCCATGTGCCCTGATGTTTGTAATACAAAAGGTGTAAGATCATTTGCTCGTGCAATTTCTTTGGCTACATCAAAAGGAATAAAATTATCTTCTTTACCCATAATACTTACCTTAGGAATATCGAGAGATTTTAGCACACGATTCCTATCTGGGCGATTCATCATTGCTTCCAACGCTGCAATAATTCCTTTAGTAGAGGTTTTACAAGCAATTTCAGTAATCCGCTCTATTTCGTGATCAAATTTCTTGAGATTCCGATTCGAAAAAGTATTGGGAATATTAGATTTACATATTAATTCTTTCTTTCCTTGCTTCACTAGGTCTATTTCGCGCTGACGATTGGCTCTTTTCTCATCGGTATCGGCATTGGGTGAAGAATGAAACAAACACAATGCTGAAAGTTTTTCCGGATACATATCGGCATAAGCCAAAGCCACATAACCTCCCATCGAATGACCAATAAGGTTAATTTTATTAATTCCAAGATGCGATATCAGTTCATGTAGCGCACAAGCCATTTCTTCAATACTACACGAATCACTTTTTAGTTCCGATAATCCATGGCCTGGCAAATCGATTGTTATAACTCGTGCCAAACGCGATAAATCATTGGCAAAAGTCTCGAAGGTATCAATAGATTCAAGATATCCATGTAAAAGTACCACGGTGTTTCCTTTTCCTTTATCGCGATAACGCAATTGGCAATTAGCAAGTTTATAGAATTGATCCATACATTTTTAACGGTTACAAGTTTAACTTTTTAGCTAAACTTTTTTAAATTAATCGGTTATTTATTTTAAATCTGCAAAGTACTTAGTTTTTATTTTAATAATAAATATATTTGCTTTAACTAAAACTATATATTTAATAATTAGAATATTACATCAACTATATTTTTTTAGTTATTATATAAGACCAACATACAAAACATTAAAATTTTAATTCTAAATTAAAATAATATATTAAAACCTTGTTCTATAACATACAAATATTTAATAAATTGCATCGCGTGACAAAAAAGTAATAAGGAATTATTTCTGTAATTGATTTATACTTAGATTCATACCTTAACTTTAAATTCTAAATTTCTAATAATCTGAAAAAGAGGTTTGTTATAGAATCAATCTAAATAAATTATATATGTTCCTAAATATCGTTTCATGTCGCAGGAGAATTTACTTTTGCATCTTAATTATAGTAAAGTTTATAAAAAACAGTCTAATTAAATCTTTAAACTTATGAGCAGTTTTTTAAGTTCATCTATTGGGAAGAAGTTGATAATGAGTTTATCAGGACTTTTTCTTGTACTATTTATCTTGGTACACCTGATATTGAACTCCTTTTTAATGTTTGACAGCACCGGAGAGTTGTTTAACGCCGGAGCACATTTTATGGCAATGCCAGTAATTCGTTTTGGATTGCAGCCAGTATTGTTTGGTGGTTTTATTATCCATATTATTTATGCGATAATTTTAACTCTACAAAACATGAAAGCTCGTCCACAAAAGTACTCATCTCAAAATTTGGGAAATAGCAGTACTTGGTCGTCTCGAAACATGTTTGTTTTGGGTGGTTTAGTTTTGGTTTTTATTGCAATGCACTTGATGCATTTCTTTGTGCCAATTCAAATTACAGGATTAGGTGATGCTAAGAGTGATTATGATCTAGTTGTTGATTTATTTACCAATGGCTCTATGGGATTAGTTTATACTGGTTTATATGTTGCTGGTGCTATCCTATTAGGATTACACCTGGCTCACGGTTTCTGGTCATCTTTCCAGTCAATTGGCTTCAGCAACACGCTTTGGAGATCAAGATTGGAAAAAGTTGGTTACATCTACGCAATTTTCGTTGCTGCCGGATTCACAATCATTCCTCTGTACTTACACTTTTTTGCTAAATAATTAAAAAACGGTTATGACAGTATTAAATTCAAAAATTCCAGCCGGGCCATTAGCTGAAAAGTGGTCGAAACACAAAGCTGCTATTAAAGTAGTTAGCCCTGCGAATAAGAGAAAATTAGATGTTATCGTTGTAGGAACCGGTTTAGCCGGTGGAGCTGCTGCCGCTTCAATGGCAGAAATGGGTTACAACGTAAAAGCATTTTGCTACCAGGATTCAGGTCGTAGAGCTCACTCTATTGCTGCACAAGGTGGTATTAACGCTGCTAAAAATTATCAAAACGATAACGATTCAGTTTTTCGTTTATTTTATGATACAATTAAAGGTGGTGATTACCGTGCTCGCGAAGCAAACGTTCATCGTTTGTCTGAGGTAAGTGGTGACATCATCGATCAATGTGTTGCTCAAGGTGTACCTTTTGCACGTGAGTATGGTGGAACCTTATCTAACCGTTCATTCGGTGGTGTATTGGTAAGTCGTACTTTCTATGCTCGTGGTCAAACCGGACAACAGTTATTGTTAGGTTGTTACGCTTCTATGAATCGTATGATCGGACAAGGACAAATTGAGATGCACGAACGTAACGAGTTATTAGATATCGTTATTATCGAAGGAAAAGCTCGTGGTATTATTACTCGTAACCTTGTTACAGGTGAAATCGAACGTCATGGTGCTCATGCTGTAGTTCTTGCAACAGGTGGATATGGTAACGTATTCTTCCTATCTACAAATGCTATGGGATGTAATGGTGGTGCTGCTTGGCAAGCCTATAAAAATGGTGCTTGTTTTGCAAATCCTTGCTATGTACAGATTCACCCAACTTGTATTCCTATTCACGGAGAACAACAATCAAAATTGACATTGATGTCGGAATCGTTACGTAACGATGGTCGTGTTTGGGTTCCTAAGAAAAAGGATGATGCAATTAAATTGCAAAAAGGTGAAATTACTGCTAACGACATTGCTGAAGAGGATCGTGATTTCTACTTGGAAAGAAGATACCCATCATATGGTAACCTGGTTCCTCGTGATGTTGCATCTCGTGCAGCAAAAGAAAGATGTGATGAAGGTTTCGGTGTAAACGAGACTGGTAAAGCCGTTTATCTTGACTTTAAATATTCTATTGAAAGATTAGGTAAGGATGTAATTGAAGCTCGTTATGGTAACTTGTTTCAGATGTATGAGAAGATTACTGATCAGAACCCTTACGAATTGCCAATGCAAATTTATCCAGCTATTCACTACACAATGGGTGGTATTTGGGTAGATTATAACCTAATGACTAACGTTCCTGGTTTATACGCTATTGGAGAGGCTAACTTCTCTGATCACGGTGCGAACCGTTTAGGAGCATCTGCTTTGATGCAAGGTTTGGCTGATGGATACTTTGTATTGCCATATACAATTGGTGATTATCTTGCTGATGAAATTCAAGTTCCTCGTATCGATGTAAATCACCAAGAGTTCGTAAAGAAAGAGAAAGCTGTTTCAGATCGTATGTCTCGTTTGTACAACATCAAAGGAAACAAATCTGTTGACTCTTTCCACAAGCGTTTAGGACACATTATGTGGGAATACGTTGGTATGGCTCGTAATGAAGAAGGTCTGAAACTAGCTATTAAAGAGATTCAGAAAGTTCGCGAAGATTTCTATAAAGATCTTCGTATTCCTGGCGATTATGATGCTATGAATATTGAATTGGAAAAAGCTGGTCGTGTTGAAGATTTCCTAGATTTAGGTGAATTAATGGCTCGTGATGCTTTGGATCGTAAAGAATCTTGTGGTGGTCACTATCGTGAAGAATCAACAACTGAAGATGGTGAAGCGAAACGTGACGATGAGAACTTTGCATATGTTTCAGCTTGGGAGTACCAAGGTGAAGGCAAAGATCCTATTCTACACAAAGAAGATTTAGTATTCGAGAATGTGAAGTTAACTCAACGCTCATATAAATAGATATGAGATGTGAGATATGAAAAATGTGGAAATCTGAAATGATTCATTATCTAGTATCTCAAATCTAGTATCTCAAATCTAAAAAAAATGGCAGATAAGATATTAAAAGAATTAACATTAAAGATTTGGCGTCAGAAGAATGCTAAGTCTCAAGGTAAGTTTGAAACTTACAAAATCAATAATATTTCAACAGGTACATCATTTTTAGAAATGCTTGATATTCTTAACGAGCAGTTGATTAATGATGGTCAGGAACCTGTAGCATTTGATCATGACTGTAGAGAAGGAATCTGCGGAATGTGTAGCTTGTTCATCGATGGACGTGCTCACGGACCAGATGATGATATTACTACCTGTCAGTTACACATGCGTAAATTCGAAGATGGTGCAACCATTACAATCGAACCTTGGAGAGCTGGTGCATTTCCAGTAATCAAAGATTTAATTGTAGATCGTACTGCATTCGAAAAAATCCTTCAAGCAGGAGGTTATATTTCTGTTAACACTGGTGGTGTACCTGATGGTAATGCTATTCCTATTGCTCAGGATGATGCTGAGGAAGCTATGGATGCAGCTGCTTGTATTGGCTGTGGTGCTTGTGTTGCGACTTGTAAAAACTCATCGGCTATGTTATTTGTTTCAGCTAAGGTATCTCACCTTGCGAAACTTCCTCAGGGTCGTGTTGAGGCTGCTCGCCGTGCGAAAAACATGGTTGCAAAAATGGATGAAATGGGATTTGGTAACTGTACCAATACCGGAGCTTGTGAGGTAGAATGTCCTAAAGGAATTTCTATTGCTAACATTGCTCGTTTGAACCGTGAGTTCTTAGCAGCTAAAATTAAGGATTAATTTAGACTGAAATCCAAATATCGAGAGCGTTGCCTTAGGGTAACGCTCTTTTTTATGCGTATTTACAGATTCTTTCCAATTACTAATAATTTGAAATTCTAAGTGTCAGATTTGAATTCTTCTTTATGGTAATATAACTGGTATCTTTCTTATACACCTGAACCAAAACGCTAAAAACCCCTTTGTTAATATTTCCCAGTTGCTTTGCTGCTGATTTAGATAAATCGATAATACGTGCATTAACAAATGGACCACGATCGTTAATACGGACGATTACAGACTTTTTATTAGTTAAATTAAGCACTTTTACCCAAGTGCCAAAAGAAAGGCTTGGATGAGCTGCAGTAAACTTGTTTTGATGAAATATTTCTCCCGATGCTGTTTTATGCCCTTCCAAATAATTTGAGTAGTAACTGGCTTTTCCAAACTCATAAAAACACTTTTTTTCTTGAGATTTTTCCTGAAGATTTAGCAAAAGAACGCAGACACATAAATAAATCGATTTCATAGTAGTACTTAAATGGATAAGAACAAAAAAATCCGACCCAAAGGCCGGATTTTATGACATTTTTATAGCTTCGATTATTCTTCCGAATTATCCTCATTCTCCGAATTATCTGCCATATTCATTTGGTAAGCTTCATTAGCAACGACATCAACCAAATTCTTAACAAAATACATATCATGCATTGAACTATAGATTTTATCCAATTGTGCTAGCGTCTCCTCTCCAATTAAATCAGACAGAATAACACTTGTTTCATCATCAAATGTAATTTTAATGTCGAATGCTCGTCTGCAAAATGCTCCATCGGCTTCTTCTTCACCTTCTGTTTCGCCTTCAGAAACAGTTGTATCATCCAATATTTCAATTATAGCATCTTCTTGCTGTTCACCATTGAGATAAACCATATAATCATTGCTATCAGAGTTTTTAACAATTTTAATATCTCCAATGCTTAAAGCATACTCATATTCAGCTCCAGCTTCATTAGTAGCACGGATGTATTCAACTTCCTCCATGTATAAAACCTCATCGCCCATTTTTAAGCTGTATGCAAACTCGGTAGTATCGCCAAACATAAATTCATGTCCCACAGAATATCCATTGGCAAAACCAAATTCAGAGACATAATTAAATTTCCTGTCTGGTGACATATTCATATTCCAATCAACAAAAATTTCACCAGCGGCCTCTTCTTCAATCTTAATATCAGCATCTAATAAATAGTCAAACATAAATCCATCACTATTCATTACTGTTGATGAATGATATTGCGAAGTACTAACTTCAAAATCATTATCTAATTCAGCATCTCCTTCTTCTTCCATATACAATTTCCATGGACTTGTTGCTTTTTCCTGAGGCAAATGAATAATAAATAGTTCACTATCTCCTGTTCTTTCAAAAACATGTTTTTTATACATTTTTGTTTCTGTAGTCTCTTCTTCTGCCTGAGTAAACTCATAAATTCCCTGAATATCTGCTAAAGTAATTTCACGGTTAATTGAAAATCTATCATCCGACTCCTCCTCTGTACCATCTTTAGTGTTCGCACTCATAGTAATTAACTCAAACCCTGGCGATGCTGTAATTTCTCCTACTGCTTCGCTTAATGTTTTTGATTTAAGCTCTAATGATTGTTCTAAGTTCTGATCCTGATCTTGTGATTTTGAGCTGTCCGAATCGGAACAACTCCAAATTGTTGCTGAAACAAACAACAACATACCAACAACAACAATGTTTCTTTTCATATTCCTAAATTTTAGTTGATAATAATCTAAATTGTAAATTACTACTGATCATATATCAATAGCTTTAGACTTAGTACTTAATTTTTAATCGACATTTTGTATTGGTACAATAAGAATACCGTACTAAAAATTTATGCTATGAATTTTATCACACCGCACTTAATCAACTACAATACTGGCAATTAACTAGTCGGCTTTAAAATATTTTGGAATATTAAAATTTTAGAATTAGACAAATTTGTAGAAAAGAATGGACAAATGTGTAGAATTGTTCTACATAAGAAAAGCAACTATTCCCTGAATATATTAATAGAAGTTATCCAAAAAATTTACTGATATTATCATTCTAATCATATCGAATCATTTCCAAGAATGAAATATTTTACTTTGTTTACTGTATCACTATATTTAAGATACCCTCTAACTATCAAAGTATTACGCTATCTTAATTTAAAATTAATTGGAACAATTGTATAGAGCTTTACAGGTAATCCATTCTTAATTGCAGGTTTCCAAGCTGTACATTGTTGCACTGCAACAGCTGCAGCTTTATTTAATTCTGGCTGTACTCCTCTAAAAATATGAATATCGCAAGGTTCACCTTGTTCTGAGATTGCAAAAAGAATGAGAACGCACCCACCAATTCCTTTTCTTGCACAAGATTCGGGATAGTTTACAAACCTTGCAATATCTTTTTGTAAATCTAGAGGGTGTTCCTTATATTGGGCTAAAGTATCTGCATTGGCATAAGTATTATTAGGCCAATAATGCTTTTTATTATCGGTAAGAAAGGATTTAACCAAAACACCTTTCTTATATGTATTAACTTCTGTGATAATATTATCGGTATAACGCATCCATTGGCCGTGTTTAATTAAAGGAAACAAATTAGTAGCGATTCCTTTCATCCAAAGTTCTCCCTTGTAATTGTAGTCTTCTACCAAATATCCCCCAGTAATTTTATTAAATTTTCGAGTAAAAGATTTATTCTCATATTTAACAAGATATGAATTATCATCCTTTGATTTAATGGTACGATTAACTAGATTTTTCCACTCTCCATTACTATATATATCTTCGACCATAATCGAAGTTTTATTATTTTTTTTCTTAACAGTAACACGGAAGTCTGCACCTTCTTTCGTTGGTAATGGATTATGATTTTTAAAATAAACTATTGTATCATTTTGAGCTAAGCAAACAATTGGAAACAATATAACTATGAGGGCAAATAATATCTTACGCATAATTTTTATGTATTATAAATACAAATATAGCATAATTTTTAGGTTGTTAGTAAAATTATTTGAGGCTGTGCTAAATCTTATGCGAACGGTAAAATAGAATGCCTTAAATTTATTATCTTCGTACTTCGCTAAAATAAATATTACTAATTTTTTTTTAATGCCTTACCGCCGATTACCAAATACAGATGCAGCACGTTTGCGTGCCTTAAAAGCCGCTTTAAGCATAAGCATGAGAGTAAATCGTTTCGATCTTGCTTATTCCTATTCTTTGTATCAAAGAATTGAGACTTTTGTTCCCCATTACGAACTGGCAATAAGAAATTATAAACAGGCATTAAGTCAGCAGTCGAAAAAAAGTAAAGACTATAACGAAAAGCTTAGAAAAGCCAAACTATACATTTCACACTTTATTCAAGTATTAAATTTTACGATTATAAGAGGTGAACTTAAGCCAGAAGTAAGAGAATTTTATGGCCTTAAGAAAACATCAAAAGCAACTCCATCACTGCTAAAAGATAAAAAAGTAATTGAATGGGGAGAAAAATTAATTAAAGGGGAACAGGAACGCACCAGGATGGGTGGTAATCCTATATACAGCCCTTCTATTGCTTTGGTAAGAGTGAATACCGAAAATTTTAAAGAGGCTTTTGATTGCCAAAAAACACTACAAAATAACACCCATCGATTTTCAGAAAAGGTTGCGGAATTTCGCGAAAATGCTGATAAACTTGTTTTGGAACTTTGGAACGAAGTAGAACAGAAATTTGAAGATTTCCCTGATGAAATTAAACGCGAGAAATGTAGCGAGTATGGTATAATTTATATTTGGAGAAAAGGAGAACGCGAAAGACTAGAACAACTTAAGAAAGCTGAAGAAGACAGTTTAATTTTGCCTTTTACAAGTTCTAAAGAAATAAGTCATAAGAATTAAAACAAAAATAATAGATAGGATTCCAGGTACAAAAAAGTTATCGTTCGCTCCTACTGTTTCTATTTCTTTGGGCAAATTGCCTTTACTTATAAAGTATTTTGCGAAAACTGCCAGTCCGTTATTCACTAAATGAGCAATAATTGGCACCCACAAACTTTTAGACCAAATTAAAAGATATCCGAAAAGAATACCCATTACCATTCGCGGCAACAGACCAAAAAATTGCATGTGCAAAGCGGCAAACAAAAAGGCTGTAATTACAATTCCCCAATGAACATTTTTAGTAATTTTAGAAAAGAGCCCCTGAATAACACCTCTAAATAAAAGTTCCTCTCCTAATGCAGGAATAATAGCAATTACCAAAAGATTAACCATTAAATCGGGTACAGATTTCATTTCCAAAAACTTCTCAATAACAACTTTAGCTTGTTCCTCACTGGATTTCATCCAGTTCTCTATGGATGACATAAAATCGGGTAAATGTAAATAAGAATTAATTTCGGCTAAAAAATTAATCATTGGTAGCGACACAACTATAATAATTGTAGCCAAAATAATATTTCTTAATTTAACTTTTTGCTGCAAATACAAGTACTCTTTAACCTTATGATGAACCAGATAGGCAAAAATAAATGGGGGTATAATAAACATACCTATGGAATATACCGATTGATAAAATTTAAGAACAGAAATATTTACCATATCGCTATAAATATCGACCGATTGAGTGGCTGTTAAAATATTTATACCATAAATAAAATAAGCCAATACACTACCTGCAAACATGGTAAGCAGGAAAGACCCAAACACGATAATTAAACTCAGAAATAATTGAGAAATCGGCGAATATTGATTAAAAGATCCTTTTAACATCTGTAATTATATTGATTGAATAACAAAAGTAAGAATACATTTGTGATAAGTAATAAGTAAAAATGATCTAATTTCTACAATAGCTAAAAATGAATACTTTTTTACAAATTTGATCATGAATGATAGCTTTAAAAAGCTAAACTTGTAATAAAAAAAACATCCATACAAGATAGCATGGATGTGTGAATGTGAAGTATAAATATTTATTAGAAAGCTTTAAATAGTGACAAGCATATTTTTCTACCTTGAGATCTGTCAACAGCTCCGAATTCAAACTGACTTCTAAGTTCCAAATTTAATTTAGCTTTAGGAAACATACAGGTTACCTCTGGACCAACTGCAAATATCTTATCTTTTACGCTAGCATCATAAAAAACATCGTTTCCTTTATCTTCAGACAATTGCCAATGCGAATAACCCGAAACCCCAACATTCCAAATTTGCTTAGAAACAATGGTTTTTCCAATTCCCCATTCAAACGTAAAATCATCACCCGGGGTCACATCATAATCTTTTTTCTCTCCATGCATTTCATATCTATTTAAAATAGATGCATGCCATGATTTCTTTGAATCAAAATAATAGGTTCCTCCGAAAGTAAACATTCCTGTCCAAAAGCTTTTCCCTGGCGAAGCTGCTTCGGTAATATCGTAACTACCCACTGGTGCTATGGTAGCCAAAGCAACAGATATATCATATTTTGGCTTGTTCCAGGACAATAAAATTGGTTCTATTACAATATCTCCAATTCCATATTTACTATCGTTTACACCAAAGGCACCAATGCTTATGTCTGTATTTGTTGTGGGAACCAACACATGCATTCCATAATTAGCGCCAAATATTACATCTTCCCATACATAAAGAAAACGATGAACGTTGGCAAATACATTTACATCAAAATCAATTTCGGATTTATTACCGTCTCCATCGTAATACGAATCGGCCGAATAAAATACATTGTGCATTATATAATAAAAACCTGGAGGAGGAAGTGTTCCAACTTTTATTCCCTGCACTCCGGGTGAATAATGTCCTGTTTCCTGACTAAACAATTTCGCAGATACTAAACTTAGTAATAGCGAGAATAAGATTACTAATGATACTTGTGTTTTCATAGGTTTTAGGTTTAATTACTTAATGTGAGTAAAAATAATTATGAACTATACATCGTATTAAAAATTTAGCAGATTTTGAATATTTGTTTTTAATAATGAAATAATTAGCAGCATACATATTAGTACAACCGCTATGGTCATTATTTCGCTTATGCTTTTATTTTTTTGCTCTTCCATTTGTTAAGTATCAATCGTCTAATATTTGTAAAATGATCGGTTACAGGCCCTAAGGGACATAAGTAGTTACACCAGGGTCTCTTTATAAATACAGAAGAAACCAAAACAACTCCAAGTATTGCAAATTGTAAACTGCTACCTGTAAGTTTAAAAAGTGTACCAAATATTTCGTAACTGGTAACGCCAGGATTT
Organism: Marinifilum sp. RC60d5; assembly: GCF_052400665.1. Classification (NCBI taxonomy): domain Bacteria; kingdom Pseudomonadati; phylum Bacteroidota; class Bacteroidia; order Marinilabiliales; family Marinifilaceae; genus Marinifilum; species Marinifilum sp. RC60d5. The sequence goes on from NZ_JBQTGK010000001.1 coordinate 974,564, forward strand.
CTTAACAATAATGCAGTAACAATAGCAAATAGTGTGAGTGCTCTTAATGCCCATTTAAATACATTCTTAAATTTCCCTACTGAACGGTTTTTTGCACCCCCAACTAAACCCATGCACTCTTGTGCTGCACCAAAAGGACAAAACCAAGAACAGTATGCATTTTTATTATCGATAGTGAAAACAAAGAAAACCCCACCCAAAAGTAAATACCAATACAAATGAGAATGTAAGGGAGGAAAATAGCCTAAAAGCAACTGGTTAATCATAGAAAGTGTAAACGGTTGATTGAATGAAAATCCAATTACAAACAAACCAGCAAGCATTGTTCCCCAACGAGCAATTTTTGTGTACTTAAATGATTTTTTATGAGCAATATAACCCACTAAAAAAAGCAAGAGTAATGCAATTTCAGGAATTCCAAATTTTATAGATGGCCTTATCTCTTTAGGAACATGTAAACCAAGCACTTTGGCTGCTACAAAACGATTCCCTTTTTTTGAAGCTTCGACTATAGCACGCGACGAATAGGTGGCACTGGAAATACCATCTATGCCTTTTCCTAGCGAATATTCCTCATCATAAGTTTTACCAATAATTTTATCGAGAAATTTTTTATCCAATACCTTCTCAAGATAAGAAGGTGTTTCTTTTGAATTAATAACTGCCAAATTAGATATACATCCTGTTGAATCGACAACCACAGCCATTTGTAAAGGACCACCATAGCCCATTGACGACTCTATTGTTAGGTAAGCAAAATTCTCGCCTTCTTCATTATATAATTTGTAAGTTGAATTGTCAATTTCTTCCAACTTTATAATCTCAGGCATTTTTTCCTTAATACTTAAAAGAATATCTGAATTCTCAAGTTGTCTACCTGCAAACCAGGCAATTACTATTATAATCATGGCAATGATAGCCATTGCTGTTTCTAATTTCTTTTTTTTTGTTTTATTCTTACACATTGTAGTTAATTCTAATAGATGCTATCACAAAAATTATTATTGTTTCCTAGCGATTATACAAAGCGCATTATTTCATCAATCCTTTCCCCTGTAGCGGATTTAGCATTCTAAAATTTCTTCTCTAAATTTCTAAACTGATTAATTATTACTTTCCTATAATTCCAAAGGTGAATAACAAAAATAAGTAGGAGTAACAATCCGAGTTTGTTGTGGATTCCACCTAATATTTTAGCCATATCAGTATCAGGAAAAATAAATGCTGCACTAAATGCAGTTAACATACATAACGAGAATGTAATAAATAAGAGTAAGTTCGAGATTTTATATTTATCCTTAAGCTTTAATGTAAAAAGCTTCTTTACCCAATCTGTTTTTACAAACAGATGAAGTAGTAGCAAGGGAGTAGATAGTATTGCCAGTATCTTATGAAATGGAAACCAGAAATGTGCGTCAAATCCCATTAATGTAGAATCTAGAGGTGATCCCGTATGATATTTTAGCAAAATAACACCTGTAGCCAATAAAATAATAAAAGGCAGTAGGGCAATTGCATAAATGTAAAAACGTGTTTTATTAACTGATATATTCATACTTAATTAATTTCAACTTTATGAATAGCAAATTCGTGACATTCTTTCATACACAATCCGCAAGCGATACATAAATCAGAATATAAGAAAGCCTTTTTCTTTCCCTTTATTTTAACTTTTAAGCGTCCTTTAAAGGGTAACTTTTTAATTTGATCATCGCTTAACGTAATCATCTTAATTGCTGTTTGCGGACAAACATCAATACATTTTCCACAGCCATCACAGGATATCTCGTCAATACGAATTACTCCATTTTTAATACTTAACTCCTGCTCAATTTTACGGGCAATAATTCTCTGTTTACAATTCATTATTACGTTTTAGCGTTTATCAAAAACAATATTTTTACTGGCAATATTTTTTTCAAGTAAATAGTCTCCAATAGATTTATTAAACTCCTTTGAACCAACTACATAATAAACATTTTCACAATTATTAATATGCTGATTAATAGATTCATATAAATTATCTCTATTGCAAACCAGTACATTTTTTATCTTTTCTGCAGAAAAACTCTCCAACTCATTTTTATATACAAAATTTCCCGAACGATCGATATTAATATTAGTGATAGGAAAAACTTGTGATGAATTTTTGAAAATAGTTAGAATTAGAGGCCTAAAAGTGGCTATTCCAACTCCCATACTTATTAACACAATGGGTTTATCGAACTTTTGCTTTTTAAAATGATTCCCTATTTTAAACATCCTAATCTGATCTCCAATTTTGAGCTTTAGTAGGGCTTGCTTAAACTTTGATGGATTCTGACGAATTCGAGTTGTAAAGCCAATCAGTTTTTCATCTGGATGGCTCATAATTGATAATTCCCGTAAGCTTTCTTTATTTACTTTTTCTCCATTCTGCAAATCTGAACTTAAAAAATGGGCATAAGCTCCGGGCTCCCATTTAATCTTTTCGGGAACCGAAAATTTAAACGTATAAGTATCCGAAGATTCCATTTCAATTTTAATTAATGTAATCGCTGTTGAAATACGTTTAACAATTGTTGTAATCATACTAATAATTTAAAATTCCCAATACACTATAAATGTTTATAATGATTTAAAAAGTTTCATCTTAAAAATAAACCTGAGTCTAATATTTTTAATAGCTTATCAAACTCAGGTTACGACTCTAACTGTATACTAATTATTTAACACTTTATTTTTAACAATCCTCTTACTTAAGGATCTGTATAGCAATACTACCATTATTAAAATTGGTATACCCATAAATACAAGGGTAAGCCAAGCAGCACGAGGTTCATGCTCTTGGAAGGATGCAATAAAAGTTTGCCCCAGAAACATGAATGTTACAAAAGACAGGATTAATAAAATCCACTCAAACCATTTTAGTTTTAAAGAAATTTTTTTGAGATAATGCCATATCAATACAGCACCTCCACCCATTAAAAAACCAACTAAAATATACCAGAACCAAATCCAAGTAATTAATCTCATTTTTTTTAGATTTTTAGATTTGATATATGAGATTTAAGATGATATACACCTATTTCTTCTATCCTATAAATCAAATCTCTATTTGTATATTAATTAATGCCAATCGAGCCAATAGCTCGGTAGAGAGATACAAAATTATAAATCTCACATCTGATAAATTAAACCTTTTTAAGACCGTGATTTATCAAGACCTAATAAAGGAATATCCATTGGATCAAGATCCCATGGTGTTTTACTTAAATCGGGCTCTGCACCATAACCAAATACATCATCCATTTTTCTGATTGCGGCATTTAACTGAGGTGCTGATCCTATTGATAAACGAATGAGATCGTGCAATACGGCTTCGTCGAATTTTGTAAATGGACAAACTGACTGACAGCGGCTGCAATCGGGCTCTCCACCCAACATATAGGTATAACATTTTTTACTGTCCATATACCACCCTTTTATCCCTTCGGCCTGACATGCAGCCTGTCCACCCCAGAATGGTTCATCTTCCATACTAATGGCTCCTGAAGGACACATTTCGGCACATTTTTTACATGCAACACAAAATTTTGAAATTCCGGCATCAATTGGTTTTGTTACCGCCAATGGCATATCGGTAATGGTGACCATCACTGTTCTGATATTGGTTCCCCACTGAGGACTAACCAGGATTCCAGCTCTTCCGTACTCTCCCATTCCCGACATCACACCAAAACCTACCAAACGACCTATAGATTCGGTATCTCCACCATAAGCCTGGTATCCTAAGCCTCTTAAAAAGACACTTAATCTATTACCAAAGATATTTGCTCTTGAATAACTCATGGTATTACTTGATGCCCAACTCATACGCTCGGTATATTGCTGCATCCACAATGATTGTGGTATTACAGAACAAACAGCCCATAAATCTTTATCTGGTAACACGTATTTATTTTTTTCCGGATCTGCGTATCCTTTTTCAACGTTTTCAAATTTGATTTTGCCCCAAAGTAATTTCTTTGTTCTTTCATCAAGTTTAACAAAACCCATATCAGCAGCTCCCATAATTCTTCCTGCAGTTCTTAGCATTCTGGAATTTTCTTCGGGTGTACCTTTATGCTTGGGAACTCCATAATCTTCAGGAGTATAAAACATAGTTGGATGTTCCCATTGAGGATTGGCTTTTACATCTGCTCCCGTCCATGGCGGAGCCAAATCAGCTCCTGAGCGTCCGCCCCATCCCCAACAATTGGCATCGGCCAAAGCTCTGTCTTTTAAAGAAAGACCCGGAACATTGTCCTGGACATTTTTTTTGGTTGATGCAATATTTCTTTTATAAATTTCGAAGTACTCCTTTGGGTTTTCCCAGGAAGCAGGGTTAAATAATGTTTTTTCCGGCCCCTCAAAAATTTCCATATTATCCCAATCGATTTTTACGGTTGGTTCATCTACTTCTTTAACCCAGAAGGGTAATTTTCGCTCGGCTAAAGGAGAAGCCATCATTTCATCCAGATCTTTAAAGCCTGCTGCACTAACTCCAGCCGCACCTAACCCAACTGCACCAGCTCCTAAACCTAACATTTTCATGAAATCTCTTCTGCCTACCGTTGAATGATATTTTTTCTTTGCCATTTTGTAACTGTTTTTATTCAACACCTAATTCATTTGTCTGAGAAACTTCCTCATGTACACAAAACTAAGTGCCTTAGTCAATATTAATAAGATGCTAAAAGCGGATTATATGGTACTTTTCAACGGGATACAAAGATTTATTTAATAAACACCTGTAAATCAAATGGTATGATGGAACTCTATAAAAAGGCAAATTGTATTTTTCGAAAGCAGGAATTATGAATGATATAAAATGAGAGCAAACAAAAGTCTGGTTTAATTTCTAATTGGCAGTAGACCATTTTCACTAAAAAAACCTATCCGGGATAACAATCCCAAATAGGTTTCAGTGATTTTTCACTGTAAGAACAGAAAATATTTAGTATTAATTTATTAGTTTTCCGTTCAAATAAATGCTTGTCTCTACCGGAGTTTCGTAAACTATACCATCACCTGCAAAACAACAACGTAACGACTGAACTGCAAATTCATTTGCTAAATCTTTATCAGCATCACTTTTAACAAGGATTCTAGTTACAACATCAGTCATTTCTCCTGTCATTGTTGGAGTCATAAAATTATTTTCTCTGTAATTGAACTGATGCTCAACACCGAAATCGTCAATTTTAACACCTTTTTTTGCAAAATATTTAAAGTTTGCAGTAAGTTGACTCATCAAACAAAAAGAAGTACCTAAAGTAAAATATTCTCTTGATGTAGGTGCGGCAATGGCTCCTTCATAACCACGGCTATCGTCAGAATAAAGCTCCCAGGTTTCGTAATGTGCAGTTAACGATTTTGCTCTTAATTTATGCAAATATGGACGTTTAGCATCATGAGCCGATTCTGCAATACCTACTTCTGAGAAGATCAAGTCATTTGAAAGATCATTCATATTTAGTTTTGCGTCTTCTTTTACAACTATTGTCTCTAATTTTAAAGGAGCAGTAGTATTTGAAATTGTACGACCATTATCCGTTGAAACAGGCGATGGAATTTGTCCTGCCTGGGCTGCTTCTCCATCCCACTCATCACCATTAATTATATTAGCTTTATTAATTGGAGTTTTGTTAGCCAATGATTCACCAATAGACCAGGCTCTAACAGCCATTTTCTTTAATTCTTTAATCTTTTCAACTGGCTCCTTACTTTTAACAACAATATTTGTAACCACTTTATCAGTAAAACCAGACCATTCATCGGTCATAATATCACTCCATCTGTAGAAAAATTCTGTTTCCACTTTTACATCTTCAACCTCTAAACCCATTATTTGTATGCATCTTTCTACCTGAGTTAATAGATCTGAAGCTGCTCCTACTGTAAAATATGTTAGTGGATTTGGTGCGCTTTGAGGATTACCACCTTCGTCGCTTGTCATCTGCCATGCGCTAAGATTTTCTTCACCTACCGTTTTTACTACACCTTTTTTAAGGAAAGGCTTTTCGTTATTTAGAATTCGTTTGGCCGAAGTAACCACATTCTCGTTAATAGCTCCATTTACAGGTGTTGCTTTAGTTGGATAAAATGTAGTAGGCTGGTTAAAATTATCTACTCTTTTTATAACTGAATAATTTTCTTGAGCATAAGTTGCTCCAGTACTAAGTAAAAGAGCTGTTAGCATAGCAATCGCTCTTAAGTTTTTCATCATTTTTGTTTTCATTTTTTCTAAGTTATTATGTATTTGAATCATGTTTATAACTGTTTAAATATTACATTACAAAGATGAGGCGAAAACAAGCACGTGAAAAGGTTAATAAAAGATGCGGAATGGTAAAAGTGTAACCTGGGCATTAATTTTAGTCTTGTAATATGTCTGAAATGATAATTTGGTGGTAATTTATTGTAATAACTGTAGGAAATAGAAGGGTTTATCAGTGAGAGAATTATATCACGAAAGACACGATAAACACCAAATAAATTGAATTGCAATTTAAATTCAGATCTTAAAATAATATGGTATTCGTATATCGACGTTGCATTTGATTATTAGAATGCGATTACTATCGATGCGTACGGCAAACCTGGCAGAATTAAACAATAATTTAACTCTTGATTTAAACTCCTAAATATTGATCTAATAGCTAAAAAGCCACAAGCCAAGCTTTCTCATGTTTACATCATGATAAGCAATAACTTGTGACTTCAATTACTTTGGAAAGATTAAAAAATAAAGTTAAAATTTCATACAATTATTTTCGCTTTCCAGATCCTTTCAATTCCATCATAAAATCTTTAAATGCTGGCAAAAGGTTTTCGAATAAAGGATTCGACTTTTGTTTCATCATTACACTTGTAAATAGTTTTAATCCAAGACCAAATGCCGCAGCATCATTCCCAAGCTCGGGATGTTGTTTTAATTTCTCAACAATTACAAAAATATCCTCGCGACTCTCAGCTTCAAAACAAAGTGTTTTTTCTCCAGTAAGCTCTTCTACAGTAACTTTATATTCTTTCATATTTTTCTTAAACATTATTGTGATTTTAAAATGAATAATTCAATTTTCATCTGTTATTAGTTAAGGAGTTTCCCGTTTTGGTAAATGCCAACTTTTGTTGTGGTAGCCCCTAAAATTGTTATCTGTTTCATCTTTGAAATATTACACCACAAAGATGTGTGGAAATCAAAATGTGATAAAGGTAAAGCTATGTATAACGATGGTAAATCTGTAACCTGAATCAGATATAAGTCTTCAGATAAGACTTACATTTCAGGTGTAATTATGAAGTATTACGAAATTATTTTGGCAGATCGGGTACTAGTCTGCTCAAACTCATATCGAATATTTTACTTTTAATGGTATGTAAGAAAAATTACAAATCCATTTAAATGCCATTGTTATTACAATCTAATACACCAAATTCCCCATATAACTATGCTAAAACATTACGGAATTCAAGTGGCGTTAAACTGGTATGTTTCTTAAAATATTTAAGAAAATTTGTAGGTTCATCAAAACCCAATGCAAAAGCAACTTCTTTTACCGATAGTGAAGTGGACACCAACATCCTTTTCGCTTCTAAAATCACATAACTATCAATAAAAGATTTTGTTGTGGTTTTTACAATTTCTTTACACACCTCGTTTAAGTGTTTGTAGGAAATAGCAATATCGGAAGCATAAACTTTGGCATCGCGGGTTTTTGAATAATTTTTCTCAACAAGAAATTTAAATTGATTAAAGTACTCCAGATACTTACTATCGACAGTTTTTTCCGGATGAGTATTTTCATCGTTTAATTTTAACAGATAAACAGTTAATAGGGCTGCAATAATATTGGCTTGTGAAGACGAATTGCTATTTAGTTCCTCTTTTAGCTTGTTAAATAAAGTTTGATTGTAGTCGGGATTGTTAATTTTTTCTTGTCTCAAAAAGTAATTGTACAAATGATTTATTCGGGCAATAGATGCCTGAGCCATATATTTCTGCATAAAAGCTTCGGAAAATACCACCAAATAACCTTTGTAATCAGCATCTTTTTCAAAAGCATGTATCTGCCCCTTCGAAATAACCATTACATCACCCTCGCGCAAATTGTAAACTTTAAAATCAACTACATGATTAACCTCACCCTCTGTAATTATCAGGATTGCATAAAAATTTAAACGATGTGGTAAATAAGGGCTGTGGTCGGAAGGATTAAGTTCATCAGTAATTAACTCTTCAAGTATATAGAACTGAAATCCCTTTATTTGTAATTCCTTGTCTTTCCAAAATGTTATTTCCGGGATCTTTTTCATAAGAGGTGATTCAGTTTCATTAGGCAATAAATTAGTTGATCAGCAAAGTCTATTCAATTAATTTAATACATTAACCATAAATTTGGTATTTTTTTCTTATTTCCTTTCTGTAAGTCGATGGACTTTTACCAGTTTCACGTTTAAAAAACCTGCTAAAATAAGAGGTATCATCAAAATTAAGACCATAACCTATTTCAGCTGTTGTAGCTTCGGTATTGGCTAGCCTACGTTTGGCTTCAAAAATTATTTCCTGCCGAATCAGTTGGCCAGGCGAATAGCCAGTAATATCTTTAACCGTATCCCTAAGGTGAGTTGCACTAATACCAATTAAATCGGCATACTCCTGTACCGAACGAACAGTAAGATAATTTTCCGATACCAATTGCCTAAATTGGCGCACCATTGCATTAGACCTGTCTAAAATATCTTTATTTTGTTTTTTAGCATAAATTCTAAACAAACTAACCAACAATATATGCATATAAGCTCGAAGAATCGAAAGACCACGATCAGCCGTCCGTGAATACTCTTCTTTTATATTGCCAATTAGCTCATTTATTTTTGGTAAATCTTCAGCGGCAATACAAAGCTGCGAAGCTTTACTTAGGCCATTAAAAATAGACAAATCGCCCTCATGATTAAAAGCTGTGGAAGGAGGAATCAAAAACTCCCTTGGGAAAAGAAATACGCTTCCTTTCAACTTTTTTTTCAATTTCCAAAAATGTATTTGTCCTTTGGAAAGAAAATAAAAAGCAGGTGGCTTAATATCAAAGGTTTCGTAATCAATTATATGCTGTCCCTCGCCATCTTTAATAAATAAAATTTCGAAATAATCATGCCGATGAGGATTTTCAGCTTGAGCCCTACTATTCATTACATCGTATTCAGTCAATACAAAGGGAAAATTCGGATCAATTAGAAGAGCAGGATGACCTTCTGTAATATTTTCATACTGATGTGTTTCCGAATAATGATGAAATGGAATATCTTCCTTATTGGTTAATTTCATTTAGTTTAGTTCTGATGGTTAAATTCAGGGCTCAATATCATGATGAGAATCATAGATCATCAACAGCTTCAAGATAGCAAAAATAAGCTTATGCAAGTCTAAATCTACAAAACCTATAATCAGTATAAAATGATATAAAACAGATTAATTACCTATTCAAACATTCACTTATTTACACATTAACTATTATCATTATATTTGTGCCTGATTAAAAAAAAAGACAAGTGAAGATAGGAAAATTGGATTTAGGGGAAAAGCCGGTATTACTGGCTCCGATGGAAGATGTAACTAATCCGCCATTTCGAGTTTTGTGTAAACGCTATGGTGCCGATTTAATGTATACAGAGTTTATTTCGTCGGATGCGTTAATTCGATCGGTGAACCGAAGCATGAAAAAGCTTACCATTTTAGAAAAAGAGCGCCCTGTTGCCATTCAAATTTATGGAAAGGAAGTTGATCCTATGGTTGAAGCAGCAAAAATTGTAGAGCAGGCAAATCCCGAATTTATCGATCTTAACTTTGGTTGTCCGGTACGTAAAGTTGCCACTAAAGGTGCCGGATCGGGCATGCTTCGAAACATTCCACAACTTTTAAAAATTACAGAATCAGTTGTTAAAGCTGTTAACATACCGGTAACGGTAAAAACTCGTTTGGGCTGGGACGAAGATTCTAAAGTAATTGTAGAGCTGGCTGAAAAATTACAGGATGTTGGTATTGCCGGACTTACGATTCATGGAAGAACCCGTTGCCAGATGTACAAAGGCGAAGCCGATTGGACTTTAATTGGGGAAGTGAAAAATAATCCTCGCATGCACATTCCTATTATCGGAAATGGTGATATTACCAATCCTCTTAAAGCCAAAGAAGCCTTCGATAAATATGGAGTTGATGCGGTAATGATTGGACGTGCTGCAGTTGGTAAACCCTGGATTTTTAGGGATGTAAAACATTATTTAGAAACTGGTGAACTGCTTCCTCCCGCTACTGTTTCTCAGCAGGTAGAAATGCTAAAAGAACAGATTGATGCTGCCATTGAATGGATAGATGAAATAAGGGGAATTCTTCACATGCGCCGCCACATGGCAGGTATGTTTAAAGGCCTTTTTAACTTTAAGCAAACACGTATTGAAATGTTGCGAGCGAACAATTATAAGGATTTAATGCTGATATTAGATAGAATTGCGGCTGAATGGGGCCAAATTCAAATTGATGATGAATAAAAAAAAGACGCATTAGCGTCTTTTTTTTATTCCATAATCTTAGGCAATTCTTTTATAAAATAATCGGGGTCGAATACCGCATAAGACTCCAGTCTCCTGCTCCATTTCATACTCGATGTTTTAATATATCCTTTCTGTAAACTTCTAATTTGATTTTCGTTAAGCTCTAGCTCGGCGCTAAAAATAGAAAATCCATAATTGGGATATTCTTTAGGCTCAAAATCTTTAGCATACTGCAAGCTAACAATCTCACCATTAGATAACTCCAAATCTATTTTTGATTTTTTAGTAATGAATCCAAAAAAGCGAAATCCTTCCTCTTCCAGAATTTTCCATTCTGTTTTTAATACTACTTTATTATTTTTCGAGATAATCTGAAAATTACATTTAATTGTATTCTTCTTACTATTAAACTTAGCTAGCTTAGCGCTTTCTCCTTTTATTACCACTATCGATTCTAAATCGATATCTTTTAAAACAATAGGTTTACTTATTTCTTCCTCCGATTTTACAGCCGCAGCTATCATTATTTCTTCTGCTTTTACCTCTTCATATTTCCAGGTGCCGTTATCGAAAAGCAGAACAACTTTTCCTTCCGGAGTAGTCATCCGCATTTGAGCCTCTGTTTTAAAAAATCCGGCAAGCAAAATTAGTACAATCAGTAAGTATTTCATGTTTCTACAATTTATTCGATAATAGCAGGCACAGATTTAATAAAATAGGAAGGTGCAACTACCTTATACTCTTCTGTTCGACGACTCCAGTTCATTTTAGCTTTAAAAACAATACCATTACGAAGAATACGTAGCTGATCTTTACTTAATTCTACTTCTGCCGAATAGGTTGAGAATCCATATCTCTCATACTCTTTGGGTTCAAATTCTTTTGTATACACTAAATCGACAGTTTTACCACCAATTAACTCCAGGCTAAGTGAGTTTCCTTCTTTAATAAATCCAAAGTAAGAATATGCTTCGCCATTCATAATTTTCCAATCGGTTTTTAATATTGCTTTTCCATCTTTCGATGATAAAGTAAAATCGCAACGAACAATATTTTTCTGCTTAAAATACTTCGATAATTTAGCACTAGGACCTTCTATAAACGCCTTTTTTGCCACCTCGGCATCTTTTAGTGAAATCGGACTATCATCAATAACAGTTTTTGTCATTGTTTTTAAATTCTCAGTTTCTGCTCCATGCTCTTTTTGAGGAGCTTCCTGATTTGCTCTTGCGGGTGCTTTAACATCGGCATAAGTCCAGGTACCATTATCGTAAAGAATTACCACTTTACCATTAGATGTTAATGCAGTTTGTTGTGCCTGAACAAATTGGCAAACACCAAATACCAGACAACAGAAAACGAATAAATTTTTCATTTTGTAATGATTTTATAAGTTATAATTTTTCACAATCCATTTATAATGAATGAAAAATTGTTTACGCGAGTGGGATTTTTATCAGTTAAACTGTAAGAATCGTTTGGTGATGTAATGAACAGGAAAACGAGAAGCCATATATCCAATCAGTACAACAGTTGTAAAGATGATAAAAATATCGCTAAAATGCACCTCTACCGGATAAGTATCCAATATTCCTCCCAATTCGGAAAATTTTATGAAGCCAAATTTCTTCTGTAAAAGACAAACGCTTGCACCTAAAAAAATACCTAATATTCCTCCCGATAAGGTAATTAACCATCCTTCCATCAGGAATATTTTTTTTATAATTTTTTCGTTAGCTCCCATGCTTCGCAACGTAATTATATCCTTCTTTTTATCGAGAATAAGCATGGTAAGCGATCCAATAATATTAAAAGATGCTATAATGAGAATAAATGCCAGGATAAAAAAGATAGCCGTTTTTTCGGTTTGCATCATTTTAAATAACACGTCGTGCAATTCGTAACGGTTTTTAACCACAAACTTATCACCAAGAATTTCCTGAATATTTTCTTTTACACTTTCAATTTTACCCGAATCGCTAACAGCTAATTCAATAGCACTAACCTCTTTGTTATAGCTAAAAAGATTACGCGCAAAACTTAATGGAACAAGTACGTATTGGGAATCGAATTCGGCCTGAATCATAAAATAGCCCGAAGGATACAAATACTTAACATTAAAAGCACTCATTGGGTTATGCCCAATTTTAGCATTTCGTCTGGGCACATAAAACTTAATAGGATCGACAAAAGTAAGACCAACTCCTAAATCGAGGGCAACACCATATCCCAATACGGTAAACTGATGTTTAGGTGAATCTAACAGAAAATTCCCTTCTACCATCATGGTATCCATTCCTGTCATTAGAGTAAAGTCTTCGTCTACTCCTTTTACAATTGCAGGACGCTGGCGATTGCCATATTTTAGCAAGGCATTTTCCTCTAAAACCTCAGAGTAAAACACCACGTTTTCCATTTTTCGAATTTTCTCGAAAGTTGAATCGGGAATAAAAGTCTTTCCTTTTGCGGGTACAATTTTTAAATCGGGATCGAAACTTCCATACAATTCGGAAATCAGGCCATTTAATCCATTAAAAACCGATAAAACAATAACCAAAGCCATGGTACCCAAACATACACCAATAACCGATATCAGCGATATGATATTAACAACATTCTGCTTTTTTTTTGAAAAAAGGTAACGCTTAGCTATGTGAAAAGGAAGATTCAACTTGCAGGAAATTAAGACAATAAACTGTCTATATTCTCGATATAATCTAATGAATCATCGATAAAAAATGCCAATTCGGGAACAATACGAAGTTGTTTCCCAACTCTTCGGCCTAAAATTCTTCTAATGTTTTTCGAACTCATTTTAATTAGCTGAAGTGTTTCTTCCGATTTATCGGATGGAAAAATACTAAGGTATACTTTAGCCAAGCCTAAATCGGGACTTATTCGAACTGTTGTAACCGATATCATCCTTCCTCCGAAGAGATTACGTGATTCTACCTGAAAAATTTCTCCTAAATCCTTTTGTAACAATCTTGAAACTTTGCTTTGTCTTGTGCTTTCCATATATACTCTTCTATTTTTTTTACAAAGATAGTAGAATTATAGTGAATAAGGTTGTAGTAAATGAGTTAATGTGTGAATGAGTAAATGAGTGACTGATCATCTAATTGCAAAATAAACATGAATAATTCCTCCTAAAATTGAACCACGAATTCACGAGTAATTTCGTTTATACACAAGAAAATCGATAACATTTTTAAGTTATTCTAACATATTGATTTTATGACTGGTTTAATAGAATAGCCAAACCCGACTATGTTTGAATAGCAAACATTTAAATTCGCGAATTCATGATGATTTTTTTATACAACAAACTATTAGGGGCATTGTTAGTATGGAAATTCTTACCTAAAAAAACACAATTACGAATTCATCATTTCTAATTCTTAATTGAATATCTACATTTGCAGAATGGCAGAATGGATAGAATATGGATACTGGGGTTTATTTATGGCCTGCTTTTTAGCTGCCACCATTTTGCCTTTTAGCTCGGAGGCCATTGTAAGCCTTTGTGTTTATTCTGGTTTTGATATTGGCTTAACCATTGGAATTGCCACTTTTGGAAACTGGCTGGGTGGACTTAGCAGTTATTATTTAGGATATCTGGGCAAGTGGGAATGGATAGAAAAATTGCTTCGTGTAAAAAAAGAAAAAGCCGAAAAATCGAGAATTTATCTGCAAAACAAAGGAAATGCAATTGCCTTTTTTGCTTTTTTACCATTTATTGGCGACTTAATTCCCTTAGGTTTGGGCTTATTAAAAACCAATCCGTATTGGATGGCTTTGTTTATGGCAGCAGGAAAATTATGCCGGTACCTTGTTTGGACATGGCTTACCGTGCAAGCATTGGCATAAAACCTCGAATCGACAAGCTCCAAATCCCAAATTCACAAAATAAGGAAATTACAAACACACAAAACTTTACAATCAGCAACAGAAATGTGCCTTGCTATTTTATTTATCCGATAGGTTTCATAATTTTGCAAGATAATTTTTTTAAGTATAAACAGCTCAATATTTGAGCAAATAATGAATCAGATCATGGATACAGTAGTTAGTGGAATTCGATCTACAGGTAATTTACACCTGGGAAACTATTTCGGAGCAATAAAGAATTTTATTCAAATGCAGAACGATAACAATTGCTTTTTCTTTATTGCTGATTGGCACTCCTTGACTACACATCCGAACCCTGCAGATCTTCACTTAAATGTAAAACAAGTTTTAGCCGAATATCTTGCTTGTGGAATTGATCCTGAAAAAGCATCTATTTATGTACAAAGTGATGTGCCAGAGATTCCTGAATTGTATTTGCTAATGAATATGAATGCTTATTTGGGAGAATTGGAACGCACCACTTCTTTTAAAGATAAAGCACGTAAGAATCCTGAAAATGTAAACGCAGGATTATTAACTTATCCGGTTTTAATGGCTGTTGATATTTTAATTCATAAAGCACAGTATGTACCTGTAGGGAAAGATCAGGAGCAAAATTTAGAAATGGCTCGTAAATTTGCTAAAAGATTTAACAATTCTTACGGAGCAGAAACTTTCCCAATTCCTAAGCCTTATTCATTTACAGGAGAATCTGTAAAAATTCCAGGATTAGATGGATCTGGAAAAATGGGAAAATCGGAAGGAAATGCAATTGGTTTGGTCGAAGATCCAAAAGATATTCGTAAAAAAGTAATGAAAGCAGTTTCGGATAGTGGCCCAACAGAAATGAATCAGGAAAAACCTGAAGCCATTCAAAATCTGTTTTCTTTAATGGATGTTGTTTCAGAGAAAGATACTTACGACTTTTTCAACGATAAATACAACAATTGCGAAATTCGTTACGGAGATATGAAAAAGCAATTGGCCGAAGATATCATTAATTTTACCACTCCAATTAGAGAGCGATTTTTAGACATCTCACAAAATGATGCTTATTTAAGAAAAGTAACACAGGAAGGAGCTGAAAAAGCTCGTGAAAGTGCTGTGAAAACACTAGAAGAAGTTCGCAAATTATTCGGATTTAGAAAGTTCTAAAAAACGAATCATATCATTTCAAAATGCCATCTCAATAGAGATGGCATTTTTTATAGTTTAATTTTACTTTTTATAAATCAAACGATTAACTGCACTGTATAAATGATCAGCACTAACAGGTTTGGATATAAAATCATTGCAACCCGCCTGTAAGGTTTTTTCACGATCGCCTGCAAGTGCAAAAGCTGTTTGTGCTATTATTGGAACCGTTTTATTATTCTCTCTAATTTGTTTGGTAGCCTCGTAACCATTTAATTTTGGCATTTTCATATCCATTAAAATCAAGTCTATATCAGAATGTTTAGAAGCCAATTCAACAGCCATTTCTCCATTTTCGGCTATTAAAATTTCACTACTTATCCGTTTTAACAGAATAGATAAATACTCTCTGGCATACTCATCGTCTTCGGCAATAAGAACTTTTAGTTTTTTACCATCTGCCTCACAAATAAGTGTTGAACTATCTACATCTATTTTTTTCGATTTGCTTCTTTTTACCGGAATTGTAAATATAAATTCCGATCCTTTACCTAGTTCCGATTTAAGAATAATTTCTCCTCCCAGCATCTCAACATAAGCTTTACTTATGGCGAGACCTAAACCCGAACCTTCAATAGTATCTTCATTATTAAGATCGGCTTGTCTAAATCTCTCAAAAATTATACTCTGCATATTGGCAGCGATTCCAATACCCGTATCTTTCACAAAAAATTCCAGGTAATTTCCCTTATCTCGATAACCAAAATCAATACTTCCTGTCACAGTATATTTAATTGCATTTTTTATTAGATTACTCAAAATCGAATCTAACATTAACTGATCGGTTAAAATAACAGATTGTTCTGCAGGCAGTGCTTTACTAGAATTAAAAGATAACTCTTTCTCTTTAGCTTCAGGTTCAAAAAAATCATAATAATGATCGATAACAGCATTAATATTAACCTGTATATTTGATGGTTGAACCTGATTTGTTTCAATTTTGGAAACCTCAATAATATCATTTATTGTAGATAGCATTCTATCGCCACTTTTAAGAATAATATCTATGTATTTTTGTTGTTTCTCACCACTCAATTTTGGTGATTTTAATAAATCTGCAAAACCCAGAATTCCATTCATTGGAGTTCTAATTTCATGACTCATATTTGCCAGAAAAGCAGATTTCAACTTTTCACTCTCCTCTGCTCTTTCCTTGGCAATAATTAATTCCTGTTCAATTTTTTTCTGAGCAGAGATATCTACCATTATGGTTAAAAACTCATTGCCAAGAGCAATTCCCGATACTAATGTTTGTTTAACACTTCCATCTTTGCAATAAATATTGTAAACTTGAGGTGTAGTACTTGCTTTTTCTTCTTCGCTAAAACCTGTAACTTTTTCCCATTTTTTAATTACGAACTCACGATAATCGGGATTTGGAAATGCCAGCTTCCACCATTTATCCAAAGTAGAAATTTCTTCGTCAGAATATCCAAACATTTTGAAGAAACTATTATTTAAATAACTAATCTCTCCTGTTAAAGTATTTACCAAACTAAGAGGAAACGGAGCTTGCTGAATAAAGTACCTCAGCTTTGCTTCGCTTGCTTTTAATTCTTCCTCTGCCTTAAGCTTAGCAGTAATGTCCTGAATTACACAATAAGTTTGTTTAAAACTACCATCGGGATGACAACCGGTACCGCCTTCTAGAGCAATAGGAATATAAGTACCATTTTTGTGTCTTAGTTTAAAATGAACATCTCGCACAAAACCTCTGGATTTGAACTTCGAAAAATTATTTACGAAACGATCCAAATAATCTGGATGAAGTAAATCGGCATAATTTTTACCAATTACCTCTTCTTTTTCGTAACCCAATAAATTAAGCCAGGTTTGATTTACATCTACAAAATTCCCATTTTTATCTAAAGAATGATAGCCCAAAGGAGCATTATCGTATAGTATTTTATATTTTTCCTCGCTTTGTTGTACCGTATAATTATTAAACATACGAACAATAGCATAGGATAACCTACGACTAATTTCCAGGAATAACTTTTGCTCTAATTCGCTCCACTTTCGGTCGTAAGAACATTGATGTATTCCCAGTAAATATGGATTAGCTCCAATTTTATGCATTGGAACAATTAGTTCGGAATGTGCTGTACTGCTATCAGCTTCCTTAAAAGTTGAAGATAAATATACATCAGACGTAATTGTTCTTATTTGCTCATAAATCTTTTCACTGTATGCTAAATCGTTTCGATCATTTTTATTGGTAAAAAATTTCTTGTAAGGATCTTTAACTATCTCAAAAGAATTAATCACATAATGATCTTCTAATTCTGGTGCCGAAATAATAAAAGTACGATCTGTTTTAAACACTTCTTGTATTAAACTCAGCACCCCGGTTAACATTTGCTCAATATTTTCAGCTTGTTCTAAAATGGAGTGAATACTATCTAATGTATCAATATAGTCCGATAAATTCTTTTTGTCCTGCTCATATTCTGAAATGTCTCGGACAATTCCAAGAACTAAATATTGTCCATTATCAACAAGTAAGGATAAGCTAACCTCTGAAGGAAAAACACTTCCATCTTTTCTTTTATTCGTAGATTTTAGTTTTACAAACTTACTTTTCTGTAGTTTTTTAAAATAAACATCTATTATTCCTGGTGTCTGAAATTCAGGAGCAATATCAAAAACCGAAAGATTTAACAATTCCTCTCTGGAATATTTCAAATAGTGACATGCAGAATTATTCACCTCAAAAATTTTACCTTTCTGGTCGAACAAAAACATTGTATCACCCGAATTTAAAACTAATGCTTTGTATAAATTAGACATTGTTTGATCCTTGTCAGACATAAATAACAGTTTATATTAAAGCTAATTGTTTTAAATATAATAAATAGTATATAAATAAGACTACTCTAAGTGTATTTATTCGCAAAAAATCACAGCGTAGATATTCCCAATTCTGTTCGTATTTCTCTAAATTCTTATAAAAAAGGATATCTTTGTATGAATTACCGATAAAGCATTTTTTATGGATAGAGAACTCTTAATCAATAAATATAACGTACCAGTACCTCGATATACAAGTTATCCTACTGTACCTTTTTGGGGAGATAAAAAGCCCGAAGTTTCGGAATGGCTAAAAGTGGTAAAACGTAGTTTCGATGAATCGAATGCCAGCAAAGGAATTAGTATTTATGTTCATTTACCTTACTGCGAACGCTTGTGCACCTATTGTGCCTGCACCAAGGTAATTACTAAAAACCATAAGCTTGAGGATAGTTATATAGATGCTATCTTACAAGAATGGAAAATCTATTTAAATACTTTTGGTGATCAACCAATTTTACGCGAATTGCATTTAGGAGGTGGAACTCCTACTTTCTTTAGTCCAGAAAATTTAAAAAAACTAATTATAGGATTAAAAGAAAATTCTAAACTGCATCCCGATTATGAATTCAGCTTTGAAGGACATCCTAACAATACCACCCGTGAACACCTGCAAGCATTATACGATGTGGGATTTAGACGAGTAAGTTATGGTGTTCAGGATTTCGATCCCGAGGTTCAGCACATTATTAACCGCAAACAAAGTTTCGAAGTTGTTAAAGAAGTAACCGAAGCTGCCCGGGAAATTGGTTACAAATCGGTGAATTTTGATTTGATATACGGATTACCCAAGCAAAAACTTAGCTCGGTTAAAGATACTTTCGAGAAAGTTGCCCAGCTTAAACCCGATCGAATAGCATACTACTCTTACGCTCATGTACCCTGGAAAACCAAAGGTCAGCGTATGTTTACCGATGCCGATATTCCCGATAGTGCAGCCAAACGTGCTTTATACGATTTGGGAAAAGAAAAACTGGCCGAACTGAACTACAGCGATGTGGGAATGGATCTTTTCTCTTTGCCACATGATGAATTGTATGTAGCGCGTGAAGAAAAACGCCTGCATCGTAATTTTATGGGGTACAACACTTCCCATACTGAACTTTTAATTGGTTTAGGTGCCTCATCTATTTCGGATGCAAAATATGCCTATGCACAAAATACCAAAGCCATTAAAGAGTACGAAAACGCTGCTGATAAAGGCGAATTAGATTTGGTAAAAGGCTATTTTCTGAGCGACGAAGATGTAAGCATAAAACGTGCAATTCTTGATATTACCTGCCGCCGTGAACTATTCTTTACCGAGAATCTAAAAGAATATCTTCCAAAAGGAATTATGAACGAGCTGGAAGTAATGAAAAAAGAAGGTATTATTGAACTTAGCGAAGAAAAACTCGAGGTTACCGATTTGGGCATGATTTTCCTGAGAAACATTGCCAAACCATTCGATAACAAATTGCGCTACTCACAAAAAGGTAGCGATAAGATGTTTTCGAAAGCGATATAAAATAGGAAAGGCTGTCGGTTTGACAGCCTTAATTATTTTTTAAGAAATACCTATTAAAATTTCTCCATAATATTCATAAGCACTATTTTCTAAAACTTTAAATATCTTTATAGATTCATCACCACATTCTAAGCCACACCAAGTTCTTATATAAATTAAAACAAACGTATCATTTTTAAAGAAAATTGGTGGTGATACTTTGTACAATGGCTTGTTACTTTTATTTCCAATCTTTTTTGTAGTTAGTTTAACATCTACCTTTCGAAGAAAAGACTTTTTCCACTTTGTTGGATAATTTGAGAAATTAACTTTTATTTTTAATTCCTTTATATCCTGTGCGGAAAAGTCATTTTGTGAACTAACTTTTTCCATTCCATTGTAGATTGAAAATTGAAAATTACTTAATGTCAGATATTTTGTTATTAATCCTCTATCTAACATTACTTCTCGGTTCAGCTTATGAGTGCTTTGTTTTGCCACTTCACCGATTATTTCATAAGCCTTATTAAGCTGAGCTTCAACTTTCAAATCGCAATATGTAAGTACAATTAAAACAAATAATCCTATCCTCATTTTCTGTATTATTTTATACATGTTGCTCCTTTCGCATTACTATTATTTTCTTGTTCACAAAATAAAATTCTTTCTATTTCACTTTTGCTTAATTCTCCATTTTTTACTTTTTGTTTAAATATATCTGTATTTAATAAGCCGCCCCATGCTAATTTAGAACAGTAATCACGAGTGATATTTTTGTTATTATTATAAGACCAATCATAAAGACAATTTCCAATTAAATTAACTATCCCAGCCATATATTCGTGTTGTATTGTGTTGTTACTTCTATCATTTAAAGGTCGGTTATTAAATATTGTATTTAGAGCAATCCATTCTTTAGAATTTTGTTTTTCAGAAGAACTCATACCATAAGTTATATAAAGTAAATGGGCATGTATGGTTTCATGTATCATAGTTCTTGCAACAGATAAATCAGTAGCTTTTCCTATATAATTATTGTCTATTGTGATTTCATATGAATTTTTACTGTTGCTTTTAAGAAATAATTCAGGCAAGGTTTTTACTCTCTTACCTGAATTAAAATATTGAACACTTTATTCAATATCAATATCACTATGTCTTACATGAACTTGATGCAATAAAACAGAATCTCCCTTAATACAATCCAGTTCATTTTTAAAAAGTATGTAATAATAAGTATCATATCCATTTTTATATAGTGCGTTATGTATCACATCAAAATTCTCCTGTTTTGCTACCCATTTCATATCAATTAATTGATAATTTTTAAGTTGCTTTTTATCTATTCTCCATTTTGTTTTTTCAACACTGATATTCATATTGTATTGATTTGGAATTAACTCAATAAAAGAGAAAGAAGCATTTAAATCAGCTGTGTAATATTTACATTGAATTAGGATATGAAACCTATCACTATTTTTATGTGGAGTATGATATTCATACCCTTCCATAGTTTTATCAATTAAAAAAAAGACTGTATCGCTTTGTGTATTTTGTGCATAAACATTTACTTCATAAATAGTAAATAATATGCAGACTAAAATTTTATAATATATTGTATTCATTATTCACAATTTTCTTTTGGTAAATACCTATAAATAAACTGTTTTTGATCTTTAAGCTTTTGTTCATTCCCTGGTGTTTTAATATATTCTTTCCAAGCATCAGTTTTTTTCAGTCCACCCCATGTTAAAGATTCATACATATAATCAACACCGTGCCAATTCGGATCATCAGAGAAAAAATCCATTAACCTGCTATATTTTGGATCAGCTTCAAAATAAGTCTTAAGCCCTTCTTTCATGTAAGTCCTATACTTATCAGCCGTATAATTGTGTTGAGATTCATTATCTTCATCACTAATTTTATATTTTTTCTCGTATTCAGCAAAATCTTTTGCAAAATCAGGTTCTGGAGCTAATCCATTGTGAATATCCTCTCCGTAAAGTTTACCATATATGTAAGCATGAAAACATTCATGAAGAATTGTACGTGCTATTTCAAGTGAAGATTCATTTAACCTATCTTCACTAACATATACATACATTCTATCTGTATTAGGATCAAAAATACATTTGCCATTTGGTACAGGATTGCCCCTGTAATCAGTATTACCTACATAAAAGGTTAAATTAATGGTACTTGTACTAAGATTAAAGCCCTCAAGTAATTTATTTAAAATAGAATTACTACCTCCTGCTTCTAGTTTTTCTTTTACACAATCTGCTTTCGTATCAGTCCAGCTGTCATCTTCCGTAACTGGTGGATTCGGGTTAGGATTCGGATTACCACCCCCCGGTATAAGGATCAAATCCTCCTGGTAAACCACCTCCTGTATCACCCAAAGGATCGATTCCTTGACTGCTAGGTCCTGTAAAATAATATGTACATTCTCTATGAGTATTAACCCATTCTCCATCAATAATAGCATCGGTATAATAGCAATGCCACATTCCTGCTTTTGTTCTGCTTTCTGAATCTTCGGAAAGCCTTATCTTAATATCTTTGGCTGTGATACAACCAAATATACGCTGTTCGTAGTAAGCAAACAAATGCGAAAGATCATATTCCGATTCAACAGAAGTTATAAAATCGGTATCGTTAAGTAATAGTTTTGATTCCATGTCCTCATTTTTATACGATAAAACAAGTATTCCTACCAAATCGTTACCATCATACACTATCGGAACATACAAATACTCCTTTTGCTCATACTCAAACGAATCGCCATAATCCCATTGGGGATATCCGTATACCTTCACAAAATTGCTGGAAAATTGTGTAAGCGAATCGGAATATTGTAAATAATCAATAGCATATTCCTTAAAATTGTCGGCAGATTTAGTATGTGCGAAAAAATTGAGGTTTATTTTTTCGTCTGGTTTTAAATCTTCAGTTTCTTCATTACTACAAGACCAAAATAACAGTAAAGCTGCTAAAAAAAAATAATACTTTTCTCATAATTTTTTGTGATTTAATTAATGTATTCCCCCCTTTATTCCACAAATCAGAAAAAAGTAACCCTATTATAGCCATGCTATAAAACACATAATCGGTAAAATAATACTCAAACTCCCTTTATGCTTAAGTTTTACTAATTATTGATTTTCAGATTTGAAAATTAAATGGAATCGAGCAAGAAGAAGTTTTATCCTCAATAAACTCGTAACAATTACCGGCCTTACCATGATTTTCCTGAGAAACATTGCCAAACCATTCGACAACAAATTGCGCTACTCACAAAAAGGTGGCGATAAGATGTTTTCGAAAGCGATATAAAAAAAACATAAAAAAGAGGTTCCCAACAATCAGGAACCTCTTTCTACTTGTAAAAAACTAATCTATGATTAAAAAGCTCTTCGTTGGTGCTTAAAACCTTTTCTATTGCCAGAGTGACTTAAGAAAAGCACCAACTGATCCTCGTCTAAAATTTTTCTCATTTCTAAGCGATTGTCAAATCTCTTTTTTGCCAGTTGAGTTTGAATTTTGCTAAGATCATTCACATTCGATACCAGCATATTTTTGTCAGGATTTTCTGATGTCATCATCTGTCTTTGCTTCATTCTCAACACTTCGGCCTCATCTCTTAAACTCTTAGTGTCTTTTAAATGAGCAATACGTAACTCTTGCATCTGATCTTTTTGCTCCTCGCTAAAATTAAGCATATTGCCTCTTTGCATTTGCCCTTTTCCACCTCTTTGCATTTGACCTCGGTTTTCTCTTTGCCCTCTTTGTGCAAATTGTTTTCCCTCAGCAGCCTGAAAATTACCTTGTCTTCTTCCTTGTCTCATTCCCTGCTTTCCACGCTGAACATGTTTCTGACCTCTTTTCATGGCATACCTGCCAGATCTGTTTCCAGCACACATTAATTGCTCTTCATTTAAAGAGGAACGCATATCCAAACGCATATCCAGTCTCTTAAGGTTCAATTCCTTTTTAATGGCACCCATTTTATCGATATTGGCATAAACCTCGTTCTTGTTTGGCTTAGTAGCCGACACCAAAGTTTGCTGATGTGCCTGCAATTCGTTCAACTGGTTTTTTAAATCCTTCGTTTCGCTTGCATACTTAATGCGAACGTCTTTCATTTGATCTTTTTGTTCTTCGCTAAGAACAGGTCTTTTTGCATTTCTACCTTGTCTTTGTCCTCTTTGTGCATATAAACTTGTAGTTCCTGCAACAAAGAACATACAGATCATTCCTAATATTGCTATTTTTTTCATCTTGTCTAATTTTTGAATTTTTTGAAAATAAATTTACCGCGCTTTTGTAAAATCGATTTCGGAAGTTTGACCTCTCAATTTTAAAAAGGTTTAATTTTAAAATAAAAAAAAAGACTCACCCACTGGCAAGTCTTTCTTTTTCAACCTATAAAACAATTAATTAAAAAGCGATTCTGCATCCTGCAATGTTTTATCCAAATCTTTAATTATTGGATAAAAACCTTCATCATCGATAATATCACGAGCAATGTATGCCTTTAATTGTGTTTCGATTACCTCTCTCGAGTGACGAAGTCCTTTAGCATCTGGTTTCACACCTTTTTTATCAGCGTAAGCAACCATTTTGTTTATAATGTTTTTGTTTTTAACAAAATCTAAAACATCCTGATAAGTTTTTATCGATAACATTTGTTGTCTGTTTTGATCGACAAATTCAAATGCATACTGATAGATAATACCCTTTCGACTTAAAATTCTGAAATAATCAGAATATCCCGAGGTATCAACAGGAATAAACACATCGGGCATAATTCCACCTCCACCATAAACAATATTTCCACCAGGAGTTGTATATTTTAACGAATCATTAAAATGAATGGAGTCCTTTTTTTGAAACTCCCCATTTAAAAATCGATGATTGATATCATTATAATACTCTTCTTTTCCGTGGTTGTAAGGTTTTTGAATACATCTACCCGTAGGAGTATAATAACGGGCTACGGTTAAACGCAGAGCCGATCCGTCGGGCAACATACGCTGTTCCTGTACCAGACCTTTACCAAAAGAGCGGCGACCAACAATTTTACCTCTGTCGTTATCCTGAATGGCACCTGCAAAAATCTCACTTGCCGAAGCCGACGCCTCATCAATTAATACAATAATTGGTAAATCCTGAAATTGCCCGTTACCTGTAGACATATAATTGGTTCTTGGCTGCGATTTTCCATGTGTATAAACAATCATCTTTTCTTTTGGCAGAAACTCATTAATCATATTTGTTGCTTCGGAAAGATATCCACCTGTATTACCACGTAAATCGACAATTAATTTTGTGGCCTTTTCGTTTTTAAGCTTATGCAAACCTTCCGAAAATTCGAAATAAGTAGTTGCAGCAAATCGGCTTACTTTTATATAACCAATCTCGGGAGTAAGCATATAAGCAATATCAACACTGGGAACAGGAATCGATCCTCGTAACAATTCTATATCGATATTTTCATTCGAGCTTCGGCGATAAACACCTACTTTAACCGGCGTACCTTTTGGGCCTTTCAGACGCTTCATAATATCAGCGTCTTTCATTTCTTTCCCAACTATTAAAGTATCGTCGACAGTTACAATACGATCTCCTGCTTTTATGCCACCAATTTCCGATGGTCCGCCAGGAATTACGCGCACAATAGCCACAGTATCCTGATAACGAACAAACTGAACACCAATTCCACCAAAGTTACCCTTTAGCTCATCATTTACTTTTTGCAGATCTTTGGCAGGAATATATACCGTATGCGGATCCAGATCTTTTAAAAGAGAAGGAATTGCCTTCTCTATCATTTGCTCTGTGCTAACTGTATCCACATAATCTTCCTCAACCATATCCAAAACTATATCAAGCTTACTAGCTGCTTGTGGCATTTGGAAAATAGTAGATTCGCCCGAATTTCCTTTCTGAAAAAAAGAATTTATAAACATTCCCAACACCACTGCACAAGCCAGTAAGAGTGGCAAAATTATCGCACTTTTTTTATTGTCGTAACTCATGTATTAAATTTTAATTCTCTTCCTGTAAACAAATATATTTCAACTCGATTCCTGCTCGCTCCAACAGATTTTTACCATCGGAACTGTGATAATCTTCGGAATACACAACACGTACAATTCCGGCCTGTATAATTAATTTTGCACACTCTATGCAAGGCGAAGCTGTAACGTATAATGTAGCATTTTCGCTACTGTTGCCCGATTTTGCAACTTTGGTTATTGCATTAGCTTCGGCATGTAGTACATAAGGTTTTGTTTTTGAATTTTCATCTTCGCATACATTTTCAAAACCAGAGGGAGTGCCATTATATCCATCGGATATAATCATTTTGTCCTTTACAATTAAAGCTCCAACCTGCCTTCTTTTGCAGTATGAATTCTCGGCCCAAACTGCAGCCATTCTTAAATACCTTCTATCTAACTTATCTTGTTTCTCTTGCTTGCCTGTTAGGTCCACCAATTCTGTATTTTGCATATTATTAGTCAATTTCATGTACTTAAAACAAATGTATAAAAATATATCGGGAGTTAATCTTTTATAGTACATCAATCAAAACCTGCTGCCCTTAACGATTAACCTAGCAGTAAGCTATTTTTGCCACTTGTAAACGAAACTAATTCTTCTTAAAGTTCACATCTAATCAACAAAAAGATTTGTTCTATAATATCTCAAATGCCAACACCTTAACAGATCAACTTTTTCAAAATAGTAGTCAGTACAAAACTCGATGTAGATTACTAACACCGATAACAAAAGCAGGGCCAGCAACAGGCGGGTTACCTTCGAAATATATTCCTATCAATCATATTATATTAAAATTCCCGATTGGCATATCACAAATCGGGAATTTTAAGTTTCTTAAGCTATTACTTAAAAAGGTATGCTTTTATAGTTTGCGAAGCCGGACGACCAATAATATTCTTAATATAGCCATTCTTCTCGTTTAAAATTCCCGATTTTTGCACATATCCTTTTCCCATTGGCATGCAAGTACCCCATGCTCCACTAGGGCTACAATCGTTAAAATTGGTTATTTTAACAAGAGTATGATTCCCAACTGTTATGATACAGGTTTTATAAGTTTTAGCTAAGTCTAAAGTTTCCCTTATAGTTTCTTTATTCAACTCAACTGTTTTATCGGCCTGCTGCTCTGCTAATTTATTAATTGTAGATATAGGCTGACCAAGATCTGCAAATTCGTCTTTAAAATTAATGCTACCCGCAACAAAAGCTTTTAAAACTTCAAACTTTGTATTTTGTGCACTAAGAGAGAATCCAATCAAAACCAAAAGTATAACAATAGATTTTTTCATGATTATAGATTTTAAATTTAATAAAGCTTAACCAATGCGCTTCTACACAAATCTACAAAATATGTTTACCTAACACCTAATATTAAATAAAATAATTCGATTGTAGTAGAGAGAAAAAACTTAAAAAAAGAGGTAGTTCAAATTGAATATTTCGAAGTACAACAAGAAAACGAAGCAGTTACGACAAGCACAAAAACCCAATAGCCTGAAAATAAAAAACCCAACTAAAAAAGTTGGGCGATCTATTTAATCTACTAATCTATTATTCTATGAAAAACCTAATCTAATTTCTATCTCTTTGTATGATACAAATGTATCTAACATTTGAGTTAACAAATGAGAAGAAGTGTTAAAGATTGTGAAAATGCAATTGTTTCAGCTACTTAGGTCTCTCTCAAAATTTCTTATTTTCGACAATTTAAACTGCAAGTGAATTGTGATTCTATTATTTTCTTCGAAAATAGATACGAGTAATTATTATAGTTATTAATAGCGAAATGGCCTATAACAAAAGGTTTTGAACATACTCCAACAGACTGTTTTAGGCTTTCCAAAAAATTTCGAGATAGCCTCGCAGACTGTTTTAGGCTCTCCAAAAAATTTCGAGATAGCCTCACAGGCTGTTTTAGGCTCTCCAAAAAGTTTCGAGATAGCCTCGCAGACTGTTTTAGTCCCTCCAAAAAGTTTCGAGATAGCCTCGCAGGCTGTTTTAGTCCCTCCAAAAAGTTTCGAGATAGCCTCGCAAACTGTTTTGGGCTCTCCAAAAAGTTTCGAGATAGCCTTGCAGACTGTTTTAAGATTCTAAAATAAAGAAATCCCTCTATCAATAGAGATACAGAATAATTTAGCAGCTAGTGTACAATGCGTATGCATAAGAATTTTTACTCCATTTCTGAAACTCTCAATTCTAGCTTCAATTGCATTTTGAGCAGCTGCTTCGTATTGTGCTTCGTTGCGAAACAGTGGTTGCCCACTGAGCAAACTGATTGGCTGCATCCCAAAAACCATTCCAGGCATCGCCTATCTTCTTAAAAATTTTCCAGGTTCTACCATCAGAATCAATGTATATCATGGGGTTGTTTCCCATGGCCATATACGGCGAAGCAGACTGCAAGACAGGATCTATGGCAAACCAACGGCCTATTTCGGGGTCGTAATAACGAGTCCTGTGAAATATTTACAGCTCTAACAAATTGATTTCACTGGATAAACATGATGATCGTACTCCCGAAAAAAATCGGGACAGGCAAACACACCCAAACTATCAATGAACTCCCTTTTAAAAAACAAGCAATACATTGCACAGCTTATTCCCTTAACATTTTATTCGTTTTTATCCTGAATATTAAGATATCGTTTTATACATATCAGTCAATTTGAAGCATTACCAACACTACCCCTTTTAATACCCGATCATATAATTAGAGTTTCGTATTAAGTCACCTATCCAAAATTCTCCCAAAACAACAATAATAATATAAAGCAAACTTAAAATACTATAAAGTCTTTTCTCTTTCTTCGGTATTTTTGCAGTTTTTTTTAAAATTTTAATATATCTTTTTTTATTTCTAACATAGAACAATATAGAAAACAAAACAATAGTAATTAGATACTTAAAAAAAGATTCAAAAGCAATAAGATAGTTAGGATAACAATAATATAGAAAAACACTTACTATAAAATAAATACCTAAAGTTGAAAATAAGGTTGTAATAATTACTCCATAAAAATAGGTCCACTCAGCAGCATCTCCAGAAATAAATTCATCCAATTTACAAGCTCTATAAAAAATATATTCCCAAAATTTTTTCATAATTCTATTCAAACCATTTATAATCGTTTTTACCATACCAAGTACTTGGTCCACATTTCATCCCTGGTTCAAAACCTAAAGACCAACCAGTTCCAAAAAAAGGAATTAAGGAAATTACATTTGATCTTTGATCTCGTATCATTTCATTATGTGTTAAATTTTTAGCTCTATATTGAGCCCTAGTATCAAAATATCCATACACACTAATAGCTGGACCTAACCATTTTCCAATAAACTTAATAAATCCTGGAACTTTTAATTTAGTTACAACTTTAGACTCTGCTCCTTTAGCCAGTAATGTATTGTTGAATTTTGCTTGCACCATAAATTCATTATTCAAAAGTTCATAGAAACCTTTTGCTCCGTATATGCCTACATTAGTGACTAAACCTGCAACATACGGATCGGTATATCCACTCTGCTGCTCTGCTAAGCTAACTCCACTAAATGCTTGTTTTGCATACACCTTGGCCCTTTTATTAATGGCACGTTTTTCATTCCATTCACCCTCAACCTGATGCATATAATGATTCAACAAAGAAACCGTAGCCCCCAGTCCTGCACCTCGCCAAAAATCACCTCCTGAGAGTTCTGCGCCCACACCACCTGATAATGCTCCGAAAGATGTTCCGCCCCACATTGAGTGAAAAATATCTTAAAACCAATTATATTTTCTTTAAAAACAGATACGAGCAAAGGACGCTCGCACCATCAGTCAGCACAAACTCGGACCATCAAGGGGTCAATTTGATGCATTACCACCACTTATTTTTTTCCTCTTTTTGGGCATTTAAATCCTGTAATAAAAAAGCTTTATAAAAATTCATCCATCCAGCATCTAAATATTTTTCATTAACGGAAAACTCAGCTATTCCAACATCTAGATTTTTGGAATAGGGAACTCTATAATCACCCCAATTACATACTTTTGTTTTATTAGTTTTATAACTAATCCATTTTCCTACAAATTGGTTATTATTATAAGAATCGCTATATCCTTTTTCCAGATCATCATACATAGGAATATTATCCTTAATGTAAAAATCACATTTTAGAACTCCTTCAAATACACCTGTCCCTTTTTGCTCTTTTTTCTCAAAAAACAGATACTTAGCTACTATTCTTCCTTTAGGGTATTTAAATTGATTTGCTGCATCTTCATCTTCATGCTGCATGGCGACATTGTAATTTAATATTCTATCTTTTTCATTTTTCAAACAAATTCTATGAATTTCTATTTTTCCAAGAAACTCACATACATTATTTTTTACTTTTGATTTTCCAAAAACAAGATATTCTTTTTCATTATTTTGATCTTTAACTACTGAAATTAGTCTAATTTTTATTCTTTGATAATTAGAACCAATATATCCTAAAGTGTTGTTTCCTCTGGATTCTAAAAGTTTACTAAAGTTATAACCTAATAAACTATCAAGATTTTCTTCACAAGAGCTACTTATTTTATTAAAAAACTTACAACTATTATCTTGGAACTGTGCTGATAAATTTACTTGCGTAAACACTAATAATAATACTGCTAATTTCTTCATTTTATTCAAATCATTAATCAGTATAATGCCCTAAAGGCTTAATTCTACTTTTGTGCATAAATCCGTTCTTTGTATCGCTTTTATCTTGAACTTTCCACCAATTGCAATTACTGTTTGGAGTAAATAAAAATTCTTCATTAGTTTCTATTTTGTAAACAACAGGATAATTATATCCTTTGCCTTTTCGAACATTTGTATAATCATCAGGATCATTAATAATTGCCAAACGCTTTAAATAATCTTCCGTTACACCCTCTATTCCTTTGAACAAATAATTGTAATAGGATTCTCCATTAGAAAAGTATATTCCTGTAATATAGACAGGTTCATCTTTATACTTATTCATATGAAAATAAATCGTTTTCCCATTGGGAAAAAGTAAATCAACTGAAACATCACTTTGCAAACCTTCATCGTAAATAAGTGAATTTTCAATAATTGAATCAATAGAATTTTCATATCCAGAAAATAAAAACAACTTCTTAAACTTTACGATTTCATTAAAATAAACAGACGAGTACTTTTGAGGATTATTAATTCTTTCATAAAAAATATCCACACAATCCTTTGTTGTATTTTCATCACATTTTCTAAAGAAAAAATACTCTTCCTCCTCTAACGAAGACATTCCTAACAGAATACAAACGCTATCGATTGATAATTCTTTATTTTGCAAACTATTATAAAATTCATGCACTTTTTTATAATACAAATTATGTCTATCCGATTCCTGACCGAATGTCGAAAGACTCATCAAAATAATAATCAATAAAAATACTTTTTTCATAATTTACGGATATAATTGAACTGAAGGAATAGTATAACCTACATTTAATCTCATTGGACCATATTGCGAAAGATGGTTACGAATCATACTGGAAAACAGCCTTAATTCTTGAGCATTTCCCGTTAATCCAATACAGCCAGCAGTAC
This sequence comes from Marinifilum sp. RC60d5, assembly GCF_052400665.1. Lineage (NCBI taxonomy): Bacteria > Pseudomonadati > Bacteroidota > Bacteroidia > Marinilabiliales > Marinifilaceae > Marinifilum > Marinifilum sp. RC60d5. Next base: position 1,006,211 of record NZ_JBQTGK010000001.1, read on the forward strand.
CAGGAAGTCCTCCATCAGGGTGAATTCTTAAATACTGCCTATTATGCATAGGATCTGGAGTTATGTCTACACTAAATCCAACACCATCTTTAACAAACCCTTGTTTTGTTCGTTTCCTCCAATTTGATAACTCCCACTCCCCATGTGGAGTAGGTAATAAAGATCTAGATCCCGAGCGAGCAGTCCAAGTTTTAACAATTTCTGGCCCCACCGCTGTATTTCTATACCATGTTAGAGTTCCATCTACCCTAGTTCTTCCTGGAGATCTTGCTCCCGTAAAACCAAGATAATCATCCCCAAATCGTCCTCCTAATCCTGCCATAACTAAACTAATTGCTCTACTTCCAGTAACAGTAACTTCTGGCAAATTAACATTCACAACAGGTTCATCATCATGCTGCCCATGATTCCACAATCCAATAACCCCACCTGTTATACCACCTTGTAAAACATCTCCACCGGAAACCAAAGCACCTAACGAACCACCAGCAGCACCAGTAATTTCATAGCCTAAGCGTCCGATTCCCAAATTACCTGCCGAAGCTCCTAAAGAACCCATTGCACCAGAAACAAATCCCGTTCCAAAACTACCGCCTTGTACACATGAAATTCCACCTTGTCCAACACCATGGGCTGCGGCACTTCCGGCTGTTTTTATAAATCCATTGCTTACACCAGAGAAAGCATCACCAATTCCTGTTGTAATTCCTGCAGTTATGGCACTCATAGCTGCACCTTTTAATGTATTGCCTGCAAATTGGCCCCAATCCCAATTACTAAAACCGCCATCGCTAAAAGCAACACTCCCTGTATAAGTTAGAGCACTAATTGCTGCACCAATTCCAACTACTGCTAAAAATGCCAACTCCCCATCCTCATCCACCATCATCATGGGGTTATTCCCCATGGCCATGTAAGGACTAACTGCCTGCAGAGCAGGATCGATGGCAAACCAACGACCTACTTCGGGGTCGTAATAACGTGTCCTGTGAAATATTTACAGCTCTAACAAATTGATTTCACAAGATAAACATGGTGATCGTACCAGTTAATGCCTAAACTGTCAATGAACTCTTTGTAAGCGATACTTTGTACTGCTTATTTTCCTACATTTTTATTTGTTTTTTACACTGAATAGCAATTCCTTACATTGTCATATTATTCAAATCAGTCAATTTGAAATATTACGACTAACTTACACTTTCAAGATATTGCCCTAACAAATTGGTTAAATCCTCCTCTACCTCATAATATGTATCATCACATTTCTCAAGAAAATCACTTAGTTTATCATCAAAATTTGCAATCTTACCAATCTCCTTGTTAAATACTTTATGTCTAAATTCTTCAACATTAAAACCCTCAATGTTCACTTCTTTTAAAACTGTATTTAACAAATTCATTGTGAAGTTTGCATTGATTATTTTTAGAGAGTCCAATGTTAAATATCCAAATAAACCATATCCATTTAGAAAATATTGGTGAAAACCTCCATTAAAAACTTGTTGATGGAGAACGACAATGGTATATACTACTCTCAAATGTATTGGTAGATTGTGAACATAGGTATACCAATCTTCTTGATTTGAAAGAATTTTTTCATCAATTCCTTGAACTGACTCATTAAATTTCTTCTCAATTAATTTTTCTTTATTCATTGCATTATTATTACAATTATTTGACGAATGCTCCCGAATACATTTGTTTGTTCATTTGAATTAGTTGTTGTAATGAGCTGTTTGGAATTCCCCGTAATCCATATACTCGTCTTATTTCTAAAATATCTCTGGCTAAAACTTGTCTTGCATTAGTAAATCCTGACATACTGCGACTTACACTCCCCTTTCCTACAGTATGTCCAAGTTTTGGAACAAGGATTGATGGTGCAGTATTAGTATTATAGCCTGGAACAAATCTTTTCATTAATGCTTTTTGTCCAACATGATGAGCATCCAATCCAACTTCTAAACCTCTTAAGCTTTTGTAAGATCCCACTTTCCAGAGGTTACCTCCCCAATTAGCACTACCACCTTTAACCAAAGCCATTTCTGCTTTTGATAAAGTTTGCATACCACCCTTAGTAATAGTTTTTCCAACTATTTTTCTACCACCATTTACAAGAGCTTTTCCAATTCCTGCGCCCAACATATAATCAATTGGGCTGTCTGTTATTTCAACTCTTCCACTAGATTGTTTGTACCATTCGGTAAATTGTACTTGTTCTAAAGAATAGTTACTCCATTCATCTTTTGGATCATAACT